>NZ_OZ040189.1:608000-1216000 GCF_964048965.1 Tenacibaculum sp. 190130A14a | reverse complement strand
TTGGTTGGGATGGTACTTACAATGGTAATGTATTACCTTCAAGTGATTACTGGTTTAAAATTCAACTAGTAGATCGAAAAGGCCAAGTACACCAACATCAAGGACACTTCTCTTTACTAAGAAGATAATTTATAAAAACAAAAAGGTGAGCTAAATAGCTCACCTTTTTTAATGGGGTACTATTACATATTCGAAAAAGCCCTCTATAAAACACATGAAAAACACTGTTTTTCAATGCATCTTCAATCGAGTACTTTAATAACTCTAATTATTTGATTAACTTTGTGTTAGATAATAACTCGTACGATGAAGAAATTAATTCTCTTATTATTTCTTCACTCCTCAATTATATTAACGGCACAAAATGAAGCTAACTTTTGGTATTTCGGAAGAAATGCGGGTCTTGATTTTAGTACTGGTGTACCCGTTGCGCTTACAAATGGACAATTAAACACTTTAGAAGGTTGCTCTTCTATATCAGATCAAAATGGAAATCTTCTCTTCTATTCTGACGGTATTCAGGTTTGGGATAGAAATCATAATCTTATGCCAAATGGTACTGGTTTATTAGGTGATAATTCAAGTACTCAATCTGGTTTAATTGTACCCAACCCTTCCAATACAAATATTTACTATTTGTTTACAGTAGATGCCCAAGAAGGTAATGGAGATGGTTTTAGATATTCCATTATCGATATGAGTTTAAATGGAGGCAATGGAGATGTCACTACCAAAAATGTTTTGTTGGTAGGTTCAGCAGATGAAAAAGTAACCTCGGTTGTTGGAAGGACCTGTGATTCTTTTTGGGTTATTACTGCCGATAGAGATAACTTTTATGCTTTTGAAGTTACAAGTACAGGTGTTAATACTACCCCTGTTATTTCTCCTATTGGTTTCTTTATTTTTTTTAGTAGCAGAGGTTATCTAAAATTATCTCCAGATGGTACCAAATTGGTACAAGCTAGCTCTGAAGCTGGGTCTTTTATTTACGACTTTTCAGCAACTACTGGAGTAGTTTCTAATGGAAGAAGACTCAATTTAGATGGTAATATTGGTTATGGTGTAGAATTCTCTATATCAGGCAACAAACTATATATTGCCACTGGACCTGATATTTTTTCTCAATTTGCTGAAGCTAATCTGTATCAGTTTGATATCAGCAATCCAGACATCACAATAATCAATAATTCAAGAGGTACACCTTTTTTTACTTACCGAGGAACAAGAGGAGCTTTTCAATTAGGTCCTGATGGAAAAATCTATCACGCTGTGAGTGAGAGTCCACAATTGGGTGTCATTAACAATCCTGAAAACGACAAAAATAGTATCAACTATGTTCATAATGGCGTAAACTTAAATGGGCGAAATTCTGCTCAAGGACTCCCTCCTTTTATTCAATCATTTTTCTTACCTACAACTATACTTAATGCCGATACCGATCAAATAATCAGTGACACCAAACAATTCTTTTGTGCTGGTCAAGACTATCGATTAAAAGCTGGAAGAATTGAACCAGGAGCAACATACTCATGGGAAAAGGATGGTAACATTATCGGTACAGATTCTATTCTTACTATTAATGATGTTAATTGGGGATCGGGTATCTACAAACTTACTACTACCTTAAAAGCAACCTGTGCTAAAACTTTAGATTCTCAAGTTGAAGTTGAATTTGTTCCTGCTCCAACAATAGTTTCTGTTCCTCCTTTTGAAAAATGTGATTCCGATACTAATCCAAATGATGGAAGTACAACGTTTGACTTAAGCACGCAAGAAGCTGCTTTAACAAATAATGCTACTAATGTTACAGTTGAATTCTTTTCTTTAAGCGATACCACGTTTTCTTCTCCACTCCCTAAAACAAATTATATAAACACTTCCAATCCTGAAACCTTAGTGGTACGTGTAAATTTTAGTTCTTCCGGAAATACGGGTTGTTTTTCTCTTGGTACATTATCACTTGCAGTAAACGAGGTTATAAACAATACCAATATTAGCGATGTTTATGTTTGTGAAATAGATGAAAATGCAAATAACCCATCAGCCACCAACAGCATAGGTAATGGACAAGGAACCTATGATTTTAATAATACTATTAACGAAATACTTACGCTAAATCCAACCATAAATACAACAACACATACCATTAACTTCTATAGAACACAAAATGATGCAAATGCTCAAAACAATCCAATATTAGCGCCTTATAATGATGACTTTTTCACCAATGCATCAGACATCTTTGTTCGTGTCTCTCTCAATTCAGATCCGAGTTGCTTTTCAATTTTTACTTTTACTATTTTTGTAGAATCTTTACCTATACCGCAGGGTAATAGTACTCCCACATTACTATGTGTAAATTTCCCTATAGGAACATTACCTTTAGCTACGGTTAGCTTAGATGCCTCAACAGGAAATTCCAATGACACCTATCAATGGTATTTTAATGGAAATAGTATTTCCAACGCTACAAATGCTGTATATGAAGCATCTGAAGCGGGAACCTATCGTGTTGAAACCATTCGACAAAACTCGCAACTCATCAATCCATGCCATGCTTTTAATACTTTTGAAGTAATTGCATCTAGCAAAGCTGTTATCCTTGATATTTCAGTTATAGATGATTCTTTAAACAACAACAGTATTTCAATATCAGTAGACGGACTAGGTCTTTATGATTTCATGATTAGCAATTCAAATCTGTTTTTAAATGGTACTAACTCTTCCATTACCTTTTCCAACCTTCCCATAGGAATTTACACAATAACCATTCGAGACAGAAATGGTTGTGGTGATACTATCTCCGATGAAATTCCTGTAATTTTCTTTCAAAGACATTTCACTCCAAATGATGATGGAGTCTATGACACATGGAAAATCCAAGGAGTTGACAATGATTTTTTTCGAGATGTAACGGTTAAAATTTACGATCGATATGGTAAACAAGTTGCCATCATTCCAAATAAAAATCATAGAGGATGGGATGGTTTTTACAATGGCTCTAAACTTCCTTCTACAGATTATTGGTATAATGCACAACTTATAGATAAAAATGGAAAGGTTCGAACAAAAAAAAGCCATTTTAGTTTATTAAGAAGATAAATTCATACCTTATTTTTGTAGTTATGGATTTTCAAATTGTTTCAGAGTTTCAACCTACGGGTGACCAACCGCAAGCTATCAATCAATTAGCCAACGGAATTGTTGAAGGAGAAAAGTTTCAAACCTTATTGGGAGTAACTGGTTCTGGTAAAACTTTTTCGGTTGCCAATGTCGTAGCTAAAGTAAATAGACCAACTTTAGTATTAGCTCATAACAAAACTTTGGCTGCACAGTTGTATTCTGAGTTCAAACAATTTTTCCCTAACAATGCAGTAGAGTATTTTGTTTCTTATTATGATTATTATCAGCCTGAAGCATATATCCCAGTAACAGGAACTTATATTGAAAAAGACCTGTCTATTAATGACGAAATAGAACGTTTACGAATTAGTACTTCTTCTTCTCTACTTTCTGGACGACGAGACGTATTAGTAGTGGCTTCTGTTTCTTGTTTGTATGGTATTGGAAACCCTACTGAATTTAAAAAGAATGTAATTCCAATTGAGGTAGACCAGCAAATATCTAGGACTAAATTTTTACATCAATTAGTAACTAGTTTATATGCACGAACAGA
The DNA here is from genome assembly GCF_964048965.1 of Tenacibaculum sp. 190130A14a. Classification (NCBI taxonomy): domain Bacteria; kingdom Pseudomonadati; phylum Bacteroidota; class Flavobacteriia; order Flavobacteriales; family Flavobacteriaceae; genus Tenacibaculum; species Tenacibaculum polynesiense. The sequence goes on along the minus strand of NZ_OZ040189.1, from coordinate 1,212,324 downwards.
AACCGAAATCAAAAGTGGTACCTTTAAAGTAAAAGGAGATGTTGTTACCATCTATCCTTCTTATGGAGATAGTGCATATCGCGTTCATTTTTTTGGAGATGAAATTGAAGAAATTGAATCTTTTAATATTGAAACCAATGAAATCATTACACGACTAAATCAATTGAACATCTATCCTGCTAATTTATTTGTTACTTCTCCTGATGTATTACAGAATGCCATTCATCAAATTCAAGAAGATTTGATGAAACAATACGATTATTTTAAAGAAATAGGAAAACATTTAGAAGCAAAACGTTTGAAAGAACGTACAGAGTTTGATTTAGAAATGATTCGTGAATTAGGATATTGTTCTGGAATTGAAAATTACTCTCGCTATTTAGACGGACGTGAAGCCGGAACTAGACCTTTCTGCTTGTTAGATTATTTTCCAGACGATTTTTTAATGGTTATTGATGAAAGTCATGTTACCGTACCACAGGTTCATGCGATGTATGGAGGAGATCGAAGTAGAAAAGAAAATTTAGTAGAATACGGTTTTAGATTACCTGCTGCTATGGATAATAGACCTTTAAAGTTCGAAGAGTTTGAAATGTTGCAAAATCAAGTGATTTATGTTTCTGCTACTCCTGCAGATTATGAACTACAAAAAACAGAAGGTTTATTTGTAGAACAAGTGATTCGTCCAACAGGGTTGTTGGATCCAGAAATTGAAGTACGTCCTAGCTTAAATCAAATAGATGATTTAATTGAAGAGATTCAAATTCGCGTAGAAAAAGATGAACGTACATTAGTTACTACATTAACCAAGCGAATGGCTGAAGAGTTAGCTAAATACCTTACACGTATTCAAGTACGTTGTCGTTATATACATTCTGATGTTGATACTTTAGAACGTGTAGAAATCATGCAAGATCTTCGTAAGGGACTTTTTGATGTACTTATTGGTGTAAACCTATTAAGAGAAGGATTAGACCTTCCAGAAGTTTCATTGGTTGCTATTTTAGATGCTGATAAAGAAGGTTTTCTCCGTTCACATCGTTCTTTAACACAAACAGTTGGTAGAGCCGCACGTAATGTAAACGGAAAAGCCATTATGTATGCGGATAAAATTACCAATAGTATGCAAATGACGATTGATGAAACCAATCGTAGAAGAGAAAAGCAAATTAATTATAACTCTGCGCATGGTATAACTCCAAAACAAATTAACAAGAAAATAGACGATACCCTATCTAGATCAGCCATTACGACTCATCAATATGATGCTGCAATTCAAAAGGCAGCGGAACAAGATTTGGAATATTTACCAAAAGCTGAAATAGAAAAACGTATTCGCAACAAACGTAAGCAAATGGAGGAAGCTGCAAAAGCTTTAGATTTTATGGCAGCAGCACAATTACGTGATGAAATTGAAATTTTAAAGGAAAAGTTATAATTCACTCTTATATAAATAAAAATGCCTCACATTTAAATGTGGGGCATTTTTTACAACAAAGAATTAGTCTGGGAACAATTATGCTTTCTTTTTGTTTAATTCTAAATTGATAACAAGCTCTACTTCTTCTCCTATAGAACCACCTTCTCCACCTACTTTAAAGTCAGTACGTTTAATTGTAGTTTGTAACTTTACTCCTGCTTTCATTCCATATTTAGTAGCAACTACTCCATTAACCTTCCCTTTTAAAATTACAGGTTTAGTAATACCTTTAATGGTTAAATCTCCTAATATTTCAATCTTCTTACCCTCTCGTTTTTTGAACTCTTTTTGTACAAATTTTATACTAGGGTATGTTGCTGCGTCAAAAAAGTCATTTGCTCTTAAATGCTTATCTCTTCCTTCATTTTTAGTATTAATACTAGCTGTCTTTATCGATACAGAAAACACTGGTACTTCAAAATTCTCCTTAGAAGAAGCCCAAATATCAAAACTATCGAAAGAACCAGTAGTTTCGGAAATCACTAAGTGTGATACGGCAAAATTAATTGATGAATGTGAAGCATCTACTGTCCATTTTTCTTGTGCATTTACCCCTACAGTTACTATTAAAATTAGTGTAATAATTAATTTTCTCATTTTATTTAAATTTATAATTGTTAATTGTTGTTTTTGTTTAAAATCTCTTTCTTGCTGAATATTCCATAGCTTCTCCTTTTCCAAAACCATAACTAATTCCAAAAGTTACAAAACGACCTCTTTGGCGGCTACTACTGCTAAAGAAACTGGTTCCTTCTTGCGTAGATTCAAAAATTCTTGAGGCAAATAAATCTCGAACACTTAAGTTTAGAATTACTTTTCCTTTGATAATCTTTTTCCTCAAACCTAAATTGGCAAAAACATTTTTAGCAACAGTTCCTTGTGCTGTTTTATATTTTGAACGATAATTCCCTGACACTTCCAAATCAAAACTTTCAGGTAGCTTAAATTTCACTGTAGACTTCGTATCCCAGCGACTTCCTTCAAAATCGAAATTGTTATCGGCATCAAATTGTCCTTTTCTATTAAATATATTGTAGTTAAAATCTCCATTTACAGAAGCCCATTTCGTTAAGTTAACTTTATAATTTGCTTCAAAACCAGTTATTTTACTAGTCCCAAAATTTTGAGGCATACGAGTAGTTACTCCAGTAGTGGTGTTATAACTAGACACATCTTCAATCACATCTGTGGTATTTCGATAATATACTCCAAAGTTTAAATTAAGTTTTCCCAATTTATGAATAGAAGTCAACTCATATGAATCTGTAAATTCAGGTTGTAAGTTCGGATTCCCTGTGAAAATGTTAAACTGATTTCGAATATTAAAAAACGGATTTAAATCCCATAATCTAGGTCTGTAAATACGTTTTGAATACCCTGCTTGAATAGAAAAATTATGATTTACTTTATATGAAGTGTGTACACTTGGAAAGAAGTTAGTATAGTTTTGAGCATTCTCCTGACGGGTAGTTTGTAAAACTGTATTTAAGTCTGTATTTTCTAAACGACCTCCAAGCTTCACTCCCCATTGTTCTCCTTCATAAGCCCCGGTTATATATACTCCAAATACATTTTGCTTGTAATCAAAAATATTCGTCAAATTTACATCGTTCACCCAAATACCACCTTGAAAATTATCTACAGCATAATCATTTGTTACATCGTTCAATACATATTGCGTCCCTGTTTCAATAGTATATGCTTCAGTTATGGGATGTGTATAATCTAATTTAAATGTGTATTGTGCTTCTTTAAAATCAGTACGTGTTTTTTGATTAGGATCTGCAATTCCAACGATAGCTTCATTATTAAATTCAGATGTCTGATCTTTACCAAAAAAACTTCCTAACGCACTGAACAATAAACTCTGTTCTTTATTGTTTTTAAAGTCTTTTTTATACTGAAGTTCGTATTGAAATTTTGGATTGGTTGCTTCGGTAATTTCGAATCGATTGTACGAACTATTCAAATTTCCATTACTACCTTCAACTTGATCAAATTGAGTTTTAGAATCTTCGTCTTCTATTTCATAAGCAAAATTTCCAGACAATGTAATTACATTATATTGATTAATGTAATAATCGGTTCCTAAGGTAATATTATAAAACTGCTCGTTCTTATCACCATTCCCGTTTGATAAAATTTCATTGTTGTTGGTTCTATTTAAGTTATAACTTTTCGATTCATTTGGAAAAGTACGCTTTCCTACCCCTATCTGACTAAAAATATTAAACTTCTCAGTTCTTTTATTTAGACTTACTCCAACACTATGGTTATTCGGTATTCCTGTATTCAAACTAATAGAACCATTCCAACCTTTTTTATCATTTTTCTTTAAAACGATATTAATTATACCTGCGGTACCTTCGGCTTCATACTTAGCAGAAGGATTGGTGATTACTTCTATCTTCTCTATTTGATCAGCAACGATAGTTCCTAATGCATTCCCTTCTTGACTTGCTATGACAGAAGGCTTACCATTAATTAAAATCTGTGCTCCTTGTCCACCTCTTAGAGTAATTGCTCCTTCAATGCTAACATTAACAGAAGGTACATTATTTAAAACCTCCATTGCACTAGCTCCAGTTGAACTTAAATCTTTACCAACATTAAATACTCTTTTATCTAATTTAAACTCAGTAGAAGATTTTTCCGCACGTACTACAACCTCATCTAATTCTTGTGCATCTTCTTCCAGTTCAATAGTATTTAAGTTAGCTACTCCGTTTATATTTTTAATAGTAGTAATTCTTTTTGTTTTAAATCCAATAAAACTAATTTCTACATTAACATCTTTTACTTTAGTCTTTAACTCAAAAGCACCATCAATTCCTGTGGTTGCTCCTGTTACGGGTTGATTCGTTTTATTATTATTCACTATCACCGATACAAATTCTAAAGGTTGCTTAGAATTAGCATCTACAATTTTACCTCTAACTGTTAAGGAGTTTTGTGCGATACATAATTGCCCTATGAATAGGAATACGACAAGTAAATTTAATTTCATTTGTATATTTTTAATACAGCAAAAATCAATTTTACAGAGAGTTTGTGATAATATTTTCTTTAAACTACCATATTTTTAGGGTGAACGTACATATGTTGTTCACCTCTTAAAAAGTGTCGAACACAGAATTCTGTAACCACTTTTAACATTTACAATATATTTTTGGTCCTAATTTATTTTTATAACAAAACATAAAAACATGAAAATCAACTTTAAAGCTAAAGAGTTTATATATCAAGCTTTATTTGCTGTTGTCTTATTTTTGATCTACTCTTTTGACAAACACAACAAATGTTTTCATTTATATTCTATTGTTTTTTTCAGTTTTTATCTAGCTGTTTCTCTGTTTATCAGTTATGTTTTAGTTCCAAAATATTTTTACACTAAGAAACTCGCAGCATTTTGGACTTTTATTGTAGTAATTTTCTTAGGAGTATACTATGTAGAAGAATATGTATTAGAACCATTACTGGTTGGTGGTGAAAGAGCTGAACATGTATCCAATATTTACTATACTTTATTAAGTATATTTCCTATTATATTTATGATGGTTGGTTTTAAAATTGCTTGGGACATTGTTAAAAAACAACAAGAATTAGATGCCATGCAAAGGGCTGTAAATGAAAGCGAATTACGATTTTTAAAATCACAAATAAATCCACATTTTTTATTTAATAATCTAAACAACTTATATTCCTATGCTTTAGATAATTCCCCTCAAACACCTTCGATTATTTTAGAATTATCTTCTGTATTACGCTATATGTTATATGACTGTAAGGAAGACTTTGTTCCTTTAGAAAAAGAAATTCAACATTTAAAGAACTTTACTGCTCTAAATGAACTTCAAATTGAAGGAAGAGGTAAAGTTCGTTTCAATACAAAAAACTGCAGAGGTAGTTATAAAATTGCCCCATTAATTTTAATGGTATTTATTGAAAATGCATTTAAACATAGTACCGCTAGTCAATCAGAATTAATTGAAATTGACGTTGATTTAAGCATTAAAAACAATCAGTTAATTTTTGTATGTAAAAACACGTTTTTAGAAAATGCTAATACACAAAACCTATCTACGGGTATTGGTTTAGAAAACGTAAACAAACGTTTACAATTACTATATCCGAAAGCACATAAACTCAATATTACAACTGATAATAATTGTTATATTGTACATTTAACTCTTAACCTATCTAGCCAATGATTTCTTGTGTAATTATTGAAGATCAAGCACCAGCACAGCGTATCTTACAAAAGTATATTGGCGAGATAGATTTTTTAGAGTTAAAAGGTACTTTCTCAGATGCGTTACAAGCGCTTCAATTCTTAAAAACAACTCCCATTGATCTATTGTTTTTAGATATTCATTTACCAAAAGTATCGGGTATTGATTTTATTGAGATCTTGGATCAAAAACCACACATCATTTTAACAACTGCATTTAGTGAATATGCGTTGAAAGGTTATGAATTAGATGTTGTTGATTATCTTTTAAAACCATTTTCTTTTGAACGCTTTTTAAAATCAGTAAACAAGGTAAACACTACTATTCAAAAAAGTGTAGTTTTATCAGAAGACAGCAAAATTGATAAAACGTACATATTCATTAAATCTGGTCATGAACTGATTAAACTTCATTATAAAAACATAACGCATATTGAAGCTTCCTCCGATTATTCCGAAGCTTATATGCTTAATAAAAAAACCTTAACATCTTTATCATTAAAAAACTGGTTAATTAAACTTCCTTCCAATTTCGTTCAAGTGCATAAATCATTTATTATCAATATTGATTTTATTGAAAAGGTTTCAGGAAACATGATACATTTAACAAACGGTAAACAACTTCCTATAGGTAGAGCTTATAAAGACAATTTCACTTCGAACTACTTATAAAACTACTCTCTTTTAAAATGAAACTTTTAGTCTTTACTACCCCAAGGAGCACTTGGAGTTTTAACTTCTTTTGTTAAGTCAAATTTTACTGAGAAAAATCTATCTGTTCCAATTCTTCGTAAATTATAAGTAAAACTTGTTTTATCTATAGTTACCCACCAAACATTACTAGATGCATGTGGTATTAAATTTGACGTTTCTTGATCTGCAGGAAAAAATTGAATATGCGCTAAACCAGTATTAGGGTTTGAACCACCATATTGAGTAATTTTATCTTCAGAACCGTCTTTATGCCTATGATCATGTTTCAAACTAATTAATTTATTTTCATCGATAGTAAAAACCCAAGTACGAGACTTGTTTTCTCCTACAAAAAATGGAATTCTAATTGTATTTACCTCACAAGAACGAACATGCATTATTAATTTCTCTCCCATAAATCCATCTCCTTCTTTTCCTCCTTCAGTAATTTGACCTTCATAAGCTTTTCCGCAATGCTCTTTTAAAGTGTTCCAAAACTGTACTGAATTTGAAATTTCCTGAGCAATTAACTGAAAAGGTAATAATAGTAGAATTAAAATCTTTTTCATTTTCTTTATTTAAGTTTAACAATATAAATCAACAAATAAAAACCTCGCTTAAAAAGCGAGGTTCTTTAATATATCTACTAAGAATTAATTAAAAAGTTTTAAGCACCTAAAACTTCTTGTACTTTATCAGCAGCTTCTTGGAACTCTGTAGCAGAGATAATCTCCATTCCACTGTTATCTATTAATTCTTTTGCTTCTTTAGCATTTGTTCCTTGTAAACGACAAATAATAGGCACATTAATTTTATCTCCCATATTCTTGTAAGCATCTACAACACCTTGAGCAACACGATCACAACGAACGATTCCTCCAAAGATATTTACTAAAATTGCTTTTACGTTAGGATCTTTTAAGATGATTCCGAATGCTGTTTCAACACGTTGAGCATCAGCAGTACCTCCAACATCTAAGAAGTTTGCAGGATCACCTCCAGCTTGCTTAATTAAATCCATAGTACCCATTGCTAAACCAGCTCCGTTTACCATACATCCAACATTACCATCTAAATCTACATAGTTTAATCCAGCAGCTCTAGCTTCAACCTCAATTGGGTTCTCCTCACGCTCATCACGCATTGCTGCATAATCTTTGTGACGGAATAAAGCATTGTCATCTAAAGTTACTTTAGCATCAACTGCCATGATTTTATCATCAGAAGTTTTTAATACTGGGTTAATTTCGAATAACGCAGAATCAGACTTCACATATGCTGTATACAATGCTGTTACGAATTTTACCATTTCTTTAAAAGCAACTCCGCTTAAACCTAAGTTAAAAGCAACTTTACGCGCTTGGAATGGTAATAATCCTGTAGCAGGATCGATTTCTTCTGTAAAAATTAAGTGTGGAGTTTCTTCAGCAACTGCTTCGATATCCATACCTCCTTCAGTAGAGTACATAATCATGTTTCTACCAGTAGCACGGTTTAATAAAACCGACATATAAAATTCATTAGGCTCGCTATCTCCAGGATAATAAACATCTTCAGCGATTAAGATTTGATTTACTAACTTTCCTTCAGCAGAAGTTTGAGGAGTAATTAACATCATTCCTAAAATATCATTAGAAATACTTTTTACCTCATCTAAGTTTTTAGCTAACTTAACACCACCTCCTTTTCCACGACCACCTGCGTGTACTTGTGCTTTAATTACATGCCAACCTGTACCTGTATCTTCAGTTAATTTCTTTGCTGCCTCTACAGCTTCTTCAGGTGTACTTGCCACAATTCCGCGTTGAATACGAACGCCAAAACTGTTTAATATTTCTTTACCTTGATATTCGTGTAAGTTCATTTCAGTTATGAATTTTAAAAGTCGAACAAAAATACAAATTCAAATGATATATTCAGCTAATTTGTACTTTAATTTAAGGTAAACTTGTACACTGATTATCAAATCAAAATTGCTTTTCACAATTCTTTAACATTTAAAATGTAACGGCTCAAAAATTAACAGGTCTTTACAGTAATTAACATCAATTTATGATTTCTTAGCATAAATCCACAATAATTTAGCTAAACCGAAAACTCACTTTAATCAACCATGTTAAAAACTTTTTATACGCTACTACTAACTCTGTTGCTTACTTCAGCGAATATTTTTGCTCAAGAAGTTAATCAAAACAGAAAAAAACTCAATGCTACTAGAATTTCGGAAGCCCCCATTATAGATGGAAATTTGACTGACACCTCTTGGTCTACAGCTCCTGCAGCCAACAATTTTGTAATGATGCGACCAGATAACGGAAAAGCTGAAGTTGACACACATAAATCTGAGGTAAAAATCACCTACGATGATAATGCGATATATATTTCTGCTAACATGGCAGACCCAGAACCTTCTAAAATACCAAATGAGTTTGTAAACCGTGATAATGTTGGTAATGCTGATTTCTTCATGATATTAATTAACCCAAATGATGATGGACAAAATCCGTTTGCTTTTGCTGTAACCGCCTCAGGAGTTCAATTTGACTTTAAAGTTTCAAACGGAGGGAGAGAAGATTGGAACTGGAATGCAGTTTGGGAAAGTGCTCATAAAATTACTGAAGATGGTTGGACAGTTGAAATGAAAATTCCATACCGAGCATTACGTTTTGCCAATCAACCAATACAAAGTTGGGGAATGAACTTTCATAGAGAAGTTAGAAATATAAATGCACGATATACTTGGAATCATGTTGATAATACAAGAGGAAGTTGGACTCAATATGATGGTTTAATAGAAAACTTTAGAGACATAAAACCTCCTACACGTTTATCTTTTTATCCTTATGCATCTGCTACAACAGTAACTTTTGATGGAGAAACCGATTTTGACTGGAGTGTAGGAATGGATGTTAAATATGGTATTACTGAGAACTTCACCTTAGACGCCACTTTAATTCCTGATTTTAGTCAAGTAGGTTTTGATAATGTTGTTCTCAACTTAGGGCCTTTTGAACAACAGTTTTCTGAACAACGACAATTCTTTACAGAGGGTACTGAGCTATTTAACAAAGGAAGACTTTTTTACTCGAGAAGAATTGGAGGAGCTCCTATTAATTCACCTAATGTAGATGAGGACACAGAAACTCTAGTCAATTCAGATGATAAAGTACAAATGCTTAATGCCGTAAAAATTTCTGGACGAACCAAAAATGGTTTAGGAATAGGTTTTTTTAATGCTATTACCGATAAAACAGAAGCTACTATAAAAAACAATGCAACTGGAGAAACAAGAACAGAAACCACCAACCCTTTTTCTAATTACAACATCTTGGTATTAGACCAGCAATTCAATCAAAATTCATCGGTTAGTTTAATTAACACCAATGTAACTCGATTTGGTGATTTTAGAGACGCCAATGCTACCGGATTACTATGGCATGTTGAAAATAAAAAAAGTACTTATAACATAGATGGAAGTTTTAGAATGACCAATATCTCGGATGACCCTTCTGAAAATGCAACAGGATATTCTTTTGATACAAGTATAGGTAAACACGCTGGTACTTGGAGATGGGAAATCGGGTACCAATTTGACAACAAAGACTTTAATCCTAATGACATGGGAATATTGTTTAGAAATAATACCCAAAGGATTTATGGTTTTACTGGATATCGTCTATTAAAACCTAAAGGGATCTTCAACAATTACGGTGTAAATTGGTATTACAACTTTAACTTCCTACATCACTCAGGAACTTTTACTGGTGCAAATTCTGGATTATCATTTTGGGCAAACACAAGAAACCGTTTTAGTTTTGGTGGTAATTTGAACTTTAGTTCTAAGAGTAAAGACTTTTTTGAACCTAGACAAGGGTCTTTAAGTGGAGTTCAATTCGAAAGACCTATGCGACTTAATATTAATCACTGGGCGTCTTCCGATTACCGAAAGAAATTTGCTATAGATTATGATTTCTGGCATACCTTTTTTAAGCAAGCCGTAAGTGGTATTGACCAAAGAAATTATGGCTTTGGTATTCGTCCAAGATATCGTTTCAATAATCAATTTTCATTGGTATATGGATTCAACTATCGTAAGTCGAGTAATGAATATGGCTATGTAAATGAAGATGATGCTGGGATATATTTCGGACAAAGAGATTGGACAACATATAATAATACACTTACCGGAAAATACAGTTTCAGTACTAAGTCGTCATTATCACTTTCATTTAGGCACAACTGGAGTAAAGTTCCATACAAAGGATTCTATGTACTTAACCAAAATAATGGTGCTTTAGAAAGCACGAGCTATACTGGAGATCATGACATGAATTTTAATAGCTGGAATTTGGATTTAAATTATATCTGGCAATTTGCTCCTGGTAGTCAATTAATAGCTTTTTACAGAAACTCTATTTTCAGTTCAAATAGCAATACATCACAAAATTTCTTCAATAATCTCGATAGTCTTTTTGACGAACCAAACCAGCATACTTTTTCTGTTCGGTTGGTATACTTTATAGACTATAACGATGTTAAAAATATATTTTAGGGGATTTTTTTTAAAGTCTGAAATCAGGTAAGCTTTCTAGGTTTATCTGATTTCTTTTTTTACATTCGTTTTTCTGAACAAGGAATTTATGATTGTTGCTAAAAACATACACAAACATTACGGAGAAGTTGAAATCTTAAAAGGAGTAAACCTACATATTAAAAAAGGAGAAATTGTTGCTATTGTAGGGCCTTCTGGAGCAGGTAAAACTACCTTACTCCAAATTTTAGGTACTTTAGACAAACCTTTGAAACAACAGGATTATGAATTGTTCGTAGATGATATCTCAATCAAAAACCTAAAAGACAAAGAAGTCTCTTCATTTAGAAACAAGCACATTGGGTTCATCTTTCAATTTCATCAACTATTACCTGAATTTACAGCCATAGAAAATGTTTGTATTCCAGCATATATTGGAGGCAAAAGTAAACATGAAACTGAAAAAAAAGCCAAAGAATTACTCTCCTTCTTAGGATTATCCCATAGAGAAAACCATAAACCAAACCAACTTTCTGGAGGAGAACAACAACGGGTTGCTGTTGCAAGAGCTTTGATAAACAGTCCCTCTGTTATTTTTGCGGATGAACCTTCTGGAAACTTGGATTCTACCTCAGCTAAAAACTTACATGAATTGTTTTTTAAGTTACGCGATGAGTTCGGACAAACCTTTGTTTTAGTAACCCATAACAAAGATTTAGCTGCTATGGCAGATAGAACTTTAATTATGAAAGATGGTATTATTGTAGAATAATGTAACATTCACTTGTTTCTTACTACTAATTAGAAAATCTAATTAATCATGAAAGAAACTTTTAGCGAAATAATTACATATTTTAGAAAAAGATAAGAATCAAGATACCGCTTATCGTTTAAAAAAATTTTTCAACATTCTAATCATAAGTATTCTTACAGGAGCACTTTTATCACCACTTTTTATTCTTATTGAAAATACTGGTTTGGTTAATTTAGAGGACCATGCTATGGAAGAAATGATGAAAACAATGTCTAAAACTGTTGTTTTTATTTTTGCTGTTATCGTAGCACCATTACTAGAAGAATTGATTTTTAGAGCTCCTATTACATTGTTTCGTGATAAAAAAACATTTAAGGTGGCTTTTTATGCCTTTGCTTTTATCTTTGGTTTGATTCATTTAACCAATTTTACCATAACTACGAATGTGTTAATCTTAGCTCCAATACTTGTCTTACCACAAATTATATTAGGAGGGTATTTAGGCTTTATTAGAGTAAAGTTTGGTTTAGGATGGAGTATTTTACTACATGCTTGTTATAATGCATTCTTTATTTTAGGTAGCTTTGCAGCAGATTTAATTTAGAATGAATAGTACAGAACTTAAAGAGTTTTTAGACGAGAAAGTCATTACATATAATAGCCCTGATTTTATTGAAAGTGATCCAATTCAAATACCACATCAATTTTCTTTAAAGGAAGACATTGAAATTGCAGGTTTTTTAGCTGCTACAATTGCTTGGGGTAATCGAAAAATGATTATCAACAACGCTAAAAAAATGATGGATTTGATGGGGAATTCTCCTTTTGATTTTGTTCTCAATCATACTGAAGAAGATCTTATAGACTTTGAAAGTTTTGTACACCGTACATTTAATGCAGAAGATTTCAAGTATTTTGTTAGATCCTTACAAAACATTTATAAAAATCATCATGGTTTAGAAAGTGTTTTACACACTAAAAAGGATAACAATTATAAAATAGCTATTCACAATTTTAAAAAAGTTTTTTTTGAAATACCACATCTAAACAGAACCTTAAAACACGTTTCAGACCCGTTAAAAGGTTCTGCTTCTAAAAGAATTAATATGTTAACACAGGTAATATATGTAGCAAGATTTTATTAAATTTACATTTATGGAGTTAAAAGATTATTCAGAAGTAGTAAAACAAATTTCTATATCCACAGGATTAGCCGAGAATGAAATTTTTGATTTCACAGAATCACCAATATCCGAAGAATTATTAAATGTTATAAAGTTTTATTCAGAAACACTTCATAGAAATTATCATTATGGAATCGAGCCTTCACATATAATTTTCAGACCATATTTAAATAAGAATGCTGGCGCAAGGTTTTTGAATAACATTGGCTTAATAAGCATTAACTTAGGTACTATTAAGTGGTTGTATGAGAGTTTTAGAGAAAATACTAGTATTAATGATGGTGAAATAAGATTCTTTAAAATTATTCGAAGATTTATAGATACAGACTTGTCTGAACTGATGTATCAAGCATCATTACATTTTACATTCTACCATGAATTAGCTCATTTAATTCAGAAGTCTGATTTTGTAGCTAGTAATTTAGAAGAGGAAGCTACTGCTGAAGAAGAATTCAATGAACTTAAACATCTTTTAGAGTTAGATGCAGATGAGTATAGTGCATTATGCGTTAGTACTCATATTTTACAGTATGCTGAAAAATTCTTTGTCTTAGATAAGCCAATAACAGAAGGATTTCTAATCTTAATTATAATTCCAATAATTCTTTATATTTTATCTTTTGGAAACGTTGAAGAAATTTATTATTCAAAAAACTCACATCCACATCCAACAATTAGATTAACTTTAGTTTCTTTAACAATATGTCACTATGCAAATCAAAGTCTTCTAGCTACAGGAAAAGAATTTCAAGTCGACCATAGAGAAATTTTATTTAGAGCAGTTGAAATTTCAGAAGAGTTTGAAAAAAAATATCTTGACTCACATACCGTTGAAACATTTAAAAATTTGCTGAAAGAAAACATAGAAGGTGTTTTGGATTACGTTGATAAATTTAATAATCTAAGAATAGGTAACAAAGATTTAGCAGTATACAAATGGAACCTAAATGCTAAACAATAGTTAAAAACTAATAATAGTTTATTACACCATGATTTTAAATTTTAATGAATTAAAAGAATTTCTTGATTCTAAAGTAATTGAGTTTAATACACCTAATTTTATTGATGATGACCCTATATCAATTCCTCATAAGTTTTCTTTAAAGGAAGATATTGAAATTGCTGGTTTTCTAGCCGCAACAATAGCTTGGGGAAACCGTAAGATGATAATTAAGAATGCAAATCGCATGATTGATTTAATGGGCAACTCACCTCATGACTTTGTAATGAATCATAAAGAACATAACCTTGAACAATTAGAAGGCTTTGTTCATCGAACTTTTAATTCGATTGATTTTATTTATTTCATAAAAGCTCTAAAGCATATATATAAAAATCATGGAGGATTAGAGTCTATTTTTCAAAAATATGCTACAGAAAATTCTCTTCAGCCAGCAATTCACAACTTTAAAAAGATATTTTTTGAAATAAATCATCCAAGTAGAACAACCAAACATGTTTCTGACCCAAACAAAGGCTCAGCGGCAAAAAAAATAAATATGTGGCTTAGGTGGATGATAAGGAACGATAATACTGGAGTAGATTTTGGAATTTGGAAAAATATATCTCCTTCTGTTTTATCTTGTCCTTTGGATGTACATTCTGGAAATGTGGCACGTAAACTTGGACTTTTAACAAGAAAACAAAATGATTCTAGGGCTTTATTAGAATTAGACACCGCTTTACGAAAATTAGATTATAAAGACCCTGTAAAATATGATTTTGCTTTATTTGGTTTAGGAATTTTCGAGAAGTTTTAATTAAAAATATAACTAAGCGCTTATTAATCGTTTTACTTTTTGAGCAGTACCTAATGAACAGTCTCCCAATTTAGCTGCTCTTCTAAGTGACTCGCCATTTTCAAGTTCTTGTTTTACTTTTTTGTATTTTTTTAAAAAATCGGCATCGCTCATAGCGGTTCCGTAAAGACGACCTGTGTACTTCCCTTTAGCCTTAGCAATCTCAATGCCTTGGCGTTGGCGCTCGAGCATATTTGTTCTTTCCATCTCAGCTACATTCCCTAATACGCTAATAATCATCTTGAAAATGGTATTTGGTTTACCATCAATCATTGAATACATACCTATATTTTCAACATACAAATTGACATTATTTGTATTTAAAAATTCTGAAACGGTTAATATATCAAGAATGTTCCTTCCTAAACGGTCGATTGAAGATACATGAACTTCTTCAACTTTATTATTATTTATATCGTTAGTTAACTTTTTCCCTTGTGGCCTTTCAAAGAATGGAATAGCTCCACTTATTTTATCTATATAAACTGTTTGAAACTTATTTGAATTTGTTTGCTGTCTTTCCGTATTTTGGTCTAATGTTGAAACTCTAATATACTTTACCTTCATAATCTAAAATGTTATAAAGTAAATATAATGTATATTTTTAGGGTATCAAAATTATACACTATATTGATAAGTATATCTTTAAATTAAGTGTACTATTTTGAAGCATAGTCTAAAAATGAACACCTTATTTAACCAAATCCTCCTTAAAATGCTCAAATATCATCACCATAGCAAGGGTGTCCAACTCACAATATTTTAGTAACGATTTTGTGAGTTGTTCTCTTTCATGGTTGGACATATTGGTGTATTGCAATTTTCCATAGGCTGCAAGCGCACCCCCTCCATCGGAAACATCTTCAATTTCCGAAAGTGATTGCTCGATTTGTTCTTCTGTCCAATCTTCATAAACTTTAGGAAGAAGTTTGTATGGACTTTTAACTTCTCCCTCCTCTACTTGTAACCAAACATGATTGGCATCAAAATTTTTACTCGAAACCCTAATATCGCCAATCGATTGTGAGTATTTATCTTTTAAGAACTTACTACTTTTCAATACTGCTGGCAAGACCATCTTAATAGAATTGGAACCTTTGGTATGTGGATTGTAATAATACTTTTTAATGACTTCACATAAGTCGTCCATATCCCTTTCGCCCTTCCATTTTTTAACACTATCGTTCTTGCTATGAGAAATGGATTGAACAAAATCAATAAGCTCTTGTTTATCTACTTCATCGGAATCTAGCAATTGCTCATAGATAGCATTGACAATAGTATTTTCGTGAGCTGCGAACCTAAAAATAGTACCTTTATCTTTTTCGAGTGCATGTTTTAGTTGCCGTATAAACTCAAAATTTGGAAACACACCAGCTTCATTATTTACATATTCAGTAGCATGCTCAACTGTTCCATCTTCATAATAGATATGATGTGAAAACTGAAATGCTATTTGTTCATAAGGCCTTCTGCCCTTATTAAATGGCAAGGCAACTGTACTGGTCTCAAAGTCTATAAAATGTAAAGGGTATACCCAGGAATTCATTTCTTGCTTCAGTCCATCCACATCTACATAACTAGAACCATCCTCGTTAACATCCTTTTCAATTTGAATCCATTGGCGTTCTGTTCGAGATAACTTACCAGTAACTTCCTTATAACCAATAGCCTCTGGAGTAACGTCTTTTTTAAAAACAATCCCTTCAGAAAACAGTTTCTCTCCTCGTCTAAAGTCCCAAATATCAAAAGTGTTTGGCATTTCAAAATCTTTATCTCCCCATAGATGTTGTCTTTTAAAACAAGTTTTGAATCCAGATAGCTTTCCTTCTTGTCCCATTGCTTCTGTAGTTTTAAACTCGCAACTTTTACAGGCTCTGTAACTGGTTGGCCAATTGAAATACCTATCTTCTAAATATGCCGCCTTTAAAAGATTAATCGACTCTACAAAGCCCATATTGTCATGATATTTGTGTTTATCAATCATTATCGCAGCTACAATATGACTAATATCGACCTGTCCTAAAACTGAAGTTCCAAGTTTTGTAATATCGGATTCCAATTTTAGAATCCCTGTTCTATTATCGGCTTGTTTGCTTATGCGAAATAGCTGATTTAATCCATCAATAGACGCTGTAGACTCCTTGTTAGCCAACATGAATTTTGAGGTTATAGACCATTCTGGATGGGCTAACTGCATCACATACTTTTGAAAGGCAACATCAAACAAATAGGGTTTCCAACCAGTAACCAAACCACCACGTTTACCTATAAATGTGTATTCATTTGAAGGATTAAACGACTTTGCTTTAACTTCTATGAGTTGAATTTGATTTCTTTGTTTTACTAGTACATCCGTTCTAATAAACAGGTTGTCCATTAAGAAAGCGGCTTCAAAAATGATAACATTTTCTTGAAGTAGTAATGTTTGTGTTTGTGCTGCCAATCCAACATAATCCCAATCGTTGCCTTCAATTAAAACACCTTCTGGATAATGCATTCTGGCGAGTTCTTCAACCTGGAATCCACCTTGAGCTAGAGCTTGCAAAAAGGTGTCATCTATTTTTTGATTGACATATTTATCTTTCTTGGTATAGAATAGCTTGTTTGGACATTCTAAACCTAACTTAAATCGGGATTTAGTGAGGACACGCATTTATTCTAATATAACTTTCCTAAATGTTAACGATATTCTTCGTTCACGGTTTCGCTTTGTACCGTTAAATTTATCAGATTTGCGAGAAGCAATCCCATGTTCATACAAATACCTTGAGTCGTTACTAAAGACTAATAAAGACCTTCGTTGTAACAGCATACCTAATTTATCATTTGAATTAACACTTTTGATATTCATTACAATATCAGAAGCTAAACTTAATGAAATTATTGTATCGCTAAAACAGGGTTCACAATCCACATGCATTGCTATTCCTTCGCCTGGTTCGTAGTTATTTATAATAATTTGGTCTGGCCTAAAATCAATAACACCCTGGTTTAATAGTCTATCGCATAACGGTTTACTCCAATTTGGCAATTCACCTATTCTAAAAGATTGATTAATTTTTCTTGCTCTATAATCGTATTTATAACCGTAATGCTGTACTCTTCTTTTTAAATCAGACAACCAAGGTTGCTTATCAATAATATCAATCAGTGTTCTTTCTTCAGCTTCAGTAATAAAGTGCTCCTTATAAACTAAACCGTTTATTTGTGACACAAGCTCTTTATTAAGCTCTTCATCCGTTTTATATATTCCAAATAAATCCATTACAACTCTAATAATTCAAAATACACTTTTTCATCTTTCTCATACCTTGACATTTCGTTATTTTTGTATCTAACAACTTCTCGTCTACTTAATTTGGAATTATATGTTTTTAGTGTTCTTTTAAACACATTATAACTATGATTTCTCTTTTCCATAGCAGAATTCTGGAATAATATAGAGTACTTATTCAATGGAAATCTCTCAACCAATTGATTAATAAAATCTGCTAATAGCTTAGCTTGTTCTGAATTTATGTTTCCAAAAAAATAAGAGAAGTTAAAAATGCAAAGCTTTGTTTGCGATAGCATATCTTCAAATTGAGCTTCTTCAATATCAGAGAAATTTGTCACCAAATTATAATTAAAATTAGCTCCAAACATTGAAGATTGTAAAAATGATTCGGCCTTTTCTAACATTGCGGTTGAAATATCAATTCCAAAATATTCAATCATAGCATTTTCTTGGGCAGTGTTTAAATATGACTGAAGTGCTATTCCAGCTGTACATGGTCCACATCCCCAATCGATAAAAACAATTTTCTTAGAATTGTTTTGTAATTCATTTTGGAATAACTCATCAAAGGATTTAAAAATAGCTAATTGAGAAAAATAATGTTTCCTCATATTGTAATAGCAATACAATAAGGTACGGTCTTTTGGCTCATGAGTAATGATAACTTCATCAAAATTAGCTCGTCCATAACCAATAACCGTTGTACGGTTATATTCATTATCATATCCCAAAATACCCTTTGGATAATTAGGACTTCTATCTTTTATAGGATTCAAAACAAGCTCATTAAAAACCAAATTAAAAGAGGCGTCTGGTAGTTGTACCTCTTCTTCAGTAGAGGTCTTTTTCAAATCAAGTTCTTCATTAAAAGAAATGTCTCCAGAAAGAAAACCATCGACTCCTTCTTCAATTAAACCTCCTCTAGATTTAATAAACTGAATTAATTTATAGTAGATAGAAACATTAGAAATATAATATGGATTCCCTATCAATATAAGCTGTTCTTTAGCTCTGGTAAGAGCCACATTTAGCTTCCTGTCCACAAGTTCTCCTGTATCACTATCAACTGTAGTGTTTGCAGACAAAAACTCTAACTGTGCGAGAGAGTTAACACATAAGTTCAAAATAATAATATCTTTTTGACTACCTTGATATCGTTCTACGGTATCAACAGCAATACCTTCCCAATTAGGGATTTCAGCTTTTTCTAACTCTTTCTTTATTAATGCTATTTGATTCCTGTAAGGCGTAATAATACCAATGGTTTTTTGTGATTGGTATTTAACTTCTCTCAACTCATTTTTGTCAGTAAGTAGAGTACCTTCATTATTGTTGTATAAATCAATAATTTGCTGCACCACTTTTGCAGTAGTTTGGGCTTCAAACTCGTTTGTTTTTCTGTTACTAGACTCTGTAACTTTACTTGGAATATATAATAATCGTCTATTCCCTAAATATTTTTGGATGTCATTTTCGAAAGTTCTGAATGGCAATGCTCCAGTTTGGTGGCGTAAACCAGCTATCTTTAATTTATTTCCATAAAAACAGTGATTTGGAAATGTAGCAACACTTTTATGCATTCGTCCTTGGAAGCTCAACATATTAGAAGCATGTTTCCATCCTTTATCTTTTGATAATCGCAGCATTCTCTCAAAATAAGACTCTCTCAAATCACCAATACCAATACTTTTTAAACTAGAATCAAATCTTTTTGCTTGTTCTTGACTTTGTAATGAAACTGCTGGTAACTGTTTATGGTCTCCAATAAGAATAAACTTTTTAAACCTTCCTAATAAACCAACCAATTGCGGTTCTAATATCTGTGAAGCTTCATCAATAATAACCGTATCGAATTTCTTGATTTTAAAAAGTTCTGTTTTATTAATAATTGATGATACTGTTGAAACAAAAACACGGTGTTTTGATAAAACCTCCACTAGTTCAGCTCTATTGGAGCAGCCTTCTGCAATGCCATCTAATAAGTTATGGTGATGTTCTGTAGCAGTTCCTAATCTTGAACCTATTCTAATAAAGTTTCTATCTGTTCGTCCAAAATTAATACGGCCATCATTTTGGTCTTCAAAATTTATAATAGCATTATTAATCGACTCACAAATCTCATCTACGGCACTATTAGTGTATGCTAAAACCAAAATGTTACCTTCTATAGAGCTATGAAGCTGTCTTACCAAGTGCTTTAACATGATACTGGTTTTACCAGTTCCTGGAGGGCCAATTAATAGATAATAGTCTTTTGCCGATAATGCTTCACTTAATATTTTATTTTGCTCTTGTCTTGATTCTGGGTTTTTATTTTCGTCTTCGGTGACATACTCTTTTAACTCACAATCAAACTTTTCTGGTGCTTTTTTACCCAGTATTAAATCTCGCTTAGACCTATCTGTTTTAATAAACTTGAGTAAGCTCTTAAACATGCTATGGAATGAATGGTCGAGACTATCGTGTTCTATACACCAAGGTTTATCGTTGTTGAAAATTTTATCTTTAGCTACTGCATTTTGCTTGTATCTAAAAACAACTTCCATACAGCCATCATTATCTATCTCTTTTGAAATAGAACATTTAAAAATCTGCCCTTGAGTAACTATGGCATCATGTTCTACTTTTTGATAAAGAACACAAATATCACCTCGTCTAAAATTGAATGAATCTGTATCTAAAAAAGCCGTATGCTTCAGTATTAACCTTGGGTTCTTTTCATCATCACTATAGTTTTCTTCAACTTTTAAAGGCTCTATAGTATCACTTTCATCATTTTCTCCAATATCTTCTTTGTTCCAAAGAGCTGCATGACCTTTTGAATATTTTCCATCACCAATTTTAGAAAGCATGAGCTCTTGTGCCACAAATTGATAAAATGCCAAAAAGTATTGTAATTCATCATTATTTAATTTTCTAATAGCATCTTGAATCGTATCAAAATCTCGTCTAAACCAACCTAAATTAGGATGTAATTCAATCCCCAATTTTTCAAATCCCAAATCATTAAAAAACTGGCGTATGGCATCATTGTTTTCTGCTGACACAATAGCTCTTTCCTTGCTAACAATAAGGTTTCTAGTATTTAGTATTCTTTTGTCAAAATCCACATATTTAGGTACCCATCTTATATTCTCACCCTCTGTAGTTGCGGAAGAATAACAGATTGCAGCTTCAATATTGTTATCTGGCATATTATAAACTTGTCGCAACATCATACGATACATTCTTGCTTGAGCTGCATGATTATCACTAACTTTAGCCGTATCATTTGGTGGCCACGGTAAACGCCCAGATTTTAATTCTATAATCTTTGCTGCTTGATTAGATTTGTCCAAGACATCTAAACGTCCTTGCAGCCCTATTTTTTCGTTTATGAATGCGGGTTCTAAAACAGTACTATCCTTATTTATTTCAACGCCATCACTCTCAAAATCTATTTGAACTACTCGTTTTAAATTATCAAATTGTTCTCTTGTTTTTTGTACAAAGCCTTTTAGTTCCTGGTCATCTTTAAATAAGACCGTGTATTGAAAAGGACTATTCTTAAATGTTTCTTTTATTAGGTTGTTAAATAGAGGCTGATTATCTCTAGGGGCATACACTAACTCATCCATAAAATAATTCGAGACATTCCCCTTTAATAAGGCTGATGAAGCTTCTACCTCAATCATTCGTTTAATAAAAAAAAGCTGCCATGGTGCTATTTCATTACCACCAATATTTTGAAAACATTCTGCCACAGCAGAAATATCAATTAAATAATCGGGCTGATAAACTATGTGTAATGGCAAGCAATTGTCATTCTCATCAATCTTAACTTCTAGCAAGGATAATTTATCACCTATTTGAATTATACCCAGCGTATCGGCATATTCTTTTAGAAG
This sequence comes from Tenacibaculum sp. 190130A14a, assembly GCF_964048965.1. NCBI lineage: Bacteria > Pseudomonadati > Bacteroidota > Flavobacteriia > Flavobacteriales > Flavobacteriaceae > Tenacibaculum > Tenacibaculum polynesiense. The sequence goes on along the minus strand of NZ_OZ040189.1, from coordinate 1,190,485 downwards.
ATAATCATCTTGCAATGGTATTTTAAACTGATTGCCATCATCGGTATCTACAATAATATGGCTACTTGTTTTATCCCAAACATATACAACTAAAGCACTATAATGCGCTTTGGCTTTTGGTGGTTCATAAGTATCGTAGGTTGCTTTATCTGCAATATCATTAAACCAATTTGGTATTGGAATTGCCGTTAACTTCTCTATAAATTTACCTACAGTTAGTAAATATCCATAAAAATACCCTTCATCTATTTTAGCAAGTGCGTCCTCTGTTTTAGTATGAAATCTCAAAGCACCTAGATTTTTCTTTAAGTTACCATACACCTTTTCTTTTCTATAAATAAAATCTAATCTGGCATACAAACTTGGAAACTGTATAGAAATCTCTGAAGTATAATCGGAAGCAATTAGTTGAAGAATACGTTTTAATTCTTTAATACGATATGACAAGGCCTTATTGTTTGGCTCTGCTATTTCGAATAGTAAATCGTAATATGCGGTGCTGTTTTTATTCATACATCCACTTTAATTTTTTAATTCCAATAAATTATCTAAACTAAGTTCAGACCTCATTATAAGTTTATTACAAATAAAGTCTTTTGAATCCTTAGATTCCAATTGAATAAAATCAATTAAGTCATCTTTATAGGCTTTTTTGACCCAATCCTTCTGAAACTCGAATTCTCCATTATAAAAAACAAATTCGGTTGCACTAAAAGGTTTATTACGCACCTTATTATCCTCATCAATCATAACTTCACAAGATATTGGATATTCAAAATATAACGGACTTTCTAAAAACTTTTTATTCTGTTTCATTTAATTATTTTTTATAGTTTTCCATTAGACTTACCAAACATTGTTTCATTTGTTTGTGAAATTTTATGGCTTTCTGAGTATCAATTAAATTTGGATGTGCAGATTGGTTTCTGTAATCACGAATAATAGTTTTGATTTCGTCAAGATACTCGATATTCAAAAATTCGTCTTTAAATCTATTTAAGACAAAACTTTTTAAATCTTGAAGTAAAGGGCTTTTATCAACTGTCCTTCCTGTGAGATACCTTAAATTAACTTCCATTGAACCTAATTCAAAAAACCATTCTTCTTCAGACCTTCCTAAACACCTTTTTAAGTGTTTTGCTAATCTAAAAGTATTGTCATTATTAAGTTTCCCCGATTCTTTACGCCCAAAATCCCAAGCAAAATCTTCTTCTATATCAATATTTTGGTCAATAAGTGATTGTACATAAGCTCTAAATATTTTTTTTAAAAGTTCATTTTCTAAAGCTCTACAATATTGAAGAATAAATGGAGAATAGTCTGGATTTTGGAGTTTTGATATGTGGTCAAAGATATATTCTGCTTCTGGTAAATATTTTTGACTCTTGACTTCTAAAATATCATAAAAGTCAAACCAACGTTTAATTTCTTTGATATAAAAGTCAATTTGCTTTTGGTCTTGTAATAAGGTCTCTAATTTACTATCTAAATTTTCATTAAGCCGTATTATTTTTTCGTCAATGTCACGTGGAAGGTCTTTAATCAGTTTAAAATCATTAGTAAGCTCAATCAATGTCGATTTTATATCATCTAGTTTAATTGTTATTACTTTTTGATTGCTTAATACTTCATTTAGTGTTTCTTGCATACTATTCAACTGTGCCTCATGTGCTGAAATAGTATTTCCCTTTTTTAAAGTATTAAACTTAGACTTTAAGGCATTATACTTTTCATTAATTTTTAATAGTTCCTCATAAGAAAGTTTTTCAAGACTTCGCTTAGAAGTTAGTTCAAGGTCTCCAATTGGAAGTATCGGGATTTCGATATTTTTTAAATCTCTAACTGATATTGTTGGAACAGTAGAACTACCTACTTGTCTTTTTATTTGTTGGTTAAATAAATTGATTCCATAATCTGTGTTTAAGTAGGCTGCAACATATTCGGCATTTTTTCCTCTTAAAATGATAAAGTGTTGCCAAGCAATAAGCTTTTGCTTTGTATTCGTATGTACATAAAAAGTTTCTTTAGTTCTATGAATACGAGATATTAATATATCTCCTTTTTGAATTATAGCAGTCTGTTCTCGTATACTAAATTCTTTTTTTGAAATAAATATATCGTTTGCTGAATATTGAAATTTACCGTTTGAAAGATTACGTGTAGTAAACCACAAATAATCTCCATTACTTGCTTTCTCTTCATTAGAAAAATATGTACCAACGAATACTTCTACTAATTCTGCCAGTTTTTTTGTTTTTTGAGATTTCAACTCATTTTCATACTCTCTGTTTTTTGGATTATGATACGAGTAATCCCACCTTTCATTAAGATTTTCTTTAGACACCTTAAAATCTGGAATATGTGCAATTTTATTAAAAGCGTTAAAGTTTAAAGATTGAATTTTATAGAACTCTGTTCTCTCGATTGGCTTTTTTACTACTTCAATAATTGAAAGTTTAACTCCTGTATTAATTAATAGTTTCTGAGGTAAAGATATCACCTTATTTATTCCATAATTTTCTAAAATATCACTCCTTATTTCTTTGTAAACTGATGCAGTTAAAAAATTATGAGGCAAGACTAGAATTGCTTTTCCTCTAATACTAAGTAATTCAAGGGATTTGGTAATGTATAGTTTTGAGGAAGGTACTTTTCTTCCATTAACTTCAATTCGTTGTCCTAATGGCGGGAAACAAATAACAACATCAAATTTATTTTGTATACTGTAGTTTATAGGGTTTGAGTTTTCAAAATGTAAGGTTGGGTTTAGGTATTTAGCTATTTCAATGTTTTCTTGACTTACATCTAGACCTAAAGTGTTATCTATATCTTTACATTTAGAGAGTATTTCACCTATATTGGAATTTAAATTGATACAGTTTTTAGGTGAATTTGATTTGGCGATTTGTGCTATTAATTCTGTAAGGTTCTCTGGAAGAAAGCATGTGCCTCTATTGTTTCGAGCTAGATACTTGATAACACTTTGGGTTGTATTAATTCCTTTTTCTTTTAGTTCGTCTATTATCATTTATTGCTCTTCTTTTTATTTGTCTACAGCGTTTTTCTAATACCCCCAGTCATTATGAGCTACAGGTAAATTATTAAGTTCGTCCCGATAAAGTCTCCATTTAGGCATAAATGTATTCATGTGATTAACAAACTTATCGTTATGATTTCTTTCCAATAAGTGAACTAATTCATGAACTATTATATACTCTAAGCAAATTGTCGGCTTTTTTGCTAATTCAAGGTTCAACCAAATTCTTTTTGCTTCTATATTACATGAACCCCATTTAGTTGTCATTTGTTTGACTCCCCAACTGTTAGATTTTACTCCAATAATTTTTTCCCATTTTTCTATTAATGAAGGTATTTGTTTTTTTAATTCATTTCGATACCATTCTTTCATCAATTTAGCTTTTTGCTCATGGGTTGTATTAGTTTTTACATAAAATTTCACTTGCTTAACACCGTCAAACTCAATTCTATTTTTACCTTTCTGTTCTATTATAACGTTAAGTAAAGCTCTTTTACCCTGTATGTAATGACTTTCACCAGATATGTAATCTCTTTTAGTCTCTCTTGGTTGTTCATTAAAGTTCTTAATATGTTTTTTGACCCAACCTAATTTGGAAATAGCAAATAATCGTAAAACTTCATAATCTGTTTTTTGTGGCGCAGATAATCTGACTCTTCCTGTTGGAGGATAGACAGCTAAATGCATGTTCTTTATATTTTTTCTAACCACATCGATTTCAATATTTGAAATTCCTATCTTCTCTTCACTAATACTCATTCTGTGCTTTAATTATTTCCATCAACTCTAACGTCTTATCTACATCGGAAATTACCATATTTATTGCTAACATTAACTTTTTCTCTTTAATTCCTCCATCTTTCCAACCATCTAATTTATTCTCTATAATTACATTATTTAATTTTAATGCTAATGACTCATCAAAATTTAAATTATCATATAAAGCTCTTTTAGCTTTTGTATCTAAAGATTTAGGATAATCATTAGTATTATTTGTATTGGCGACTTTCTCAGCTAACTCCTTAATTTGATTTAGATATTCTTCATAATCTATAGCCTCTTCTTTTCTTAACTGAATCAATTCATCAAGTAATTTTGACATTTTTTCATAATACTTTGGATTGGCTTGAGATTCTTCTATAATTACTTTACGAACATTGTTTTCAATTGTTTCAGCAACTGCTTGTTGTTTTGATATTGATAAATACGGAGAACTTGGTTCTGATACATTTACAATTAAATCTACCAGGGTTTGATTTTCAAAATCTGATAGTTTACGACTAGATTTTGCATCTAAATACATGTCCATTAATTGACGCATTCCTGGTTCAAATCGTTTAAAATCTAAATAATCACCACTAGCTCGCTTAATTGTATCTCTTAAATCTGAATAATATAGTACTTCATCTTTTATTTTTTTAGTTTCCGCATCGGAAAATCCAATTTTATACATTTCATTAGCAATATTAGCATATGCTCTAATTAATGAAACTACGGCTTTGTATAAAAGCACTCTTTTTTCTTCCGTATTCTTTATATCTAACGGATTTTCTGTATTTCCACAAAAATATCTTATGTAGCTTGGTTCGTCTTTAGGGTGTACTGGCTCACATAATGCTCTTACAGCTTCTAATGCTGTTACTAAACGGTCTTTACTTTCTTCTTGTCTGTCTTTTAATAACCCTTTTACATCATCTTCATCATAATTATCAAAAACTTCAGAAGTATAATCAGAAATTGACCTTTCTAAGCTTTTAAATAAGTCTTTATAATCTATAATGTAACCATACTCTTTTTTATCTCCATCAACTCTATTTACCCTACAAATAGCTTGAAATAAGCCATGGTCTTGCATCTTTTTATCGATGTACAAATACGTTGCAGATGGTGCATCAAAACCAGTAAGTAATTTATCTACAACAATGAGCAGTTTCATTTTGGCTGGTTCATTAATAAAAGTAGCCTTTACTTCTTCTTCAAATTCTTCTGTAGATTTTCCCTTTAACATTTGAGTATACACCTCATATTTTAAGAGCTTATCGGTTGGAGAACCTTCACCAGTATCTTCTCCTTTAATATCTGCATGATGTGGTTGATATGAAGTTACAATTGCACATTCTTTAAAACCAGAACGCTGAAAAAGTTCATAGTATTTACAGGCTTGATATACAGAACCCGATACCAGCATAGCATTTCCTTCTCCAGATGAAAGTCTAGGCTTTACTTTAAAATCTTTGACAATATCAAATACAATTTTTTCCAATCGTGATTTAGAACCTAATACTTTTTGCATGGTTCCCCAACGCTTTTTTAGCTCTATTTTAGCTACATCAGTCAAACCTTTAGTTTCAGCTTCAAACCACTCATCAATACTCTGTTGGTCGGTTACAAATTGCTCTACATCTCTTGCTTCATAAAGTAAATCTAATACAACACCGTCTTCTACCGCTTCATCAAATTTATATGGATTACCAATGTAAGCTCCGAAAACTTCAATTGATTTTTGCTTGTCTTTTTTTAGTAGCGGTGTACCTGTAAAACCAATAAACAAGGCATTTGGCAAAATGGATTTCATGGCATCATGAAGTTTTCCAGATTGTGTACGATGACATTCATCTACAAAAACATAAATATCTCCTTTGGCATTAAAATCTGACCCTAAACTTTGTTTTAACTCTTCAATGTAAGAATCATAATCACCACTTTCATCATTACGCCCAAATTTATGCACCAAGCTACAGATTAGCATTTCTGTTTTTTGGTTAAGAACACTTATTAAATCTCTACCGCTTTTTGTTCTGTATATTTTTTCTTCAACACCTGTAAATAACTTCTCAATCTGACCATCTAATTCTTGACGGTCGGTAATAATTAATACACGGCTATCTTTTACATTTTCTCTAATCCATTTTGTTAACCAAACCATGGTTAAAGATTTACCAGAACCTTGGGTATGCCATAAAATACCCCCTGTTTTTGTTCTTATATTGTTTTGTGCTGCTTTGATACCGAAAAACTGGTTAGGTCTACTTAATTTCTTAGCTCCTTTATCATACACAACAAAGTCATGAATTAACTCTAGTAATCGTTCTTTTTCGCATAATTGTACAATGTGTTTATCTAATAAATAATCATATTGTTCAACACTTTCTTCTTTCCATTTTAAATAATACTTCTCTGGAGTACCTATGGTTCCGTAGCGGATTCCTTGAGTATCATTACCCGCCAAAATCAATTGCATTGTGGTAAAAAACTGTTGAATAAATTCTGGTTTTTGATTATCTCTATTTTGACGAATACCTTCCTCTACACCAACTTTACTTTTTTTAAGCTCTAAAACTCCTAAAGCAATTCCGTTTACATAAATTACAATATCGGGTCTTTTATTATGTTTTCCTTTTACAGTAACTTCTTCTGCTACTGAAAAGTCATTATTCTGTTTATTCTTCCAATCAATTAGCCAAACCGTCTCTTTTTGTTTACCTAATTCTTCTCTTACAGATATACCGTAACGCAATAGCTTGTAAACTTCTTTATTAGATTCATATAAATCATCAGAAAGATTGGTTACTGCTCTCATAAAAATAGAAATAGCTTTTTCTGAAAGCGTTGTAGAATAACCGTTATTTACAAGATATTTTAAAAGTAGCTCTTCTTCTACAGGGTATTTACGCTCTTGGTCTTCCCAATTACCCAGGTATGAATAGTTTAGTTTGCTTTGGAATAGTTGTACTATTCTATTTTGTGTTTCTCTTTCTGATTTACCTATGCTTTTCATATGCTATTTTTTAAAACCGAATCTGTGATTAACAGATTCTTTATGATACTATCTAGCATAGTATCCATTTCTGAAATATCATTAACAACTTGAAATATATGTTTTTCATTAACAGACTGATATTTACTAAAGGTGTTACTAAATTCAGATAATAATGAATCATCTTCTAATTTTATCTCAAACCCTTTATTATTCTGTAAAAGATTATAACTATAGTTTATGGTAATGATTATTCTTTCATCATTCAAAACTTCAATACTTGGGAAATTAGACTCAGTTCTATAGTTATTAACATCTTTATGAATAAAACTTAAACTTTCAAATTCTTCGTGTTCCTCTAGTTTTTTTAACAAGATAAACAAATACAAATCTGTATGTTTACCATTATAAGTACTACCACTTAACAATCTAACATCAAGATTATGGTCAGAGTCAAAAAACCTGTTTTTACAATATGCTATTGCCGATGGGTACTTAATAAAGTATTTACGCCAATTTGATTCTGAATACGATTTTACTATATCGCTAAATGGACGCTTATCATCTAACAAAGATTTCAAGATTTTTAATCTGCCTTCATCATTAAATACTTTTCTCCAATTATCATTCAAAGCTCTCAAATTTCCTTTGTCCGACTTACAAAAGGTACGTTTTTGTCCAGATAAACCAATAGTATAATTACCTTGAGCTAATAAACTTCTTTGCAATAAATGATTCTCTTTTTCGATATCGGATTTAAATAAATCACATAAAGTATCTCCATAGTGTTTAAACAACTCAAAATTTTCTTGGTCTTCTTCAAGCAAATCAAATAAGAAATCTATCTGTCCATAAAAATAACTATGATTTTCATATTCTAATATTTTCTCTTTCCAGTTATCTCCAAGTTTGAAATACTTTAATTTTCTGACTTCTTCCTTAACTTGAGATTCAAAAAATGAAACTTTAAAATCAGCTTTAATAAGATGCTCTTCAATAGTAAATTTAAAAGCAGAAAGCTCATAGATAGATTTAATTGCTTTAATAAAAGTTTCTGGATTTTGAATGTAGGTATTGTAAATTAAGTTTCTACAAATACGCATCCAGGATTGAAATTTTGCAACTATTGTATTTTCATCAAAATCATCTACATCATTAATAAATAAAATATATGCGTAGTAATAGGTTCTATCCCATAAAGACAAATTTTGGCTCTCATTAAAAAAGAATTCATCAATGTTTTTTCCTTTTATAAAAGGATAACAACTTATTGTTTTTAAACTAGCATTGAGCTTGAGTAATTTATCACTAGAGAGCTTTGAAAGTGTATTGAATAAAAAATCTAAACTTTTTGAAGAGAAGAAATCGAATTTTTTAAATGTGTTTAGAGTAATAAAATTTTTCTCTTTATTGGTTTCCCGAATCTTCTCAATAAGGTTTTTGTTAATATGTTCTTCCTTGGTATTAACAATATACTTGTAAAGATTTATGCTTTTAATATAATTATATATAGCATCGTCTACTTGAAATACCTTAGGTTCTTTATGTGTCCAAAATAAATCTAACCAACTGGTATCTAGTTCGTGTTCCCATCTAACTTCTTTTATGGTTATGCTATCTTCTTTTTTTATATACTCTTGCAACCACGCTTTAAAATGCTCGAAATCGGACAACTGCTTCCCTCTGGCATTCATCTTCACATACAACTCATCTGTTTGGTCTAACTCGTCCAAGTCCAGAAAATCGAAGGTAATTTTTCTATTTGTAGTCAAGTTATTCCACATGAGCTGTAATTGCTCTTCAGAAACATGCTTCAACCTATTATGGATTGCATCTAACATAACTAACATTCCTTTAACAGAAGGGTCATGCTTCCACACTCTAAAAAAGGAAGTCGATTTTTCTATCTGTTCTGAAACTTTCTTATCGACAACGAATAGATTTTTAATGTCGTAATTATTTAAATGAGTTAAATAATTACAAAACTCGGTAGTGCTCTTTCTTGTTTTGTATTTAAAACCTTCAAGATGTTTTAATTGCTGATTAACGTCTGTTTGATTTATACGCTGAATAAGATACCAATGCAATAGAAAGAGTGTTGTAAGTCGTTGCTGCCCATCTAAAGGGATGAGTTTTCTATAAGTTAATGGTGTAGATTCATTTTTCTTATGACTAATATCTACACCAACATCCATGTTTAAATTACTGGCATAACCTTGAACCGCTTTTAGTACATTTTCAACAGCTTCTTTATTTCTAGCCAGAATGAATTCCTGGTCTTTACCTTGAATTCTACCATACACAAAATCAAGATGCAAGGCTTCTTTGTTTTCGTTTTGTAAAACCTTGGTTAATGCTTCTACAAAATCTTCTCGTATTTGATTTACACGGTCGTTTTGCCTTCCCTGTGCGTAATCTCTTTGTATTACTGGAATTTCAATTTGATTTTCTTGAATAACTTCCCAAAACGTTTTTATGTTATTTTCTTCTGTCATTTCGTTAAGTCAAATAATTAGTAATACTTTGTTCTAAAGCTTCTTCATAATCTTTTCTATCTTCATAGCCCCAAAATGTAAAGTTTATGGCATTGGTGTTTTTTGTGTAATATTTTAAAAACACATTTTTTGTACAAATAGGTATAAAAGTTTTTTGCCTTTTTCCATTGTCTTTAACAATACCTCCTTGCATATCTATTTGTAAAATACTTTCTCTTTTATCTTGAAAATTAGAGTTACTTAAACTACTATTGGTAGCGCCATCTAATAAACACAGATTTTTAATACTATGCGTGTCCAATTTTTTGTCTAATAAATCACTAAGTTCTTTAGTTCTACGTTTTATTGCTTTTGGAATGTCGTCCTCTAGTTTATATGCAGAAATATCTAGTTCTAAAGTGTTTAACTGTGCTTCTAAATCAGACGTATTATCGGCATCATCAAGCAGTAACTTAATATCATTTATCCAATTTTGGGTTTCTGATATTTTTTCAAACTCTTCAGATTTTTGCGCATGAATATGTTCTAAACTCCATTTTTGTGTTTTTAATTTATCAAAAGGAAACCTATAATTAGTGTCGCTAGTATGGTATGTTGCAACATTATGGATAACAAGAATAGTGTGTGTTTCTTTGGGTGTTTGATACACTAAATTGGCTAAATTGTACTTACTATCGGGTTGGTTGATATTAATTGTATTAGAAAGCCATTGTTTTATTTGTTTTTCAAAATCTAGCTTATCTTTTATGTTTTCATCCTCTAGGTAATCTTTATATACCTCGCTAATTGATTTTATGTCTAGGTGAATAAGCAGTCCTAAATAATGATATAAGCTTCGGTCTTGATACCATTCTAATAAGAGATTAAATAAATTTTTAACCTCTTGCCAATCTTCATTTTTTAAAGTCCCTGTATTTAATTTATATAGGTATTTATGATATGCAAATAAGTTACTTTGCTCTTTTTTAGATTTCTTTTTTACGATATCGAAAAGTAAATCTATACGATTGGCTTTACGCTTGTCTGAAGTGTCATTACTTACAAAATACCAAAAGGCATCGTCCTGTAATTGATTTTCTATAGTATTCCATTCTTCAGCAAACTGATTGGTTTTAAAAGCTCTAATTTCTGGGTTTGTTTCTGCTTTAAGATGCAACACAAAAAGCGCTTTTATTAATTCAGCTTGCTCTAGATGTATTTTTCCTTGATTAAAATTGATGAAAATTTCTTCTGGGCTTTGTTTACTTTTAATACTATACCAAATCACTTTAGTGTGGTTGCGTAATTTATTGGTGAATATTTCCTTTTCTGAAGGACTTAAAGCTTGTAACCAATTTGCAATTATTTGGTAGCTACTAAAAAAATGGTAGTTATCTACATTATTTTGTTCTGGATTTGCAGCTGCATAGTCAATCCAAGCTTGTGTTAACTTAATTTTACTTAAATCGACCACTGTAAGGTCTTTAATATTGTTTAAAAATATTTCGCTTTGTTTACGGGTTTTATAATCTAAATTAAAAATTGTTATGCCTAAACATTGTAAAATAATATAGGTGGTAGTTAGGCGTTGTTGCCCATCTATAAGCTCGAACTTATTTGTATCTATCTCTTTTACTACAATAGGTTGTAAGCAATAAAAAGCTTGCTCTTCTTTTTTAAAACTGTTTATATCGTCTAATAGTTCTTCAACCTGTTTTGTGCCCCATTTATAACCTCTTTGGTACTTCTCTACAACAAAACGGTATTTATTTAGTTGATTAAAAGACTTTAATCCATAAGTTTTACCTGTATGTACTTCAGTACTATTTGCAACAGTATCACTCATACTACACCAACCTTGTTTTACCTGTTAACAGCTCTTGCATCATACCTTGTTTGAGTTGTTGGTATTTTGCTTTTTTGGTTTCTAATTGGGCTATTTCTGCATCCATATCTGAAAGGATTTCAGCGATGGCTTTTTGTTCTTCTTTCGATTCTGGTATACTAAAAAATACTTTTGGTAAATGCACTGGTCCAAAATTTGGTTGAGCCCCGCCAGTAATAAGCAAATCTATTTGTTTCTTAAATTGGCTTGATTTCAATAAAATTAATAATAATTGATAATTCATTATTGAATTAGGTTTGAACCTAATAACGCTAGTATTCATAACCAAAGGTAAGTCCTGTTGGCGAACAATTGATGTTTTACAATATGAATTACCAGAACTAGCTACAACAATATCATGCTCATCTACTTCAAAATGCTTATACATCTTATGAAACTCATCCCATGAAATATGTCTGGTAGTTTTATCTAAATCAAGATACCCATCAACCAGATTAGTGATATTAATTACTTTAATTCCTTTAGTAGTAAATTGCCACTTTCTCAAGCCAGGACCTTCTTGAAACCAGGCTAGTTCAGTCAAACTTTTCTCCATCCACTCTCCAGAAAACCCAGGTAAGCGTTTACCACCTTTGTGTGGAGGCGTTAACAACTGCTGCATAGCGCCTTGTTTTATGGCTTGTTTTTTAGCTATTAAACTTTCTAAACTTGCAATAAGGTCATCTACATCACTTAAAGCTGTGGCTATGGCTTTTTGTTCTTTTAGGGTTGGCGGGAGAGCAATCTTAATCTTACCAAGAGTGTTTTTATTTAAACTTGGAACACCAGAAGCTTCATTATACTCTTTCCATGGTATTATCAAGAATTTATAATATATAAACTTAGGGATTGAATCCAAGAAGTCCTTCGTATAGAAAAGCGTATCTACAGTCCAAAATTTTCCAGATAAAAATACTGGCTTATCGATTGTTCCTTTCCTTCCAATACCAACTGATTCTCCATTATAGAGGTGATTATTAACATATGTCATAATACCCCCAGTCCCGTAAACTGGGATATCACCTTTTGATAAATGTTTGTAGTCTTGACCACTTCCAAACTTTAAAACATGGTCTAATTCCCTAATTCTCCAATCCTCTGGAATCAAACCTATTTCTGTCTGCTTAAACCCTTGTTTTGTTGCTAACTCCATACCAAACCCATTGTTTTTAAATGTACACTTACCTTACTTTCCAATTCATTGGTGGTGCTATCCAATTCGGTTAACGTATGCTCATAACGTTCCGCTAGTTCTTTAATACGGCTCGTTAAACGTTGAGAAATGGCATCAATTTCCGTTTGTAAAGTAGCCTGTAAATTGGCTAGCCATTTTTTATCTACTACCAATTGGTGTACTTCCTCTTCGGTTAGTTTACCATATTGAGCCAAACAAAGTTCATCTAAAGCAGCTGTTTTTGTTTTAATATCCTTTTTTAAACTAGCCTCTTTAGTAAAAAGCTTCAATAATTGGTTAGCTACTGTTAACGCTTCTGCTTCGTTAGGATTATCTTTAATTTCTTTTATATACTTGCTTACTGTGGTTTTGGTAATGCTACCTTTATCGTTGGTAGCTTCATTTAGCAATCCTTCTTCACCAGCATGTTCTTCTATCAATTCTGTATTATTGGCTTGTATGGTTTCTAACTCAGCCTCTATAGCTTGTAATGCTTGCTGTTCTTCAGCTAAATAGGTATCTATTATTAATTGCTTCGGTAGTAAATCGCACGTCCAACCTTTATCTACTTCTTTACCACTTTTATTTTTTTCAATAATTCGCTTAGTTTTGGCTACCCAACCGTCTTCTATTAACAAATACACATCATCTTTCATGGTGTTATTCCAATAGTCTAACAAATGCTGGTACACATCATAGTTGTTAATAAGTGCTTTGTTGGCATAACGTGTAAGTAAATCTTCTGCAATGGTTTTAATAAACGCTTTTGGTTTGGTAGTTATATCAATACTATTTAAAAAGGCATGGTTTGCTGTGGTAAATTCTTTATAAATAGTGTCTAACGTCTCGTTATAGCTAATAAAATCTGGATGTTGATAAATGGTGTTCTTAATCTCAGATTTTGCTACATTTAAGCGTAAATAGCCCTCTCTTAAAGTACTAAATAGTTCTTGTTTTAAATTTGGGTACACAGTCCAATACTCTTGTAAGGCATCTACATCTTTTTGTGGTATGCCTCCGTTTAAATGTGCATTTAAATCTTGAATGTCTTCCGCTTCTTGAGTATCAATATAACGAGGTATGTTTAAGTTGTACTCATTCTTTTCAATTTCTGAAAAAGGCACAAAACGAGCGTATTTTTTAACTTCAGTTTGTGAGTTAAATACATCTACAATTTTGTGTAAGTCTTGCTCACGTAAACGGTTTTTGTTTCCGTCTTTAATAAATCCTTTACTGGCATCTATCATAAAAACACCTTCTCGCTCGTTCGCATGTTCTTTGTCTAACACAATAATACATGCGGGAATGCCTGTACCGTAAAACAAGTTTGCGGGTAAACCAATAATTCCTTTTATCCACTTACGCTCTAGTATGTTCTTTCTAATTTCTGCTTCTGCGTTTCCTCTAAACAATACACCGTGTGGTAAAATAACTGCACCTTTACCTGTACTTTTTAACGAGGCTAAAATGTGTAGTAAAAAAGCGTAGTCTCCATTTTTTTCTGGAGGAATTCCATAGCCTTTAAAACGATTAAATTCATCATTCATAGGTACAATACCACTTGTCCAGTTTTTTACAGAAAACGGTGGATTTGCTACCACAAAATCGAAACGCTTTAATTGTCCGTCATCTTTAAATTGTGGAGAAGCAATGGTGTTTTTACTAGCAATAGAAGCTTCTGGATAGCCATGAAGCCACATATTCATAATAGCTAACCCTTTGGTAGCAATATCTTTCTCTTGTCCGTATAAGGTTAAGCCATTAGGAGCTTCATCAGCAACTTTTAATAATAACGACCCCGAACCACAGGTTGGGTCATATGCCGTATAGGATGGTCTATCTGCTTTATCTACTTCTATTACTTTGGCTAAAATTCTAGATACTTCTGCGGGAGTATAAAACTGTCCTTTACTTTTTCCAGACTCGGTAGCAAAGTGGCGCATTAAAAACTCATACGCATCACCAAGAATATCATCATCTTCAGCACGGTTATTTTTAAAGTTTAAACCTTCATGCTCAAATATGGCAATAAGTTTAGATAAGCGGTCTACTTTTTCTTTACCCGAACCTAGTTTTTCATCATCATTGAAATCGGCTAATTCCATAGCGCCTTCTAAACCATTGGCTGCAAATAAAGGTCTAAGAATTTCTTTGTTAATACGGTCACCAATATCGGGTTGTCCTTTTAAAGCTACCATATCATCAAATGAAGCTCCTTTAGGCACTTCAATTAAACTCATAGGATTACCCGCATACTTATCTGACACATACTTTACAAAAAGCATTGTTAGTACATAATCTTTGTATTGAGAAGCATCCATTCCGCCACGTAACTCATCACAACTTGCCCATAAAGAGCTGTATAAATCCGATTTTTTAATTGCCATTTTAGCTAGTTTGTTTTTAGATAAAAAAGTTTTTCACTTCATTTTTTAAGGACTCTAAATGTATCAATAATAGCAGCAACAAACAATATTTTAAAAAATATTATTCAAAAATGGTCTTTTTGGTTGCAGCTGCATATTTATTAATAAACATAAGCTAATGAAACAAAAAACATACTATGAATTCAAAGAGGTATTAGAGTTAACTAATATTAGTGAACGAACATTTCGTTACAGAATTAAAGAACTGAAAGAGAAGTATAAAAACAATCCAGACTTACTATACAAAAAGCAACATAGCTGGAGGATTCATCAATCTATTTTGGTTGAATTTAATCCTAAGTACAACATAACAAAAACTAAAAAGAATTAAAAATGAATCATAATTTAGAAAATATAGACATTACTAAAACACCACTAATTAAAGAACTATTAATAACGTATGCTAAAGTAACATATGAAGAAGAAGCTATAATAAATGATGACATTTTACAGGAAGAATACAATTGGTTGGTAAAAAACAATCAATTAGAAGAATTATTCCTAGCTGAATATATAGTTACTGCTCTCCAATATTAGAAAACAACATAAGCTGTACACGTTTATATACATTTTTCAATTTACATTTTTTTAATACCTACCTATGTACAGCTTGGAGGGGAGACCTCTCTTAGAGACCCCTCCCTGGGTGGGTTATTATAACCATATAATGTTCTAAATGTACTTTTTAGGATTTTGAATCTCACCTATTCGCTAACATGCAATTTTATAAAATAGTGCTATAATTAAAAACTAGACAGTTTATTAATAATTAGATTAAAGAGAAAGAGAAAATTTCAAGTAAAATTCTATGTTTATATTTAAAAACATGCAATTCCTCTTAAAAAATGTATGTTATATTGCGTATTATAAATTGAGTTGATGGCAGAGAAAAAAGTATATAAAAAATATAGAACCTTACATTTACCGAAAGCAATTGTAGATAATTTGCTTTTGAAACTTCACCTTGGTTTTGCTGATTTTGATTATAACATTGAAGTGTTTTTTTCTATAATAAGTGAAATAATAAACAAGAGTTCCATATTTAAAAAGAAAGAAAAGTATTCGTATAAATTTATTCCTTTAGACTCAAGATACCTAAAAGCTAAATATGGAAATTCTTATCCTAATTATATTAGATTTCTTGTAAACCAAGGTATTATATGGAACGATAACTATTACAAAAACAAAGCAACTTACTATTATATATTTGAAATTAATAAATATATTGAAGAGTATAATAAATTATTATCTATTCATAATATAATAAGTGAAGATATAACTACTCCCTATTGTTTCACAACAACAAAACAAAACTACTCTGAAAGCATTGAAATACCTAAAGATTTAAACAATCAAAAAAGTAGGATTTCCAGCTTATGGTACAAAATAAAAATTTTAATTACTCCCAAAAATAAAAGCTATTTAACCAGTAGTTATAATGACGATTCAACCTTTATTAATAATGCCCCAAAGCATATTAAAAAAATGGGAAGTCATTTTCGAAATAACTTTAAGATAGATGCTGAAAAAGCAATTGCTTTTTCTACTACTCAATACTTTGAGAATATAGATAAAGCTGAAAGTGAAGAAGAAAAATTAAAAGCTTATAATAAATATACATCAAGAGTTAGCTCAATTAAAGCAATTGAAGGTGGCAAAAATTTAAAATCAATTTACTACAAACGAAATAAAACAAATGGAAGGATTGATACTAATTTAACCAATTTAAGTAGTGATTTACGTCAATTTATCGTTGGTTATCAAGACATGGTGTATTTAGACTTAAAAAATGCTCAGCCTGTTTTATTCAATATTCTACTAAAAGAACATCTAACTAATGCTACCGAAGATTTAAAGAAAGAAATAAGTAAATATTTTGAATACACCACTAAAGGAGTTTGGTATGAGCATCTACAAGAACTATACAATACAACTAGAGAAGAATCAAAAGATTTATGGATGAAGATTGCTTATTCTAAAAATAAGAGTTATTTAGATGATAAAAAGATTTTTAAAGAGGCTTATCCTAATATTTACAAAATCATATCATTATACAAAACTAAAAAACATTCAGATTTCGCCATCAAACTTCAAAAAATTGAGTCGGATATTTTTATTGATAAAATTTGCAGAAAATTAGTAGAAGAAAATATTATTCCTTTCACTATTCATGATGCTGTAATAGTAAAAGAAGAACATAAAGAAATCACTCTTAAAATAATGCAATCTGTTTTTAAAGATGCTTTGGGGACAGTGCCTTGTATTAAGGAGGAGTGATATTATAAAAATCAATATTTTTTTCGATATTTAATGATTAAATAAAAAAGTTAATGCTAGGAATATATTGTAGAACATCAAAGAATAGAAAAGATAAATACACTATAGACGACCAACGTGATGGAGGAATAAAATGTGCTAAAGAACTAGGTTTAGAATATCAAGTATATGTAGATGATGGAATTAGTGGAACTCAAGATGAGAGCGTAAGAGATGGTTTATCTGATTTATTTCGAGATATAAGAAAAGATGAAATAACACACATTTATTGCATTGACCAATCTAGAATAGAGAGAAATTCACGGACTTGGGACTTCTTTGTAGCAGAGTGTTTGAATAAAAAAGTAAAATACTATCCTAATGGTTCTTTCTTTGATTTAAACAATTCTGCAAATAGGATGCTTGCAAGCTTAATGTCAGTCGTTAATGCTTATTACGCAGAAATAACGTCAAAAAAAGTACGGTTAGCTAATGCACGAAAAGCAATGGAGGGAAAAACACATGGTATCAAACCTTATGGATATAAAAAATCTAGTAATAATGATTATGTAGTTGATGAAGAAGAGGCTATTCACGTTAGGAGAATGTTTGAATTATCTTTAGAAGGTAAAGGAGCATATACTATAGCTAATATTTTTAATGACGAAGGAATCCCTACAAAGTATAGTAGAAATTTTAAAGGAGAAATTACGAGAAAAGATTCATACACGGGTATAACGACTATTCATGATAAAGGCTCTGTTAAATGGAGAGGCAATGTAATAAGTGATATTCTCAGAAATAAAATTTACAAAGGTGTCAGAGAGTGGAATCTTTATGAAGATAAAATTGAAAATGTAAACGGAGAAATTGTTAAGTCAAAGGTTAAAGTGGAATTAATCTCTTCGCAAGTACCTAATATTATAGAACCAGAATTATGGCAAAAAGTTCAAGATAACTTAGCAGTAAATAAAAAAAACGTAGGAAAAAAATCACATTATAATTATCTATTAAATGGATTAATCACTTGTAATCATTGTGAACGTTTATTTGTAGGTAAAAGACGTAAAACCAGCAGAGATAATGCTTATAAATGCAAAGGAAAAGTTTACCCAAACTCTAATTGTAAAGAATCCAGAAGTATTAATATAAGTAAGTTAGATAGCTTTATTATAAAACATCTTTTTAAGACAAAAGATTTAAAAAAATATTTAGAAAGTTTACCTAAACCAGAATCTAAACATGAAAAGATTAAAGAAAAATTAGAAAAAGAAAAGGAAGTTCTTAAAAAAGTAGAGAAACAGTTAATTAAAGGATATAAAATGATGTTTGATGAAGAATCTGAATTTAAAGATGACGAATTTGTTCGGTCAAATGTTTTGGTTTTAAAAGAAAAAAAGCAAGAACAAATTAAATTAATTCAAACATTAGAAGAAGAACTTATACTCACAGAGTCGAATTTCAGAGATAATAGAACAGAAAGATTACTAAATGAATATACAGAAGAATCTAGTTTTGATGATATTAAGAGAATAATACATTCTCTTATCGAAAAGATTAATATCAAGCATTATAAAGAGGAAGGTAAAATGGGAGTGTTTTTCTTGGATGTAAAATATAAAGGATATGATGAGGTTTCTTCTTTTATGACGAATTGGAAAGCTAATAAATGGTACTGGATATCTAAGTACAGAAATAAATCCAACACTAATAAAGAACTAGAGGAAGATAGAGAAATGGATATTGCTTTATTAGAATACTATGGTATAGATAAAGATAATATTGATATTAAAGGTTTGCAAAATGAAAGCAAACTATCTATTGGTGAAATAGATAAAATAAACCCATTCAATAGTGAGTATCAAGGAGCTGAAATAAAAGAATTTAAATACGAGTTAATTGAGTTGTTAAAAGACGAAATTATTGATTTTAATTAACCACACAATTTACCTTTATTAACATGTTTTTACGCTGGATGGTAAGAGATAATTCGAGCGGTGTTGATTTTGGAATATGGGATAGCCACTCTCCTGCTCATTTGCATTGCCCACTAGATGTACATACAGGAAACATTGCAAGAAAACTTCAAATTCTCAAACGAAAACAAAACGATTGGAAAGCCATTCAAGAATTAGACCTCACTTTAAGAGAATTTGATCCTAAAGATCCTGTTAAATATGATTTTGCTTTATTCGGATTAGGTGTTTTTGAGAAGTTTTGATACTTTTAGGCTTCCAATCAAACAACTATAATGAAAAATACTTTTTTTTTAATTGCTTTATTATGTGCAACACTAACCATTGGACAGGATAAAAGAGTTCCTTTAGACACTACAGTTACTACTTCTAATTCTGTTTTGATAAAAGGAAAAAGAATTCCTTATAATGCACAAACAGGAACACAACCTGTATACGACGCTAATGGAATTGCAAAAGCAACATTGTTTTATACCTATTATTACAGAACCGATGTAACCAACAGAGAAAAAAGACCCTTAATCATGTCTTTTAACGGAGGTCCAGGTTCTGCTTCCGTTTGGATGCATATTGCCTATACAGGTCCTAAAATTTTAAAAATTGATGATGAAGGAAACCCAATTCAACCATATGGAATCAAAGACAATCCATATTCTATTTTAGACGAAGCGGATATTGTTTTTGTAAATCCTGTTAACACAGCTTATTCAAGACCTATAGTTGCTCCTAAAGAAAAAGTAGATAAAAAGTATTTTTTTGGAATTAATGCTGATGCGAAATATTTGGCTGATTGGTTAAATGTATTTGTAACTCGTAATAATCGTTGGAACTCTCCTAAATACATTATTGGTGAAAGTTATGGAGGAACAAGAGTAATGCAGTTAGCTCATGAATTACAAAGCAATCAATGGATGTATCTTAATGGTGTTATTATGGTTTCCCCAGCCGACTATCAATTATTAAGAACTCAAAGTTCTGAAGATTACGCCATAAATTTCCCTTACTTTACAGCTGCAGCTTGGTATCATAAAATGTTGCCACCTGCTTTACAACAAAAAGACTTGTTAGAAATTTTACCTGAAGCTGAACAATTTTCAATTAACCAATTACTCCCTGCTTTAGCAAAAGGAGGATACATTGGTGAAACCGAAAAAAACACCGTTGCTGAGAAAATGGCGTATTATTCAGGTATAAAAAAAGAAGTCATTTTAAAACATAATTTAGAAGTACCTAACCGTTATTTTTGGAAAGAGTTATTAAGAGAAACCTCTGGTAAAACTATAGGAAGATTAGATAGTAGATACCTGGGAATTGATAGACGTGAAACAGGAACTTCCCCTGATTATAGTCCAGAATTAGTTTCTTGGCTTCATTCATTTACTCCTGCCATTAATTATTATATTCAAAATGTTCTAAACTTCAAAACTGATGTAAAATACAATATGTTCGGTTCGGTTCGCCCTTGGGATTTTAGTAATAATAATGCTAGAGAAAACTTACGTAAAGTCATGGCACAAAACCCTTATTTAAACGTTTTAGTTCAGTCTGGTTATTACGATGGTGCCACAACATATTCCGCTGCTAAATATACTATGGGTAAAATTGACCCTAGCGGAAAACTTAAAAATCGTCTTTCCTTTAAAGGATATAGAAGTGGACATATGATGTATCTTAGAAAGGAAGATTTAGAAAAAGCAAATGATGATCTTCGTGAGTTTATAAAAAGTAGTTCTAAAAATATTGGCCCTGCTAAATATTAAAGCTATCTTTCTAATAACAAAAAACACCTCACTTCTATGAAAAACGATTTTAATAATATGATGAGTTTAGATTTGTACTTATCTTCTTTGCATAAAGACGAGTACAATAGACTTTCTTCTTTAATACCTACTTCAACGAAACAAAACATAAACTTATTAAGTTGGGGAATTCAAGATTTATTTAATAATGCTACACTTAGATCGGACCTCAAAGAAGTCCAAAATCTAGCTGATAAATTTGAATGGAAAAATAGTATTAACCAAATTTTAAAAAGTAATATCTACGAATCTTTAGTTATTACCAACAGTGATAAAAAAATAATTTGGGTGAATAATGGTTTTGAAAAAATGACTGGGTATGAGACAGCATTTGCCATTGGGAAATCTCCTTCATTTTTACAAGGAAAAAAAACATCTAATGCTTCTAGAGAACGTATTCGTAAAAAACTTTTAAAAAATAAACCCTTCACAGAAATCATTCTAAATTATAAAAAAGATCAATCAAGCTATACATGTGAATTAAAAATTTTCCCATTAAAAGCAAATAATAATACAACTCATTTTTTAGCGCTAGAAAAAGCGGTTAGTTAAAGTTGTTGTAAATGCAAACGTTTATTCATTATTTTTTACACTTTGGATTTCCAATAATTATAGCCTATACTTTTTTTCGAAATGAATGGAAAAAAGTAAGTCTTATCTTGTTAGCTACTATGCTTGTCGATTTAGACCACTTATTAGCAAATCCTATTTTTGCTCCAAACAGATGTAGCATTAATTTCCACCCTCTTCATACTTATTATGCAATTATTCTATATGTGATATTACTCTTTCTAAAGAGACCTTTTAATATTATTGGTATAGGGCTTCTACTACACATGATTACAGATTATATAGATTGTTCCTTTATGTAACTCTCTAAATCATTTTAACGAAAGTTAATCAACAATTAACCCTACAATCTTTCCATTCATCTATAGAAAGCTACCTTTCATCTAATTTCAATTACTCTTTTTTAACTTCTGAGTATATTCGGTTATTGCTTAACTTTTAAAAATATGCTCCATTTAACTACAACAGATGTACATGAAATAGCTTCAAATATTAAAAGCTTTGTAAATAATAATACTGCCTTAATTTCTATTGGTGAACACACTAATATTGATATTAATAAGCTTATTGATTCTTTAATTGAAGCCAACATCAAGTTTATAGGAGGAATTTTTCCAATGATTATTTGGAAAAATAATGTTCAAAATGAAGGTATTATTGTTCACGAATTGTCTAACGTGATTGAGACATATACCGTAAAAAACATTCGAGAAAAACAGTTTAAAATTAAACCGACTAATTTTAAAGATGATGGACATTATAGTTTAATAACTTTTGTTGACGGACTTACCTCAAACATCTCAAACTTTTTGAGTAAACTCTATCAAGAATATGGTATGAGAACGAATTATTTTGGTGGGGGCACTGGAAGTTTAAGTTTAGAACAAAAACCTTGTATATTTTCAGAAGAAGGATTCTTAGAGGACGCTGCTGTTGTTTGTTTAATGGAAATGAAATCTTCTATTGGTGTAGAACATGGATGGGAAAAATTAGATGGTCCTTTTATTGTAACAAAGGCTAACAACAACACTATTAAAGGTATTAATTGGGAAACTCCTTTTGACATTTACAAGCAAGTAGTCGAAGAAGATTCTGGAAAACAATTTAGTGATACCGCTTTTTTCGAACTAGCTATGGGCTATCCTATTGGTGTTATAAAACAAGGAACAGATTATATTATTAGAGACCCTTTAACCATAGATGATGATAACTCGTTGGTATGTATTGGCGAAGTTGAAGAAAACACCATGATTAACATTATGAAAGGTAATAAAAATCAACTAATCCATGCTGCTAAAACTGCAGGTGAAACTGTAGCCAATCAAGCAGAGTTCCCAAAATTTGCTATGGTTATAGATTGTATTTCAAGAATTCTTTATTTAAAAGATGATTTTAAACATGAATTAGAAAATGTTTCAAAAGCCATTCATAGCAAACATCCTACAATTCCTACAAGTGGTGCATTAACATTAGGCGAAATTTCTTCGTATGGAAATGGGTATATCGAATTTTATAATAAAACTATCGTAGTTGGTTTGTTTGAATAAATGGAAAGGGACAACAAAATATTAGATATTCTACGTCTTTATGAATATTCAATGAGCATAGGTAAATCTCTTGATTATTATGAAAACTGCGACTCCTTCTTGAAACTTCTCTTACATAGAAGAAATTTAAATGCATGCTGGATTCTTAATTTAGATGAAAAAAATCAGCTCAGTAAAAAATATTCTGTTCCGCATGGTCATGCCATTAACTCCAAATTAGATCCTCATTTAAAAACATTCTTAACTTCAATAAACGGTTATACCATTATTGAATACAATACAAAGTATAAAATATTAGTTCCTATAAAAGTATTGAAAGGAACTATTGTCATTTACAAACTGCATCAAAACAGTTATCTATTTTTGTATTCCAACACTTCTAATATTTCTAAAAAGAACTCTGAGCAATTACTACCCGTCATAAACAAATTAGCAAATACCCTTGAAGCTTGTACTGTTTTTGAAAACAAAAAAAGATTGTTAAAACAATTAGAAGAGAAAAACCAAGACCTTAGTAATTATGCTCATATCGTTTCTCATGATTTAAGATCTCCTTTAAGAAATATTGAAACATTACTTACGTGGTTAAAGGAAGATCATGGAGAAAGTTTAAATAAAGAAGCATTTCAATATCTAGATTCTATAAGTGAAAACATTTACAAAATGGAATCACTTGTAAAGGGTATCTTAGAATATGCTACTATTGAGCGAAATGATTTTAATCTTTCTGAAATAGACCTAAATATACTCATCAAGGATCTTATTCAGTACATTAATGTTCCTGAAAATATTAAAATAAAAACAACTCCTAATATTCCTCCAATACTTGCTAACAAACATAGATTGCAACAGTTGTTTCAAAATCTTTTAGATAATGCCATCAAATACAACAATAAGGAACAAGGAATTGTTGAAATTGGTTTCCACAAAGAAGATGAAAAAACTATTTACTATGTAAAAGATAATGGTAAAGGAATTGACCCAAAATACCATTCTAAAATTTTTGATGCTTTTCAAAAACTTGAAAACACTAAAGACTCTATTGGAATTGGACTCTCTATTGTTGAAAAAATAGTGAGTAGTTATGGTGGGAAAATTTGGCTAACCTCTGAAATTGACAAGGGAACCACCTTCTTCTTCACACTAGAGAATTAATCTCTTAGATTTTTTTCAAGTCACAATACCAAAAACTCGTATCATAACTCTTTACTTTTTCTTTTGTTGACGAATGACAATTCTGAGAATCATCTTTATTTAACGTGTAAGATCTTTTGATTTTTTCTCCTATTTCGAATTGTACAGGTTCTTTAAAAATAGGCCCATCAAAACAAAAAGTATGAAATTCTCCATTTTCTCCACAAACATCTATAGCATCAGGTAAATCCTTAATAAAATCTTCATCTATTATCCTTCCCACAAACTCTTCTCCTAACAATTTCGCATTTGTGCATACTGTTATTGTTTTAAATCCAAGCTCTAAAAATTCATACAATAAAGTCTTCGTATCCTTTTTCCAAAGAGGGTATACTCCTGAAATTCCAACCTCTTCCAATTTTGAATCTCTATAGGTACGTAAATCTTCTAAAAAAATATCTCCGAAAACAGCATGCTCATATCCCTGAGCTTTTAATTCAGAAGTTTTCTCTTTCATCTTCTGATTGTACAAATCCATCGTAACATCTGCAGGGAATTCTATTTTTTCAAGTGGAATTCCAATACTTTCTGCCTGAGCTTCTAATAAACTTTCATGTAATCCATGCATTGAAACACGCTGATAGTCTTTATTAATATTCGTAATCAACTTGTCTATTTGAAACTCCTGCTCTTGTAAAACCTTGTATAATGCTAAAGAAGAATCTTTCCCTGAACTCCAATTAAAATATGCTTTTTTCATAAGAGCAAAGTTTATTAAAAAAAATTGCTAAAAAAAGCTTAATCATTAGTTTCGAATAAAAAAGAATCTTTTTATTGTTTACATTTACAGAGCTATCAAATTAATTATAATGAAGTATAAACTATTACTACTCCTTTTTACAATTAACCTTACGTTGTTTGCACAAAAAATTCAATCTCCAAAAGAGTTTTTAGGTTATGAAATGGGAGAACGATTTACAAGACACCACAAAGTGGTAGACTATTTTACTTATGTGAGTAAAAACTTAAACAATGTTATTTTAGAAAAATATGGTGAAACTAACGAACATCGACCATTATATGTAACCTATGTTTCATCACAAAAAAACATTGATAAACTAGAAGAAATTAGAAACAATAATATCTCACAAACCAATAGTTCTAATACTAAAGAAGTTAATGATATAGCCATTGTTTGGTTAAGCTATAACGTTCATGGAAATGAAGCTTCTAGTACAGAAGCAGCAATGCAAACCTTGTATGAATTGGTTACTCAAAAACAATCTTATCTAGAAAACACATTGGTAATCATAGATCCTTGTATCAATCCAGATGGAAGAGATCGATATGTTAATTGGTATAATCAAGTAAGTAGTACACCTTACAACACTAATCAAGAAGCAAAGGAACACAGAGATCCATGGCCTACAGGAAGACCAAATCACTATCTTTTTGATTTAAATAGAGATTGGGCGTGGGCTACACAAATAGAAACTCAACATCGCTTAAAAATTTATAACAAATGGCTACCTCATATTCATGTTGACTTTCATGAGCAATATATAAACAACCCTTACTATTTTGCTCCCGCAGCAGAACCTTTCCATGAAATTATTTCTGATTGGCAACGCGATTTTCAAGTTCAAATAGGAAAAAATCATGCAAAACATTTCGACAGAAACAATTGGTTATATTTTACCAAAGAAAGTTTTGACCTATTATACCCAAGTTATGGTGATACCTATCCTACCTTTATGGGAGCAATCGGAATGACCTACGAACAAGCTGGACACGGAATGGCTGGTTTAGGAATTGATACAGACCATGGATATACACTTACTTTAGTAGACCGCATAAAACACCATAATACAACAGGTTTATCTACTGTTGAAATCGCTTCAAAAAATGCTTCTAAACTGAATAGTGAGTTTAAGAGTTTTTTCAACACAAAAAATCTTACTTATAAAAGTTATGTATTAAAAAATCAAAATGCGGATAAAATTAAACGTCTTACAGATTTATTAGATAAACATGAAATTCAATATGAGACTACTTCTCCAGGAAAGGTAAATGGATATAATTATGTCACTTCAAAAACAGGAAGCTTAAAAACTACTTCAAAAGATATTGTTATTCATACAGATCAACCTAAAGGAAAAATGGTAAAAGCTCTTTTTGAACCGAATGCTAAATTGGCAGATTCTTTAACTTATGATATCACAGCATGGGCCTTACCATATGCTCATGGAATACAAGCTTTAGCTTCAAAAAAGAAAGTTGCTTCCGTAAAAAGCAGTAGCATTAAAGTCAATAATAATACAGCATCTCCAAACTCGTATGCTTATGTTAGCAAATGGAATAGTTTAGAAGATGCAACATTCTTAGCTACTCTTCTTCATAAAAATATCAAAGTACGTTTTTCTGAGAAACCATTTTCTATCGGAGGTAAATCATATGATAGAGGAAGTTTAATTGTTTTGAGACATGACAATAAAAACTTAGAAAATTTTGATGTAAAACTTATTACCATTGCCAACAAAAATCATCGAGAGATTACTCCTGTAAACACTGGTTTTGTTAGTTCAGGAGTCGATTTTGGTTCTTATAGTGTAAAGCCAATAAATAAACAAAAAGTAGCTGTATTATCTGGTAAAGGTACTTCCTCTTTAAGTTTTGGAGAAGTTTGGCACTTTTTTGAACAACAATTAAAATACCCAATAAATATATTAGATACCGAGAGATTAAATCAAATCAACTTAAACAACTACGACGTTTTAATTATTCCTAATGGGTACTATGGAAGTATTTTGAATAAAGGAGCTTTGACAAAATTAAAAAAATGGATGAGTACAGGAGGAACTACTATTGTTATCGGAAACGCTTTGCGCAGTTTTGCAGATAAGAAACAGTTTGCATTAAAAACCAAAAAAGGTGATACAACTAAGATTAAAAAAGCCAATCTTACTCCTTATGCTCAATTAGAAAGACAAAGTACAAATAACCTCATTACTGGAGCAATATTTAAGAGTAAAGTAGATGCCACGCATCCTTTAGCTTTTGGTTATAGTAATCAATACTTTTCTTTAAAATTAGGAAATACAAGCTATGAATATCTTAAAAAAGGTGGAAATGTAGCCTACTTTACAAAAGACACTAAAAACATCTCCGGTTTTGCTGGAAAGAAGGCATTGGAAAAAATTCCAGAGTCATTACTATTTGGTGAAGAACAAATTGGTCGTGGAAGTATAATTTATATGGTCGACAATCCTCTTTTCCGTGCTTTTTGGGAAAATGGTAAACTATTTTTCGCTAATGCGGTTTTCTTTAGAAATTCCTCTGTAATTAAAAAATAACTCATTATCTATATAAACTAAAAAAAATCCTGCTCTAGCAGGATTTTTTAGTTATTCAACATTATACTTTTAAAAGAATCCTCTCCACTTGGAAATCATAAATTTATGTCTTGATTCCTGTAAATAAGTATCCATTATTCTTGGGTGTCGATTTAATATTACTTGCACAGTATCAGTTGTTGGTTCAGTTTGTTTTAGTGCTAAAGTTTCTATTTCTATTATATGTCTTGCCAACCACATGGGTAATTTCGCTTGTTTTGTCAACTTTTTTAAATAAGCTTCTCTTGAAATATTTTCGTAAACAACTTTCTTTTCAGTTACATGTGAAATCCTATTAGCCATATCTTTATTTGAAATTGCTTCAGGTCCTGAAATAACAATTGCCTCCCCATTTAACTCTTTATCAGAAAGCAAATATTCTACTCCTATTTCTGCTACATCTCTGGCATCTACATAATTTCGTTTTGCCTCTTCCATCACTCCAAATATTTTTCCAAAATATTTAATTGTGAAGGTGTTTCGTTCCCAATTTTGCATAAAAGAATGTGGTTGTAACAAACAATAATCAATACCGCTTTTGCCAAGTGTTCTTTCTATTTGTCTGTGCCAATCACTTACCTCTACATGAATGTTACTCGGCATTACAGGTGCTGATAATTTTACTATTCGTTTTATTTTTAACTTTTGAGCTACTTCTATAATATTTGTCTCAAAATTTACTTGCCAAGGAGATGTTCCTGTTAATAAAAAAATGGTATCAGAATTAATACAAGCTCTTTCTATTTCTTCCTTTGACTTTAAATTAACTGCTACATATGTAATGTTGTTATTAGTTTCATTTAATCTAATTGGTAAATCTCTGGAAGGAGTTCTTAACACGCCTCTCACCAAACAACTACGACTACTCAATAATTTTAAAACCTCAGCTCCTACGGTTCCAGTTGCTCCAAAAACAACTATTGTTGGCTTTTCTAAACTCATATACTATTTATTTTTTTAATGGTAATTTCAAAGTGGTTATTACAGTTCCTAAAACCGTTGACAATAGAATATCAAATACAATATTGTTCAAACTGAATAACTGAATTACCAATATGGCAATTCCCAACAATAACAATGTCATAAACAATACCCTTGTATACTTTTTACTTGGAAACTTTTGCCATACTTTCATTTGCCATAACAATACGTAAGTTATTATGGTTGCTACTAAAGAAGGTATAGCAATACTTATAAAACTTGCTTTCATTAATACTGAGTTTTTAAAAAGCCAACCTGATAACCAAGACATCAATGCAGGAAAAACATATGCTGGAATTACTAATAACATAAATGTTTTTGCAGTAAAGTTGTTATATACTAATTTTCTATTTCCCATTCTATTTTACTTATTAAATGCTTTAATTTTTAATCCTAAAGTAACATAGCTCCTCAAATTAGTATCATATTCATATAACACGTTTTCATTAACATCTTCAAAACTGTATTTTTCATATACAGAATGAGTACCTCTCCCCATAATCCCAACGTTTTTACTTAACCAATAGGTATATTCTATTCCTGCTGTAACTGTTGTAAAAATTGATTTATGTACTCTTACACTATTCAATTGATTTTGGATAAAAGGCTTATTTACTCTCATTGTAAAATCGTTTAAATCCCCTAACAATTTTATACTATGCTTTTTATTGAAATTATATTTGATATAAGTATTTGGTAAACCTACTGTAAAGGTTACTTTATTATTTATATTCCCTGTAAAATTGACAACTGGATTCACTAGTGTTTTTCCAGATAGAGTGAGGTATCCGACCCCAAAGCTTAATACATAATAATTCTTATTCCTTTTACTTTTAAATATTTTCTCAGCAAATAAAATTCCGTTAATATTTACATCTTCTTCGGTTAGTTCATCATTAAAATTTCCAATAACATGTGGTAAAAACAACGCATTTATGGTCCAACTTCTTGAAACTCTGTATTGCGTTAATAAACTGTAGTTTATGTTATAATATTTTTCTTTACCCCTAAGAAAAGAGAGATTATTATTCTTATTAAATATGGAATGATAATCCATACCAATAGTATTATAAAAGTTAATTTTACCGATTTTTATTGGTCGAAATCCAAACTTCCCACTTATTCTTTCATATTCATAAAGCGAATTATCTTCTATTTCTGGAGTATAATGAACATAAAACATATCTCTATCTTCATTTGGAACAAAAACCTCTCCTGTTACTTGTCCAAACATACTCGAGGCCAGAAATAAGGCTATAACTACTATTCTTCTTACAATCATTTTATTTGTATTAATTAAGTTTAATACAAAGATTGTCTGATATTCTTTTCCTTAAATTACCAAATGTTAATTAATACCAATGACTGTTCATTTTCTATAAAATCGTTACAAATAACATGTAATTATGCTATAGCTATTTCGATCAAAATCTAAAAAAATGGTAATTACATTGGGTTCTAGAATTTCTAATGGTATTTATGAAGTTCAGGTTACTCTCTTTTAGTACTTATTTCCTTTCGTATTCTACTTAGTGATTGTGGAGTTATTCCTAAAAACAAAGACAAATCTTTTAATGGTACTCTGAATATAAGATCTGAACGTTTTAGCAAATCTAAATAACGCTCTTTTGCGGTTAAAGTTTGAAAATTATGTATCCCATACAAGACGCTTGCAAATGCATCTTCCCATAACAATCTTCCAAACTTTTGCCATAAAGGAAATCGATCGTATAACATTTCCATATCGGTATGTGAGATACTGAATAACTCAGTCTTTTCTATAGCTTTTATATATGAGTTAGAACGCTTTTTCTCTTTTATTTTAACAATATCACCTATAAACTCATTTTCAAAAGCAAAATATCTTGTATACTGTATATCATCTTCAATATCATAAATAATTACTCCTCCAGAGACGATAAAATAATAATCGGTTACCACCTGTTCCTTCTTAATAATAAACTTATCTTTTTCCAATACTCTTCTTTTAAAAAAAGACAAAATAACAGTCAATTCCTCTGTATTAAGTGTTACGTAACCATTTATGTATTTAATCAATTTATCCACACTCTTTACCTTTTTGAATACGCGATATTAACTTTTAAACTCTATCAAAGATGAATAAAAAAATCCTGCAATTGCAGGATTTTTTTATCATTTTTTTTCTTCGTTTCTCTTATTCAAAGGAACAGGCCTTTCTTGTTTTACCAAAGGAGTTCCATGTAAATCAAAATCACCAGCATCATAAATCTCTATATCAATAAACTCTCCTAATTTAATATAATGTTCACGAGCATCTACAATCACATCGTTATCTACATCTGGTGAATCAAACTCTGTACGTCCGTAGTAATATTCTCCATCTTTTCTATCAAATAAACAACGGAACGTCTTTCCAATCTTTTCTTGATTTAATTCCCATGATATTTGCGATTGTACTTCCATGATTTCGTTTACTCTTCTAAACTTTACATCGGCTGGCACATCATCTTCTAAAACAAAAGCACCTGTATTTTCTTCATGAGAATACTCAAAAGCTCCTAAACGCTCAAAACGCATTTCCTCTACCCAATCTTTCATTTCTTGAAATTGCTCTTCTGTTTCACCAGGATATCCAACAATTAAAGTTGTTCTAATTGCCATGTTAGGGACATATTCTCTAAACTTATGAATCAACGCAGTAGTTTTCTCATGAGTTGTACCACGTTTCATAGATTTTAAAATTTCAGTATTGATATGTTGTAATGGAATATCTAAGTAATTACAAACCTTTGGCTCTTCTTTCATTACATCTAATACATCCATTGGAAAACCAGATGGAAAAGCATAGTGTAAACGAATCCACTCAATACCATCTACTTTTACTAACTCTTTAAGTAAATCTGCCAATGCTCTTTTCTTGTAAAGATCTAAACCGTAATATGTTAAATCTTGAGCTATTAACATAATTTCTTTGATTCCTTTTTCAGCCAGCTTTTGAGCTTCTGTAACTAAATCTTCAATTGGAGTTGATTTGTGTTTCCCTCTCATTAAAGGTATTGCACAAAAAGAACATGGTCTATCACACCCTTCAGCTATTTTTAAATAGGCATAATGTTGTGGTGTAGTTGTTAAACGTTCACCTATTAACTCATGCTTATAATCTGCTTCTAAAACCTTTAATAAGTTAGGTAAATCATGTGTACCAAAATATTGATCTACATTGGTAATTTCTTTTTCTAAATCTGGTTTATAACGCTCACTTAAACAACCAGAAACAAACACTTTATCTACTTCTCCTCGCTCCTTCTTTTGTGCATAATGTAAAATGGTATCTACACTTTCTTCTTTTGCTTTACCAATAAAACCACAAGTGTTTATTACTACAATATTACCATCATCATTTTCATCTTCATGAACAACATTTTTACCATTTGCTTTCAGTTGCCCCATCAACACCTCACTGTCGTAAACGTTTTTAGAGCACCCTAAGGTTACTACATTAATCTTATTCTGTTTTGTCGTCTTTGTACGCATCTAACTGATTTTAAGGAGTGCAAAATTATGATTTATTCACCATTTATTACTCATACCCCTTAGGTAATTTTCTAATTTTTGTTAGATTTTCTATAGATAGGCCTAAAGATAGTAAGGTAAACTCCGATTTTGGCTTTCCTATTAATGTAAGATTCATTGGTTCTCCTGTTTCTTTATATCCCATTGGAATAGTTAAGTTGGGATATTCTGCTACCGCTGAATATGCTGAATGATAATTATTGATTGAAAGAATTGCATCTAAATTATCTGATTCTAAAGCAGAAAAATATATTCTACTATTTGTCTTCAAACTACTCTTTACTTTCTCTAAATCTTCTAAACTTGTAGTATCTTTTACAATCCCTTCAAATAATTGTTGACCATACGGTGCTCTAAGAATACTGTCTTTTTTGTTAAAAGTAATCACATCTTCAACTGAAGTAACTGATACAGGTTTACCTTCAAAATAATGTGGTAAATCATACTTCATATCAATATTTAACAATGTTAAAAAGCCTTCTAAGCTTGTTTGCTCAGGTGTCAATTCAACAACTTCTACTCCCGCTTCCCTTAAGCTTTCTGTAGTTTTTTTGTACACAGGATTCTCTAACAATGAAGCAATAACACCAAATCTTTTTCCCTTCAATTCTGTTGGATTTAATTCTTCAGCTATCTCATTAAATTCCTTTGATTTTTTATCGGTTGCATCCAACCCAAGCATTGCTTTAAAAAGAATGTAATTATCAATCACATTCTTAGTCATAGGCCCTGGTGTATCTAATGTACTTGATATTGGTACAATTCCAGATCTACTTAACACTCCAATTGTTGGTTTTAACCCTACAACCGAATTTTGACTGGATGGTGAGGTTATAGATCCCGCTGTTTCCGTTCCAATGGTTGCTACTGCATAATTAGCAGCAGTGGCTACTCCACTTCCTGCACTTGATCCTCCTGTTTCAAATACTTTTCTACCATATGGGTTTAACGTTTGACCTCCAATAGCACTATATCCTAATGGACATCCAGCACAAAAATAATATGCCCATTCACTTAAATTAACCTTTCCTAAGATTAAAGCTCCATTTTCTTTTAACTTCTCTACAATAAAAGCATTTCCTGTTCTATTATCTTTTAAAGCTAAAGCTCCTGCTGTTGTTGGTAAATTATCCGTATTAATATTATCCTTTAATAAGATTGGCATTCCGAAAATTGATTCAGTTGAAATATTTTTCTCTTTTAAAGTCTTATCTTTTTGTCTAGCTTCTTCTACTACATTCGGATTTAAACTAATTACAGCATTTAAATACTTTGTAGAATCACTCTCAAACTTTTTAATTCTGTATAAATAGAATAATATTAGTTTTTCATAATTTAATTTACCTGCTTTAATTGCTTTTTGAATTGACGGTATTGATTTTTCAAGAATTAATGGTTTTAAACTTGAGTAATCTGTTTCTGAAAATTTTGATAATTCATTTTGAAAAGGTTTAAAAACTTCATTCATATCTAATACCTTAGATTGAATTAGTTTAAACTTCATTCGAGGGTTCTCATGCGCCTGTTGATCTTTTATTTCTGTTGTTTCATTATATATAGTAAAATCTTGTGCAACCTCTTCTTTTTTTGCTTTACATCCAATAAGTAAGATGACTAGCAATATGTAACATATTTTATGCATAGTAGTAATGTATAATTTATCTGATTCTCAAAGATATAAATTATACTAACAAAAAACTCTTCTAAAAAAGAAGAGCTTGTTTGTATATGTATTTACATATTCTCTATTTGAAAAAAGGAATATACAAACGTATGCATACCAAAATCCAACCACAAAAAGTTCTGAAGAACTTCATAATTCGTTATTAATTTCGCACCTAAAACTGTGCTTTTCGCCACTAATCCTATATAACATCAACATTCTAGAGGTTGTTCATATACATTTACTCCAAAAAATATTTTCTAAAAACAACTTTTAAATTACAAGATTCTATGAGAACTTTTTTATCACTACTGTTCCTTTTTACTGTTTTGTTTTCTTCTGCGCAAAACAATTCAGAGCTATCAAAAGAAACTCTAGATGAAATTACCAATTTTATCAAACAAAAAAGGGAATATTACAATTCTCCAAGTATAGCTGTTGCGATAACCGATGAACATAAAACAGTCTATTTAAAGCATTTTGGAGATGCAAAAAAAGGAGATAGGTACTTGATTGGTTCTATTTCAAAATCGTTTACCGCATTACTTATTCTTAGGTTACAGGAAGAAGGAAAGTTACACCTACAAGATCCTGTATCTAAATATTTACAATGGTTTAGGTATAGAAACAAACAAATTTCTGATAAGATTACTATTGAGGATTTGTTACGTCACACTTCTGGTATTAGTACTGAGATGGGAAGAACATTCAAAACTGACACTAGTTTTAGTTATGAAGCGTACTACGCTAAAACTTTAAGAGAGTTAGCAATAAAAAATGTACCTACACAGCCATTTAGGTATTCAAACGTGAATTATAGATTACTAGGTTTAATTATCAAGAAAGTAACACATAAGACATATGAAGAATGTTTAGAGTCTTATATTACTTCTCCCTTAGAATTACATGAAACATCCGCTAATACAAATATTGATTTAATTAATAGTTATCAGTATTTCCTATATTATCCTATTCTAAAATTCAACGCTGATCTTCATCCTCAGGAAGCTTCTTCTGGTTTAATTTCTAGTTCTGCGAGCGATATGGCTACATATTTACGTCATATTATGAATGGCTATCATAATCACCCAAACTCAAAGTTAAATTCAAATACAGTAACTCAATTAGTTTCTAAAAAAGATACTAATAAATCGTTCTATGGATTGGGATGGTTTATAAACAACGACTCTTCAGTTTTTTATCATGGAGGAACGAATAAAAGTTTTGAATCACATATGTACATTTTACCTTCTTTAAAGAAAGCCATTGTAGTACTTATTAATTCAAATCAAGCTCCTGAAGTAGAAATTATAAATGGCATCTATGGAATCCTTCTGGGTAAAGGTTACTACAATAGTTCATCTTTCGCTTATTATAGACATTTACCGTTCCTGGTATTTCTGTTATTCATATTATTTTCATATCAAATTTGGAAATGGAAAAAATCGAATTATCCAAAAAGAATATCTAGAAAAATAGTCCCAAACATATTAGTATCAATTGGGTTGCTATTAAGCTTGGGTATTCTTATTTATATTCCTCAATTAAATGGTGTTTCTTTACAAACTTCTATTGCATTTGATCCAGCAAGTGGATATAGCATCCTATTTATTTCATTGTTGTTAGCATTGAGCTCAATATTGATATATTTTAACTCAAGTTCTAAATCAAAAAGTTAATTGAGTCAATAAAAAAGCTCCTTGTTAAGGAGCTTTTTTATTTTATTTAGGTATTATTTTTTTACTATTTGAAAAACGAGTCTACAAATTCATGTTTATTAAACACTTGTAAATCGTCAATTCCTTCTCCAACTCCTATATATTTCACAGGAATCTGGAATTGATCTGAAATTCCAATAACCACTCCTCCTTTTGCTGTTCCATCTAATTTAGTAACTGCTAATGAAGTTACTTCGGTTGCTTTAGTAAATTGTTTTGCTTGCTCGAAGGCATTTTGCCCAGTAGAACCATCTAATACTAATAATACATCATGAGGTGCATCCGGTATTACTTTTTGCATTACTCTTTTAATCTTAGATAATTCATTCATAAGATTTACCTTATTATGTAAACGTCCAGCTGTATCAATAATAATTACATCAGCATCTTGATTTACTCCTGATTTTACAGTATCAAATGCCACAGATGCAGGATCAGATCCCATTTCTTGACGTACAATTGGCACATCTGTTCTATCTGCCCAAACCTGTAATTGATCAATTGCCGCAGCTCTAAAAGTATCTGCCGCACCTAAAACAACTTTTAAGCCTTTCTTTTTAAATTGTGAAGCTAGTTTACCAATAGTTGTTGTTTTTCCAACTCCATTGACTCCTACTACCATTAATACATATGGTTTCTTGTTTTCAGGAATAGTGAAGTCAGTTTCATCTCCAGTATTTGTTTCAGATAGTAATCCTGCAATTTCTTCTCTAAGGATTTGATTTAACTCTTCTGTTCCTAAATACTTATCGCGTGCAACACGCTCTTCTATTCTATCAATAATTTTTAAAGTAGTATCTACTCCAACATCTGAAGAAACCAAAACTTCTTCTAAATTATCAAGGACATCATCGTCTACTTTAGCTTTTCCAGCTACAGCTTTTGATAATTTTGAGAAAAAACTTGTTTTGGTTTTTTCTAAACCTTTATCTAAGGTTTCTTTTTTTTCTTTTGAAAAGATTTTTTTAAAAAAACTCATTCTAATTTTTTATAATCGTTTGGTTTACGTTAAAAATTGTACCATTTTCAAAATACGGTCAAAATGTCATTTAACGATTACGTTTCGCTAGGGGTTGCAGCCGGCTACCGAGTAGCGCTTAAGACCCGACCCGAAGGGTAACGCCCAAAAATACAGTTTTTTAAAACATAAAAAAAGCTACTCTCAATAGAAAGTAGCTTTTCTTTAAACTGTATACAAGAATTACTTTTTAGCTAAAAAGTCGTTTACTTGTGTTGGATCCATAATAGCTTCAACAAATGTGTAAGCTCCTGACTTTGGAGATTTTACCATTTTGATAGCTTTGGTTAATCTTTTCGAACCTGTTTGTAACGTTGCTACTGATTTCTTTGCCATTTTATATAAAATTTACGCCGTAGCTAATTATTTAATTTCTTTGTGAACTGTCATCTTCTTTAAGATTGGATTAAATTTCTTTAATTCCATTCTATCAGGAGTATTCTTTTTGTTCTTTGTTGTGATATAACGAGAAGTTCCTGGTTGACCAGAAGCTTTGTGCTCAGTACATTCTAATATAACTTGAACTCTGTTTCCTTTTTTTGCCATCTCTCTAAATTTTTATCTAGTAAGGAATTATTTTGTTAAGAAACCTTTTTCTCTAGCTTCTTTAATAACAGCAGAGATTCCTTTTTTATTAATATTTTTTAATGCAGAAGCTGATACTTTTAATGTAATCCACTTATCTTCTTCTGGAATATAAAAACGCTTGGTCATTAAGTTAGCGTTAAATTTTCTTTTAGTTCTGTTTAAAGCGTGCGATACGTTGTTACCTACCATCGCTTTTTTTCCTGTTAATTCACAAACTCTAGACATCTTCTTGACAGTTTTATAGTGTTATTTCTAAACGAGGTGCAAATTTACGCAAATTAATTAATTGCGCAAAAATATTCTCGATTAAATTTTCATTTATTTTAATCTATTCAAACTAGGCTCAGCATCTAGCCTATTTGGAAGCATAACGGGCGCAAAAATACTAATTATTTTAATAATATCCCTTGTAAAAGCTCTAAAGATTTTGTGACCGTTCTATTTATTACTTTCTCTCTTGGTTGCCCAAAGTTAAATTCATGAACTTCAACACCTTGCTTCGTTGCAATAGCAATATACACCAAGCCTACACTCTTGTCATTATTGTCTTTTGTAGGTCCTGCATTTCCAGTAACCGCAATGGTATAATCTGTTTGCAATGCATCTAAACAACCTAATGCCATTTCTTTCGCTACTTCTGCACTTACCACAGTGCATTCTTCTATTGTTTTCTTAGAAACATTTAGCAATTGTTGTTTCAGATCTGCAGTATATGTAACCAGGCTCCCTATAAAGTATGCTGATGAACCAGGTACAGAAACCAATGTTGCTGCAATTTTACCTCCTGTTAAACTTTCGGCAGTAGCTAATGTTTTTCCTTTTTCTTTTAACAGCTCCCCTACTTTTTGTTCGAGTGAAGTTTCCTCTTCTAAACCAACAATAATATCTGGAATTAATCGATTCAATTCTAGAAGCTGTTTTGATAATTCTTCTTCGAGATATTCTTTATTCGTTCCCTTCGCTGTTAAACGCAAACGAACTCTTCCAAAAGAAGGTAAATAAGCTAACTTTATTTCTTCTGGTAAGTTTTCTTCCCAAGTTTCAATCTGCTCTGCAATAACACTCTCTCCTTTTCCTACGGTCATTACCGTTTTATGAATAATAAAAGGTAATTGGAATTGCTCTTGAAGTTTAGGTAATACACTATCTGTCATCAACCCTTTCATTTCATAAGGTACTCCTGGCAACGAGACAAAAACTGTATTATTTTCATAAAACCACATGCCTGGTGCAGTTCCCAAACGATTCATTAATAAAGTAGCTTTTGATGGTAACTGTGCCTGATATCGCTGCACTTCATTAAATGGATGGTTTACCTTTTTAAATAAATGCTTGATGTTCTCAATTACCTCAGGGTACTCAACCACAATAGGATCTTCAAAATATTCGGCAATTGTTTTTTTGGTAATATCATCTTTGGTTGGACCTAACCCTCCTGTTACAATTACAATATCTGCTCTACTTTCTGCTTCGTTTAAAGCCTTTAATATATGTTGTTTCTCATCTTGAATAGAAGATATTTGGTGAACTGAGACTCCAATTTTGTTCAATTCTTTAGCAATCCATTTTGAATTGGTATCTATAATCTGTCCAATAAGAATTTCATCACCTATGGTAATTATTTCTGCGTTCATGAGCTTCTTTTTAAAAAGAAATCCCGCTAAGGCGGGATTATTAATTATTTTACTTTAATCTGAAAAGCTTGTTTTCCTTCTATAGTTCCGGTTAACACATCATTTTCTACTACTTTTCCAACTCCTGCGGGTGTTCCTGTAAAAATTAAATCACCTTTTTTAAGTGTAAAATATTGAGATACATAACTAATCAATTCATCAATCTTCCATAACATATTAGCTGTATTTCCATCTTGTACAATTTCATCATTCTTGTGTAATTGAAAAGACAAGTTATCTAAATCAAACTCTTCCTTCTGAAAAAATTGTCCTACGATAGCACTACCATCAAAGGCCTTCGCTTTTTCCCATGGCAATCCTTTCTCTTTACATTGAGCTTGCACATCTCTAGCGGTAAAATCGATTCCTAAACCGATA
The DNA here is from genome assembly GCF_964048965.1 of Tenacibaculum sp. 190130A14a. Lineage (NCBI taxonomy): Bacteria > Pseudomonadati > Bacteroidota > Flavobacteriia > Flavobacteriales > Flavobacteriaceae > Tenacibaculum > Tenacibaculum polynesiense. The sequence goes on along the minus strand of NZ_OZ040189.1, from coordinate 1,151,484 downwards.
GTATCGTAATATTTATGTGCAAACTTTGGAGAAATATGTTTTCCTACTTTATTTATTTTTACCAATACCTCTACCTCATAATGTACATCATTTGAAAAAGGAGGTATAAAAAACGGCATTTTTTTAGGAAGAATAGCTGAATCCGGTTTTAGAAAAACAACAGGGTTTTCAGGTCTTTCATTGGCTAACTCCTCTATATGTTTCGCATAGTTGCGACCAATACAAATTATCTTCATTATTTAACTATGAATTATAAATGTCGTATTAAATTTTTGATTAATTATGGAATCCAAGTCTTAGGGAAATTTGGTTTACGTTTTTCTAAAAACGCATCACGACCTTCTTTTGCTTCATCAGTCATATATGCTAAACGTGTAACTTCTCCAGCAAACACTTGTTGTCCTACCATTCCATCATCTGTTAAGTTCATGGCGAACTTTAACATTTTAATAGATGTTGGCGACTTTGCTAATATTTCTTGTGCCCAGTCAAATGCTGTTTGCTCTAATTCATCATGTGGAACTACCGCATTTACCATTCCCATTTCGTAAGCTTCTTGAGCAGAATAATTTCTTCCTAAAAAGAAAATTTCACGAGCTTTCTTTTGACCTACCATTTTTGCTAAATAAGCAGAACCATACCCAGCATCAAAAGAAGTTACATCTGCATCAGTTTGTTTGAATATTGCATGTTCTTTGCTCGCTAAGGTTAAATCACATGTTACATGTAAACTATGTCCACCTCCTACAGCCCAACCTGGCACTACACAAATAACTGCTTTTGGCATAAAGCGAATTAAACGTTGTACTTCTAAAATATTTAATCGGTGATAACCATCTTCTCCAACATACCCTTGGTGTCCACGTGCATTTTGGTCTCCACCAGAACAAAAACTCCACACACCATCTTTAGTTGAAGGTCCTTCTGCAGATAATAATACTACTCCTATGTTAGTGTCTTCATGTGCGTCATGAAAAGCGTCTAATAACTCTGATGTCGTCTTTGGTCTGAACGCATTACGTACATTAGGCCTGTTAAATGCAATTCGTGCTACATTATGACTCTTCTTATAAGTTATATCCTCGTATTCTTTTGCAGTTTTCCACTCTGGTTTTATCATAATTCCAAAATATTATCGTTATATTATTGAGCAAAAATAACATAATAACTTTATTTTTCTTTTTTATATTTGAAACAAACAAAACATCCCCGATGAAACATTTATTTTTTTTAGTAGCATTTAGTTTTTCAGCACTTGTATTTTCTCAAGAAGTGATTACAAAAGAGTACAATTCTGTTGAACTAAAAGCCAAACGTAATTTAAAAATTTACCTCCCTAAAGGTTATGAAACGGATGCGGAATTGAGTTATCCTGTTGCAATTATATTAGGTGATGATTATTTATTTGATTTGTATGTTGGAAATGCGAAGTTGTTTGCTGATGTAGACAAAGCTCCTAGACAAATTGTTATAGGTATTAACATGGAAAAAACGTATCATAGAGACGTTTCCATCGTTCCTAAAAATGATGATTTAACAGCTACAGCAAAACAATTTCATCGTTTTATAAAAAAAGAAATCATTCCTTTTGCGGAAGCAACTTATAGAACTTCACCATTTTTAACGATTGCAGGAGAAGGTAAATCTATTAACTTGATTAATTATTTTCTAAAGGAAGAGAACCCTATTTTTAATTCGTATATATGTGCTTCTCCATATTATTCAGAGTTGGCCGGTGTTACTTTAGAGTCTTACTCCTTATCTCGTTTAGGAAATGTGGACAACAATTTCTTTATTTATAATAGTAACAATAAGAATTATATTAAAAAGGAACAATACGATCGTTTTAAACAAATAAGTACTTATTTATCTTCTTTCGATGCAAGTAACTTAAATATTAAATTCGATGAATTTCCAAATGCTCCTAGTTTACTTTCTATGATGAGTGAAACAATTCCTAGAGCGTTTACGAATATGTTTTCTATTTATGCTAAAATCACAAAAGAAGAATACGAAACTAAGATTAAAGATTTAGAACCTTTAGAAGCTATTAAATATCTAGAGAAAAAATACTTAGATATTGAATATCTATATGGTAACAACTTAAATGTTCGTTTAGATGACATCTTTACCATTGAAGGAATTGTTACTGATAAACAAGATGGGGATTACTTACGTGTTTTAGGTGACTTTGTTATGATCAAATATCCTGACATGCATTTAGGTGATTATTATGTTGGTAAATATTATGAGCTTGGTAAAGATTACGAAAGAGCAGATTTTTATTACAAAGCTGCTTTTGGTAAAATGGACCCTTCAGATCCTAACGCAAATGCTTTTTATGAAAACATTAAACGTGTAAACGATTTATTAACAAAACAAAAAGCTGAACAAAAAGCTCAAGAAGAAGAGTTTAACGAGGAAGAAGATAAACAAGAAGAAGAGGAAGAACAGGAAGATAATTAAACAAAGCTGAAAAGCGTATACATAAAAAAGACCTAAATTAATTTAGGTCTTTTTTATTTCAGTTCTATTCCGTCTTCACTTAACGTAATTTTTCTTTCTTTATACAGTTTACCAATTGCTCTCTTAAAAGCTTTTTTACTCATTTGTAAATGAAACTTAATTGATTCTGGTGAGCTTTTATCGGTTAATAACAAATAGCCTTTCTCTTTTAACTTTGCCAATACCTTTTCTACATCTTCATCAATCACGTTTTTAAATCCTTGAGGACGTAAAGCTACATCAATCTTACCATCTTCACGAAGTTTCTTCACATAACCTACCGTTCTCATTCCTTCTTCAATATCTTTAAAAACCTCATTATTATATAATAAGCCTTCCGTTTCTTCATTGATCAACACAGAGTACCCTAAAGTAGTTTGAACTCCAATTACTAAATCAACTTTATCACCTTCCTTTAATTCCATCTTATAAGTTTTTAAAATAGTTCTTTAAAACTACATCATTAATTTCTTTTGGAGTAAATACCTCCATTATTTTTGGTTGTTCAGATTCTTTATAAAAATCACCCAACTCTTTCTCTAATGTTATATGATCTTTTACAGCAACATATTCAAAATTATACATTTTAGCCAAATGTACTGCTGTTAGATTATGTGGAGTTTCAAAATACTCTGTAGCATTTGTAGTTAAAGGCCCTGGAATAAATCTAAAAATTCCACCTCCAGCATTGTTTAAAATAATTATTCTGAAATTATTTGGAATATTAGTGTTCCACAATGCATTACTATCGTAAAAGAAACTTAAATCTCCTGTTATAAAAATAGTTTGTTGCTCATCTGAAAAAGCGGCACCAACTGCGGTGCTCGTACTTCCATCAATCCCACTTGTTCCTCTATTACAGAATATTCTTAAGGTTGGATTCACATCAAATAATTGCGAATAACGAATAGTAGAACTATTACTTATTTGTACCTGACTATTATTTGGTATCGTATTCAATACAGACTCAAAAACTTTTAAATCTGAATACTCACAACCTAACAGATACTCCTGATGTTTTAGAGCTCTTTCTTCTTTCTTTAATAACCACTTAGATTGATACGTACTCTCTACTTTTTTAGTGTAGTTTGAGAACTCTTCTAGAACTTTCACTGGTTCTTCCTGAATAAATTCATCTAACGTAAAGTAAGTATTAAAGGCTCTTAATTGGTCAATGTGCCAATGATGTTTAGGCTGATATTTTCTTAAAAATTGTTTTATTTTTTTTGAAATCACTAATCCACCCAATGTTACTAAAACATCAGGTTGAAGTGCTTTAAACTCTTCATCTGATAATGGAAAAATTAATTTATCAATTGAATTAACAAACTTAGCGTGATAAAGGTTAGAAGTGGTTTCGGTTAAAACTAAAACAGATATATCTTGTACATAAGCTTCTAACACTTCTTGTAATTCAATATCAGGATAGTTACTTCCTACTAAAATCATTTTTTTAGCAGAAGTATTCCATATAGAAGCTAACTTTTCAAATTTTACAGACTGCTTTGTTTCTTTCAAAACATTCTTAGAAAAATCGAATTCATTTAATTCTTCTACTGTTTCATATAGAGGTTCATCAAAAGGAACATTGATATGAACAGGGCCCATATTTTCTTTTGAAGTCTGTAATGCCTCTGTTATTAAAATTTTATTTTGATCTGTTTCTCCTTCTACTAAGTTCGCCGAGTAGAGAATATGATTTTTAAATACATTTTCTTGACGAATGGTTTGACCATCTCCAACATCTATTAAATGTTTAGGTCTGTCTGCTGAGATAACAATCAATGGAATTTGACTGTAAAAAGCTTCAGCAATGGCCGGATAATAGTTCAACAAAGCAGATCCAGAAGAACATACAATGGCTACTGGTTTTCTTTTTTGTTGGGCTATACCCATAGCAAAAAACGCAGCACAACGCTCATCAACTACACTCAACGTTTCAATTCCTGAATGATTTGAAAAACCAATCGTTAAGGGAGCATTTCTCGAACCTGGAGATATTACTACCGTATCAATTTCAAATTGATGACAAGCCGAAATTACTAATTGTGCTAATTCTTTTTTTGGGTACATATATTTTAGCTAAAAAATGTCATTTCGAAATCGAAATGACATTTAGTATTTTACATCAACTATGTTGATTAGTTTCCTTTTTTGTAATCTGCTAAGAATTTTTCTAAACCGATATCTGTTAATGGGTGTTTTAATAATCCAGAAATTGCACTTAAAGGTCCAGTCATTACATCAGCACCAAGCTTAGCACAATCAATAATATGCATTGTGTGACGCACAGAAGCTGCTAAGATTTCTGTATCAAACATATAGTTATCATAAATCATACGGATTTCTTCAATTAAGTTTAATCCATCTGTAGAAATATCATCTAAACGACCAATAAATGGAGATACATATGTTGCTCCTGCTTTTGCAGCTAATAAAGCTTGCCCTGCAGAAAACACTAATGTAACATTTGTTTTAATTCCTTTATCAGAAAAATACTTACAAGCTTTTACTCCATCAGCAATCATTGGCAATTTTACCACAATTTGTGGGTGTAAAGCAGCTAATGCTTCTCCTTCTTTTACCATTCCTTCAAAATCAGTAGAAATTACCTCTGCAGAAACATCACCATCAACAATCTCACAAATAGCTTTGTAGTGATTCTTAATATTTTCTTCTCCAGTAATTCCTTCTTTAGCCATTAATGATGGGTTTGTAGTAACTCCATCTAAAATACCTAAAGCTTGCGCTTCTCTAATCTGATCTAAGTTTGCAGTATCAATAAAAAATTTCATGTATATATTGTATTAAATAGTTGTGTTCGATTAATAGAATAATTTAAAGAACAAAGATACTTAGCTTAATATAAATAATACGTGTAAACACTTAATTTTTAGTGTTCACCTTTTTTAAAGTCAACAGATAAGGTTTTTCATTGCCTCCAACCAATACTAAACCATTATTATTTACTTCTTTAATTAAAGTTATGTTATTTCTTTTTCCATATTGATAACTCGAAATAACAAAAGTATCATCCAATTTTTCAATAAAAAACCTTTCATTAAAAAAGTTAAAATCCTCCTCTTTAACTTTTAACAAATAATTTTCTAAACTCTTTTCAAAAGAAATAGTACCTATTTCTGTTTTATATATAATGTTTTCTATTTCTTCTTTGGATAATGAAGTTTTTGTAGGTTTTATTCTAAAATAAGTTACTGGAAACTCACTCTTTTCTCCTTCTTCATCTTTTATAAAATGAACTATTTGAAGCACATCATTGCTTATAAACTTATAAGGTAAACTAACAATGCTATCTTTCTCAGTAAATTCTAAAGTATCTTTCGTTATTATAATTTTTTTCTCTTTTTCTACTGGTTTATCAAAATCAAACACTCTTGTCATTCCTTTATTAAACTCTATTACAAATATTTCAGGAATAGAATAAGTATCAATTGCGTTCTCCGTACTCATCAACCATTTTCCTTCAATGCTTTGTGCTTTAAGAACATATGATAAGAGTACCAAAAGAGTTGTAGTAATTATTTTCATAGTTTGTAGTGATTCATCAAAAGCTTTTCATAAACTTTATCTGGCAATACTCTTTTTAAAACAATCGAGAATTTTTCCATAAAAGCTCCAATTTTATAATGAATCTTCGGGTTTTTAGTTTCTATAATCTTTTCAATAGCTTTTGCCATAATTATTGGGTCTTTTCCAGCATCTACATGCTCGTCCATTAAAGCTAAGTTTTCGGCATACTTTTGTTTATAAGCTGATTCATCAAAAACAGGTGTATGGTATCTTCCTGCAGCAATATTGGTAGCAAAATCACCTGGCGCAGCATTTACAACACGAATTCCAAATTGTTTCACTTCCATACTTAATGCTTCTGTTATCAATTCCAAAGCTCCTTTACTTGCCGAATAAACACCTCTAAATGGTAATCCCATATATCCTGCAATTGAGGTAGTATTGATAATCAATCCATTTTCTTGATTTCTCATTGTTGGAAGTACTGCTTTTATTACTTCAATAGCTCCAAAAAAATTAGTTTCAAAATTTGCACGCATTTCATCAGTAGGTGTATCTTCAATAGGACCAGTTATTCCTTTTCCAGCATTATTGATTAACACATCGATTCTTCCTTCTTTAGCCATAATCTCTTCTACAGCATTTTGTATAGTGTCTGAATTGGTTACATCTAAAGCAACCATTGCATAAGGTAGGTCCACTTTATTTGGATTCCTACTAGTTCCATAAACATTATAATTTTTTGTATGAAGATATGTAGCTATCGACTTACCAATTCCAGAGGAAGCTCCTGTAATTAATACAACTTTTTGCATTGAATAAAATTTCAGCAAATATCTAAAATAAAAAAACAGTTTAAAAACTTATATTCGCATCTAAACCTAAGTTTATTCATATGTTTCGCAAATTTTCTCTTATTGTTCTTTTAAGTTCTACTTTATTTTCATGTAAAGTCAACGCTCAAAAAGAATCTCTTCTAAATTCTAAACAAGAAAATTTCACACGTCAAGACACCTTAAGAGGTTCTATTACTCCTGAAAGATTATGGTGGGATTTAACCTACTATCACCTAGATATTGAAGTAAAACCAAACAAGAAATTTATTTTTGGTAAAAACACAATTCAATACAAAGTGTTACAACCTAACAACACATTGCAAGTAGATTTGCAATCTCCTTTAAAAATTACGAAAGTCTTACAAAACGGAAAAAAATTAAAAGTTGTTTCTGAAGGAAATGCTCATTTTGTAAAACTTACTGCTCCTCAAAAAAAGGGTAGCATTCAAAGTATTGATGTGTATTACGAAGGATACCCTAAAGAAGCCATAAGAGCTCCTTGGGATGGAGGGTTTTCTTGGAAGAAAGATTCAAATGGGAAACATTTTGTAGCTACATCTTGTCAAGGTTTGGGAGCTAGTGTTTGGTGGCCAAATAAAGATCATATGTATGATGAAGTAGATAGTATGGCCATTAGTGTGCGCGTTCCTAAGAATTTAATGAATATATCTAACGGAAGATTACGTAAAGTAGAAACTCATAGTGACAATACAACTACGTACCATTGGTTTGTAAACAATCCTATTAATAACTATGGAGTAAATGTGAATATTGGTGATTATGTTCATTTTTCTGAAAAATACCAAGGCGAAGCTGGTGAATTGGATATGGAATATTATGTTTTAAGAGATAATTTAGAAAAAGCAAAAGTACACTTTAAAGATGCTCCTAAAATGATGAAAGCTTTTGAACACTGGTTTGGTAAATACCCTTTTTATGAAGATAGTTTCAAATTGGTAGAAGTACCTTACTTAGGCATGGAACATCAGAGTTCTGTAACCTATGGTAATCAATACGAAAAAGGGTATTTAGGTAGAGATTTGTCTGGTACTGGATGGGGATTAAAATTTGATTTTATTATTATTCACGAAGCTGGTCACGAATGGTTTGCGAACAACATAACCAATGTAGACATAGCAGATATGTGGATTCATGAAAGTTTTACAGCGTATTCTGAAAACTTATTTTTAGATTATTACTATGGAAAAGAAGCTGCAGCTGATTATGTAATTGGAACTCGCAGAAATATACAGAATGACAAACCTATTATAGGGAAATATGACGTAAACAACGAAGGCTCTGGTGACATGTATTACAAAGGAGCCAATATGCTACACACTATTAGAACCTTAATTAATAATGATGATAAATGGCGTGCTATTTTACGTGGTTTAAATGCTACTTTTTATCATAAAACAGTAACCACAAAAGAAGTTGAAAATTACATTTCAAAAAAATCTGGTATTGATTTAAGTACCGTTTTTGATCAATATTTACGCACTACAGAGATTCCAATCTTAAAATATGAAATTAACAACGGGCAGCTTAAATTTAAGTGGCACAACACTATAAAAGGTTTTAACATGCCAGTTAAAATTAATGCTGCAACAAAAAGTTTTGAAATAAATCCAACAGAAAAATGGCAAACTCTTGCTGTAAATTCAGATAATATTTCTGTTGATAGAAATTACTATATCTATACTAAAAGAATAAATTAAATATGTTTAGCGTACACCTGATTTTAAATTGATAAAATCGGGTGTATTGTATTTACTTTCTAAAAACTCAATAGCTTTAGCACTTCGTTTACCTGACTTACAATAAACAATTAAAGGTTTATCTAAGTTTACTTCTGTATATCTATTTTGCAATTCCCCTAATGGAATATGTTGTCCTCCAATATGATATTCTTCCCGCTCCCAAAGCTCTCGAACATCTAATAAGTTATATTTATTAATGTCCTTTTCTAATTCTTTTTGTTCAATTTCTTTATTCGCCGTTTGAATTCCACAGAAAAAAGCATAATCATCTTCGAGGCTTTCAATTTCAGCCTGCTCTGTTTTTTCAAACTTTAAAGTCATTTGACGCATACTCAGCGTATCAAACATCAATAATTTATTTGCTAACACCTCTCCTATTCCACAAATAATCTTAATTGTTTCACTAGCTTGTAAACTCCCAATAATTCCAGGTAAAACGCCTAAAACGCCAATTTCCGAACAATTTGGAGATTCCTCTGGATTTGGAGGGGTTGGATATAAACATCTGTATGATGCGCTTCCTTTATAATTGAATACACTTACCTGTCCTTCAAACTTAAAAATTGCACCATATACCAAAGGCTTTTTAGCTATAATAGCCGCATCATTTGTTAAATAACGAGTAGCAAAATTATCACTTCCATCTACGATAGCATCATATTTATTAAACAATAAAAGTGCATTTTTATTAGTTAATTCCTCTTTATAAACTTCGAAATGTACAAAGGGATTTAGTTTTTTTAATCGCAAAGCTGCTGTTTCTGCTTTGGATTTTCCAATGTCATCAACCGTATATAATATTTGTCTTTGCAAATTACTTTGATCTACTGTATCGTGATCTATAATACCAATAGTACCAACTCCTGCTGCTGTTAAATATTGTAATATTGGACACCCCAATCCTCCTGCTCCGATTACTAAAACCTTGGACTGTTTCAATTTCAATTGTCCTTCTTTTCCAATTTTATCTAAAATTAGGTGACGACTGTATTGTTTTTGTTCTTCCGAAGTTAGCTCTTGCATCTCTTGTCTAATAGGTTATATGATTCAATATCCAAAATTAATTAAAATGTTCCCAATCTTTCCATACAACTTCCAAACCTTGATTTTTTAACATTTGAACAATTTCTTCTGTAGTTCTTTCATCTGAAATTTCAAACTGTTCTAAAGATTGAGGTTCTACACTATAACCTCCAGGGTTTGTTTTAGATTCTGCACTCATTGAAGTTGCTCCTAAATTGACAATATTGTTTCTAAAAACTTCACTTTCACGAGTAGACATAGACAGTTCAACATCTTCATCAAACAATCGAAAAGCACAGATTAACTGTACTAAATCTGCATCAGTCATTTCTACTTTAGGCTCTAATCCGCCAGAATGTGGTCGTAATCTTGGAAAAGATATGGAATACTTCGTTTTCCAATATGTCTTTTGTAAATACTTCAAATGTAGCGCTGTAAAAAAACTATCTGCTCTCCAATCTTCTAAACCAAACAAAGCTCCTAACCCTATTTTATGAATTCCTGCTTTTCCAAGTCTATCTGGTGTGTCTAAACGATAATAAAAGTTTGATTTTCGCCCTTTTGGATGGTGCTTTTTATATTCTTGTTCGTGATATGTTTCTTGGTATACTAATACGGCATAGAGTCCGTTTTCAATTAGTTGTTCATATTCATCTTGATCTAATGGCTGTACCTCAATCGTTATGTTAGAAAATTGCGACTTAATTAATTGAATAGCATTTTTTATATACTCTACTCCTACAGTTCTATTCGCTTCTCCTGTTACTAACAAAATATGATCATACCCTTTTTCTTTTAAAAACGTTACTTCCTCCAATATTTCATTATCCGTCAACGTACGTCTTGGAATTTTATTAGTTAAACTAAATCCGCAATAAGTACAAATATTCTGACATTCATTACTCAAATACATAGGAGCATACATTTGAATCGTATTTCCAAATCGCTTCTTAGTTAACATACTACTCTTCTGTGCCATTTGTTCAATATATGGTCTTGCAGCGGGAGATATTAATGCTTTAAAATCTTCTAAATCTCTTTTTTCTTTAGCTAATGCTCTTTTAACATCTCCTTCAGTTTTCGAGAGAATACTGTTTAAAGTTGTATCCCAATCGTACTGATTAAAAATGTCTTCAAAACTATGTGTAGTAACGGTTTTTACTGTACTCATCATACCTTTAATTCTTACTAAAAATTAAACCTAGCTTAAAAAGGAAGTTAAAGGGCTACTTGCCTCAGCATGTTTTTTTATCGGAGCAAGTTTTGCTTCATATGCCATTCTTCCCGCTTCTACAGCCATTTTAAATGCTGTTGCCATTGCCACAGGGTTTTCAGATACCGCAATCGCTGTATTTACCAGTACAGCGTCGGCACCTAACTCCATAGCATGTGCTGCATGTGATGGTGATCCAATACCTGCATCAACTACAACAGGCACATTAGATTGTTCTATAATAATCTCTAAGAACTCCAAAGTTTTTAGTCCTTTATTACTACCAATAGGAGCTCCTAAAGGCATTACACATTGCGTTCCTACTTCTTCTAATCTCTTACATAAAACAGGGTCTGCATGAATGTAAGGCATCACCACAAATCCTTTGTTTACCAATTCTTCCGCGGCCTTTAAAGTTTCAATAGGATCTGGTAATAAATACTTAGGATCTGGATGTATTTCTAATTTAACCCAATTTGTTTCTAAAGCTTCTCTAGATAATTCAGCAGCAAATACTGCCTCTTTTGCTGTTCTTACTCCTGAAGTATTGGGTAATAAGTTGATGCGCTTATGATTTAAATGACTTAAAATATCATCTTCTTCATTTTGTACATCTACTCTTTTCAAGGCCACAGTTACCAGTTCACTTTGAGAAGCTAATAATGCTTCTTTCATTTTTTGAGAAGAACTAAATTTCCCTGTTCCTGTGAATAATCTTGAATTGAAAGTTTTATCTGCTAGTTGTAATGTTGTCATTGTTTTCTTTTTTAAGGTTTAATTAATTAAACCGATATACCTGCTCTTGCGAACTACCTGTATGAAGTAACTTATGAAATGAAGGGATTAGTCCAAAATTTTGTGTTATTTCTCCTGAAACTGCTATGCCATGAATTCCTGTTGCTAATAAAGAAGTCACATCATTTATCGTTATTCCTCCAATAGCAATAATGGGAATATCTTTTTTGAGTTCATCTATAATAAGTTCATAACCTTTAAGGCCTAATACTGGGCTTAAATTTTTCTTAGTTTCTGTAAAACGAAAAGGGCCTAGACCAATATAATCTACTTTTTTATCTACCAGTTTTTTACAATCTTCTAATGTGTTTGCAGTTCCTCCAATAGTATAAAAATCACCTAAATATCTTCTTGCTTTTTCAGGACAAGTATCTGTTTTACCTAAATGAACTCCATCTGCTTGTACTTCCTTTGCTACTTTATAAAAATCATTGATAATTAATCTTGTTTGAAAATGACTTGTGATAGCTCTTGCTTCTTTAGCCGTTTCAAGAATACTTTTTTCATCTATATTCTTTATTCGTAGTTGTACCCACTCTACTCCATATGAACATGCTCTCTGAATATGTTCTAGGTGTTCTTCTATAGTATTTCCTTGAGAAATATACTGTAATTTACTTATCATAATATTGATGATTTCCCAACAAACTTGGGTTAGAGTTTAAAAATTCTTCCGTGTAAGCCTTTGCATTTTTAGCGGCATCTTCAATGGATGCTTCTTTGTATAAATTAGCTGCGAATGCCGATGAAAGTACACAACCACTACCGTGCTTTTCAAAAATAGCATCTGCAATAGGAGGTATATTCAATTTCACTATTTTATTGTGATATACTTCATCCCATCCTTTTTTATCTTCTCTATGTCCTCCCTTTAAATAAACGTTTGTTTTTTCAGAAAGGAATTCTATCGTTTCCTCCGTTGATTTATTAGGGAATAATGATTTTATCTCTTCATAATTAGGTGTTACAAAATCACAATTTTGTAATACTCTCTCAAATACTTCTAAATCGCTATTCGCATGAAAATCAAACCCTGCACTTGCTTTCAAAATTGGATCTAGTATTATCTTTATGTCTGAATTAAAAATTTTCAACGTCTGCACTACCTCCAATAAAACTTCCCAAGATTCAATAATTCCAATTTTAGCCACTTTAATATCAAAGCGTTCAAACAACGTTTCTATTTGACTAATAATAATCTCCTTTTCTACCCAGTAGCATTTCTTAAAAGTTATATCATTCTGAACCGTAATAGCAGTACAAATAGATAATCCATATAAATTATGCGCTTCAAATGTTTTAATATCTGAAGTAATACCTGCTCCACTTGAAGGATCAAATCCTGCAATAGACAATATGTAATTCTTATCACTCAATTGTTTCAATTTTTAGTTGATTTTTCTATTTCATATTGTCGCTGTATAGCTTTGAAACTTTCTATTGGGTTTTCTGAATTCCAAACACCTCCTAATACACCAACTCCTTTATAACCTAGTAATTTGATTTTCCCAATGGTTTTTGAATTTACACCTCCCATTCCTACAACGGTTTTATTGATATGTCTTACATCAAACCCTTTTCCTTCATATCCTTTTTTTGATATGGATGAAAACACTGGACTTAACAAATTATAATCAAATTTCACCTCACAAGCATCCAAAACTTCAGGTTCATGAAAAGAACTACTTACAGTACATCCTTTTTCTTTATAACTATTCACATAAGATATTAGTCTTTCCTTTAAATCAATTCTAGGCTGTTCTTGTAAATGGATTCCTTTTAATTTATAGTCTTCCAACAACTCATGAAAATAATGAACTACAATTCTTGAGTGATACTTTTGATCAATCAGATTCAGATATCTTACATGCTCTTCATAGTTTTTATAAGGCTTTCTAAAATGATAAAACTGTAATCCTGCATCGAACAAACGATGTAGAATTTCTACTTCATTTTCTATATCTTTTTCTGGTGCTATTAATACAATCATACAATTTGTTTTTAATTATGAGTTACACTCTTAAAAGGTCAAAATTTTAATTCGTAACTCATAATTATAAACGCTTACTTTTTTTCTATAAGTATACTTCTGATCCTTTATTTTTAAATTCCTCAGATTTTTCCTTCATTCCTTCCTCTAGTGCCAATTCAGATTCTAGTTCTTTCTTAGCTGCATAATCTCTTACTTCTTGAGTTATCTTCATAGAACAGAATTTTGGTCCACACATAGAACAGAAATGCGCAATTTTAGCTCCTTCAGCTGGAAGGGTTTCATCATGGTATTCTCGTGCTAATTCTGGATCTAAACTTAAATTAAATTGATCTTCCCAGCGGAATTCAAAACGAGCTTTACTTAAAGCATCATCTCTATGTTGTGCTCCAGGATGTCCTTTTGCTAAATCTGCTGCATGCGCTGCTAATTTATAGGTAACTACTCCAGTTCGTACATCATCTTTGTTTGGTAGCCCTAAGTGCTCTTTAGGAGTCACATAGCACAACATTGCTGTCCCGTACCATCCAATCATAGCAGCTCCAATTCCTGAAGTAATATGGTCATACCCTGGAGCAATATCAGTAGTTAACGGTCCTAATGTATAAAATGGAGCTTCACCACAAGCTTCCAATTGTTTATCCATATTGGCTTTAATCATATGCATAGGAACGTGTCCTGGTCCTTCAATAAAACATTGTACTTCATGTTTCCAAGCTATTTTTGTTAATTCTCCTAAGGTTTCTAATTCAGCAAATTGTGCCTCATCATTAGCATCTGCTATACATCCCGGACGCAATCCGTCTCCTAATGAGAAAGCTACATCATAAGCTTTCATTATATCACAAATCTCTTCAAAATGGGTATATAAGAAACTTTCTTTATGATGTGCTAAACACCATTTAGCCATAATAGATCCTCCACGCGATACAATGCCTGTTATACGTTTTGCTGTCATTGGTACATACGCTAATCGAACTCCTGCATGAATGGTAAAATAATCTACCCCTTGTTCTGCTTGTTCTATTAATGTATCTCTGAAAATCTCCCATGTTAAATCTTCTGCAACTCCGTTAACTTTTTCTAGTGCTTGATAAATTGGTACTGTTCCTACTGGTACTGGTGAATTACGAATAATCCATTCTCTTGTTTCATGAATATTCTTTCCAGTTGATAAATCCATAATATTATCAGCTCCCCAACGACAAGCCCAAACTGCTTTTTCCACTTCCTCTTCAATAGAAGAAGTTGTTGCCGAGTTACCAATATTTGCATTGATTTTCACTAAAAAGTTTCTTCCCAAAATCATTGGTTCTGCTTCTGGGTGATTTATATTTGATGGAATTACAGCTCTACCTCTTGCTACTTCTTCTCTAACAAATTCTGGAGTGATTTTTTCAGGAATATTTGCTCCAAAATCTTGCCCAGGATGTTGCTTAGATAGTCGAGTCATTTCATCTATTCGTTGATTCTCTCGAATAGCTACATATTCCATTTCAGGAGTTATAATCCCCTTTTTTGCATAGTGCAATTGAGTAACATTATTTCCTTCTTTAGCTCTTTTCGGTTTATGTTTTAGATTAAAACGTAGATGATCTAAACTTTCATCGTTTAAACGTTCATTACAATATTTTGAAGTAAAGTTTTCTAATGCTTCTACATCTCCTCTTTCATTGATCCATTCTTCACGAATACGATCTAGTCCGTTATGAATATTAATTTCTTTATTAGGGTCAGTATAAGGTCCAGAAGTATCATATACTGTTACTGGTTCATTGGGAGTTCTTTTTTTAGTCATTGCATCCACAGTATCATTCAATTCAATTTCTCTCATTGCTACTTGAATTTGTGAGTGTATTTTTCCTGAAACGTAGATTTTTTTCGAATTTGGAAATGGTTTTCTAGTTACACCATCTTGCTTTGGTGCGGTATCTTTTTTCTTCATTGTTAAGGTTGTTAGTTTATGCTTTCTTCTATTATACTTTATGAATTATCCTCCTTGAGTAGATCTAATAATCAATATATTATCATTTTCTTTAAGCGAATGTAATTGCCAATTTTCCTTTTTAATCACATTATTATTAATAGCAATAGCAATTCCATTTACTGAAATTTGTAATTCGTCTATTAACTCTTGTAAAGACATTGTATTTGAAATTTCTCTAGGAGTTTCGTTTACTTTTATAATCATTGTATAAATACTTTAAAGTAAACTAAAGAAGAAGTATAACAGGTGTACAACCTTTTATATACTAGCATGCAGTATCACAACTTTTCCCTACGCTGGTGTTAACCATATCAGGTTCTAAGGATATTTCTCAAACTAGCGAACTAGCTACTCCTAAAGTTTACAAGACAAATATAAATGTTTATTTCTGTTTTAAAAGAAAAAACTACTCTTGATCAATCTAAATGCTGTTATACTCTGTTTTAGTGCTTTTATAACCTTCAACAAAAAAGGATTCCTTTAATTAAAGAACTTTACTTCAATTAACCAACAACTTTAAACTTATCATATGGAAACTACAGTACAAAAAACTTTAGTAAATTCTAACAAAGAATTAGAGCAATTAAGTTCTGGGGCGATACAAATTATCGCTGAATATGCATTTCAAAACCCCGACTCAATCAATGGTCCGTTTGGAACATTAAAATTAACTTTATCTGAAGACAATGCTATTGGAGAAATTAAAATTTCAACGTTATGGGTAATGGGATCTACTACACTGCTAAACTTTAATGGTCCATCTCATTTCAACCCAAGCACTGGTTATACAACCATTAATGCAGCATCTAAAGGTACTATTTCAATTGTTCCTAACCCTCC
This sequence comes from Tenacibaculum sp. 190130A14a, assembly GCF_964048965.1. Lineage (NCBI taxonomy): Bacteria > Pseudomonadati > Bacteroidota > Flavobacteriia > Flavobacteriales > Flavobacteriaceae > Tenacibaculum > Tenacibaculum polynesiense. The sequence continues at coordinate 1,135,004 of NZ_OZ040189.1, read as the reverse complement.
AAAACCAATTAGTGCAGAAGTAAGTATTACTTTAAATCCAGGACTTAAAGAAGGAGAATTAACTGTTGAAGGCTTTTTCAGTAACTTTAAAATAAAAGCTACGCATATTCAATATTTATCAAACAATTAAAACAAAAAAACCACGAGTGTTACTCGTGGTTTTCTTTTAGTATACTTAATAATACTTATATCTTTTCTATTGTTTTTGTAACTTCCTGAAGTACATCAAAGGCAGTTTCTGCCATTTTATTTCCTTTTAAATCTAATAAAGGATTCACCTCTACAAATTCAACACAAGCTACTTTTTTACTTTTTAGTAATTGATTAATGATTTCAATAATTTCATACTGATCAAATCCTTTTGGCACAGGTGTTCCTGTTCCGTAAGAAATCATATCACAATCCATAGCGTCTACATCAAAGGAAACATAAATAACATCACAATCTTTTAAACTCTCCAATGTTTCATTAACACAAGTTTCTAAACCTCTATAACGTACTTCTGCAACCATGTAATTTTTGATACCATACTTTTCGATCTGTTTGTCTTCTGGTTCTTCCGTATCTCTAACTCCAAAGAAAACAATATCTTCTGGCATTACTTTTTGACCTAAAACACCAATGTTTTTCATTCGGTCCCAGTACTCAGCAGTCTCACGATCGATATCATTGATTTGACAATCTAAGTTATCATCATTGATTGCTGCACCTAAGGGCATTCCATGGATATTTCCAGAAGGTGAAGTATACGGTGTATGTAAATCTCCATGAGCATCAATCCAAACAACCCCTAATCTTTTGTTAGGATAAGCAGCTTTAATTCCACTTATTGTTCCTAACGCGGATGAATGGTCTCCAGATAAAACCAATGGAAATTTACCTTCTTGCAAATTAACTTTTACATGGTTACTTAACCGTTTACATTGATTAAATACGCTTTCAATCTGCTTTCCAAATGAATTATTTACCTTATTGTAAATAGATTCGTTCTCGGTAATTACATCTTCAAATTCGTAACGATTAAAATAATCGTTCTTCTTATTGATTGCCGCAATTTCAATTGCGTCTACTCCCATATCAGAACCACGAGTTCCAGCTCCAATATCTGATCTGTTTTTTATAAGTTTTATTTCTTTCATTGAAAATAAGTTCAATAAAAAATGTCATTTAAAAGCTTTTAAATGACATTTCTAATTTTTTATCTATCTTCTAACTTTACAAATGGTCTGTAATTTTCACCAGTATAGATTTGACGTGGACGTCCAATTGGTTCTTTGCGTAAACGCATTTCTCTCCATTGAGCAATCCATCCTGGTAAACGACCTAAAGCAAACATTACTGTAAACATTTCTACAGGAATCCCCATAGCTCTGTATATAATTCCAGAGTAGAAATCTACATTTGGATATAATTTACGATCTACAAAATACTGATCGCTTAAAGCTTCTTGCTCTAATCCTTTAGCAATATCTAATACTGGATCTTGCACTCCTAAGTCAGCTAATACTTCATCTGCAGCTACTTTAATAATCTTTGCACGTGGATCGAAATTCTTATATACTCTGTGTCCGAATCCCATTAAACGGAAAGGATCAGATTTATCTTTCGCTTTCGCCATGTATTTCTTAGTGTCTCCACCATCTTCTTTAATCGCTTCAAGCATTTCTAATACTGCTTGGTTAGCCCCACCGTGTAAAGGTCCCCATAATGCAGAGATCCCAGCAGATAATGAAGCAAATAATCCAGCATGAGATGATCCTACGATACGTACTGTAGATGTAGAACAGTTTTGTTCGTGATCTGCATGTAAGATTAATAACTTATCTAAAGCATTAATTAAAATCGGATTTAATTCATACTCATCATTAGGTTTTTGGAACATCATTGTTAAAACATTCTCTACATATCCTAATTTACGAGAACCATAATGTAATGGTAATCCTTGCTTCTTACGCATAGTCCAAGCAACTAGTACAGGTAATTTACCCATAATCTTTACGATTGCATTATACATGTCTTCTTCAGAATCAACATTAACAGAAGTTGGGTTAAATGCAGTTAAAGCAGATGTTAATGAAGATAACACTCCCATTGGGTGTGCATTCTTTGGAAATGCGTCTATGATCTTTTTAATATCATCATCTACTATTGCTTGATCTAAAATATCACTGTAAAATTTATCTAACTGTTCTTTTGTTGGCAACTCTCCAAAAATTAATAAGTAAGCTACTTCTAAAAAATCTGCTTTTTCAGCTAATTCCTCAATAGAATAACCTCTATATCTTAATACTCCCTCTTCTCCATTCAAAAATGTAATAGCACTTTGGCAAGAACCTGTATTCTTATATCCAGGGTCTATAGTTACAACCCCACCAGTAGCTCCTCTTAAAGTTTTAATATCAATTGCTACCTCATTCTCTGTTCCTTCTATAAGTGGAAACTCATAGCTCTTTTCGCCAATTTGTAATTTTGCTATATCTGACATTTTTTTATTAAAATTTTTATTTATTGAAGTGAGTTGCGAAGATACCATTTTTTAAAATATTTTAAAAATTGAGAACCATAGATTTTTAATATCTGAAAATAAGGTTTATCAATCTATCAAACTCTTAAAAAACAAAAAACCCGTTAATCAAATTAACGAGTTTTTTAAATAAATATATCTATTTGATTTACTTTACTTTAAAAGCATTTTCTTGCGGATAATATGCCACATCAGCCAATTGTTCTTCAATACGTAATAATTGGTTGTATTTTGCCATACGATCTGAACGAGATGCAGATCCTGTTTTAATTTGACCACAATTTAACGCTACAGCTAAATCTGCAATGGTATTATCTTCTGTTTCTCCTGAACGGTGACTCATTACAGAAGTGTATCCTGCATTATGTGCCATGTTTACAGCGGCAATGGTTTCTGTTAAAGTTCCAATTTGGTTTACTTTAATCAAAATTGAATTTGCAATTCCGTTTTCAATTCCTCTAGATAAACGCTCTACATTGGTTACAAATAAATCATCTCCAACTAATTGAACTTTGTCTCCAACTTTATCCGTTAACATTTTCCATCCGTCCCAATCATTCTCATCCATTCCATCTTCAATAGAGATAATTGGATACTTTTCAGATAATTCCGCTAAATAAGATGCTTGCTCTTCAGAAGTTCTTACTGCTCCTTTAGCTCCTTCAAACTTAGTATAGTCATACTTTCCATCTACAAAGAATTCAGCAGCAGCACAATCTAATGCGATCATTACTTCTTCTCCGAATTTATATCCAGCATTTTTAGTTGCTAATGCAATTGTTTCAATAGCATCTTCAGTTCCTTCTAATGTTGGAGCAAATCCTCCTTCATCTCCTACAGCGGTAGATAAATTTCTATCGTGTAAAACCTTTTTTAAGTTGTGGAAAATTTCAGAACCTATTTGCATTGCTTCTGTAAAATTCTTTGCTTTTACTGGCATTACCATAAATTCTTGAAATGCAATTGGTGCATCTGAATGTGATCCTCCATTAATGATATTCATCATAGGAACCGGTAATGTATTAGCCGAAACTCCGCCTACATAACGATATAATGGTAATCCTAACTCATTAGCAGCAGCTTTTGCAGCAGCTAAAGAAACTCCTAAAATAGCATTCGCTCCTAATTTAGATTTATTTGGAGTTCCGTCTAAATCAATCATCATTTGATCAATCATGTTTTGCTTAAAAACAGATACTCCTAGTAACTCCTCAGCAATAAGAGTATTAACGTTTTCTACTGCTTTTAATACTCCTTTACCCATATATGTATCTCCTCCATCACGCAATTCTACCGCTTCATGCTCTCCTGTAGAAGCTCCAGAAGGAACTGCCGCTCTACCGACTACTCCATTTTCTGTAGTTACATCTACCTCTACTGTAGGATTTCCTCTAGAATCAAAAATTTGACGTGCGTGAATGTTGATTATAATACTCATAGTTGTTTATTTTTAATATAGAAACCCGTGAATATACATTCACGGGATTTGAATTATTTTCTTTGCTAATTTACTTATTTGTCTTCTTTTTTAATCATGAATCCATGATTAATTACGAAAACGTTTACGCCTCTACTTTTGCTTTTTTAATATTCTCAATAAATTGATCGAATAAATACTCTGCGTCGTGAGGTCCTGGACTTGCCTCTGGGTGGTATTGCACTGAAAATACATTTTTTGATTTCATTTGAATACCAGCAACCGTATGGTCATTTAAGTGTACATGTGTAATTTCTACGTCTGGATGTGCTTCTGTTTCTTCTCTATTAATTGCAAATCCATGATTTTGAGAAGTTATTTCACCTTTTCCTGTAAGTAAGTTCTTAACAGGATGATTAATACCTCTATGTCCGTTATGCATTTTATAAGTAGAAATTCCATTGGCCAAAGCAATTACTTGGTGCCCTAAACAAATCCCAAATAATGGTAAATCTTTCTCAATAATTTGTTTTGCTGTATTTTGAGCATCTACTAATGGCTCTGGATCTCCAGGTCCATTAGAAATAAAATAACCATCAGGATTAAAGTTACTCATATCTTCAAAACTTGCGTTATATGGGTATACTTTAATATAAGCTCCTCTCTTTGCCAAGTTTCTTAGAATATTCTTTTTAATTCCTATATCTAATGCAGAGATTTTAATCGGAGCATTTTCATCACCAATAAAATAAGGTTCTTTAGTTGATACTTTTGAAGCCAGTTCTAAACCTTCCATATTTGGAATTTCTGCCAGCTGCTTTTTAAGCTCATCTATCTTATCAACTTCTGTTGAAATTATAGCATTCATAGCTCCATTATCTCTTATGTAAGATACTAATGCACGTGTATCAACATCAGAAATCGCAACTAAGTTATGCTCTTTAAACCAATCTAATAAATTTCCATTAGAATCTACACGCGAATGTGTGAAACTAAAGTTACGACAGATTAAACCTGAAATTTTAATTCCCTCAGATTCTACCTCTTCGCTATTAACTCCGTAATTACCAATATGAGCATTGGTAGTAACCATTAATTGACCGAAGTAAGATGGGTCTGTAAAGACTTCTTGGTAGCCTGTCATTCCAGTATTAAAACAAATTTCACCAGTGGAAGTTCCTTCTATACCTACTGACTTTCCATAAAAAATAGTTCCATCTGCTAATAAAACTAATGCCTTTTTACGCTCTTGATATTTCATTTAGTGTGTTGTATAAATTTGATTGCAAAATTATATAAAAAAAGGGACAAACATTAAATGTTTGTCCCTTTTGATATGATTTGAAAGAATCTTCATTCTATTCTTCTTCTTGTGAAGTTTGAACATCAGCTGCTGGTGCAGTAGCTTTCTTACCTCCACGACGACTACGACGTGTAGTTTTCTTAGCCTTCTCTCCTTTTGGATTATATAGTTCGTTATAATCAACTAATTCAATCATTGCCATAGGAGCGTTATCTCCTTGACGATTTCCTAATTTGATAATACGAGTATATCCTCCTGGTCTATCACCAACTTTTACTGATACATCCTTGAATAATTCAGTAACAGCAAACTTGTTACGTAAGTAACTAAATACTACACGACGATTGTGAGTAGTATCATCCTTTGATTTAGTAATTAAAGGCTCAACAAACTTACGTAAAGCTTTCGCTTTAGCTTCTGTTGTGTTAATACGCTTGTGTTCGATTAAAGAACAAGCCATATTAGATAACATTGCTTTTCTGTGAGCTGACTTTCTTCCTAAATGATTAAACTTTTTTCCGTGTCTCATGACCGTTTGTTTTAGCTCCCATCTTGCTACTACTCATTTCGAGGAGCAAATTATGGAAGGGTTAATCTAATTTTAATTAATCTCTATCTAATTTGTATTTGCTTAAATCCATTCCGAAATTTAAACCTTTGTTGTTCACTAACTCTTCTAATTCAGTTAATGATTTTTTACCAAAGTTTCTGAACTTCATTAAATCACTCTTGTTGAATGATACTAAGTCTCCTAAAGTATCTACTTCAGCAGCTTTTAAACAGTTTAAGGCTCTAACTGATAAATCCATATCAATTAAACGAGTCTTTAATAACTGACGCATGTGTAATGATTCCTCATCATATGTTTCAGTTTGAGCAATCTCGTCTGCCTCTAATGTAATTCTCTCATCTGAGAATAACATAAAGTGGTGAATCAAGATTTTTGCAGCCTCAGTTAATGCATCCTTAGGATTGATTGAACCGTCTGTATCAATATCAAAAACTAACTTTTCGTAGTCTGTTTTTTGTTCTACACGGAAGTTTTCAATAGCATACTTTACATTCTTTATCGGAGTGTAAATTGAATCTGTGAAAATTGTACCTAAAGGAGCTCCTGCTCTTTTATTTTCTTCTGCTGGAACAAAACCTCTACCCTTTTCGATAGTGATTTCTGCATTTAAATTCACAGACGTATCCATATTACAGATAACTAAGTCTGGATTTAATACTTGAAAACCTGAGATAAACTTTTGTAAATCTCCAGCTGTTAATTGCTCTTGACCTGAAATTGCAATCGATACAGTTTCTCTATCCGACTCTTCAATTTGCTTCTTAAAACGAACTTGTTTTAAGTTTAAGATGATTTCTGTAACATCTTCTACCACACCTTGAATAGCAGAGAATTCGTGATCTACTCCATCAATTCGTAATGATGTAATTGCAAACCCTTCTAATGAAGATAATAATACTCTTCTTAAAGCATTACCAACAGTTAAACCAAAACCAGGTTCTAACGGTCTGAATTCGAATCTTCCTGAAAAATCAGTTGATTCAATCATTATTACTTTATCAGGCTTTTGAAAATTTAAAATTGCCATAGTTTTTGTTCTTCGTTTTAATTGTTATTTAGTTGCGCGGTTTATAAGTTTGAAGAAATACGAATAAACCCTTTGGCTAAATACCAATATGGTTAATTTATTACTTAGAATATAATTCTACGATTAATTGTTCTTTGATATTCTCTGGAATTTGTAATCTTTCTGGTACTTTAACAAAAGTTCCTGATTTTTGATCAGCATTCCAAGATAACCATTCGTAAACACTTGAATTCGCAGCTAAAGCGCTTTCAATTGCTTGTAATGATTTAGACTTTTCTCTTACCGCTACAACATCTCCAGCTTTTAATCTGTAAGAAGGAATGTTAACGATATCACCATTCACAGTAATGTGACGGTGAGAAACTAATTGACGTGCAGCTCTACGAGAAGTAGCTACTCCTAAACGATAAACAACGTTATCTAAACGAGATTCACATAATTGTAATAAAACCTCACCAGTAATCCCTTTAGAAGCTGATGCTTTTTTGAATAAGTTACTGAATTGACGCTCTAATATACCATATGTATACTTTGCTTTTTGCTTCTCCATTAACTGGATAGCATATTCAGATTTCTTACCTCTTCTCTTTGCAACACCGTGTTGCCCTGGAGGATAATTTCTTTTTTCAAAGTTCTTATCATCTCCGAAAATTGCTTCACCAAATTTACGAGCAATCTTAGTTTTTGGTCCTGTATATCTTGCCATTTCTAAAATTAATTTAAGTAGAGATTATGAATTAAGGCGTACTCCTTCGATAATCTTTTTTCTACTTTGTTAAAATATTTAATTGTAATTTAAGTCAAATTCCTAAAGAAAATTTCTTTAGGAATCAACTTAATAATTTGTATAAAATTATACTCTTCTTCTCTTAGGAGGACGACATCCGTTGTGAGGAATTGGAGTAACATCAATGATTTCTGTTACTTCTATTCCTGAATTGTGGATTGAACGAATAGCAGATTCTCTACCATTACCTGGTCCCTTTACATAAACTTTAACTTTACGTAAACCAGCTTCCTTTGCCGTTGATGCACAATCTTCTGCTGCTAATTGAGCTGCATAAGGAGTATTCTTTTTAGAACCTCTGAAGCCCATCTTACCTGCAGATGACCAAGAAATAACGTCTCCGTTTTTATTCGTTAAAGAGATAATAATATTGTTAAATGATGCAGTAATGTGCGCTTCACCTACTGATTCTATTATAACTTTACGTTTCTTTGTTACTTTAGACTTTGCCATAATTCTTTAATGTTTAGTAAAAACTTAACTAACAATTACTTTTTCTTGTTAGCAACTGTTTTTCTCTTACCTTTTCTTGTACGAGAGTTATTCTTAGTTCTTTGTCCACGTAATGGTAAACCAAGTCTGTGACGAATACCTCTTTGACATCCGATGTCCATTAAACGTTTAATGTTTAATTGAACTTCAGAACGTAATTCACCTTCAATAGTGTAAGTTCCTACTTGCTCACGAATTGCTGCAATTTGATCATCAGTCCAATCTTGAACTTTGATGCTCTCGTCAATTTTTGCATTAGCTAAAACTTCCTTAGCTCTGCTTCTTCCGATACCAAAGATGTAAGTTAAAGCGATTGCTCCTCTCTTGTTCTTTGGAATATCAATACCTGCGATTCTTGCCATATATCTTTCTTAGTGTTAGTGTTAGCTTTTAGTTGTTAGAATCCTAAACATTTCTATTTCAAACAGATTCATCTAACTACTAATTACTAATGACTTTAATTCAATAATTATCCTTGTCTTTGTTTAAACCTAGGATTTTTCTTATTTATTACGTATAAACGGCCTTTTCTGCGTACAATTTTACAGTCGGCACTTCTTTTCTTTAATGATGCTCTTACTTTCATCAGTATGTGTTTTTAGTATCTGTAAGTAATTCTTGCTTTCGTTAAATCATAAGGACTCATTTCTAACTTTACCTTATCTCCTGGCAATAATTTGATATAATGCATTCTCATTTTACCAGAGATATGAGCCGTAACAATATGTCCATTCTCTAATTCTACGCGAAACATAGCATTTGATAATGCTTCTGTTATCGTTCCGTCTTGTTGAATTGCTGGTTGCTTAGCCATATTATTTTGATGATTTTCTGTTACTATTACCTGTTTTCATTAAACCGTCATAACGACTGTTTAATAAATATGAATTAATTTGCTGAATAGTGTCGATAGCAACACCTACCATAATGATTAATGATGTTCCACCATAAAACATTGCCCAATTTTGAGTTACCCCAAATTTAACGATGATTGCCGGTAAAATCGACAAAGCAGCTAAGAACAATGAACCAGGGAAAGTAATCTTAGATAATACTGAATCTAAATAATTAGCAGTTTCCTCTCCTGGCTTGTATCCTGGAACAAAACCATTACTTCTTTTTAAATCTTCAGCCATCTTATTAGTCGGTATAGTAATAGCCGTATAAAAATAACTAAAGATGATGATCAAGATAGCAAATATTACATTGTACTGCCATCCATTAATATCAGTTAAACTATTTAATGCTGGGAATTTTTGACCTAAAGCTACTGGTAAAAACATAATAGCCTGTGCAAAAATAATTGGCATAACTCCAGCCGCGTTTAACTTTAACGGGATATACTGGCGAGCACCATCAACATCTTTAATGTTTGTAACAACTGTACGTCTTGCATATTGCACTGCAACTTTACGAACTGCTGTAACTAATAAAACAGATAACAAGATTACTACGAACCAAACGATTAATTCAATTAAAATCATCATTATCCCTCCATTTCCAGCGGTAGTTTTAGAAATTACCTCTTGAATAAATGCTGCCGGGAAGTTTGCGATAATACCTACTGTAATTAATAAAGAGATACCATTACCAACACCTTTGTCAGTAATACGTTCCCCTAACCACATTGCAAAAATAGTTCCTGCGGTAAGTAAAATCATTGATGATACCCAGAATGTAGCACCTCCAACTAAGAAAGCTGCATCTGGTAATCCCATTTGTGTTTTAATAAATGTAATATACGTTGGACCCTGAACTAATGTAATTAAGATCGTTAACCAACGTGTAATTTGCGTAATCTTTTTACGTCCACTTTCTCCATCTTTTTGTAGTTTTTGTAAATAAGGTACTGCAATCCCCATTAACTGTACTACAATAGAAGCAGAAATATAAGGCATAATACCAAGTGCCATTACTGACGCTCTAGCAAATGCCCCACCTGTAAATGCGTTTAATAAACCTAAAAGCCCACCTTCTGCATTGTTTTTTAATTCTGCTAATTGTGTTGGATCTATTCCGGGTAATGGAACAGCAGCCATAAAACGATATACAGCAATTAAACCAATCGTTAAAAGAATCTTTTCTTTTAACTCTTCAATTTTGAAAATGTCTCTTAAGGTATTTATAAAATTCATCTTTTACAGGGATTATAAGGTAACTGCCTCACCACCTGCCGCTTCAATAGCAGCTTTAGCTGATGCAGTAAATTTATGAACAGTTATATTTAATTTTGCTTTTAATTCACCACCTCCTAATATCTTCACTAAATCGTTTTTTCCTGCTAAACGATTCTCTATTAAAACTTCTAAATTAACTGTATCTTTAATTCTTCCGTTATCTACTAAAGTTTGTAACTTGTCTAAGTTGATTCCAACATACTCCTTACGGTTAATGTTAGTGAATCCAAACTTAGGAACTCTTCTTTGAAGTGGCATTTGCCCTCCTTCAAAACCAATCTTTCTAGAATAACCAGAACGAGATTTAGCTCCTTTATGTCCTCTACCAGCAGTAGTTGCTTTTCCAGAACCTTCTCCACGTCCTAAACGCTTCCCTTGGTTCTTGTTAGCTCCTTCTGCAGGCTTTAAGTTATGTAATAAACTCATTCTATTTTGTTTTATTTAACTTCTTCTACAGAAACTAAGTGTTGAACTTTATTTACCATACCCAAAATTGTAGCAGTTGCTTCGTGCTCTACAGTTTGGTTCATTTTACGTAATCCTAACGCCTCTAACGTTCTCTTTTGGTTTTTAAGGCGACCGATTTGACTTTTTACTTGTGTAACTCTAATTTTACTCATCGTCTTAAATTTTATCCGTTAAAAACTTTCTCTAAAGATATACCTCTTTGTCTAGCGATAGTTTCAGCGCTACGTAATTGTAATAAAGCATCAAAAGTAGCTTTTACTACATTGTGAGGGTTAGATGATCCTTGAGACTTTGATAATACGTCCTTTACACCTACTGATTCTAATACCGCACGTACAGCACCACCAGCAATAACTCCGGTACCATTTGAAGCAGGCTTGATGAATACTTTTGCTCCACCAAATTTACCTTTTTGCTCGTGAGGTAATGTTCCGTTTAAGATTGGAATACGAACTAAGTTCTTCTTAGCGTCTTCTACTGCCTTAGCAATTGCTGAAGAAACATCTTTAGACTTTCCTAATCCGTGTCCGATTACACCGTTACCGTCTCCAACAACTACGATTGCAGAGAAACCAAATGCTCTACCCCCTTTAGTTACTTTGGTAACACGTTGTACTCCTACTAATTTATCAACAAGCTCTAATCCGCTTGGTTTTACTCTTTCTACGTTTTTATATCCTAACATAATATAATTTCTTAAAATTTTAAACCAGCTTCTCTTGCAGCGTCTGCTAATACTTTTACTCTACCATGGTATAAATACCCGTTACGGTCAAAAGCAACAGTATCTACTCCTGCTTTAGTAGCTTTTTCAGCGATAGCTTTTCCAACTGCAGCAGCAGCTTCTGCTTTAGTGCTTGTTGTAATTTCTTTATCTCTTGATGATGCTGAAGCTAAAGTAACTCCATCTACATCATTTATTAATTGAGCATAAATCTCTTTGTTACTTCTAAATACTGATAATCTTGGTTTAGCAGCTGTACCAGTAACAATCTTTCTAATTCTATGCTTAATACGTTGTCTTCTTTCAAGCTTTGATAATGCCATAATACTATAAATTATGCAGATTTACCTGCTTTTCTTCTAATTACTTCTCCTACAAACTTAACTCCTTTTCCTTTGTAAGGCTCTGGCTTACGGAAACCACGGATTTTTGCTGCAACCTGACCAACTAATTGTTTGTCATGTGAAGTTAACTTAACGATTGGATTCTTACCTTTTTCAGATATTGTTTCAACCTTAACTTCTGGAGCTAATTCTAAAATAATATTGTGAGAAAAACCTAAAGCTAAATCTAATTTTTGACCTTGATTAGAAGCTCTGTATCCAACTCCAACTAACTCTAATTCCTTAGTATAACCTTTGCTAACTCCTTCAACCATGTTATTGATTAAAGCACGGTATAAACCATGAGCAGCTTTGTGTTCTTTACTATCTGATGGTCTTTCTAAGTTAATAGTACCATCTTCTACTTTTACAGTAATATCAGAAGTTAAGTTTTGAGTTAACTCTCCTAACTTTCCTTTTACTGTTACCACGTTTCCGTCTACTTTTACTTCAACACCTTGTGGTAATGATATTGGGCTTTTACCTATTCTACTCATCTTACAAAATGTTTTTTAGTAAACGTAACATAATACTTCTCCACCTACGTTTTCGTTACGTGCTTTTTTGTTCGTCATAACTCCTTTAGAAGTTGAAACGATTGCAATACCTAAACCGTTTAATACTCTAGGCATTTCTTTAGCACCAACATACTTACGTAAACCTGGTGTAGAAACTCTTTGAATTTTTCTAATAACCGACTCTTTTGTGTCACGGTCATACTTTAAAGCTATCTTGATAGTACCTTGTACGGTATTATCGTTAAACTGATAACTTAAAATGTAACCTTGATCAAACAAAATCTTGGTCATTTCCTTCTTCAATTTTGAAGCAGGAACTTCAACTACTCTGTGACCTGCTGCGATAGCATTTCTAACTCGAGTAAGAAAATCCGCGATTGGATCTGTATACATAATAATTAATTTGCGGTTTTGGTTTTTAGCAGTTTCTATTGTTCCTACGAAAATCGTAACTCCTAAACCTGAAACCAGTTAACAATTCATTTTTGTTTTTTAGAATAATTCTCTTGCTTTTCTCTAACAAAAACACACCCTTCTGTATCAAGTACTTACAAGACGTAATTTACCCTATAAAAAACAGAGTGCAAATATACATAATCTTTTCGAAAAAAAAAGGCTTTTATCAATTATCAGTTTGACTATTAATTTATTGGGTATAATTGCCTCTTATTTTCATCTCAAGAAAACATATAAATACAACAAAAAAGCATACAACTTTTAAGGGTTGTATGCTTAATTATATTGAAATAAAACGAGCTATATTACCAGCTTGCTTTAGTAACTCCTGGGATTAATCCTTGATTAGCCATTTCACGGAAAGTTACACGTGAAATACCGAACTGACGCATATATCCTCTAGGACGACCAGTTAATTTACAACGATTGTGCATTCTAATTGGTGATGCGTTCTTTGGTAACTTTTGTAATGCTTCATAGTCTCCAGCTTCTTTTAAAGCCTTTCTCTTTTCTGCATATTTAGCAACCATCTTAGCTCTTTTACGCTCACGCGCTTTCATTGATTCTTTAGCCATCTTATTAATTCTTTTTAAATGGTAAACCTAATTCTCCTAATAATGATTTTGCTTCCTTATCAGTGTTCGCAGATGTTACGAATGTAATATCCATACCACTAATTTTCTTCACTTGATCAATATTAATCTCTGGGTAGATGATTTGTTCAGTAATTCCTAAGTTGTAATTACCTCTACCATCAAAACCATTCGCTTTGATTCCGTTAAAGTCTCTTACACGTGGTAATGAAGCTGTAATTAACCTATCTAAGAATTCGTACATAATATCTCCTCTTAACGTAACTTTAGCACCAATTGGCATTCCTTTACGTAATTTGAAGTTTGCAACGTCTTTCTTAGAAACAGTAGATACTGCTTTTTGCCCTGTAATAGTTGTTAACTCTTCAACAGCGTATTCAATTAATTTCTTATCAGCAATTGCAGCACCTACACCTTTACTTACAACGATCTTTTGTAACTTAGGTACTTGCATTACATTGTTATAACCGAATTCTTCAGTAAGAGCCTTAACTACTCTGCTCTTGTACTCTTCTTTTAATCTTGGTACGTAACTCATGGTTATATTGCTTTATCTGATTTTTTTGAAAATCTTACCTTCTTATCTCCTTCCATTTTATAACCAACTCTTACTGCTTCACCGTTTTCGATTAAAGCCACGTTAGAAATATGTAATGGAGCTTCTTTTTTTACGATACCTCCTTGTGGATTAGCAGCGCTAGGCTTAGTGTGCTTAGACACCATATTAACACCTTCTACAACTACTCTATCCTTATCTTTTAAGATACGTAATACCTTTCCTTCAGATCCTTTATGATCTCCTGCGATAACTTTAACAGTATCTCCTGATTTAATTTTAAATTTTTTCATTTTAAAATCTGATTTTATAACACCTCAGGTGCTAATGATACTATTTTCATAAATTGTTTATCACGTAACTCACGAGCCACAGGACCAAATACACGTGTACCTCTCATTTCCTCAGTAGGATTTAATAATACACAAGCATTATCGTCAAATCTAATATATGATCCGTCTTTACGTCTAACTTCTTTCTTAGTACGAACAACAACTGCACGAGATACTTGACCTTTCTTTACAGTTCCGTTTGGAGTTGCAGACTTTACCGTAACAACGATCTTATCTCCAACGCTAGCGTAACGCTTTTTTGTTCCTCCTAAAACTCTAATCACTAAAACCTCTTTAGCTCCAGTGTTGTCTGCTACTTTTAATCTTGATTCTGTTTGTAACATATTATTTAGCTCTTTCTAGGATTTCTACTAATCTCCAACGCTTAGATTTACTCATAGGACGTGTTTCCATAATCCTTACAGTATCACCTTCGTTGCAGTCGTTATTCTCGTCATGTGCAACGTACTTCTTAGTCTTTAATACGAACTTTCCGTACATTGGGTGCTTAACTCTTTTTACCTCGTTAACAACAATAGATTTCTCCATTTTGTTACTAGATACAACACCTATTCTCTCTTTTCTAAGATTTCTTTTTTCCATCTTTAAAACTGACTAGAATTATTGTAATTCTCTTTTTGTTAACTCTGAAGCAATTCTTGCAACAGTTCTTCTTAAGCTTCTTAACTGCATTGGATTTTCCAATGGAGTTATGGCGTGAGCCATCTTAAGATCCGTATAATTTTTCTTCAACGCTCCTAGCTTGTCTTGTAAGTCAGCTGTTGATAATTCTTTAATTTCTGATTGTTTCATGGTTTATAGAATTAAGCGTTATAATCAAAATCTCTTGCGATGATAAACTTCGTTTTCACAGGAAGTTTTTGAGCAGCTAAGCGCAATGCTTCTTTTGCTACTTCCATTGGTACACCACCAACTTCAAATAATATTCTTCCTGGTTTTACTACTGCTACGAAATGATCTGGAGCACCTTTACCTTTACCCATACGTACCTCTAATGGTTTCTTAGTAATTGGCTTGTCTGGGAAAATTTTAATCCAAAGCTGTCCTTCTCTTTTCATATAACGAGTTGCCGCGATACGAGCTGCTTCTATTTGGCGAGATGTTAGTAAGTTCTGATCTAATGATTTGATACCAAACATTCCGTTAGAAAGTTGAGTACCTCTACCAGAGTTACCACTCATATTACCCTTGCCTTTCTGAACTCTACGGAACTTTACTCTTTTTGGCTGTAACATGTCTAATTTCTTTTAAAAATTATTTTCTTCTGCGAGGTTGGCGTTTACCACCTTTGTTTCCTCCACCTTTTTGCTTTGATAAGCCTACTAATGGAGATAACTCACGTTTACCATATACCTCACCTTTCATAATCCATACTTTCACACCGATTCTTCCGTATGTAGTATGTGACTCAACTAATGCATAATCGATATCTGCTCTAAACGTAGAAAGAGGAATTCTACCTTCTTTGTAATGCTCAGAACGCGCCATTTCAGCTCCGTTTAAACGTCCTGAAAGTTGTACTTTAATACCTTCAGCGTTCATACGCATTGCAGCAGCGATAGCCATTTTAGTTGCTCTCTTATAAGAAATTCTATTTTCGATTTGACGAGCAATACTAGACGCTACTAATCTCGCATCTAATTCTGGACGTTTAATCTCAAAAATATTAATCTGAACTTCTTTTCCAGTAATCTTCTTAAGCTCTTCTTTTAACTTGTCTACCTCTTGACCTCCTTTACCGATAATGATACCAGGACGAGCCGTAGTGATAGTAACGGTTACAAGTTTTAAAGTACGCTCAATAATTACTCTTGATACACTTGCTTTAGATAATCTAGCATATAAATACTTTCTTATCTTATCATCTTCAGCAATTTTATCACCGTAGTCATTTCCTCCATACCAGTTAGATTCCCATCCTCTGATAATTCCTAAACGATTTCCTATTGGATTTGTCTTTTGTCCCATTTCTACTTTGATTAATTACTGTTATTTTTAGTTCCTAACTCTAAAGTTACGTGATTAGAACGCTTACGAATTCTATGAGCACGCCCTTGTGGAGCTGGTCTTAATCTCTTTAACATTCCTGCGCTATCAACACAGATAGATTTAACGTATAATCCAGCATCTTCCATTGACGCATCTTCATTCTTAGCTTGCCAGTTAGCAATAGCTGATAATAATAACTTCTCTAAGTTACGAGATGCTTCTTTTGGACTGAATTTTAAGATTTGTAAAGCTTTTTCAACTTCAACTCCTCTTACTAAATCTGCCACCAAGCGCATTTTTCTTGGTGATGTAGGACAATTAGTTAATTTAGCGAAAGCTCTAGACTTTCTAGCCTCTTTTAACTGTGTTGCCATGTTATGTTTACGACTTCCCATAATTTCCTACTATTTTTTTCCTTTATTTTTTGCACCAGCGTGTCCACGGAATGAACGAGTTGGTGAAAATTCGCCTAATTTATGACCTACCATGTTTTCAGTAACGTATACTGGTACAAACTGACGTCCATTGTGAACAGCGATAGTTTGCCCAACAAAATCAGGAGTAATCATACTTGCTCTTGACCAAGTTTTGATAACTGTTTTCTTCCCTGACTCAACGTTAGCTAACACTTTCTTCTCTAACTTATAGTGAACGTAAGGTCCTTTTTTTAATGATCTTGCCATGGTTTATTATTTCTTTCTACGTTCTATAATATACTTGTTACTAGCTTTGGTCTTAGATCTAGTCTTAAATCCTTTAGCTGGGATACCGTTTCTAGATCTTGGATGCCCTCCAGAAGAACGTCCTTCACCACCACCCATTGGGTGATCTACTGGGTTCATACGAACAGCATTCGTTCTTGGTCTTCTACCTAACCATCTTGATCTACCAGCTTTACCAGAAACTAATAATTGGTGATCTGAGTTAGATACAACTCCGATAGTTGCCATACAAGTTAATAAGATTAATCTTGTTTCACCTGAAGGTAACTTAACTGTTGCATACTTACCGTCTTTTGCCATTAACTGTGCGAAAGAACCAGCTGAACGAGCCATAACAGCTCCTTGTCCTGGACGTAATTCGATACAAGAAATTGTTGTACCTAAAGGAATGTTTGCTAAAGGCATTGCATTTCCTACGTCAGGTGTTGATCCTTCTCCTGAAACGATAGTTTGACCTACTTTTAATCCGTTTTGTGCAATTACATAACGCTTTTCTCCATCAGCATAAACCACTAATGCAATAAATGCAGTACGGTTTGGATCGTACTCAATAGTTTTTACTGTAGCAGGGATACCATTCTTATCTCTTTTAAAATCGATAATACGATACTTTTTCTTATGACCTCCTCCGATATTACGAGTAGTCATACGCCCTTGATTGTTTCGACCTCCAGATCGTTTTTTCGGAGCTAATAAACTCTTCTCCGGCTTATCAGTAGTAATGGTGTCGAACCCATTTACAACTCTAAAACGCTGACCTGGTGTTATTGGTTTTAATTTTCTAACTGACATTGTTGTCTTTCTTAAAGATTGTTATAAAAATCAATAGTTTCTCCTTCTGCTAACTGAACGATTGCCTTCTTGTAACCACTAGTTAATCCAGTAACTAAACCTTTCTTAGTATATTTAGTTTTTCTCTCTGCTGGATGATTCATAGTTCTTACTGCTTCAACCGTTACACCATAAGCAGCTTCAACAGCTCCTTTGATTTCTAACTTGTTAGCTTTCTTATTTACAACAAATGCAAAACGATTAAAATCTTCGCTTTGATTTGTAGCTTTTTCCGTAATAATAGGTTTAATTAAAATACTCATTTCTTTCCCTATTTACTTAAATTAGACTGAATTCCTTCTAAAGTGCTCTCAGCAATAACAACTTTACTTGCGTTTAAAACATTGTAAGTGTTAATTCCTGTAGCATTTACTACTTTAGAACCTTTTAAATTACGAGAAGATAAATAAACATTCTTATTTTCTTCAGCAATTACAAATAAAGACTTTTTAGTATCTAATTCTAAAGCTTTTAATACATTAACAAACTCTTTAGTTTTTGGAGCTTCAAAATTGAAATCTTCAACAACTACTAAATTGTTATCTTTTGCTTGTAAACTTAAAGCTGATTTACGAGCTAAACGCTTTAAATTTTTGTTTAATTTGAAAGAATAATTACGCGGTCTTGGACCAAAGATACGTCCTCCTCCTCTGAAAACAGGAGACTTAATAGATCCTGCACGAGCAGTACCTGTACCTTTTTGTTTCTTTATCTTTCTTGTAGAACCAGCAATTTCAGCTCTTTCCTTAGACTTATGAGTTCCTTGTCTTTGGTTAGCTAAATACTGCTTAACATCTAAATAGATTGCGTGATCATTTGGCTCTATACCGAATACTTCGCTAGAAAGTTCAACTTTTCTACCAGTATCTTTTCCTGTAATATCTAATACTGCTACTTTCATTATTTCTCGATAGTTACATAAGAGTTTTTGTGACCTGGAACCGCACCTTTAACAACGATTAAGTTCTTATCAGCTACCACTTTTAATACTCTTAAATTTTGAACTTTAACTTGATCTCCTCCCATACGACCTGCCATACGCATTCCTTTGAATACTCTTGCAGGGTAAGAAGCAGCACCAATTGAACCTGGAGCTCTTAAACGGTTATGTTGACCGTGAGTTGCTTGTCCAACTCCGGCAAAACCATGACGTTTAACAACACCTTGAAAACCTTTACCTTTAGAAGTTCCTGACACGTCAACGAACTCTCCTTCAGTAAACATTTCCACAGTAATTGAGTCACCTAATTTGTACTCACCATCAAATCCTTGAAATTCAACAACTTTCTTCTTAGCAGATGTACCAGCTTTTTTAAAGTGACCATCTAAAGCTTTATTAGAGCTTTTTGCTTTTTTGTCATCGAAACCAAGTTGTAAAGCATTGTAGCCATCAACCTCTTCGGTTCTGACTTGGGTAACAACGCAAGGACC
The DNA here is from genome assembly GCF_964048965.1 of Tenacibaculum sp. 190130A14a. Lineage (NCBI taxonomy): Bacteria > Pseudomonadati > Bacteroidota > Flavobacteriia > Flavobacteriales > Flavobacteriaceae > Tenacibaculum > Tenacibaculum polynesiense. The sequence goes on along the minus strand of NZ_OZ040189.1, from coordinate 1,115,682 downwards.
TGCTTCGATTACGGTACAAGGAATATTCTTCCCGTTCTCATCGAATAAGCTGGTCATTCCTACTTTTCTTCCTATTAACCCAGACATATTTGTTTGTTTTAGACGATAGATTTATTTATCCAGCGCGTCAATTAATAATTATTATTTGAAACTAAAGTTTCATTTTTTAGACTTCCGAAATTTCTCTCAAAAAAAAAGAGCATAAAACACATTTAGCTTAGCTCTTAAGTGTTTTTCCATTTTTCCTTCGCGAAACCCTCCGGACATGTCTTACTGAATTCAAATTCAGCATATAAAATTACACCCTGAATCCTAATTCGGGTGCAAAAGTATAAAAAACTTTCGGTTTAACAAAATTAAACCGAAAGTTATCATTTACTTATACCTTAATCTCAACTTCAACTCCACTTGGTAATTCAAGTTTCATTAAAGCATCAATAGTTTTCGAAGAAGAACTATAGATATCTAACAAACGCTTGTAAGCAGATAATTGAAATTGTTCTCTAGATTTTTTGTTTACGTGTGGTGAACGTAATACTGTAAAAATCTTTTTATGAGTTGGTAATGGAATTGGTCCGTTAACAACCGCTCCAGTACTTTTTACTGTCTTAACGATTTTCTCAGCAGACTTATCTACTAAATTATAATCGTAAGATTTTAATTTTATTCTAATTTTTTGACTCATCTTAATTAACCTTTAGCATTAGCGATTACTTCCTCTGCAATATTTGAAGGAGTCTCTGCATAGTGAGAGAATTCCATAGTAGATGTTGCTCTACCAGAAGATAATGTACGTAAAGAAGTTACATAACCAAACATTTCCGATAATGGAACGATAGCTTTTACTACTTTAGATCCAGAACGATCACTCATATCGTTTACTTGACCACGTCTTCTGTTTAAGTCACCTACGATGTCACCCATATTTTCTTCTGGAGTTAACACCTCTAACTTCATCATTGGCTCCATGATCACAGCTCTTGCAGCTTTAGCAGCAGCTTTGTAACCCATTTTTGCAGCTAATTCGAATGATAATTGATCAGAATCTACAGGGTGGAAAGAACCATCTACTAATGTTACTTTCATTGCATCCATTTCATATCCTGCTAATGGACCATTCTTCATTGCTTCTTTGAAACCTTTCTCTACTGAAGGAACAAATTCTTTAGGAACGTTTCCACCTTTAATGATAGATTCGAACTCTAAACCTTGCTTACCTTCTTCAGCTGGCTCCATTTTGAATACGATATCAGCAAACTTACCACGTCCACCAGATTGCTTCTTATAAACCTCTCTGTGCTCTGCAGTAGCAGTAATTGCTTCTTTGTACTCTACTTGTGGTTGACCTTGGTTTACCTCTACTTTAAACTCACGCTTTAAACGATCTACAATAATATCTAAGTGTAACTCACCCATTCCTGAAATTACTGTTTGACCAGAAGCTTCGTCAGTTTTTACCGTAAACGTTGGATCCTCCTCAGCTAATTTAGCTAAAGCCATACCTAATTTATCTACATCTCCCTTAGTCTTTGGCTCAACAGCGATACCAATTACTGGATCAGGGAAATCCATTGATTCTAATACGATTGGTGCTTTTTCTGCAGATAAAGTATCTCCTGTTTTGATATCTTTAAATCCTACAGCAGCTCCAATATCTCCTGCCTCAATAAAATCGATAGCATTTTGCTTGTTAGAGTGCATTTGGTAAATACGAGAAATACGCTCTTTCTTACCAGAACGATTATTTAACACGTATGAACCTGCATCTAAACGTCCAGAATATGCACGGAAGAATGCTAAACGTCCTACGAAAGGATCTGTTGCAATCTTAAATGCTAAAGCCGAGAAAGGCTCCTTTACATCTGGCTTACGAGCAATCTCTTCTCCTGTATCAGGATCAGTACCAATAATTGCTTCTTTATCTGTTGGAGAAGGTAAATAACGACAAACAGCATCTAATAAGAACTGAACACCTTTGTTTTTAAATGCCGATCCACAAACCATAGGAATAATAGACATATCCATTACAGCAGCACGTAAAGCAGCGTGTACTTCCTCTTCTGTAATAGAGTTCTCATCCTCCATGAACTTCTCTAATAAATTCTCGTCATAAGCAGCAACCTCTTCGATTAACTTAGCTCTTAACTCAGCAGCTTCTTCTTTTAAATCTTCTGGAATATCAACGATATCAAAAGTAGATCCGAAATTATCATCATGCCAAACAATAGCACGGTTCTTTACTAAATCTACAATTCCTTTAAAGTCTGCTTCATCACCAATATTTAATACGATTGGCACTGCATTCGACTTTAACATATCTTTTACCTGCTGACATACTGCTAAGAAGTTAGACCCTTGACGGTCCATCTTATTAACAAATCCAATACGAGGTACTTTATAGTTATCTGCTAAACGCCAGTTTGTTTCTGATTGAGGCTCTACACCATCAACAGCTGAGAATAAGAATACTAAACCATCTAATACACGTAATGAACGGTTTACCTCTACAGTAAAGTCAACGTGCCCAGGAGTATCAATTATATTAAAGTGATATCCTTTAGTATCAGGAGTTGGTTGTCCATTTTCAATCGGGAACTTCCACTCACAAGTAGTTGCAGCAGAAGTAATTGTAATACCTCTTTCTGCTTCTTGCTCCATCCAGTCCATTGTAGAAGCACCATCATGCACTTCTCCAATTTTATGAGAAACTCCTGTATAAAACAAGATACGCTCAGTAGTTGTAGTTTTTCCTGCATCAATATGAGCAGCAATACCAATATTTCTTGTAAATTTTAAATCTCTAGCCATTGTTATTAAAATCTAAAGTGTGAGAATGCCTTGTTAGCCTCAGCCATTTTATGAGTATCTACTCTTTTCTTAACAGCAGCACCTTCTTCTTTAGCAGCAGCTAAAATCTCTGATGCTAAACGTTGTGCCATTGTTTTTTCATTACGCTTACGCGCATAAGAAATCATCCATTTGATCGCCATTGAAACTTTACGATCTGGACGAATTTGCATTGGAATTTGGAATGTTGCACCACCTACACGACGAGAACGCACCTCTACATGTGGCATTACGTTAGACAAACCATCTTTCCATACTTCTAAAGCCGACTTTTCTTCGTCAGTTTTCTTTTCATTTACGATATCCATTGCATCGTAAAAAACTTTGAATGCTACAGATTTCTTACCATCCCACATTAAGTTATTCACAAAACGTGTAACTAATTGGTCATTAAACCTTGGGTCCGGTAACAAAACTCTTTTTTTAGCTCTTCTTTTTCTCATGTCTCTACATTAAAAAAGTTACTACTAATTTTTACTTTTTGTCTTTAGGGCGTTTTGCACCGTACTTAGACCTACGTTGAGTTCTTCCCTCAACACCTGCAGTATCTAATGCACCACGTACAATGTGATATTTAACACCTGGTAAATCTTTTACCCTTCCACCTCTGACTAATACTATCGAGTGCTCCTGAAGATTATGTCCTTCACCTGGAATATACGCGTTGATCTCATTACCGTTAGTTAACCTAACACGCGCTACTTTACGCATTGCTGAATTAGGTTTCTTAGGTGTAGTGGTATACACACGCGTACAAACTCCACGTCTTTGCGGACAAGACGTCAAAGCAGCCGATTTACTCTTCTTAGTCATTTTGGTTCTTCCTTTACGAACTAATTGTTGAATAGTTGGCATACTAAATTGTTACTAATTTTTCGTTTGTACTATTAATTATACTCTTTTTTAAGAGTTTGCAAATGTACAATTATTTTATAATTAATCAAATATCAGCGCTTTATTTTTCAAACACAAAAAACATATTAAGAAAATTTAACAAAAAACAACCCTTTTGTTTAAAATAAAACATCTATGTAAGTTTAACCATAAATCCCCAACTAACGGGGGATAACAAGCTAAAAGGCTTTTAGTATTTTTTTAACAAAATAGTTGTTCCTTTAAGAAATATTTAAGATTTTAGCGGCAATTAATTCAAATAATTATAAAATGAAAACAAAGTTTAATGGAATTTTAACGTTTATTCTAACGTTACTTGTACAAATAACATTTGCTCAAGAAAAAACAATTTCGGGAACAGTTTCGAATGATTCTGGTCCTTTACCAGGCGTTACAGTCTTAATCAAAAACACCAACAAGGGTACTGAAACTGATTTTGATGGTAACTACTCTATAAAAGCAAATACTGGAGATATTATTCAGTTTAGCTTTATTGGTATGAAAACAGTGGAAAAGACAATTGGTAATGAATCAACAATGAACATCTCAATGGAGGAAGACAATGTTTTAGATGAGATTATCATTACAGGACAGGGTTCTGGTATTGAAAGAAAAAGACTATCTACTAAGGTAGATGTTTTATCTTCTAAGGATATTGAAAAACTTCCAGGAAATCAAATAGACCAATTATTACAGTCTACTACTCCAAGTGCTCAAATTAGATTGAGTTCAGGACAACCTGGTACAACTGCTTTAATTAGAACAAGAGGTCCTATTTCAGCTTCTACTTCTGCTACACCAGTAATCATTGTAGATGGAGTTAGAGTTGATAACTTAAACTCAAATCCAACTTTAGGAATTGGAACTGGAGGGGCAAACGTTTCTGCTCTTGCAGATATCCCAGCTGAATCAATTGAAAAAATTGAATATATCAAAGGGGGTGCTGCTACTACATTATATGGAGCTGATGCTGCAAATGGTGTTATCCAAATCATTACTAAAAAAGGTAAAGCTGGTAGAGCTAACTTCTTTTTCGAATCTAGATTAGGTGTAATTAGCGCAACTAAAGACTTCTTAAAATATGACAGAACTGCAGAGGCTCTTTTTAAGCCTGGTGTTGCTCAAGAATATAAAGTAGGAATCAATGGAGGTAGCGAAAATGTAACTTATAACTTCTCAGGAAGCTTATATCACGATGATAGTTTCAATGACTACAACGAACAAATTAAAAGATCTTTATCGTTTGGTTTAAATGCAAAATTAAATGAGAAATTGAAGTATAGTGGATCATTCTCTTATGTAGGTTTTGACGCTAACACTGACTTTAACGCAAACACAAGTTTCTCTAGATTCTCTGCTTTTGAAGGTGCAGGAAGAGGAAACTTAGACGAATTAACAGACGCTCAATGGGCTGCTGAAAAAGCAAGAGCACAAGAAATTGGTAAATTAGTTGACATCGAAAGATTCATTCACCGTTTCACAAACTCTAACAAATTTACTTACGATATCTTAGATAACTTACAAGTAAATGCTACGATTGGTATTGATTCAAGAAATTCTCAAAACCAACAAAGAAATTCAAACGCACTTTTAGTTGCATTAGGTGCAGAAGCTCCTGGAACAACTGATAGAGGTACAATTACTCGTTCTTTAAGAAGTTCTTTTACTACTACGGCTGACTTAAACTTTACACACAAGTTTGACTTAGAAAACTTTTCTTTTGTAACCATATTAGGTGGACAGTTCTTTAGAACTTCAGATAGACAATCTAGACTTAGTGGTTCTGGAGGGGTTGATGGTTCTTTCTTAGTACAAAACTATCCTACTAAAGAAATTGAAGATCAAATTTTAGAGAATGCAAACTACGGTTTATATTTCTTAGAAAACATTGGTATCTATGATGTTGCTTATTTAGAAATAGGAGGTAGAATTGACCAAAACACATCTGCAGGTCCTGCGGCTGTAACTCGTTTCTTACCTAAAGTTGGTCTTACTTATAATCTTTCAGATCACGATTTCTACAATGATCTTTCTTTTAACGAGACTGTATCTAACATTAGATTAAGAGCTAACTATGGTGAAGCTACATTATTCCCAAGAGCTTTTGCTGAGGATAAAACCTTCACATTAAACACTTTCTTTGGAGTTCCAGCATTTACATTCGGAAACCCAGGAAACCCTAACTTAGTTTCTGAAAAAGTAGCTACTACTGAATTTGGTTTAGACTTAGGTTTCTTCAACAACAGATTAAACTTAGGTGCTACTTACTATAGAGGTATTACTACTGATGCTTTATTTGACCCTAACTTAGCACAATCTACTGGACAATTAAGCCAAACTACAAACATTGGTGAAATTGAAAACACTGGTTGGGAATTTGAATTATCTTCTACACTTGTTCAAACTGAAGATCATACATTAAACTTTAATGCTTCTTATAACAAAAACAATAACGTTGTTACAAGTACAGGAGGTGCTCCAGGATTTATCGTTGGTGGATTTACAGTAATTGGATCTCGTGTTGACGAGGGACTTTCTTTAGGATACTTAAGAGGTACTGCTGCAGTTAGACAATCAGATGGTTCTTACAACTTTGAAAGAAATTCTTTCTTAGGTGATACTTACGCTCCTCACTTTGGATCTTTCAGCTTAAACTATTCTTACAAGAAGTTTAACTTCTTTATGTCTGGAGACTACCAATTCGGAGGTAAATCTGTAGATTTAAGTTTCTTATTAAGACACTTAAGAGGACATGACAACACTGGAATTCCAGCAGACTTAGTTGGAACAACTTCTCCATTTAACTATGTAAACTATTTCGTATTTGATTCTGACTTTGTTAAAATCAGAAACATTGGTTTATCTTATAGCTTTGGTGAAACTTTAAGTTTATTCAAAAACGTTACTGTAGGATTCAACGTTACAAATCCATTCAACTGGACAGCTGGTAACTTTGATCCTGAAACAACTGGATCTGGTGTAGGAGCTCAAAATGGTTTCGCTACTGGTGGTTTCGCATACGGTACCGAGTCTGCTCCAAGAATTTACATGACCTCTCTTAAATTCCAATTTTAAATCTAGAAAAAAATGAAAAAAATATTTATACCAATATTATCTTTAGCACTTTTATATAACTGTACTAATGATTTTAATAAAGTAGTGGATTTTACCACGGTAACCAACCCTAATTTCTCGGAATCAGCGGTTGTGGGACAACCTAACTCTGCTGCAATTTTATTGCAAGGAGTAGAAAGACAAATGTCTTTAGTTCAAAACGAAACTGTAATCTTAGCTGAAATTGGATCGGACAACTTTGTAAACACACAAACTTTCTATAGCCAGTTTATGGATGCTCTTGATATTAGGATAACAGATCCAGATATGAGAGATACGCAACGTAATATTGCTCGTTTAAGAGAATTAGCTAAGTTTGGTACTAATGAAGTTGCACCAAACGATTCTGAAGCTACTGATGCAACTAAGGCTGACTTTTTATTCTTTGAAGGAATGTCTTATTTATATGCTGGAATGTATTTCTCATTCTTACCACAAGAACCTCTTGGAGCTCCTGCTTCTTCAACTGACAACTATAATTTAGCTGTACAAAAGTTTGATGACGCAATCGCTTTAAACAACAGAGCTGATTACCAATTAGCTAAGGCAAGAGCATATTACTTCTTAGGTAATAGAACAATGGCTGTTAGTGCTGCTAATGCCGCTTTAGCTTTAAGTACTAGTTTCACAAGAGAAGCTAGATTTGACGAAGCTAGTAGTAGTGGTCCTGTAAGTGTAATGGAAGCTGCTTTATTCGCAAGAGGTACTTTTGACGATTTACAACCACTTCCAACTTTAGATTTTTTAGATCCTAAATATTCTTTCTTAAGTGCAAGTGCTGATCCTTCGATCCACTATTTAAAAGCTGAAGAAGCATATTTAATTTTAGCTGAGGCAAATGTTTCAACGGATTTAAATGCTGCTAAAGACAATTTAAAAGATTTATTAACTTTAGTAAACACTAGAGAAGTAAGAACCTTTAGTGATGCTGTAGAAGGTAGAACTCAAAACGACCCAGGATCTAGACCTGATAAAGCAGATATTACAGTTAACGGTAGAACTGGTTTAGTGTTAGATCGTCAAGCTGGTAATGTAAGTGTTCCTTCTATTTCTGGTACTTCTGTAACTGTAGCTGAAATCGATGCTGTTACAACAGAAGATGAAGCTTTAGAGTTAATTTATAGAACTAGACAAGAAGTTTTCTTAGCTGAAGGTATGAGACTTGTTGATATGGGAGTTAAATTAGTTATTTTCGAAGAGGAAATTGCTTTAAACCCAAACATCAACTCAGGAGACCCTGGAACAACTCCAGTAATTCCTTCTTTTATAAATTCAAACATTGCTAACTTAGATGCTATTACATACGATGCAGTAGCCAAAACAGCAACTACGACTATAGATTTAAATGCAATCTTAGTTGCAAATAAAACTTCTGATCAGGTTTTACCTTTCCATTAAGAATAATAATAATTTGAATTATAAAAAGCTTAGTATATGCCATGTATACTAAGCTTTTTTGTTAATTAACACAACAAAAATTTGCGGCTTTAAGAATATTTTAAGATTTTAGCGCCTAATTAATTCAAATTATTAGATAATGAAAACAAAGTTTAATGGAATTCTAACGCTTATTTTGGCGTTTATTGTGCAAATATCCTTTGCGCAAGACAGAACAATTTCTGGTACTGTTTCTGATGAATCTGGTCCCTTACCTGGGGTTACGATTTTTAAAAAAGGAACGACTCAAGGTACCGAAACTGATTTTGATGGTAATTATTCAATCCAAGCTAAAAATGGAGATGTATTAGTATTTTCATTTGTCGGAATGAAAAATGCGGAGAGAACAGTTGGTGCTTCAAACCAAATAAATGTAACCTTAGAAAATGACAATTTACTAGAAGAGGTGGTTGTTGTTGGTTATGGTACTACTACAAAGAAAGCCTATACTGGTACTGCAAAAGTTGTAAAAACTGCAGATATTCAAGCAAAGAGCTTCACAAACGTATCACAATCTTTAGCGGGTGAGGCTGCTGGTGTAAACGTAATTAACACTACTGGTCAACCAGGTTCTACTTCTACTATTAGAATTAGAGGTTTCGGTTCTGTAAATGGTAACAGAAGTCCTCTTTATGTATTAGATGGTGTTCCTTTTAGTGGAAACTTAAACTCTATTAACCCTGAAGATATCGCAAGTACTACTATCTTAAAGGATGCAACTGCAACTGCAATTTATGGATCTAGAGGTGCGAACGGGGTTATCTTAATTACAACTAAAGGTGGTAAGAAAAACTCTTCAAGCATTGAAGTAGATGTTAAAACAGGGGTTAACTTCAGTTTTATTCCTAGATATGATGTAATTAGATCATCTAATGACTTCATCGGTCTTGCTTGGGAAGCAATTTACAACCAAGGAAATAACAGAGGTGTAGATCCTGTTGCTTTTGCTAACGCAAATTTATTCGGATCTATTGGTATTAACCCAGATTATAACTCTTGGGATACTTCTGATGTTTCTCAATTAATCGATCCTGCTACAAGAAGTGTAAGATCTGGAGTAGGAAGAAGATACCTTCCTGAATATTGGGGAGACTACTCTTTCCAACCTTCTATTAGATCAGAAGCAAACGTAAAAATGAGTGGTGGTGGTGAAAACGGTAAGTATTTTACTTCTATCGGTTATTTAGATAGTAAAGGTTATAGTGTTAATTCTGACTATACAAGATACTCAGGAAGAATTAACTTAACTCAAGATGTTAGAGAGTGGTTAACTTCAAACTTTAACATTGGTTATGCATATTCAGAATTAAACAACAATGGTCAAACTAGTGATTCTGGTAACGTATTCTTCTTAGTAGACAACATGCCTTCTATTTACCCTGTTTTCGAAAGAGATGCAAATGGAAATAGAATTCCAGATCCTGTTTTCGGAGGATTTATTTATGATATCGGACGAGGAAGAAACTTCTCTGGTTTAACAAATGGTCTTGCTGATGCAAGAAATAATATCAGAAGAGAAAAAAGACACGAAGTAAACGCAAACGTTTCTTTTGATGTTGATCTTTTTGAGAACTTAAAGTTCAAGACGCAATTCGGTCTTCAACATAATGATAGAACTAGAAACATTTACTCAAACCCTTTCTTTGGTGTAGGTGTTGCTACTGAAGGTAGCTTAAGTAGAAGAATTATTAGATCTACTACTATGAACTTCTTAAACATGTTCACTTATACTAAAGAGTTTGGAGAGCATTCTATTACTGCACTTGCTGCACACGAAACAAACCAAAACGAGTTTAAGTTAACCAATGCTGCTAAGAACAAAGTTGTTTTACCTGGATTATTAGAATTTAACAACTTTATCGTAACATTACCAACTACATCTTATACTAATAAGAGTAGACTTGAAAGTTACTTCGCTCAAGCTAACTATAGCTTTAAAGATACTTACTACTTATCTGGATCTATTAGACGTGATGGTTCTTCTCGATTCTTAGGAAGTAACAAGTGGGATACTTTTGGATCTGTTGGAGGTGCTTGGATCATGACAAACGAAAACTTCTTAAATAACAACAAATATTTAAAGTTTTTAAAGCTTAAAGCAAGTTACGGTATTATTGGTGAGCAATCTGGAGCTGGTTTATTCCCAGGTCTTACTTTACATGATATTAACAACGCAAGTGGTGAAATTTCTTATACTGAAAGTTTTGTAGGAAACTCTGCATTAACATGGGAAACTTCTAAAATGTACCAGGTTGGTGTTGAAAGTAAAATCAGTGATTTCTTAGATGTAAACGTAGATTACTATATCAAGGATACTGAAAACTTATTATTCGATAAGAGATTACCAATTAGTACAGGTGTTGCTATCGTAGATGTAAACGAAGGTGTATTAAGAAACTCAGGTTTAGAATTTGATATCAATGCTCGAATCATTAATAAAGAAGACTTTAAATTTAGCGCAAGTATTAATGGTGAATTCTTAAACAATGAAATTAAAGAAATGCCAATCGATGGTACTGGTCAACCTAAAGTAATCGATATCGATGGTATTTTTGGTAGAACTGCTGGTAGATCATTATATGATATTTATACTAGAGAGTGGGCTGGTGTTGATCCTTCAAACGGTGCTCCTTTATGGTACACTTACTTTTACGATGCTAATGGTGATGGTGTATTTAATGAATCTCAAGATGACGAAGTTGTTAACTCGTTACATGAATATCAAGCTGAGTTCCCTAACAGACAGTTAGTAAGAACTACAACAAGTAATTCAGCTGTTGCTACAAGACAATTCTTAAACAAGTCTAGTATCCCAACTGTAAGAGGAGGATTCAGATTAAACATGACTTATAAGAATTTTGATATTAGTTCTCAGTTCGTATATAGCTTAGGTGGTTATGCATATGATGCAGCTTACGCTGACATGATGGATAACGATAGAGTTGGTAGCTGGAACTGGCACAAAAACATCTTTAATCGTTGGCAACAACCAGGTGACATCACTAATGTACCTGCTTTAACTAACGGTGAAAATGACACTTCAAATCCAGATAGAAACATTACTTATAACACTGCAAACGCAGCTTCTTCTAGATTTGTTACAAAAACAGACTATTTAGCCTTAAATAATGTAAGGATTGGATATACTGTTCCGTCTAAGTATTTGGAAAAATCAGGAATTTCTAATCTTAATATTTGGATGTCTGGAGATAATTTATTCTTATTATCTGCTAGAGAAGGATTCAACCCAACGACTAGCGAATCTGGAGGTAGTGCAAGATATAGTTATGCTCCTTTAACGAATATTAGCTTAGGAGTTAGAGTTAAATTTTAAATCAAGAAATTATGCTTAAAAAAATAGTAAAAATCTTACCAATTTTCATCCTATTTATCTATGGATGTAATGATGATTTTTTAGAAGTACAACCTTCTGATAGATTATCAACTGAGCAGCTTGGACAAGCTGCTGAATTCAACCCGGAAATTATTAAGGGTGGTGTTGCTGGTTTATACCAGTTAATGTATTTACCAGGTACTGGAGGATTCGGTGGAGACGATGATTTCGGTCAAAAAGGTATTGATATTTGGACAGATATGTTATCTGCGGATATTGCTCATTCTGAAACAAACTACGGATGGTATAGTACTTTTAGTAACTTACAAGCTTCTGTAGACTTTACAAATAGAGCTAATTATATGGCGTGGAGATACTACTATAGAATCATTAGAGCTGCTAACAAGCTTATTGGTACTTTAGGAGGTAATGATATTACTCCAGAAGCTCAAGCTAATCGTCACTACATGGGACAAGCTAAGGCAATGAGAGCTTATGCGTATTTCTATTTAGTACAATTATATACTGATAGATATGATCCTACTCAAGAAGTTTTACCTATTTATAACAGTGCTGAAAAGGTAGAAGGTGTAGCAAAAAGTACAATGGAAGAAGTATATAATTTAATCTATAGTGATTTAAATGATGCTTTATCTCTTTTAAGCGATTTTAACAGAACTGCTAAAAGTCAAATTAACACTGATGTTGTTAAAATGTTATTAGCATATGCTTATGCTTCTGAAGATAAAAACTGGGATCAAGTTAAATCTTTAACTGCTGATGTAATTAATACTGGAAGTTATCCAATTTTAGCTAAAGCTCAAGCTTTAGACGGAATGAACTTTATCTCTACTCCAGGATGGATTTGGGCATCTGACATTACTATTGATGATAGTGTTAGTTTAGCTTCTTTCTACTCTCAAATGGATTACTTTACTTATGGATATGCTTCTGTAGGAAATAGTAAATCTATTGATGCTTCTTTATATGCTGAAATGCCAGCTGATGATGTAAGAAGAGACTGGTTTAGATCTAGTGATTTAATTAACTGGCGTAAATACTATGACCCAGCAAGACAATGGGATGGTCAGAGACCTGTTATTACTGATGTATTCTATATGAGAATTGCTGAAGTATATTTATTACACGCTGAGGCTGCTTTAAAAGCTGATGGTGATGCAGGTGCTGCAAGAGGAGCATTAAAAACTGTTGTTTCTGAAAGAGTTAACGACGCAAGTTATATTGATGGTTTATCTACTCTTGCTTTAACAAGCGAAATTACTTTACAAACTCGTTTAGAGCTTTGGGGAGAAGGTAAAGCTTATTTATTAAAGAGAAGAAACAAAATGGATATTGTTAGAGGTTCTAACCACTTAATTTTTGTTGGTGATGTAATGTCTTATGATGACAACAGATTAAGTTTCGAGATCCCACAAGCTGAGATCTTAAACAATCCGTTTATTTCAACTCAAAACTAATAACACTACCTCGGTAGTTAATAATTTATACAATTATGAAAAAAATATTATATCTAGCTATGTTGGCTATATCATTTATGACTTTAAATAGTTGTGATGATGATTCAATAGAGGTTAAGGACTTAAGTTTTATCACAGCAGACGCCTTTAAAAAGGATATCGTTGTTGTGGAGAACTCTAACTTAGATACTCAAGTTACCATTTTTACTTCTAAGAAAATGGGATCTGATACCACTATTAATTTAAATGTTACTACATCTATGAATGCAGATAACTATACAGTTCCTGCATCTGTTACAATCCCTAAAGGAGATAACAAAGTAGTAATTCCTATCAACTTTACTGATAGTAGCTTAAACAGAATGGGAGAGACTATGTCTATCTCTTTTGATGGACCGGAAGGTTATTTCGAAGGAAACTCTAAGGTTGACTTTAACATTAGTGTATTATGCCCTTCAGATTTAGCTGGAAGCTGGACTTATACAAATGGAAATGGGAAAACTGTTTCTATTACTCAAACTGGAGACGGGACTTATTCTATTGGAGCTGATAATGCTTTTGGAGGTAACTATCCATTTTACATCTCTGATGCATGTAGTAACATCACCGTTACTGGAGGTTTCTTAGCTGATAACTTTGGTATTCCTGTTAGTGGTTCTGGTACTGTATCTGCAGACAAATCTACTATTACTTTAACTTATACCGCTGAAGGATATTTTACTGATAGATCAATGATTTTATCGAAAAACTAAAATCATTAAATTATATCTTAAAAACCACCTCTTTCGAGGTGGTTTTTTTATACAATAAATTCAACTACATTTGCAGCATGCAAGAATCAACAACAATATTTGGTATAAGAGCTATCATTGAAGCCATAGATAGCGGCTCATCAATAAATAAGGTATATTTACAAAAAGGACTGCGCGGTGATTTGTATTTTCAATTAGAAAAACTAATTAAAAAAAATAAAATTTCGACGAGTATAGTTCCTACAGAAAAGCTTGATCGCTTATCTAAACACAATAATCATCAAGGTGCCGTTGCAAAGATATCTCCAATAGAATTTTATGATTTAGAATCATTAATTGAAAAAACTATTGAATCAGAAAATACCCCTTTATTTTTATTATTGGATCAACTTTCTGATGTTCGTAATTTTGGAGCAATTATAAGAACTGCTGAATGTACAGGTGTAAACGGAATAATTATTCAAAAAAGCGGTTCTGCACCAGTGAATGCAGAAACTATTAAAACCTCAGCAGGAGCTGCATTTAAAGTACCTATTTGTAAAGTTGATCATATTAAAGATGCTATATTCCAATTGCAAGCTTCTGACATCAAACTAGTAGCAGCAACGGAAAAAACAGAAGACTCGATTTACAAAGTTGATATGAATCAACCCATTGCTATCATAATGGGATCTGAACATAAAGGTGTTAGTAACTCCGTACTTAAAATGGTAGATTACAAAGCCAAACTTCCACTTCTGGGAGAGATTGAATCCTTAAATGTATCAGTAGCTTGTGGTGCCTTTTTATATGAAACTGTTAGACAAAGAATGAGTTAATCCTCATTCTTTTTTATTTCATAGGTAAAACTAATATCTCTTGTTAAATCAGTGGAGCCTACCTCCTCCTCTATTTCCTCGTTATATACTGGTGGTACATAATTCCCATCTTCATCAAACATATCATCAAATTCAGTTTTGGTAAAAACAAACTTCTCTTTAACAATTCCAGTATTCCTATAAATATAGGCAAACACTAACCCCATCAAAAAACCAGACAAGTGCCCTTCCCATGACATACCTTCTTTAACAGGAAATATATACCATATCATACTTCCATATAAAAATATAACAATTAGCGACATTGATATTAATCTGAAATGCTTCCTTATAATTCCGCTAAAAAAAACAAAACTGAATAATAAGTACACCACTCCACTGGCACCAATATGATAAGATTCTCTTCCTATTATCCAAGTTAACATTCCAGTTAACAAAGCTCCATAAATCAAAACTTTGGACGCTACCTCTTTATAAAAATAAAAAAGGCTTGCTGTAAGCACGAATAAAGGCACTGAATTATTAAAAAGATGTTTGGTACCGCTATGTATAAAATGTGTAAAGAAAACCCCCTTTAAACCACTCAATTTTCTCGGTAACACTCCAAACTTGTTAAAATTCCAACCAAAACGAATTTCTAAATAGTAAATAAACCAAATACTAAACACTAATATTGTCGGAATTAAAAATATAGAATTTGAATATTGTAATTTTTCTTCTGTTTTCATCATTTTTAAAATAACAAAAACATTTCCAAAGTTAAATTTCGGAACATCTGTCATAAATCTTTTCTATTTTTACCAAATGAATCAACCTTTGGCAGAACGTATACGACCAAAATCACTAAATGATTACATAAGTCAGCAACATTTAGTGGGTAAAAATGGAATTTTAACCAATCACATTAAACAAGGTATTATTCCTTCTTTAATTCTTTGGGGTCCTCCCGGTATTGGAAAAACAACTTTAGCAAACATTATTGCCAACGAGTCTAAACGACCATTTTATACTTTAAGTGCCATTAGTTCAGGAGTGAAAGATGTACGAGAGGTTATTGAAAAAGCAAAACAAAGTAGTGGACTGTTTACTCAGAAAAACCCTATTTTGTTTATTGATGAAATTCATAGATTTAGCAAGTCTCAACAAGATTCTCTCTTAGGAGCTGTGGAGCGTGGATGGGTGACCTTAATAGGTGCTACAACAGAAAACCCTAGCTTTGAAGTTATTCCCGCATTATTGTCTAGATGTCAAGTTTATATCCTAAATTCTTTTGAAAAAGAAGATATGCTTGCCTTGCTTCATAGAGCAATGGAGCAAGATGAAGTTCTTGCTAAAAAAAACATTACATTAAAAGAAACAGATGCACTTTTTCGTGTTTCTGGTGGTGATGCTCGTAAACTTTTGAACGTTTTTGACTTGTTAGTTGCCTCTGAGGAGCAAGTTGAGATTACCAACAAACTCGTCTTAGAAAAAGTTCAAAAAAATACTGTTCGATATGATAAAACTGGAGAGCAGCATTATGATATTGTTTCCGCTTTTATTAAATCTATCAGAGGAAGTGACCCAAATGCTGCAGTATATTGGTTAGCCCGAATGATAGAAGGTGGCGAAGACGTTAAATTTATTGCAAGACGATTACTAATCTTGGCTTCAGAAGATATTGGTAATGCAAACCCTACTGCATTAATCTTGGCTAATAACACTTTTCAGGCCGTTAGTACTATAGGATATCCGGAGTCAAGAATTATATTAAGTCAATGTGCAATTTATCTTGCTAACTCCGCCAAAAGTAATGCATCCTATATGGCTATAAATAACGCTCAACAATTGGTAAAGCAAACTGGTGATTTATCTGTTCCCTTGTCTATTAGAAATGCTCCAACCAAATTAATGAAAGATCTTGAATATGGAAAAGATTATAAATACTCACATAGCTACCCTGGAAACTTTGTAGTACAAGAATTCATGCCTAAAGAGATTGAGGGAACTAAGCTCTATGAACCAGGTAATAACTCAAGAGAAAATAATTTTAGAGATATTTTAAAACAGCGCTGGAAAGAAAAGTATAACTATTAAGATTTTGTGAACATTGGATTTTGAAAAAGAAGTAAAAAAAATAGCACAAGGTTTAAGAGGAGAACTAAACATAAAAAAAGAAAAATACTCTTACTTTGATGGAAGCCGAGAACCATTTGAAACATATACGCTAAAATTAAAACATAAAAACAATTTGATTGTTGTTAGGAACACTATTGGAGCTCAAGCTTCTGGTCAAGTTGTTTGTTCTCTAAACCCTGATATAAAGTTTATTGATTTTGAAATAGATACAATACACCACTTTATTAATCTATTTTTAAGAAAACAAAGTAGGTTTAAAGTTAAATCTACTAACAGTAATTTCAAATTATTTTTACAAGAGAATGCCTTAAAGGAATTAGAACCTTTAAGTACACAAGTTGCTTTTGACCCCTATATTTTTTCCTCAAAAAAGAGCTATGAAAAACTTATTATAACTAAATATCATTTGGCCTTTGAAAACTCACCTTCTGCAATTATACCTTTATTCAAATTTTATCAAAAGGTAATTGATTATTTAGATCAATAATATTAAAACTTAACCTCATAAGTTTCTATCTTTTTAGTACCATTCTTATAAAATTCAGCTACCCAATGAGAACCTGATTTATATAAAACTCCATCTTTCCCTTTAATTACGAAAACATCTTTCAAATTAGTCTTTAGTACATAAAATATTATTTCTGGCTTTGTATTTACCAATTGAAAACCATCCTTAATCGCTTGTGCATATAGTACATTTTTAGTCTTTTTAAGTACTATAGGTTTACGTTCTATTACCTTCGGAATTTGAACCATTGCAGGGGCATCTTTTTCAACATTAACCTCTTCATTAATACTCGGAACATAAACATAATTCAACTGTTGAACTGATTTAAAGGCATTTCTAATAGCCTCATGGTAAGCATCTTTATATTGTTTTTTTCGACTTCTTCCCTCTACTGATGTAAATACTACTTTGCCATTACAATCTTTTAATTCAATTACATTTTTTGTAGTAAACATTCCAGAATTATTTTTGACATTTGCTTTTAAAGCCAAACAACCATTTTGTTCTAGGTCTTCAGGTAATCTTTCACTTGATAAAAACGCTTTAAAACCATACTTATTAAACAAGAACTTGGTTAAAGAACTTGTTTCATACTTATCAATTGTTTTGAAAAAACTAAACTGATTAGGAATAATAACATATTTGTAGTTATTAATTGTTTTCTGAGCAAATGTTGTTATTGAAAACATTAAAAACAAGTACACAATTTTTTTCATTTTATTATTTAAATATTAAATTCATACCCAATTGAAAAGCCGCGGAATTAGTAGCTGCAATATCCGATAGTCCAAATAAATTATCTACTAATCCGTAGACCTGAAATTTACCTATTTTAGTCGACAACCCCAAACCAAAGTTTGTATATGAGAAATCATCAATCGTATATGTAATTTTTGTATTGATTCCTTTCGATATTCTTCGTTCGTAAAATCCTGTCAGAGCAAATTTAGGTCCTGATGGTCTAAATACAGAAAAGATTTGAGCTCCAACAGAATTATTATAATATTCTTTATAAGTCATATCATAACAACTCTCTTCATTTCTACTTTTTCCCCAACTATATTTATAAGACCCATTAAATTTTATTGGTCTCATAACAGCATATGAATTTTCGTTTTCTTCTGAAGGAACTTGTGCTTTAAAATCATCTATCAGGTTTTGCCAATAATCACTATTTGAACTATCATACTGAAACTCTATTCCTGAAAATGTATAATTCCCTCTTACAGCTACATTTTTATTATCCTTTGAATAAGATATATATCCGATATCCAATAAACTCGCCGTAATTTTGGTTTGTTTATCTATTTGATACGTAAACCCTATATCAAAACCAAAACCTACATTACCCAAAAAAAGTTTTCCATATATATCACTGGCTTCTATATCATCATCAAAAAAAACACCTGAACTGTATCCATTAAAACTAATATTACTTAAGCTGTGGGTGTATATATTATTTTGTCCCAAACGCGTAGTAAAACTTCCTGTATTACCACTTGTTGTAACGTTCGCTATTCCTGAGTAAACTTTAAATCGACCTCCAATAGTCATTTTATCATTCAGTTTACGGGCAATTCCAGCATGTAATACACTTATTAGTTCTGTCTTAACATTTGCTTGAGACAAAAGAAATGTTCTATTCAAATTAGTTGTATTTCCATCGTTTACTAAATCAATGATATCTTTTGGATAATTTGCAAAAAAATCAAATTCTGTATAAAATCCAAAACTGAGATGGTCTCTTTGATTAAGTTTAAAACTACCACTTAAAATCTCTATCTGGTTATTAATACTTACATAATCTTCAGTAGAAATTCTATCGATAGCATTTCTTACTTTTACTGTAAAATCTACTCCATCATTTCTAAACAAATCTGCAACGGTAACTTCAGATAGACCAGCATCAAAAGAAATACCAGATATAAAAGGAATTCCTACATGCCATTTATAAGTAGGTTTCACACTTGGATTTAATAACATAGTTTGAGGTATCTCATCAAAATCGTATAATAACTTCTTATTCTGAGCTTTTACTGATTTAAATATAACCACACAAAGCATTACTAATAGATATAAACACTTCTTCATTGGTATTATATTTGAAAAGTAAAAGTTCCCGCAGATTTAAATTCAAATTCCTCTGTGTTATTTGCTTCAATTGGAGAACCTGTAGTCGTTATTAATTGTGACAATACCTTAATGTTTCTACTATTTAAAAATTGTGGAGTTCCAGCTACAGATATTGTTTCTTGGTAAACAACTTTAGCTGTTTTTGCAGGAATCAAAATAGGGCCTATTTGATATGTAATACCATTTGCTTCATCTAAAAACTGCAATTCAACTTGAATATTTCTATCAAAAGGATTTGATATTTCGAAATCTAACTTTACTTCTTTTAAATATTTTTGAAAAACTTCTTCTTCAATAAGATCTAGCCTTGTTTCGTCTGATATTGAAGTTGTGATTTCATTGTTAGAACTATCCAAAAAACCCAGTGCTGGAATTTTAAAATACACCAATGATGCAATGTATCTAGGCTCAGAGTTGAAATCATTCACTTGATCTAGGTTAATATCTTTTACACAAGAGGAAAATCCCATTGTAATTACCATTAAAATTGGAAGAAAAAAATTGATTTTCATAAATAAAAAACGATGTACCGCTACAAATATTGCTTTAATTGACTCAGTTTAGCTATTGATAAGACTCCATTTTCCTCCTTTTTTTCAGGATTAAAATAAACGGCTAACATACCAGCATTTATTCCTCCTAACACATCAGCTTCATAACTATCTCCAATCATTATTGATTCATGAGCCAAACAAGCCGCTCTTTCAAAGGCATACTCAAAAACCTTCACATTTGGTTTTTTAACTCCTACTTCCTCTGAAGTTATAATCTCATTAAAATATTTTTTAATTCCCGATTCTTCCAACTTCAAATTTTGCACCTCTTCAAAACCGTTGGTTATAATGTGCAACTCATATTTAGGCTTTAGGTATTCAAGAAGCTCTATAGTTCCATCAATTAAATAATTATAATTTGGTAAATAACTTATATAATCATGTGAAATTTGATGTATTAAATCATCAGTAGCACTAAATTTCAACTGATCAAATGTATCTTTCAGTCTTCCATATCTCAACGCTTCTTTTTCAATTTTATCTTCTCTATATAACCTCCAATATTCAAAGTTTATGGGCATATATACTTCCAGAAAAACATCAATATTGAGATCAATTTGTTGCTCTTCAAATATTTGTTTGAATGTAAGCTTGGAATTTTTATCAAAATCCCATAATGTATGATCTAAATCGAAGAAAATATGTTTAACACTTAGCATAAATAATTATTTAGTCATTTTTCACCATTTTTAACATGGTACCGTATACTCGTTTCCAACCTTTCCATCTTTGATAATTACTCAAACTTTCATTATGAAACAGCGTAATTAATGTTCCGTTTACTCGTTTAACTTCGTTTTTAATATCTCTTATTTTTCCTAAAGACTGCTTCGGTGTTAACTTCATGTAGTCATTAAGAGTTGTATCCATTAGAGCAAACGGGAAAATTTTCAATGGAGTCTGAATCTCAAAGTCCAAATCATAAAAATAATAAGGGGTACAAGTACTTGCTCGAAAGCCTACATGACTTGCATATCCCATGGAATAGTCTTCTTTTATTTCTAAATCTATCAATCGTTGATACGTATCTGGCAAATTAAACTTCAAATAATGTTGTCTAGATCTTATAATGGGCATATTAGTTATGTTCTCCAAACGCTCTTTTTCTTTTTTGAGCATAACAATATCTGTAGATGTGTAATACGAAGGATGCAATCCTACTCTTGCATAGTCAACCATTTCTTTAATCAACAATTTAAACTTGCTTTTTGATGTTGACACATTAGTATCATAGGTTGTATAATCTCCAATTAAGAAAAAGAAAATGGTTCTAATATTCAATTCTTTTCTTAAGTCCAAAATCTCATTAAAAGTGTAAAATGGATCTTTTTTTATTCCAAACCTAACCGCAAAGCGATCCCATAAATTAAATATTTTAAACTGTGAAGCATCCTTCAAAAAACCTGCTATCGTTCTAATAATTCCTTTGTGTTTATAACAATAAGCATTATCTACATCAATTGTTGATATATACTTATATACTCTTTCTTGGTACTGATAATCAGGATACTTTTCTTGTAAAACCTTCCTTAACTTGTAAGCCCAAATATCTATAAGCGGTTTTTCCAAAAAACCATGTTGATACGCAATACTCTCTTTGGCTGTAAATCGTCCATGATTATCCTTTATATGCGGCAGATATTCTTCATATCTAGTAATTAAGTAAAAACTAGCAGCGAAAATATCAAAAGGGATTGCCGACCTCTCCCCTGCTGAAAAGAAACTGGGTATCCCTTCCCATTTTTCTATATGAATATCAACATCTCTTACCCCTTGTTGAAAAAGTAGATCATGACTTCGAATAAAAAACTCCTTTCCTAATGGAACCTTATTATAAGATAACTTAGGCCCATTAAAAGCAACAAAATCCTCTACTTTTGTGGTAAAATCTATATCAATTAATAAAATTCTGGTAAAAATATGTTTAAAGATATACCGAATTCTTGGAGTTACTTTATGTGAGTAAATAAGTATCATACGTTACTAAAAAATCATTACAAAACACCTTCATCAACAAAGCTAAAATACGCTTTTTCGGTAATTATTAAATGATCTAGTAATTTAATGTCTAAGGTTTCTCCAGCTTTTTTAATCTTTCTAGTAAGATGAATATCTGATTTACTTGGCTTTAGTTTTCCTGAAGGATGATTATGACAGACTATAATTGCAATTGATTGTAATTCTAAAGCCCTCTTAAACAACAACCGTATGTCTACAATTGTTCCTGTAAAACCTCCCTTACTAAGTTGCTGTTTGGCTATAATTTCATTGGCATTGTTAAAAAAAAGCACCCAAAACTCTTCGTGGCTTAAATCTCCAATTAACGGTTGCGTAACAAGAAATACATCTTTAGAACAAGACACTTTTGGTTTTACTTCATTGGTTTGAAACTGTCTTCGTTTTCCTAATTCTAATGCAGTGACAATACTAACGGCTTTTGCTTCTCCAATACCTTTAAAATTCATAAGTTCTTCAATAGATAACTTAGAAAGTTTATGTAAGCTATTATTTACCGACAAGAGCATTCGTTTGGCTAAATCTACAGCAGATTCTTCTCTATTTCCAGATCGTATTAATATAGCTAACAGCTCTGTATCTGAAAGTGAAAACTTCCCTTTTAATACTAATCTCTCTCTTGGTCTATCATCTAAAGCCCAAGATTTAATGGAATATTTATTTTTCATAGCTTTTCTTTTCTTAATGATAAATATAGTTCTTTTTTTGCACAACAAGAACAAGCACAGTATCTTTGCTCTTATTCCCATTTGTAACGTATTATGAAAATAATCATCGCCGGAGCTGGAGATGTTGGATTTCACTTAGCTAAACTTCTCTCTTATGAATCTCAAGATACTTATGTTATCGATTTTGATGGAGAGAAACTTAATTATATCAACAATCATTTAGATGTTATTACCAAAAAAGGTGATGCTACTTCTATTAACTTATTAAAAGAAATAGGTATTGCATCTGCAGATTTGTTGTTAGCAGTAACAGAAAGTCAAAATACTAATTTTACCATTTCTGTTATAGGAAAAGCTTTAGGTGTTAAAAAAACAATTGCTAGAATTAATAATCCTGAATTTTTAAAAAACGACTGTATTAATTTCCAGGATTATGGAGTTGATTTTATGATTTCTCCAGAAGAATTAGCTGCAGAAGAGATTAATCTTCTTTTACGTCAATCTTCATTTAACGACACTGTTGCTTTCGAAAATGGTGTTTTTAATGTCATGGGAACTACCTTGGGATATAAATCTCCCATTTTAGATTTAACAGTTAAAGAGGCTAAAGAAAAGTTTAGCATTGTTGATTTTATTACTATTGCAATTAAGCGAGAAGGAATAGCACAAACTATTATTCCACGTGGTGACACAGTATATAAAATGAACGACCAAGTATATTTCTCTGTTCCTAATTATAGCATTGATAAGTTATACCCAATTATTGGTAAAGAACATATTGAAATTAAAAATGTTATGATTTTAGGAGGTAGTAGCATTGGACATAAAACTGCTAGAAACTTATGTAAAGATAATTTTAACGTTAAACTGATTGAGCGTAAAAAAGAAAAGGCATTGAGTTTAGCAGAAGAGCTACGTCATACATTAGTTATTAATGGAGATGGTAGAGATTTAGAGCTTTTGGAAGGTGAAAACATTCGAAATATGGATGCTTTTATTGCCGTTACTGGAGATTCTGAAACAAATATCATGTCTTGTTTAGTAGCCAAATCAAAAGGAGTTAAGAAAACTGTTGCCCTAGTGGAAAACATGGACTATATCAATATCTCTCAAACCATTGGTATAGATACCCTTATTAATAAAAAATTAATTGCTGCTAGTAATATTTTTAGACATATACGCAAAGGAGAAATATTAGCATTAGCAAATTTACATAATATTGATGCTGAAGTTTTCGAATTTGAAGTGCAACCAAACGCTAAAGTAACCAAAGCTCCAATTAAAGATCTACGTTTTCCTAGAGAAGCGGTATTTGGAGGAGTTATTAGAGATGAAAAACCTTTAATGTCTTTTGGAGATTTTCAATTACAAAGTGGAGATAAAGCCATTGTTTTTTGTTTACCAGAAGCCATATCAATTGTAGAAGATTTATTCAATAATGGAAAATCTTAACACCAAACTTATTTACCGTTTTTTGGGTATCACAGCCGTTTTGAACGGATTATTCATGTGGTTATCTATTCCTTTTAGTTTTTATTTTAATGATGAAGCTAAGTGGGGATTCTTAAATGCTGGAATTGTTACTGTATCTATCGGTTTATTACTATATTTTTTCAATAAACCTCAACAAAAAAACATTCAGAAAAAAGAAGGATATTTAATCGTTACGTTAGGATGGTTAACTCTTTCATTTACCGGAATGCTTCCTTACATTTTTACCGGAGCTATTCCAAGTGTTACTGATGCTTTTTTTGAAACCATCTCTGGTTATTCTACAACTGGTTCTTCAATATTAACAGACATAGAATCTATGCCCAAGGGAATTTTGTTTTGGCGTAGTGCAACTCATTGGATTGGAGGTATGGGAATAATTGTATTAACCATTGCCATTTTGCCTTTATTAGGTATTGGAGGAATGCAGCTTTTTATGGCTGAAGCTCCAGGACCTTCAGCAGATAAGCTACACCCTCGAATTACAGACACTGCTAAACGACTATGGTTAATTTATGTGCTCCTTACTGTAGTAGAATTCTTACTTTTAAAAGTAGCTGGTATGACATGGTTTGATGCTATTAACCATGCCATGGCCACCGTTAGTACTGGTGGATTCTCTACAAAAAATGCGAGTGTTGCTCATTGGAATGGAACTCCTTTAATTCAGTATATCATTATCTTTTTCATGTTTGTAGCAGGTACGAACTTTGTCCTTACCTATTTTGCATTAAAAGGAAAAGTTCAAAAAGTAATTCAAAGTGAAGAATTTAAATATTACGCCGTAGGAATTCTTTTGATTTCTACAATTGTGACCATTGTTATATTATTTTTCCAAGATCCTTCCTTACAAACTAGTATAGAACACCCAATGGTTTGGGGAAAAACAGAGAGCGCTATAAGACATGCTTTGTTTGCTGTTATCTCTGTTGTAACAACCACCGGTTTCGTAACTGCAGATTTTACCATGTGGAGCTTTTTTATTACAGCTTTATTCTTCTCTTTATTCTTTCTAGGAGGATCTGCAGGATCAACATCAGGAGGTGTAAAAATAGTACGTCATATAGTAATGCTTAAGAATAGCTTTTTAGAGTTTAAAAAATCACTACATCCTAATGCCATTATACCTGTTCGTTATGATGGGAAGGCCGTTAGTCAAAATATTGTATTCAATATTTTATCCTTTTTTATCCTATATATGCTCATATTCATTATTGGAACGGTGATTTTAGCTTTCTTAGGACTTGACTTTATTTCCGCTATTGGTGCTTGTGCCTCTTCTCTAGGAAATATTGGGCCTGCCATAGGTACAGTAAGTCCTGTAGATAATTTCTCACACCTTTCTGTTGGAGCCAAATGGTTTTGCTCATTCCTAATGCTTATAGGGCGTTTAGAGTTATTTACTGTATTAATCTTATTAACTCCTTTTTTCTGGAGAAAGAACTAAATACACTTGTGACAAATCAAGCTACACATATGCCTATATGATTTACACTAAGGTATCATTTTAGTTATCGAAGAAGTTTTCAAAATAAATTTGTAGTAAGTAAAAACTAATCTAAACTTATTTATTATGAATTTAAAAACTAAATTATTCGGGGGAATACTACTAGTATTTTTATCAATCACCAACATCAATGCTCAACAAGAAGGATTTCTTGGAGAAATTAAAATGTTCGGAGGAAATTTTGCTCCAAGAGGGTGGGCTTTTTGTGAAGGACAATTATTAGCAATTTCTCAAAACACTGCTTTATTTTCAATACTAGGAACAACATACGGAGGAGACGGAAGAACAACTTTTGGTTTACCAGATTTAAGAGGTAGGGTAGCTATCAGTGCAGGAAGAGGACCTGGATTACAAGATTACAGACAAGGGGCTAAAGGAGGATCTGAATTGAGAACATTAAACATTACTCAAATACCAAGTCATAATCATATGATGTCATTAGCAAATGTTACCGGGAGTGCGCTGATTCCAGTTAATACAGAAGCAGGAAATGAAGATGAATCAAATCCAGGTGCAGGTGTTTTAGCCAATACCGGAGCTGATCGTTTTTCTTCAGAAGCAACACCTAATGCAATATATGGTGGGCGAAATGTTCCTATTGTTCTTACAGGTAATGGTCTTATTGGAAATACAGGAGGTAATCAATCTTTTGACAATAGACAACCTTTTACTACTGTTCGTTATATCATATGCCTACAAGGTGTATTTCCATCAAGAAATTAATAATCGTTTCCGTTGAACGATATAAGATTTTACCAAAACCTCTAAAACAAAATTTTAGAGGTTTTTTATAAAAAAAAAATTATCTTTAGACGGTAACCCGAAAATCAATCATAAAATGAAAATTAAAACTACTACTGTAGTAATAAAACCACTATGCGTTTTATTATTACTATTCCTTGTTAATGGAAAATTATGTGCCCAAAACAATAATGGTACAATTGATGCAGCAGGTGATATCGCCATAGTTGCTTTCAACAAACTAACTTCTCCAACTTCAAAGTCTGATTATGCTTTTCTTCTTTTAGATGACTGTACAGCAGGTACCTCTATTATTTTTGATGATGAAGAATGGACTGGAGCTGGATTTAATTCTCAAACATCTGAAGGAAATAACACTTGGACCAATAGTACTGGAAGTACAATTAGTGCAGGAACCGTAATTCAGGTAAGTAGTGGAAATGATTCACCTACTGCTAATATAGGAGCTGTGGTCGAGACCAATGGTGGATTTAATTTAGCTGCAGGTGATCAATTGTTTGCATACCTAGGTACTACTACAGGAACTACTCGTAGTGCTACGACTTTCCTTACTTTTTATGGAGGTTTTGGTTCTACTCCACCTTTAGCTACATTATCAGGTACGGGATTAACAGATGGAAGTACTGCTATTGTAACATCTAACTTAGGATACTATTCTGGGTCTACAACATGTAACTCTTCCTTAGGAGATTGTGCAGCAATGATTAATAATCCTGCAAACTGGACTACTGGAGCCTTTACTTTTCCTACAGGTGTTCCCACCTCTTTCAATGGAACTGCATTTTCAGATGTTGCCACATGGAGTGGAGCTTCTAGTAACGACTGGAATAATGTAGCCAATTGGAGTACTGGGGCTGTTCCTACATCTGGTACAGATGTCACAATTCCAAATGGTTTAACCAATTACCCTACTATTTCAAGTTCAGTTACCGTAAACTCTATAAGTATTGCTTCTGGAGCTTCTTTAATAGCCACAGCTTCGGTCACAGGACCTACCACATATACAAGAAGTATTGGAACTACCAACTGGTACCTCGTATCTTCTCCTGTTTCTGGAGAAAGCATTACAGACTTAAGAACCAATAATAATTTTGCTTCAGGTTCTGTTGCGGGAAGAATTGGATTAGCTCCTTATGATAACACACAAGCTGCGGGTTCAAGATGGATATATCAAACTACAAGTTCTTCAGGGACTTTGAATAATGGACAAGGATATTCTATTAAACTAGCTGCTGCTGGTAATTTAGCTTTCACAGGAACTGTACATAACTCTAATGTAACAAGATCAATATCTATTGGAACAACTGGATTTAATTTAGTGGGGAATCCATTTACTGCGTTTTTAAATAGTGGTACGGGTGGATTTTTACCAGATAACTCAGGTTTATTAACTTCTCAAACTTTATGGGTATGGAATCAAGCTACAGGTAGTTATGAAACTAAAGTTACTGCAGATGATTTTAAAATCGCGCCAGGACAAGCTTTCTTTGTAGAATGTGGTACTGGAGGTAGCGTAACTTTTCAAACAGCTGATTTAAGTCACGAAACCACAGATACTTTTCAAAAGTCTAACTCAAAGTCAGAAATTCACTTAAACATTTCTGCAAATAAAGAAACCAGTAAAACTAAATTTTACTTTATTGATGGTACTACTAAAGGTTTCGATAATGGTTATGATGGTAAGATGTTTAGTGGTACTACAAATAATTTTGCTGTATACTCGCAACTGGTATCAGATAATGACGGAGTTAACTATGCAATACAATCATTACCTAAAAACGACATGAATCGTTCTGTGATTCCTGTAGGTTTAAATGCAAAAGCTGGTAAAGAAATTGAATTTAGCATTACTTCTGAAAACCTTTCAGATACATTCTATGTGTACTTAGAAGATCGTAAAAATAATGAATTTACCAATTTGTCAGACACATCTTATAAAATAACACTTAATGAAGATGCAAACGGTATTGGGCAATTTTATTTACATATAACATCTTTAAAATTAGATGCTCCTTTAGATTTATCTACTATAGATGTAAGTGTTTACAAGTCTGCTCCTAACACATTAACTATTGTAGGAGTACAACAAAACAAAGCTTCTTTAAAAGTTTACTCAATACTTGGTAAAGAAGTTATCAGAAAAGATTTTGATTCAGATGGTGTTTCAACTTTAGATATACCTTCCTTAACTACAGGGGTATATGTTGTTGAAATAAACTCAAATAAAGGGAAAACAACTAAAAAGATCATTTTAGACTAAAACACGAAACATCATGGAAAAAAATATAAACAATAACGATAATATCACACGTAAAGAAGCTTTAAAAAAAATAGGAAATTATAGTAAATATGCGGCCTTAACAGCACTAGGAACCTATATGATTTTAAATCCACAAAAAGCACAAGCTCAAAGTCCACTTCCAGATACACCAGGTGGAGGATTTTAATAAACTAAAAATATCTACAAACAAAACCTCGAGTCATTCGAGGTTTTGCTATTTTTACACATTATGATTATTAAAAGTATTGAAAATAAATCAGTGGTTTGGTTTGAAGATTCCAATGAATATTTGGTCATTGAACCTATTGTTAGTGAAATTCTTTCTTGTTTAAAAGATAACATCTCAAAAGAAGAAATACACCACATTATTTCCAACAAAATTCATATTCCAGATGGTGAACTTAGTAAATTAATAGAGGATGTTTCCTTATTGATGCTTCCTTCTGAAATTTATACAGATGAAACAATTGCTTCCATTGAAGAACCAATGGAGTTTTTAAAATCTATTTTCTACCAAATCAATCAAGTTGTTTTTAGAATTGATTTTGCTTCTGAATATGAGCTTTATCTTGTACACCCTAAATTTGCTCATTTAGAAATCGAATCATCTGATGTTGTTCAACATCACTTTAAAGTTTATAGTAATAGTAATTTTATAAGCTTTCTTATTGATGGAGAAAATGTTGGAATATGGAGTATTAGTGAAGTACATTATTTTCAAGGTAAATTTTCTATGAAAATTGTAGAACTAATCCATCAAAAGCCAGAAGATAAATGGTTGGGAGTATTTCATGCTTCAGCTATTAGTAATGGTGAAGAAGCCATGTTGTTTTTGGGTGACTCTGGAAATGGAAAAAGTACTTCTCTTGCCTTATTACAAGCAAATAAATTTACCTGTTTGGCAGACGACTTTGTTCCTGTTGATACCCAAAGCCAAGAGGTTTATAGTTTTCCTTCTGCAATTTCAATTAAAAAAAACAGTTTAGAAACTTTACTTCCAATATACCCTGAACTTGAAACATCAGCAGAATATCATTTTAAACGACTTCATAAAATCGTTAGATATTTACCTCCAAAAAACTCTGATTACACTCAACATCTTCCTTGTAAAAACTTGGTCTTTATTAAATATATAAAAGACAGCGAGCTCCAATGTTCTAAAATTTCAAACATTCAGGCATTTGAACAATTAATTCCTGATTCATGGTTATCTCCTTTAAAAGAAAATGCTTCTATTTTCTTAGACTGGTTTTCTAATTTAAACTGTTATCAGTTAACCTACTCTAACAATCAAAAAATGATTGCTACCGTAGAAAAACTATTTAAGAATGAATTATAAGGAAACACTTTTTTTTATTGGTCTTTGTTTAACTATTTCTCATGAGAAGGAAAACAAATTACTAGTTGAAAAACAATTACAAAAAGGAAATATCAATTGGGACAATATTGTAAAAGTGAGCACTGCTCACTATGTTTTCCCTGCCTTATTTTGTAATTTAAAACGTGTTGGTTTTTTACAATATCTACCAAAAGATCTGGTAGAATACATGGAATATATTACCAGCTTAAATCGAGATCGTAACGAACAAATTCTGACACAGGCTAAGGAGATTACTCAAATACTTTTAAGAGAAAACATTACCCCTATTTATTTAAAAGGAACAAGCAACCTTTTGAGTGGTCTTTATCAAGATATTGGAGAACGTATGGTCGGTGACATTGATTTTTTGGTCTCAAAAGAACACGCTGACCAAGCATTTAATATCCTTAAAAAAAATGGGTATCAAAATAAAACTACCAAAGTTTTTGATGATGCTAGACATTTGCCTCGACTTACCAATAAAGATAGAATAGCTGCTGTAGAAATTCATGAAGAAATGTTGCATAAAGATTTTGCAAAAAACTTTAGTTACCAACATATTCAAGATACTATCCTACAAAAAAATGGCGATTCCTTCCTTTCTCTTGAAAATCAGTTGGCACTTACTATTTTTTCAAAACAACTAAATGATCACGGACAGCACTTTTTTGATATTGCTTTAAAAAACTCCTATGATATTTTCTTGCTTTCTTTAAAAGTCAACTCTTTGGATGCAATAGCAAAATATGATGTATTATTTCATCCCGCCAACAATTACTTAGCCTGCTCTGCTATAGCTTTAAGTAGTAAGAATATAATTCATAATTCTACAATAGAGAGCCAAACCTATACGCTAGAATTTTTAGATAGGCTTCAAAATACTGAGGAAAACAAATCAAAGAGAAAGAAAACCAATCAAAAACTATTCTTTAAAGATCGTTTAAGTATCATAAAAAATGCTTTCACTAATAAAAAAATAAGAAATTGGTTACTTCAAAGAATTACTAGTAAGGCATGGTTAAAAGAAAAACTAAAACGTTAAGGTATTGATATTCTTAAACTAAACGTTTAACCTCATTAAAATCAAGCCCTCCATAATTACCAGAACTCATTAACAAAACAGCTTTATTTTTTAATTCTTGATTAAACAAAAATGTTTTAAACTCCTGAGGATTCGTAAAAATAATTAAATCTTCTCTTTCAAAAGCTTCAGCAATTTGATGTTCCGTAACCTCGTCTAACTGCTTAATTTTAACAGCATCTGGTGAGTAAAATACCACTGCCTTATCTGCTTTATCTAACGCTCCTTTATATTCAGCTAAAAAGGTTGCATTTAAACTTGAATACGTATGTAGTTCTAAACAGGCCACCAATTCTCTATTTGCATATTGATTCTTTACTGCTGTAGTTGTTGCTTTTACTTTACTTGGACTATGAGCAAAATCTTTAAAAATCACTGTTTCCTTATTCTCAGTAATTTTTTCTAAACGTTTGCTCGCCCCTTTAAAGCTTACAATAGCTTCATAAAACTCATCCTCCTCAATTCCCATATGTTGACAAATCCATTTTGCTCCAGCCAAATTTTGCAAATTGTGTTCGCCAAAAATTTCTAAAGGTAAATCTCCTTCTTCAGTTTCTATAAGCGTAGTACCGTTTTCAATCGTATATTTCGGTGTTTCATAAGGGTACTTTTTAATTGGATGTGTACTGTCCTCCACTACCCTTTTTACATGAATATCTTCTTCATTATAAACCATGATACCTCCATTCGTTAACGATTCTGTAAAGATTGAAAATTGCTCTACATAATTTTCAAATGAGGGAAACACATTAATATGATCCCACGCAATACCACTTAATAAGGCTATATTGGGTTTGTATAAGTGAAATTTCGGCCTTCTATCTATTGGAGAACTTAAATATTCATCTCCTTCCAATACAATAAATTCATTCTCTTCGGTAAGTTTCACCATGGTTTCAAACCCTTCTAATTGTGCACCTACCATATAGTCTACATCTTTATCATGGTAATTTAACACGTGTAAAATCATAGAAGTAATTGTAGTTTTACCATGTGAACCTCCAATTACCACACGAGTTTTGTCTTTTGATTGTTCGTATAAAAATTCTGGATAAGAATATATTTTAACTCCCAACTCTTGTGCTTTTAATAACTCAGGGTTATCTGGTTTCGCATGCATTCCTAAAATAACAACATCTAAATCAGATGAAATTTTCTCAGGAAACCAACCAAACTCTTTTGGCAACACCCCATACTTCTCCAATCTACTTTTAGATGGATCATGAATGGTATCATCACTTCCTGTAATTTGGTATCCTTTTTGGTATAATGCAATTGCTAGGTTATGCATTGCGCTTCCGCCGATGGCTATAAAATGAATTTTCATGCTTTAGTTATCTGTAACGAAAGTCAAAAATACAAAACCAAGCTATATTTTAAGTATCTTTAAAACGAAACTCATTGAAAAGTTTAATTCACTCATTCAAAATCTATTTTCACAAACTCTTTATTGTCCTGTAGATTATTTTTTTAGTGATTTGAATATCAAAATGACGCTAGTTATGAAAAAACTCACATCCATACTATTAATGATTTTATTTTCGACGTTTATACATGCCCAAAAAAACTACAACGACCTATGGGATCAAGTTCACAAGTTTGAATTAGAGAACTTGCCTAAATCTGCCCTAGAAATTGTAGATGAAATTTATGAGAAGGCAGATAAAGAACAAAACGCTCCTCAATTAGTAAAAACTTTATTATATCAAAGTAAGTTCTCACTGACTTTAGAAGAAGATGCACAACTGAAAATCATTTCTCAGTTTAAAAAACAAATCGACAAAAGTGAATTTCCTACTAGCAATGTTTTAGAAAATGTATTAGCCAATTTATACTGGCAATATTTTACTCGAAATAGATGGAAATTCTATAACAGAACTCAAACTAAAGAAAAAGTTGATGAAAAAGATTTTAGAACTTGGGACCTCAATACTCTTTTCAAAGAAATCCATACAACTTATCAAGCGTCATTGAAGAATAGAACCAAACTACAACAAATCGATATTTATCAATTCTCTGAAATATTAATTCTTGCTAAAGGTTCAAAAAAATACCGTCCAACACTTTATGATTTTTTAGCACATAATGCATTAGAGTTCTATAAAACTACAGAAACTAACATTACAAAACCAGCTTATCAATTTAAGCTTAATAATAAAGACTACTTGGGTAATGCGCATACATTTGGCGCTCTCAATTTAAAGAGTAAAGACTCCTTGTCTCTACAATTCAATGCATTAAAGATATACCAAGATCTCATCAATTTTCACATAAAAAATAATAGAAGAGCTATGATAGATGTTGATTTACATCGTTTAACCTTTGTAAATAAACATGCCGTTTTTAACGATAAAGAGGAAGTGCTATTAAACACCTTGATTGCTTCTCAAAGCAGTTTAAAAAACAATGAACTTTCAGGACTCTATGCTTATGAAGTAGCTAAAATATACAATGAAAAAGCGAACACTTATACCCCAACAAAAAATCCTGAACATCGTTTTAAAAATAAAGAAGCTCTTGCTATTTGCAATGCGATCATCGAACAATTTCCAGATAGTAAAGGAGCATATAAATGTGACCATCTTAAAAAGAAAATCCTAAGTAAAAAAGTAGAGTTACTTACAGAACAATACATTCCTTCAAATAAATTTTCAAAAACCTTAATTACCTACAAAAATTTGGATAAAGTTCATTTTGCTATCTATGAAATTTCCAAAGCTGAATTAAAAAAGTTTGAAAAAAGCTATTTAAAAAAGGATAAAATTGAATTTATCAATAAACTTAAAAAAGTTGATTCTTGGTCTACTAACTTAAAAAATGAAAACGATTATCAACTTCATACAAGCGAAATTATTATTCCTAAGTTACCCTTAGATAATTATTTAATTGTTGCCTCATCTGCAACAAAATTGGAAGAAGCTATTTTAGGAACAGCTAATATTCAGGTTACCAATTTAGCTATTGTAATGAGAGATAATAACGGGAGGAAAACCTATCAAATTGTAGATAGAAGTTCTGGAGTTCCAATAGAAAATGCATCTTTAACCTTTACAAACCATCACAATCAAAATGCTAAAAAGTTACACAGAACTTTTACTACAAATAAAACAGGAGAATTTACCTTTAACCCAAACAATTATTATCACAATGTAACTGCCTCAGTAAATTACAAAAAAGATAGCGCCATTTTTGAGGGGTTCTATTTGAATAGACGTTATAAGAACGATAATTCTTTTAAGTCTTATTTACAAACATTTTTATTTACTGACAGAAGTATCTATAGACCAGGTCAAACTATCCATTTTAAAGGTATTTCTATGAAAACTTCTAAAAAGAAATCAGAAGTTCTTACTCAAAAACAAGTAACGGTTTTCTTTAAAGATGTAAACTATCAAATCATAAAAACCCTTGAACTGAAAACCAATGATTTTGGTTCTTTTTCAGGCGCTCTAATAATTCCAAATACAGGACTTACAGGTGAGTTTATTATTGAAGCTAACATAAATAATACAAGCCATACAACTCAAGTCTCAGTTGAAGAATATAAGCGTCCTAAATTCGAAACAGTTTTTAAACCTATAACGAAAGCTTATAAATTAAATGACAGTATTACTTTAAACGGGTTTGCCAAAGCTTTTTCGGGAGCTAATATTACCGATGGGAAGGTAGTGTATCGTGTTCATAGAAAAGTACAATATCCTCGTTGGTGGTATTGGTTTAGACCTAGTTTTACTTCTGAACCACAAGAAATAACTTTTGGAGAAAGTAGTACCGATGCTTCAGGAAATTTTTCGATAAAATTTAAAGCATTACCCGATGAGAGTGTATCTAAAGAAAGCCTTCCTATTTTTACTTATGAAGTTACAGCAGATGTAACTGATATAAATGGAGAAACTAGAAGCGCAACAACACAAGTTAAGGTTGGATATCATAGTTTAACTGCTAATATTCAAATGGACACTCCTATTGATAAAACTTCAAAAAATCATTCATTTAAAATTGACACAAGAAATTTAAATGACGAATTCGTTCCTGCTCATGGAATTATTAAAATTTATAAACTACAAGCACCAAAACATCCGATTCGTAAACGTCCGTGGAAAACTCCTGACTATCAAATAATTTCTCAAAAAGAATACAAGATAAAATTCCCTAATGAGGCTTATAAAAATGAAGACAATCCCTTCCAGTGGGAGAAAGGGAAACTTGTTTTCGAAACTAAGTTTAATACTGCTAAAGCTAAAGAAGTCCAACTGAAAAATATTAGAAAATGGACTTCAGGAAAGTATCTTATTGAATTAAAATCAAAAGATAAATTTAATCAAGAAGTCAGTAACAAACATTGGTTCGATATATATGCTGAAAAAGATAAGCGTCCTGCAGACAATGCATTGGTTCAAATAAAGACTGATAAGAAAACCTATAAACCAGGGGATATTGCCAAAATTACCGTGAGTTCTAACTCTCAAGATATTACGGTTATGGTATTTATTGAAAAAAAGTATCAAATTGTAAATTCCTATTATGTTCATTTAAATCAGAATCATAAAACTATCAACATTCCTGTTACCAAAGAAGATGTAGGAGGATTTGGAGTTACCTACTACTATACCAATTATAACTCTTTTGCTAATGGTAGTGTAAATATTTCCGTTCCTTACCCAACAACTGATTTAGAAATTCTGACCAAAACATTTCGCGACAAATTAAAACCTGGAGCAAATGAAACCTGGAGTTTTACTGTAAAAGGAGCTAAAAAAGACAAATTTACTGCAGAGCTATTGGCCAGTATGTATGATGCTTCTCTAGATCAGTTTGTAAACCATCAATGGCAGTTTAATCCAATTCGAAGACCTATTTATAGAACCTATACTAATGCCAATTCGCGTCAGAGTTTTAGAAACACCAATTTTAGAATTACTAATCCTGATACTCAATTTAAACGTAGATTTCCACAACAAGCTTATGATCATTTTAATTGGTTCGGATTTAGTTTTAACAACTTGAGCTGGATTAACAAAGAATATTTAAGAAACCTTGCTACACAGCGTACTGATTTTGATGATGCCATATCTGGAATTGTTTCTGATAAAAGTGGTCCACTACCAGGTGTCAATGTACTTATCAAAGGCACTAATTATGGAGTAACTACAGATTTTGATGGAAAATTCAATATCAAGGTTAAAAAAGGAGATGTACTCGTATTTTCTTTTACTGGAATGGAAAGTCAAGAAAGAGTTGTAGGTGATTCCAACTATTTATTCGTAGAAATGGAAGAAGGTAATCTTTTGGAAGAAGTAGTTATTACCGGCTATGGCACTTCTAATAAGAATATACGAATTAGAGGAAGAGCAGCAGCACCTGCTATGATGAAAAAAATTGCTTCAGCAAGTGAAGATGATACGGCAGTTGAAAACGAAGAGTCTATTTTCGCCTATGATAGTACTCTTGACAAAAAGAAAGAAAATCAAAAAGGAGCTCCTCTAAAAGGTATTCAAATTAGAAAAAACTTACAAGAAACTGCTTTTTTCTACCCGCATTTAACTACTGACAGCAAAGGAAACATCTCTTTTAACTTCACCGCCCCAGAGGCTTTAACGAAGTGGAAAGTGCAATTATTAGCACATACAAAAGAACTACACGCTGCAGTTAAAACCTTTGAGGTCGTAACTCAAAAAGAATTAATGGTTACTCCTAATACACCTCGTTTTTTAAGAGAAGGAGATCAAATTAGTATCAGTTCAAAAATTAGCAATCTGTCTGATAAAAAACTACAAGGACTTGCTCAATTAATTTTAACCGACGCTATTACTGGAAAACCTATAAATCTTAACATAGAAAACACACAAAGTCAACAAAGTTTTATTGTTGATTCAAGAGGAAACACAAACGTTTCTTGGAATTTGAATATTCCTGACACCCTACAAGCTATTCAATACCAAATAGTAGCTAAAGCAGGTAATTTTTCTGATGGTGAACAAAATGTTTTACCTGTTTTATCAAATAGGATGTTGGTTACTGAAACGTTGCCTATTTGGGTTCGTAGCAATCAATCAAAAACTTTTCATCTTAATAAATTAAAAAACAATACTTCAACCAGTATAAAAAACCATAAGCTTACTTTAGAAGTAACTTCTAACCCGGCATGGTATGCTATACAAGCACTACCTTATTTAATGGAATACCCATATGAATGTTCAGAGCAAACCTTTGCTCGTTATTATGCCAATACTATTGCTAGTCATATTGCAAATTCAAACCCTAGAATTCAGGAAGTTTTTAACGCATGGAAATCTTCTGATGCTTTGTTAAGCAATTTGGAGAAAAATGAAGAATTAAAATCATTGATTATTCAAGAAACTCCGTGGTTGAGAGATGCACAATCTGAAACAGAACAAAAAAAGCGTATTGCATTGTTATTTGATTTAAATCATATGAAAAACATGCAAGAAAAAACATTACATAAACTGTATGATTATCAAATGACCAATGGTGGTTTCCCTTGGTTTAAAGGAAGCAATTATGCGAATGTATATATCACCAATCATATTGCTACAGGTTTTGGGCATTTACAACATTTAGGTACTCAAAACTATACTTCTAAAACCAAGAAAATGCTAAAAAAAGCAATTCAGTTTTTAGATACGCAAATGAATGATCGCTATAAAAAATTACAAGAAGAAGCTGATAAAATTAGAAGAAAAAATGGAACTACTAGCGCAGAGAAATATTTAAAGCAAAAACACATTGGTAATTTCCATATTCAATATTTGTACATGCGTAGCTTCTTTAAAGACGTTACTATTAAAAATGACACAAAAACGGCTATTGCATATTATAGAAATCAAGCTGAAGAATTTTGGAAAGATTTTGGTTTGTATGGTAAAGCACAAATAGCATTGATTCAATTTAGAAATAACCGTCAAAAAGTTTCGAGTAAAATTCTAAAATCTTTAAAAGAAACAAGTATTACTTCAGAGGAGTTAGGAATGTATTGGAAAAGTAATAAATCTAGTTGGTTTTGGTATCAAGCTCCTATAGAAACGCAAGCCTTATTAATAGAAGCTTTTTCTGAAATTGAAAATGATTCAGAGACGATTGATAACTTAAAAGTTTGGTTACTTAAGAACAAGCAAGTAAGTCAATGGAAAACTACTAAAGCAACTACCGAAGCTATATATGCCTTATTATTAAAAGGTTCAGATTGGATTTCTGTAACCGATATGGTAGACATTTCCTTAGGGAATACTCCTATTAACCCATTAAAAATTAAGGATGTAAAAGTTGAGGCAGGGACTGGTTATTTCAAAACTTCTTGGAGTGGTAATGAAATTCAACCTGAAATGGGAGAAATTACCTTAACAAAGAAAAATAATGGCATTGCGTGGGGAGGTATTTACTGGCAATATTTTGAAGATTTAGATAAAATAACTTCTGTTGAAACTCCTCTAAAGCTAAAGAAAGAACTCTTTAAAAAAATAAATTCAGATACGGGCAAGAAGTTACTAGCCATTACAAACGACACTTCATTAAAAGTTGGAGATTTAATCACGATAAGAATCGAACTGCGTACTGATCGAGATATGGAGTTTATTCATATGAAAGATTTACGTGCTTCAGGGGTAGAACCTATTGATGCACTATCTCAGTACAAATGGCAAGACGGATTGGGATATTATCAAAGTACTAAAGATGCAGCGACCAACTTCTTTTTTGATTATTTACCTAAAGGAGTATATGTATTTGAATACGATGTTAGAGTGAATAACGCTGGTGATTTTAGTAATGGTATCACTACCATTCAAAACATGTATGCTCCAGAGTTTACCAGTCATAGTCAAGGAACAAGAATTAAGGTAAAATAAAATGTTTATAAACTTAAACGTTCTTTAAAAATATAAGATTGCCTTCTGGAGATTTCAATTTCTTCTCCAGATTGCAATTCTATTTTCAATTTTCCGTTAAACCAAGCTACTATTTTTTTTACATGATTTATGTTAATTATTTGTTGTCTATTCGCTCTAAAAAACAAAGATTCGGGTAACTTTTCTTCAATCTTTGCGAGCGATTTGTATATAAGAGGTTTATTCCCTTCAAAAAAAACACGTGTATAATTTCCTACTATTTCAAACATGGTAATGTTTTCAATCTTTACCAACCAGCACCGCTCTCCTTCTTTTATAAAGATTTGTTTTTCTGGGCTTAATGTATTCGTTTCTCTTTTTTCTTTATGAGTAACTTTGAGGTATTGTTCTTTAACCTTTTCAATTGTTTTTGAAAAACGTTTTGAATTAATAGGCTTTAATAAATAATCGAATGCATTGTATTCAAAAGACTGGATGGCGTATTCATCAAAAGCCGTCGTAAAAATGGTAGTTGGAACCTCTTCTAACATTTCTAACAATTCGAATCCATCCTTCTCTGGCATATTTATATCTAAAAACAGTAAATCAGGTTTTTCTGAAGTAATCAATTCGTACCCTTGATCAACATTTTCTGCTTCACCAATGAGTTCTATTTCTTGATATGTTTTTAGCAACTCTTTTAATTCGTTTCTTGCCAAACGAGAATCTTCTACAATAACCGCTTTTAACTTTTTCATCATAATTGAATTTCTATAATTGCTTCTACTTTCTTTCCTACTTCCTTTAATTCAAAATAAGCCTTTTTTCCGTATAATAATTCCAATCTATTTTTAATGTTTTCAACACCTACTTGAGTACCATCAAACTTTTTTCTTAATCTACCAGGGTTCGTAACTTTTATACATAATTTATTAGTACGTATTTCTGTATATAATGTAACCTTTCCTCCTTCTTTTATGTTGGAAATTCCATGTTTAATGGCATTTTCTATCAACATTTGAATCAGCATTGGAGGAATTTGAATGGATAATGATGACGTATCAATATGCTTTTCGTACTGTAATCTATCTTCAAATTGAATTTTAGAAAGATCTAGGTATTTTTCAACCATTTCTAATTCATCTTCTAAAGCTATAGAGGTAATTGCATTCTGCCTAAGAGCATAGCGCAGCGTTTCCGACAAAGAGGTTAACATTTCTCTTGCTTTGTTAGTATCTTCCAACATTAATCCTCTTATGTTATTTAAACTATTGAACATAAAATGAGGGTTAATTTGTCCTTTTAATATATTTAATTGAGATTCTTTTAAAGTTGTCTGCAAAGTCATGTTCTTTAACTTTGCTTCTTCTACTTCGGTATAGAGATTTAAAGCAGTGTAAGAGACAAACCAAATAATCCAATTCAACCAATTGAAAATACGTGTAGCAAACTTACCATGATAACTAGACTTCTTTAGAAAGTATGTATGTAATATATCAATAAGAGGCCAAAAAACATAATTAAACACTACTGACACCATCAACATTAGAATAATCAGATACGCAATTTTAGTAATAACACTTTTGTCTTTTGTTAACTTTTCTAAACCTATTTGAATAAGT
The DNA here is from genome assembly GCF_964048965.1 of Tenacibaculum sp. 190130A14a. Taxonomy (NCBI): domain Bacteria; kingdom Pseudomonadati; phylum Bacteroidota; class Flavobacteriia; order Flavobacteriales; family Flavobacteriaceae; genus Tenacibaculum; species Tenacibaculum polynesiense. Next base: position 1,075,063 of record NZ_OZ040189.1, on the reverse strand, counting down.
CCAGTTAATAACACTCCTATCAAGAACCAAACAAAGCATTCAGAGATGAAGTAATAAACCAATTCTTTTGTTTTTCCTAAATCACTCAACTTCATTATATAAGAAGACAGTAAAGTAATGCTCCAAACACTATAATTGGGTATTGCTTTTTTTGAAAAAAAATAGTTCATATTGATAATTCTCTTAATACGTTTTAATTAGCAAGTTATTCAAATAGTAAATGTATTTATTTTGTGGTGATGTCAACTAAATATGGCGCTAATAAATAACCTTCTTTAGAACGAAAGATATCGGTTATTAATAATTGTTGCTGTAAATTAGACTGTAATGCTACTTCAAAAGTAACTTTTTTCTTGTCTTCAGACCATCCTAAACTATTGGTTACTTGTAGTAAATTTTCTTCACCTAGAGGCCCTAATCTTAAGTTCATCAAACCAGTATCCATTTCCTTTGAAAACTCTATGGTCATTGTTTTAATACTAGCATCTACATTTATTGAATTGTTTTCAAACTCACTGATACCAACTACTCTAGGTCTCATTTTTTCAGACATTTCATAATAATTCTCAATCGACTCTTTAAAATAGTTTGATTTATTAATAAAGGAATGTAGTGCTTTTTCATCTAGATAATCTAGCGTAATCATTTCTTCAATAGCTTGTTGCTTATCTTTTGCTTGCTCGTAATAACTTTTACAAATTGCATATCCAATATAATATCCTAAATCTCCCACTTTAAACTGATTATTTGTATTACTCCAAAACCATCGAACCTCATACTTCGTAAACATCTCTTTGACAAAAGCCTCTTTAATCTTGGCGTCATGCTGTTTTCCATATATTGTACATTCATTTGGAGATGGAATATTCAAAGCCTTTTCTGCGACAAACTCTGCCACACCTTCTATCATAACCTTTGATAACAATGAATTGGCTATTGTAGTGTCTTGCTGTGTATGTACGTATTCATGTACATTGCTAAATACAATACTTTCTTCTGGAATATTGGTACTAAAATACTTAGGTAAATGAGGAAAATCTTCTTTTAACTCTGATACATTTATCGTTTTATCTCCCAAAGCAATCTCAGTTCCTATGAGAACTTTATCTTCCATCGTAGTTCCTCCTGTTTTAAAAGCTCCCATGGTAAAAAATATCTTTGCTTCTTTTGCTTTGGGATATATTTCTTTAAAACTAGCTACTCCCCTATTTATTTCTTCTTTATAACTTTCTATTTTTAAAGTATTAGGTCGTAAAGTTTCCCAAAACTTCGGATACTTATGAATCGCTTTTAAATAAGAATTTATAGTATATCTCCTTGCCTTCATAATATCTTTTAGACCTATTGTTCCTTTATCTAAAAATAACTCCTTTAAATATTGCACTTGCAAAACAGAATCTTGTGTTGCTTTAATCTTATCATAAGCCGTCCAAAAATTTGTGATATCAGTGGTTATAATTGCTTCTTTCTTCTTTAAGGTTGATTTACAACTTAAAGAAAATAAGACGATGATGAATACATTTAGGATTTTAGTCATAATTATAAATTTAAATTTTAGATCAAAACTAACTTGGTTTCAAGTAGTGAAGAACTGAATTATGACAAACGGCTAAATTCGCAGGGGCAACGGAATTAGGCACATACTAAACCTCTCCCTAAACCGTTAAATAATTGATATATTAGCATAACATAAAAATCAAGAACATGAAAAAATTATTTTTAACTTTCGGATTATTCCTAGCAGCTTTTACAATGAGTGCTCAGGAAATTTCTGACAATGCGATTGGGGTTCGCTTTGGAGACAATAACGGTTTTGGAGGAGAAATTTCTTACCAAAGAAAACTTAGTGATAGTAATAGGTTAGAAATTGACCTTGGAATTAGAAAAGGAGATGCTTTTAAAGCAACTGGATTATACCAATGGGTTTGGGAATTAGAAGACCAGTTCAATTGGTTTGCTGGATTTGGAGGTGGAATTGCTTCAGCTAATAGCAGTACTGCAATATTTGGTGCTGGTGTAGTGGGTATTGAGTATAACTTTGATATTCCAATTGTAATTTCTTTAGATTACCGCCCAGAAATCGGATTTAGCGGATTTTACGATGGATTTCAATCAGACTTTGGTTTAGGAATTCGTTATCAATTTTAAAATAACATATTCTTACTTTTATATAAAAGCCTTCATTATTTGGAGGCTTTCTTTTTACTCGATTTTGCAAATGGATTATAAGCTAAAGCCAACGCTAACCATTCAAACAAATCTTCATCTAAATCTGTTGCTTCCTCGGTCAAAAACACAAAACCTTTCATAGGTCTTCCTGTAAAATTCATTTCTTTACAACCTTTCTTTGTGAGTACTTCTTCATAAAATTCAGGGTTAATTCTTACCATAACCTCATCCTTATTTACTCCTACACACATTTTATCATCTACCATAAAACATAAACCTCCAAACATTTTCTTTTCATAAAAAGACACATGATGCTCTTTAAAATATTGCGCTATTCTATCTGATAAAAATTCATTGTATGCCATATGCTATGTTTTTTTAAAGTAACTTTTAGATTAATTAAAATTAAATAAAACATTACAGAATATTAAACAGATTAACATCCAATTAATATTTCTATGAAAGTTTCATAAATATTTACTAACAATAACAAAATATGCTTCCCACTTTTCCTAAATAGTTTTGTTCAGAATAATTCTATATCAATTAACAAACACAATGAAAAAACTACTACTATTTGTTTTTTGTCTTACAAGCATATGGGGGTATGCACAAGACAATTCAAGTTTAAAAGGAAGAATACTAGATGAAAACAATTTACCATTACCTGGAGCAACTATACTAGTTCCTTCACTTAAAATTGGGATTTCAAGTGATTTTAATGGTTACTATGAACTTATTGATTTACCCAAAGGAAACCATAAGATAACCATTACTTTTATTGGATATCAAGACATTGAAGAAAGCATCTCTTTCAACGCAGGAACAACTATCAAAAATTTCTCTTTACTACCTAAAACAGATGAGCTTGCTGAAGTTATTATCAAAGGAAGTATTGGTAAAGGACAAGCAAAAGCTTTAAACCAGCAGAAAAACAAAAACAATATTACCAATATCATTTCAGCTGACCAAGTAGGAAAGTTTCCAGACGCAAATATTGGAGATGCTTTAAAGCGTGTACCTGGAATTTCTATGCAAAATGATCAAGGGGAAGCAAGAGATATTATTATTCGTGGGTTGGCACCACAGTTAAACTCAGTTACCTTAAATGGCGATAGAATTCCATCTGCTGAAGGAGATAACCGACGTGTACAAATGGATTTAATTCCATCTGATATGATTCAAACAATTGAGGTAAACAAAGCGGTAACTCCAGATATGGAAGGAGACGCTATTGGTGGTTCTGTTAACTTAATTACTCGATCAGCTCCAAGTACTTTTAGAGCCTTTTTAACAGGGTCTTACGGACAAAATCCTGTAAGAAACACTCCTAACTATAATTTCTCAGGTTTAGTTACTAATAGAGCTTTTAACAAAAAGCTAGGCTATGTAATCAATGCTTCTTATAACTCTAATGAATACGGTTCTGACAATGTAGAATTTGAATGGGAAAACGACAACGGAAACTCTTATCTAGGAGAACACGATATTCGAAGATATGATGTTAAAAGAAACCGTATGAGTATTGCCACAAATCTTGATTTGAACTTAGATGAAAACAATACACTCTTTTTCAAATCTATGTACAACCAAAGAAAAGACTTTGAAAACCGTTATAGAGTACGTTTTAGAAAGATTGATGCTCCTGATGCCAGTGGAATATCTAAAGCTGAAGTCCGTCGTCAAACCAAAGGAGGAATTAATAATAGTACAAATGATAACACTCGACTTGAAAAGCAAAGTGTTTATAAACTATCTATTGGAGGAGAACATTTACTTTTTGGAAATGTAAAACTCATATGGAAAACAGGAATTTCTAGAGCACAAGAAGAACGTCCGAATGAACGTTATATACGTTTTGAAAATGACGACATTGAAGTTCGACAAGATTTTTCAAGAGCAAAGTTCCCAACTTTAATCCCTACAAACAACGATTTCAACGATCCCAATAAATTTGTATATGATGAAGTTACAGAAGAAAAACGTTTTACACGAGAACGTAAAATGAGTTCTAAAATAGATCTTATTATTCCAGTAAATACTACAGGTACTTATAAGAACAATTTAAAATTTGGATTCAAGCACAAGTACAAAGAAAAATTAAGAGATAATAATTTCTTTGAATATGATTTGGAAAGCCAATTCCCTACAATGAACCTTACAACTACAGCCGATTATACTGTTAATGGTTACTTAGCAGGAGATAATTATAAGTCAGGTTTATTTACTTCAAGAGAATTTTTAGGAAGTTTAAACTTAATAAATGGAGAAGCTGTTTTAGATGAATACGTTCCTGGAAACTACGATGCAGATGAAAACATTTACGCTTTTTACGGAATGTTAAATCAAAAATTAGGAGAAAATCTTTCTATCATTGCAGGGATTAGAGCTGAAAAAACTACTATTGATTATAACGGATTTGATTTAAAAATTGAAGAAGAAGAAGTTACTACTACTTCTGGAAGCAACTCTAACATTAACTGGTTGCCTAACTTACATGCAAAGTATAAAATTAATAACAATACACTTCTTAGAGCCGCTTGGACCAATACTATTGCTAGACCAAACTATTTTGATTTAGTTCCTTATAGAAACATCAATAGTGATGATTTAGAGGCCGAATATGGAAACTCTAGTTTAAACCCAACTGAATCGATGAATTTTGATGTAATGTTTGAACATTACTTTAGTAACGTGGGAATTATATCAGCAGGGGTTTTCTATAAAGATATCGATCAATTTATTTATAATTCTATTTCCAGAGAATCTATTACTATAGGTGGCAACACAGAAATATACGACGTTACAAGACCTTTTAATGGAGGAACAGCTGAAGTATATGGTTTTGAAATCTCTGTACAACGCAAATTAAACTTCTTACCAGGATTCTTAAGAAATTTAACCATCTATGGAAACTATACATTTACCGATTCTAAAACAGATGGTATTGTAGGTAGAGAAAATGGATTACCTCTAGCGGGAGCAGTAAAAAACATGTTTAATGGTTCTTTAGCTTACGAAACAGCAAAACTATCTATTAGAACATCTTTGAACTTTGCCGATGATTATATTTTCGAATATGGAAAAGATACATTTACAGATGCATTCTATGATCAACAATTATTTTTAGATATCAACGCAGCTTATAACATTACTAAGAACTTACGTATTTACGCAGAAGCTAAAAATCTAACTAATCAAGAACTACGTTTTTATCAAGGAAGTAAGAATCAAACAAGACAAGCAGAGTTTTATGATTACAACTGGAATCTTGGAATAAAATACAATTTTTAAACATGAAGTATATTTTTATAGTAGCCCTTATTTGTGTTGGTATGATTTCTTGTAAAAAGGAAAAGAAAGCTACTCCACAAGTTGAAAATTCTAACATCATTGAGTTAACAGCAGATGCAGAAACAACACCTGTAGCTTCTTTTGACGATGCTGCTGATGATCCTTGTATATGGGTGCATCCGACAGATCCTTCTAAATCAACTATTATAGGCACCAACAAAAAAGAAGGTTTAGAAGTTTATAATTTAGAAGGAGAGCGATTGTATACTTATAAAATTGGACGTGTAAATAATGTAGACATTCGTGATGGCTTTTTATTAAATGGAAAAGAAGTTACTGTGGTTACTGCCAGCAATAGAACCACCAATACAATTTCTATTTTAACAGTGCAACCAACTGGAGAATTAGAAGAAATTGCAGCAAGACCAATCAAATCGAATCTTAATGAAGTTTATGGATTAGGAATGTACAAAAGTGCCAAAACCAATAAGATATATGTTTTTATGGTTGGGAAAGAAGGAGGTATTGAACAATGGGAATTGTTTGAGAATACTGCTAAAATAGACGCTAAACTTGTAAGAAATTTCAATCTTAAAAGCCAAGGAGAAGGTATCGTTGCTGACGATTTTTATGGTAAAGTATATATCGGAGAAGAAGACACTGCCTTGTGGAAATTTGATGCAGAGCCTGAAGCTTCTGTTAAAGCAACTCAAGTAATTAGTACCCAAGACAAAAATATGGCATCAGACTTTGAAGGTGTTACTTTGTATGATGCTGGAAATGGTAAAGGATACATTATTCTATCTTCTCAAGGTAATAATAGCTATGCGGTATTGGATAGAGTAACAAATGCCTATATTAAAAGTTTCTCTTTAAAAGATAGTATTATTGACGGAACCTATGATACCGATGGAATAGATGTTAGTTCTCAAAACTTAGGAAGCAAATATCCTCAAGGTATTTTTATAGCACAAGACGGAGCCAATACACAAGAAAAGGATAGTCTACATCAAAATTTTAAAATAGTTGACTGGAGAAAAATCTCTAAAAATGTATTACTAGATTAGGACATAGTAGTGTGTAGTTGTTAAAGAAAAGCCTCAAATTATTTTTGAGGCTTTTTTGGTGGATATTCTTCCAAAATCTTTGCAATAACTTTTTTATAATATGCTTTTCTTTCTTCCGGAGTAGCTCTTACTTTCATTTCTGTTTTTGCTATTCCTTGCCAAACTAATTCGTTGGTTTTTGCATCTACAAAATCAATCATTAATTGTTGACTCACCTTTTTTCTTCCTATTGGAATACCACCGGAAATACCAAAACCAACATTACCTCCTCCTCCAATACCTACTCCAATGGTATTTCTATTTTCAGAAGTTCTTTCTTCTGCAACAATATTAATTAAGAAGGTAGGAGATTCTGCAGTGTTTAACCCTTTAGATTCTAATCCTGCTATAATTTCTCTTTCAATCCTTTTTACATCCAATTCATTTAATCCTTTCCCTGCATCTTCAAAAAACAGGAATGTTTTATACTGCGTAAAATTTGTTTTTGAATCGTAGTCAGAAACCACATTCACAGAAGCACATCCTATAAAAAAAAGAAGTCCTAAAAGCTTAATATATTTCATATGTATCATTTTAAAGTTTTTATCAAAAACTATACCCAATAAAAATACAAAAAGCCTCGAATAACTTCGAGGCTTTCTAAGATTAGTTAATTGATTTTTTATTGAACAGCTTTTAAAGCATCAATATTTCCATATCCATATTCTGAATGCTTACTAGGATAAAAATCAGCTGATTCTTTCATTTTTTGTAATACTTGATCACGAGACCATGTTGGATGTTTAGACCATACTAAAGCTGCAATTCCTGCAGTTGTAGCTGTTGCTACAGAAGATCCTCCAACATAATTTGCTTGTCCGTTATAATAACTTAATACAGGTACCTTGTTATCAGTTCCATTAGTTCTTTGCATTTGTACTGTAAAGTCAATTTTAGACCCTGAGTGACATACATCACACTTAGAGTAACTGTTTTCTTTAATTCCAGTTACAGCAACTGTTTCATTCATACTTGCTGGAAAAATTACTCCATACCAAGTTGTAAACGAGGTAGAAGTTCCTCCCGCTGCTAAAATCATTTTTCCTTTACTGTGTGCATACTTTATAGCATCTGAAACATTTCCAATACTAAATGGATATCCTAAAGACATTGAAATTACTTTAACATCACTTCTATTTGCTAAAGCCGTTAATGCTTCTACAATTCCTCTTTTTTCATGATAATCATCTATCACAACATTCTCTACTGCTCTATAGCTTACTAAGTTTGCATTGTATGCTACCCCTACAGGTAAATTATCATTATTTCTTGGTGCCGTTGCTACAGAAGCCATGCTAGTACCATGTCCACATTTATCATTTACACCATCATAATTATTAGACCATGCCCACCAAGAATCTACGAAAGTTCCATACTTTTGAACAAATCTTCCTGAAGAATATCCATCATTAAAATACTGATTCATCCATTTTTGTTCTGGAGATAATCCAGTATCAATAATAGCTACAGATACTCCTGCTCCTGTACTATAATTCCAAGCTTGCGGAATATTATGTTTATCGAAAGTCCAAGGTACTCTAGCTCCTGGCGCTACAGTTCTATAATCTGCAGATGCTGTTGCTACTCCAGCATATCCACAACCAGAACCTCCAGAAGAACTTGAACGTTCTTGGGTGTTGTTGTTAGAAAGGTAAAAATTGTATGCACTTGGTTCGATATAACGAACTCTGCTATCTTTTAATAAAGTTTCAATAGTAGCTTTATTCGTTACTTTGATATCAATGTAGTTTACATTTTCATCTACATAAAGTTCTGTTTTTCCTTTAGCAGAAGCACCTTCTATATTATGAATTAATTTTATTAACTGCTCTTTTATATTATCGGCTTCAGCACTTCTTGCAAAATTATTTTTTGAAGTTCCATAACCTACAGTTAAAATATCTTCTCCGTGTTTTACAGCACTCCAAATGAAGTTAGCATCTTGCTCTGTCCATTTAAAATCGCCTGTTTGCTGTAATGAAGATTCAATTTTTTGATTAATTTCTTTTTTTGAAAGAATTTCTGCTTGCGTTTCTTGTAAATCTACAGACTCATTATCTGAACAAGAAACCACTGCTAGCAACACTGCTAGACTTAAAAGTGTTTTTTTCATGATGAAGGGATTAATTTTTAAACATTGCGAATATAGTAATTTTTTAATACTTCTTTAACACATACCTAAAAACCTTAACACTTATTTTAAATAGTCAACAAAAAAAAGGATCGCGATGCGATCCTTTTTTATTTCAAACTATGTATTTTTTTATTCTTCTATTACCACTCTCGTAGGCGTATCTACTCCATTTATGATACTTTCGGTTCCTTTAGCAACAGCCTTTACCGTTTCAGTTAAAACTCCCATATCTAAAGTTTCTGCTTCATCAGTAACTTTATGATAGTCAGCATCAATATCGATTGGTGTCGTAGAAAACGTATGAGAAGGAACTCCTAATCTTGCTAAAGAAGCATTATCTGATCTGAAAAACAAGTTAAATTTCGGATACGGATCTGGAAATAACTTATACCCAGTACCTTCTAAATTCTTTTGAATTATTTTACCAAAATCAGATCTATCAAAACCAGTTAACCAAGCCGTTTTTGGTCCAGTTTTAGGTTCTTTTGCTATCAATTCTAAATTAATTCCTGCAACAAATTTTGAAGCATCAATATCTTTTCCAAAATACTTAGATCCAACTAACCCCATTTCTTCAGCGGTAAAACAAACAAATACAATACTGCGTTCATTCATTCCTTTTTTTGCAAAATATTCTGCAAGTGCCAATACCCCAACTACTCCAGAAGCATCATCGTTTGCTCCGTTAAAAATACGATCTCCTTCTCCACTTTCTTTCATTCCCAAATGATCATGATGCGCAGAAACAATAACATATTCGTCCTTCTTTGATTTTCCTTCTAATACTCCAATAATATTACTCATTTCAATACCATTATGAGTGAAGTTTTGACGATAGGTTGTTAAAGTGTCAAAGGTTTTTAAACCAATTCTTTTATATTCACTTTCTATGTATTGCGTTGCTTTTTCCATTCCCTCAGTTCCTGGCTTTCTCCCTCCCATTTCATCAGAAGCTAATGTATATAAGTGTTTTCTTACAGTAGCAGAGTCTATTTCTACTTCTTTCACCTTACTTGCTGTCTTTTCTTCTTTTTTATCTGTAGATTTTTCTTTTTTAGCCTGATTACAAGCAGTTAGTGCACCTATAACTGCAAATGATAGAATAATTTTCTTCATGATATTTATTTAGTTTCAAAGCTTAAAGATAGCCAATTTAATTTCTTAATTTTGTTCAAAATTTTTACCAATGGACTTAAATCTTATACCCAATATAAAACATACAGATTCTAACAACTTTTTTTTATTAGCAGGTCCTTGTGCTATTGAAGGAGAGGATATGGCATTGCGAATTGCTGAAAAGGTTGTAGAAATTACAACTAAATTAGAAATCCCGTACGTATTTAAAGGGAGTTTTAAAAAAGCAAATAGAAGTAGAATTGACAGTTTTACTGGTATTGGAGATGAAAAAGCTTTAAAAATTTTACGTAAAGTTTCTGAAACTTTTAATGTACCAACTGTTACAGATATTCATGAAGTATCTGATGCTGAAAAGGCAGCAGCCTATGTAGATGTTTTACAAATCCCAGCATTTTTAGTTCGACAAACAGATTTAGTTGTTGCAGCTGCTAAAACAGGAAAGGTTGTTAACCTAAAGAAAGGACAATTTATGAGCCCTGAAGCAATGCAACATGCAGTTAAAAAAGTACATGATGCAGGAAACACAAAGGCATGGATTACCGATAGAGGTACTATGTTTGGGTACCAGGATATGATTGTCGATTTTAGAGGTATTCCAACTATGCGTCAATTTGCACCTACTGTTTTAGATGTTACCCATTCATTACAACAACCAAATCAATCGAGTGGTGTTACTGGAGGTAGACCAGATATGATTGAAACCATCGCTCGTGCTGGTGTAGTAAATAATGTTGATGGATTATTTATGGAAACGCATTTTGATCCAGCAAATGCAAAATCTGATGGTGCAAACATGTTACATTTAGATTATTTAGAGAAGTTACTTCATAACTTAGTAACGATACGTAAAACTATAAATAATTTATAGGCACAATTTTTGATAATAAAAGTTGTTTCTTAAACATATAATTTTACCATGAAACAACTTTTATTTTTTCTCTTTTTCACCTCTCTTTCAGTATTTAGTCAAGACTTTTCTTCTATTCAAGAAAAGGTGGCCTCTTACCCCAAATTAATCACTGCTGAAAACTTAGCAACTTCCATTTCAAAAGATTTTAACTCTAAAGAAGACCAAGTTAAAGCGGCTTTTTTCTGGTTAACACAAAACATTCGATATGATTTAGAAGATTTTTATAATCCGAAAAACAAACGAGTAAGTTTTCGATATAGAGATGAAGCGGAACGCCTTCAAAAAATTAGAGAAATAAAAGACAATATTGTAAAGCAAACCCTCAGAACTAGAAAAGGAGTTTGTGAAGGGTATGCTCAAACTTTGGCTAAAGTTTGTTCTTTACTTCAAATAGAAAATGAAGTTATTAAAGGGTATATCCGAAATACTTCTCAAGAAATAAATCGCCCAAGAAATAGTACAAACCATGCTTGGAATGCCGTAAAGCTTCATAACAAATGGATTTTTTTAGACGCCACTTGGGCAGCAGGTGCCGTGATGAATGGTAAATGGCAACGTCGTTTTAATCCATATTACTACAATATTCCTAAAAGTAAACATTTCAAAACGCACTTTCCTGTCGATAAACTTTGGCAATTACGCATTGGACGTATGGAACTTGCGGATTTTTACAACCAACCTATTTACGATAGTAGTTTTTTAAAATCTAACTTACAATTAATAGCTCCACAAAAAGGAATTTTAACCTCTACCAACAATCAGGTAGAAATTAAACTTGAAAATCTAAAAAGGGATCAACGTGTTATGGTAGGTTTTTTGGGGTATCAGTTTGCCGTACAACCTAAAATAACTCAAAAAAATAATATTAGTACTTTGAGTATTACTCCACCCGAAGGTGCGAAGGAACTGTTTCTTTTAATCAATGGCGAGGTAGTCTTAGAATTTTTAATTCAGTAATTTTTTATATTTTGATATTTAACAATGTAGAAAAATGAAAAAGATTACACTCATTTTATTTTTTGGTTTCTTATACCAACTTTCTTTTGCTCAAAACCTTAAAAAAGTTGATCAAATAGTTAGCTCCTATCCCGAAGTAACATCTATAGAAGAGCTAGCTAAAAAAATAAATTACGACTTTAAAGGTAGTAATCTTGAAAAGGTAAGAGCAGTATACACTTGGATTGGAATAAATATTAAATACGACTATATGTTGTATGATTCTAATTTATTACGCCAACCAGAATTTATCGTTTTCAATGATCAAAGTGATTTAAATTGGATAAAAAAAAGAAAGAAGAAAGAAATCGCTCAAAAAGCCTTCTCTAAAAAGAAGGGACTTTGTACGGGGTACGCCTATCTCTTTCAAAGAATTTGCAACCTAATTGATATTCCGAATGAATTAATTTTTGGTTATACCAAAACCTCCTTCCAAGATATTGGTATTAAACCTACAACTAAGAACCATGTTTGGAACAGTGTTAACATTGATAATAGATGGTTATTAATAGATGTTACCTTTGGTTCTGGTTATATGTATAAAGATGTTTGGCAGCAACATCTTAATTTCAAGTATTTTGATGCCCGAAAAAAGTTTTTAAAACTTACCCATTTTGCTACAGGTTTAAAATGGAAAAGGTTTATGAAACAAAAAGAATTTCAACAATTTTGTGAGGATCCTTTCTTTCAAAATGCATTCTTAAAAAGCAACATTGAAATTATAACACCTACTGTTGGAGAGATTATCATCAACAAAAGAGAGAGAATACGTCTTACGGTAAAAAAGCTATCAAAATCAGATAAGATTCGTTATCTTTATTTACACGATAAGATATTGCATAAGGCACAAGTAGTAAACAAACACGAGCGTTTAACTAATCTGTATTTTAAAAATCCTAAACGTGATACCAGTTTACATATATATATCAATAATGAATTAGCACTGGAGTATAAAATTAAAGTCCGATAACTTGTAAAACTTCAATTAAAATTTTTTCATCAATTTCTTCTACAGAAGTGTACCTAAGTGATTTTACAACAGTTCTCTTTTCTGAGACTAAGTGTGCATTGTAATCATCTAATAAATTTTTAGCCCAAAATCCAACATCTACATATCCTTTTTTATGGGAAGCATTTAGATAACATAGTTGCTTTCCGTTTAAATAATATACCGGAATTTTCCACTTGTATTGCATTACTACTTCCGGAAAAGTACTTTCAACCAATAACTGTATATGTAGCAATATTGATTTAAAAGGTTCTGGTTGATTTAGAATGTAAAGTTCTGCCGGTTTCACATTTTAAAAGTACATAAAATACCTGCAGTTTATGTTGTTAAAAAATGTTAAATCATTTTTTTTGAGTAATGATTGATTTTTTTCTCGACGAACTTGTAATTAAATCAACAATATACATAATGAAAAAAATTACCCAAGCAGTATGTACGTTGTGCGTTTTACTAGGAGTTTCTACCGCTTCAAATGCACAAGGTATGTTTGATGGTTTTACACCGAAAAAAGGAGATCTTTCAATCACAGCTTCTTATGCAAAAAGTGATTTTGACCAATTTTACTTAGGAGAAGAAAAGCAAGATGCTGTTCCTGTTCATGGAGAAATTAATCAAAACATTTTCTCTTTATTTGCCAAGTATGGTATTACTGACCGATTATCAGCAGTTGTTAAAGTACCGTATATTTCTGCAGAAAATACCAGTGGTGCTCCTGACCCAGTAAATGGAGAAACTTCTATTTCTGGTTTACAAGACATTACAATTGGATTAAAGTTAAATGCACACACATTTAAGTTTGCAAAAGCAGATTTAAGCATTTTAACAGCTGGTGCAGTTGTTATTCCAACCAATTATGAACCTGTTGGAATTTTATCTTTAGGTACAGGTGCTTTTGGAGTAGACTTACGATTAGGACTACATTTAAATACTGATATCGGTTTCTTCTCTACGCTTTATGCCGGATACAATTTAAGAGGAGATGCAGATAACAACTTGATACCAAATAGAGGAGATTTTAATGCTCCTAATGCCTTTGTTACTAGTGGAAAAATTGGATATGCAAGTAAGCATATTTATGTAGAAGCTTGGGCAGACTACGCTAATTCTGAAGAAGGAGTTGATATTGGTTCACCAGCCTTTGCCGGAAATTTCCCAGAAACAGATGTTGACTACGCTAGAGTTGGATTAACAGTTTATAAAGAAGTTATTCCAAACTTAGGAATTAGTGCTGGTATTGGAAAAGTTATTGATGGAAGAAACATAGGTGATTCAATTATTTATTCAGGGGGAATCACTTACAACTTGTCTTTATTAAAATAAGGGTTTAAATAGACAAGTAAAAGGGAATGATGTTCACACAATCATTCCCTTATTTTTTTTAAAATATCTTCTAATCCGTTTAATCGGAGTTCATATACCAAGCCAAGCATAGTTCCTAATTTCCCCTTTGGAAATCCTTTGTTCTTATACCAAACTAAGTAATATTCTGGTATATCTATTAAATAGGTTCCTTTGTACTTACCAAATGGCATTCTCATATTTGCGGTATCTACCAAAAATTGTTTATCAGATATCATGATATAAAAAATCCCACCGAAGTGGGATTGAACTAATTATTATTCTTTTCCGTCTACGTAATCTTGTAAGTAAGCATAACGCTCTGTTAATTTACCATCGTTGGTCGTCATTTTTGCTCTTTCTAAAATTCCATCTTTATCATTATTGTAAAAAGCAGGAATTACGTGTTCTAAAAACATTTCTCCAAAACCTTCACTGGCATCTTTTGGTAACTCACATGGTAAGTTATCTACCGCCATTACTGTAATTGCTCTTTCGTCATTAAAATCAACTTCTGATTCTGTTTGAGGGTCATACCCGTAAATAGGATCAGCAATGGTTGAAGGACGAATAGTAGAGGCTACAGGTCCATCGATATCACAAGAAACATCAGCTACATATTTGATTCTAAATTCAGGATGTTTCGCATCTTCTCTTGTAAATAAATATGGAGCTCCATCTCCATAGAAATGCCCTGCAATAAAGAAATCTGTTACTTTTGCATAGGGCATAAAGTTACTTTCATACCCAGATGGGTCTTTATAAAAGGCATACTTCTCTCCTACTTTACCATCCACACGTTTGTTATATTCCATCACATCTGCCATACAATAAACAGGTTCAGAAAAATCAGCAGTTAAATACAAAGCATCGCTCACTTGTTTGATTTGTAGGTGATCTAAAATTTCTTTTGCTCCGTAGGCCACTTTTCCTGTTCCCGTCAATAATATTTTGATATTAGGCAGGGTAATTTTATCTAATTCTGATTTTACCTCATCTAAATCAGCTAAGGTTTCTACTTTTGGTAAGTTGAATAATCCTTCTCTTAATCCGAATGCTCTAAATCCGTTATAAGCTCCTACCAATCCAGCATAACGTCCAAAACCAATCAATCTTGCTCCACTTTCCTTTACAATAGTTTCATGATCATACATTTCAATATTTCTTTCCAACATAGCTTTTAACAACTTACGATTGTAAGGTTGCTTTTTAATAGTATGTGAAAAATAGAAATATTTTTTATTCGGAACTAAGGCCTCTACAGGGACTTCTTTTACCCCTAAAAGTACGTCGCAATCTGAAACATCATTGGATACTTCTAATCCGGCATCTTTATATGCTTGATCAGAAAAAACTCGGATATCTGAACTTTCTACCGCTATGGTTGCTTGCGGAAATTTTTCTTTAAATTCGCTTAGTTTTTCTGGAGAAAAAACAACTCTTCTGTCTGGTGGATTCTTACGTTCTCTTATGATTCCGAATTTCATTGTCTGTTTGTATTAAAATTAAACAATTTTTTGTTTATTGTTATATTTTATAACATTTCCTGCGAAAATACTTGTTTTAAAATTATTGCACAAATAGTATTTTTATATATTTGCTGCCCGCGTTAGGGATTAAGCGATTTGTTTGAGCTCTTTTATGAAGTTTTCTTAAAAAAAAGAGTAATAAAAGCCCACCCGAACGCCCTAATAATTGGTATACTTTTTGCCGATTATAATTTTAATTCTTTGACATATTGGGGACGACTGGTTTTGACAGCGAGATCAGGGATAATGTAAGCATACCGAGGAGTGAGATGACAACTCGTAAAACTTATTTCAAACTTTTAAACGGCGAAGATAACTACGCTTTAGCTGCTTAATCTGAATTATAGTAAGATAGAGCCTCGGCACACAAGGTGTGCAAGCTAAATGTCCACGAAAAGCCTTGGTTTACGGCGTTTCATTTTTGGGCATCGTAAAAGTAAACATAGAAAACTTAACACTCCGATAAGTTTTCGAAATTTAAGGAGATAAGCTAAAAGTGGGTGGTTTTGAATCAGCTTTTAGTCGAAAACTAAATCAAAACTAAGTATGTAGAAAGCATTTGAGCTGCTTGTTTGGACCCGAGTTCGATTCTCGGCGTCTCCACAAATAAACCCTGTAAGCATTATGTTTACAGGGTTTGTTGTTTTATACTGACAAATTTACTGACTTTTTTAAAAGAAATTATTTAACCATTTCTAAATAATCATCAACAGCATTTTTAAAGTTTTCTTCCAATTCTTTTACTGAAGCTCCTTCATAACTTACAAGATTTGTTATATTTATTATTTTTCCATAATAAATATTATCTTCTTTACTATATTCAGTACTTCCGTTATAACTTCTATATGTAAATCTAGTTTTTATTTTCATTCAATACTTAATCTAGTTTTATTAAAACATTTTGGCTAAATTAATGTTGGAATTGATACTCATTAAATTCTGTCAAAATCTCATCTAAACTTCTATCTGTTTTATGTTTAGCTAAAATCAATTTTTTTTCTTTTGTATAGAAAGTTTTTCCATTTATTTTTCTAAAATTATCATCTACAAAAGCTTCAATATTATCCTTTCTGTATTCAAAAAATTGAAACTCCGATTTACTAGGGTTTGCCAAGAAGTTAATAAAGTTATTTCTAAATACTAATTTAGTTTCTGTTCTGAATTTTTCTATAGTTTGATTACTAAATTGAGAATAAGATTTCAAAACATAGAGAAAATTAATTTTATATTGATGAACAAAAAGTGTATCTCTATCAAATAGCCTTTCTTTAAAGTGAAACGATTTCACAACATCTCCTTTTTCAGTCAATTTATTATTATCAAAGTTTTTATAATCATTGATATATCCATAAATAAAAAAATTAGGAGTAATATTATAACCTTCAGTAAGTTTGTCCCTATACCTTAAATTTTCTTTATAATATGAATCTGTTTCATTTAAAAGGTCAATATTATATTGAATTACATTTCTAGCATAAGTAAATTGTTTATATTTAGACACTTTACCAGCCGTATTATCTGATTTATAATATTTAGAATCTCCAATATAAAAAATATCACTAGTGTCTAATAAAGATTGGTAATCAAAAATATGGTCAATTATTTTACCATCATCATTATATTTTAAATGTCTTAATGTCGTTCCGTCAGATGTTTTTTTATCTTCAATTTTATCTGAAAAAAGTTTGTCAATCATATCTTCAAAAACTAAGTTATAGCTGTTTACAGAAATGAATTCCTCTTTTTTCTTACGGATACTACTTGTATCTGTCTGAGAAAAATAGATTTCACATAAATGATACATTTTTTTCAAAGTATCATTGAAATAACGGTATTTTATTTTTTTTAGTTTTGATAACCCATTTTTTTGTAACAGTTCAAATTTTGCACCTTTTATTAATGGATAAGATTTATCAATATTTAAATAGAGATTATGTTCTGTATTTAATTTATTTAAAATTGAAAAAAAATAGATTAATAGTTCTTCTTCAGTATTTATAATTCTTTTCCTATTTCTAAAAATGTTGTAAATAGGCTTTTTGTCTTGTGTAATTAGTGGAATTGATTTTCTAATTGTCTTTTCCCAATTAAGCTTTTTTACTTGTTTAGAATTAAATTCAACATACTTAAATAAAATTTGGTTTTTATTCTTTTTATAAAAATTAACAAAACTTAAAAGTAAATCTAAATAAGAATATTCTTTATCTTTTAAATTAGTATTTAAATTTGACAATAATGAACTTTGAACAATGGTAGTTGATTTATTTCTTCTTTTAAATTCTAGTAGACTATTATAAAAATAAACAGAAATTTGCCTAATCCAATTATACTGTTCTTTGTGTTTAAAACTTTCTACTTTATCTAAATTGTAAAGTTCTTCTTTATCTGTGTTAAATACTGTTTTTCCACCACCAGCCATAAATACTTTTGGTAGCATATAAACAAGCTCTCCTTTTTCATAGGAATGATAATAACCTACCGATAATATTGTGCCATATTGACTATCGTTTTGATAATAAAATTTTTGGTTATCAAAAATTTTATTTAGTTCTTCTAACTTATATTTTTCTCCTTCAATTAGGATTCTCATTAGATTGAATCTTTATAATCAATTTCCAAATCATCTAAAATATCTTTTACTTTTTGTATTCCGTTTTTTTCATCTATTGGAAAGAATTTTTCATAAGTAACTTTGTTTTTAAAGATGCTTTCTTCCTCTCGTTCATCTTTAAAAACATCATTCCACAAGTAAAAAATCGCTTTATTAATAAAAGTATCTATTTCAATTACGTCATTTATAGGCTTAATAAAATAATTCCCTAAACATTTGTCCATTCCCAAATTATGATTTTGACTAATTTTTTCATTAACTTTTTCGATAAAATCTAACCATTTAAATGATTCACCATTTGATATTTTCACGACAAATTTTGTTGATGAATTCTCATCTTCTATTCTTGAATAGTTGATTGGAATATATTCCCAATCCCATCTTCTTTTAAATGCACTATCCATTGGAAATAATGATTGGTCTGAGGTATTCATTGTTGCCAAAATACTAAGGTTTGGAGGAAGTAAAAGTTTATTCGCTTGAATGTTAGGATTATCTTTTAACTTTGTTTCCAAATATTCTTTTAATTCTTTAGAAGGAGTTATTTTATAATCATTAGTTCTATCTAATAGTTGAAAAACATCTCCAAAAATTTCTGCACAATTCCCTCTGTTAATTTCCTCTATAACCAAGTAATAATCATTTTCTAGGTCATTCCAAGCATTTATATAAACATTTGTAAAAGCCTGTGGAACAAATTCGTATTTAATCTTTTCACCATCCATTGTAGGTTTATAACCACCAATAAAAGACGAATAATCATACTCTGGATGAAATGTTACTCTTTCCGTTCTTTCTTCTTTACCTTTTACAATTTCTTTTACTTTATGAGATTTACCAGTACCTGGTGCTCCGTAAAAGATTTTATTAATCGCTTTTATAGTAATTTCTTTCTCGCTCCTATCATTATCAATTATCGGGAGTTCGTGATAACCATTTATTAATGATTTTAAAAGGTTGTATCTGACTTTATCTTTACTCGAAATAAATTTGAATTGAAACTCTTTATCATTTTTTCTAATAAAAACAATTATATCTCCTATTTCAGCCTTTAATGATTTAATCAAAAAACTTTTTAATTCACTATCTATCCTTGCTTCTTTTCCTTCTGCAGCATACAATCTAGTATTTATGAGTTTATTGTTAAACTTGTTATTTTCAGAGTGAATATCGTCTTCTATAAAAGAAAAGGATATTTTTCGATCTTCGTCTGGTTTTACATAATCAAAATTGAAAAAATTATTTGAAGGTTTTGTAGGAAATGCTATTTGTTTTCCTCCTCTTAAATCTTGTTTAAAAATTTCTCTAATATAAATCATGAAACATAATTATAAATTTGACCATTGAAGTGCTATTGCGTTAGCAAATCCTTGAAAAGTTTTACTTCTTAAAGTTCTTCTTAATTCTGTCGGAATTGAAGTGTGAAAAGAATCTGAATACCACTTTGGTAATGACCTTCCACTAGACAAGACAACTCTTTCTCCTTCACCTACTATATTTGTTGGTTCTAGATTAGGTAAGTTTTTAAGCCATAAGCATGTTTTTTTTGATGCTTCATCACCAAACATCCATGGTTGAACAGTTTGATCTGGTTTTCTGTATTTTGTATTAACAGTACCAACTGGATTTTCTACCGCAATTCTCTCAATTGGTGCTTCACAAAGCTTAATAAAAAAGTTTAATGCTTCATCACGCTTTTTAGCTCTATCAGGAAATCTAGGGTGTGGTCTACGTTTAGTAACAGGTAAATGTTTATCATCTGGGTGATAAAACCATCTAGCCCCACTAACGGCTAAATAAGTACAAGGAGGGTGAGCAATCATTAAATCCCAATTACCTTTAATAAAATGCTCTTCACCATTTTCTAACACACCTCCATTATTATCTATTATTTCAAACACATCGCAATTAAAATGCCATTCAGGATGACCTCCACTAGAAGGAAGGATATCACAACTAAATGCTTCAACACCTATATTTCTAAAGGCTTTACAAACTGTTTGACTTTCTTCACACGCTATCAATACATTCATACTCTTTTATTATTTCTGTTTTAGAAAATACTTTGTATACAGATTCACCTACTATCTTGGCAAATTCAACAGGAACAGCGTTACCTATCATCTTGTAACAGTAGGCATTTGAACCCAAAAATTTATAATCTAAAGGAAAAGTCATTAATAATGCTGCCTCTCTAATAGTTATACTCCTAGCTTGCTCCGCATCAGGGTGGATAAATGTTAATCCATCTTTTTGCAAATGAGCCACAATAGTATAAGAAGGTTTATCCCATTCCAAACTCCTGTACTTACTGTATAAAGTTTTTTTGTTTGTTTTCTTATAGTAAAATTCAATTTTCTCTTGATGAGATATATAATTCATTTTATTTGTGACCCACTCTTTAAAAATATTGATATCTCTTAAGTTATTATATCTAGGTGTATGCTGTAAAACACTATTGTCTAATGAATAATGAGAAACATTTTTTCTACCTACTTTTTTTGGTTTTTTTAAAGGGTAAATAGCAGGCAAAAAACCAATTGCATCTCTTACAGTCTTTTTATTGTTTTTATTACTTCTACTTTTTATAGCTTCATAAAAATCGCTTAATTTTAATTTAGAATCTTTTTTAATTCCTATAATTAAAACTCTTTTTCTATTTTGGGGTACATTATATTCAGAACAATCAAATACAGAATCTTTTAAGTTTTTTGAATCTAGTATTTTATATCCTATTTTATTAAATGCTTTTGAGATTCTTTCTGTTATAGGTACACCTCCAGGATTAGAACTTAAAATACCCGGGACATTTTCAAAGACAAATACTTTAGGTTGAAAATCATTTACAATGTGAGCAAAACTTTCAAAAAGATAATTACGATAATCGTCATTCATTGAATTAGGGTCTGTTGCTCTTCCATGAATAGAATATGCTTGGCATGGTGGACCACCAACAATAACATCTATTTTCTTATTACTAATTAATCCTCTTAACCCTTTATTAATAATCAGAGAATCATTTTTAGAAGCATATTTTTTAACTGTTTCATCATTCCAATTACCATTTATTAATTCTTCTGTTTTTTGAATATCAAAAAAAACTACTCTTTTTTTTGCTTCTTCGTTAGTGTGATTCCATTTACTAACTAATCTATTTCTTAGAGTTTCAACCATAGGTAATTCCCATTCTACATGAGCAACTAGGTCAAATTTCTTTGACTGAAGCAAACCTTCACTCAACCCCCCACATCCTGAAAATAAGTCTATTACATTTAATCTATTTTTCATTCTTATTTCTGCTTGAAACTATTAAATCTTTTACATCAATAGTTAATATTTCAGCAATTTCATACAAACATTCAATACTTGGTTGTCGTCTATTCTGAGCATAAGAGTTTACCATATTATAACTCTTACCTAGCTGTTCTGCTAACCATTTTTGTTTTATTCCTTTCTGTTCTAAAACCACTTTAATTCGGTTCATCTTTGAATATTTAAATTCAGGTGCTAATTTAGAAGTATTTATTTAATATCTCACTAAATGAGTATTAAAATAAACACAGCTACAGTAAAAAACTAAAGCTGTAATAAAAAGCCCGACTATTTTTATTTTTAGTTAAACTTGTTTCACTGAAAATAAAAATATCGAGCGTAAGCGAGTTCTAAAGTATTATTGGTTTCTAATCACACAATTTCCATCCTTCGTTTGTTTTTTTCAAACCAATAGTTTTTTCAATTACTTCATTATTATTTGATTTCTCACTCATTAAAATAATGAAAGGTGTTTTATTAACTTTTTTAAAAGTAACTTTTATTGTAGCTATATTTTTTTCTGGAATTTCGTGAATTTCTTTTATTTCATCTAATTCCAATGAGAAACATTTCATCATAGTTGTAGTCCAAGCTCCTTTTTTTATTGTTTGTGAAATATAGCTTTTCCCTTTTTCTGTTAGTGAAATATTATACTCTGGATACCCCATAAAAGATGTTGTTAATTTTTCAAAACTAATCAAGCCTTGCGCCTTTAATTTATTATAGTTTTCTTCAGTATTTTGAGGATTTAACTTTTTATTTAGTACAGTTTTGTTTCCAAGTACTATCTTTTTTTCTGCATATTGGGTTTCTCCTTTTTCATAACATTCTTTGTAGAGTTCTCTTACTTTTTCTTTAGTAAGTTTATCAGAACTACAAGATGTCATTAATACGAATAAAAAGATTGTTAATGAGGATAAATTGATTTTCATAATTGGTTGTTTTAGTTGTTAAAAATTATTTTGTAATTGTTTCTATTGAAGATTGGTAAAGTTTGCAAACACGACAACATTTAATTTTAGATTGAAGAAATTCTCTTAGATGGTTTCTGTCATTGATAATTATGTTAAAAGAATCTAGACATACATCACATTTAGAAACTCGATAAACAGCAAATGTTTCTATACTTTTTAAACTTAAGAAACTCTTGTTATTAGAATATCTTTTTAAAAACTCGTTATCTGAAAAAACAAAACCTTCGATATCGTTTTTGCTTTTTACTTTCCAATAATCAGAAAGCATTTCATTATCTTTTTTTGTTGCAGTACTATTTGAAATTTGTCCTATTTGTTTCATTTTGGAGTATAAAAAAAGCGTGGAACTGAAACTTGATGAACTAGTGGTATCGCCAAACACCCTTTCCTCCAAACAAGAACAGCCCACGCAGTACGTGGGCGTCTTAGTTTTGAATGTGGAGGATTTAAAAAATTGGCGATTTCCTAGTTCCAAATCAAAAGCTAAACGCTGTGTATTTTATGTTAATTTATGTATTCTCTTATATTATTTAGTTTGTTACAAACTTACGTTTTTTCTATTATTATAGCACTAAAATATCTGAAACCAAACCTATTTAAAACTTCCTATTAAACACTATATTTGTATTAAATCGCTAATATGAAAGTCCGTTTTGAAACTAAAGAAGAAAGCAACCAAAGGCAGTTAGACCAGTTTTTGTCATTAACACCATATGAAAGGATATTGTCGTTTATATCTTTAAGTAAGGAATTAAAATTATCTAAAAATAAAAGCGAATCAACAAACAAAGGAAACTTTATAATAAAAATCACTAGATAACTTTATTTGACCAAAAAGCATTTCTGGTGTTCAATTTAGAAAACATATTTTTTTCAAATTGTACTTTCAAAAAAACTATAAGAATCGTCATATCTTAGATAAAATATCATCTATATTTTTTCTAGCTTCATTTACTTGCTTTTCAAATTCAATTTGTAGTTCAGAATAGCGTACATAAAATTGAGTTTCTATACTGTTTCTGTTACCTAAAAAATTTGTGTAATTAGCTATCTGATTTACATTAGAACCAATTTTATTTATCTCAGCTCTTAATAGATACAATTCATCAATTAATACTTTAGGATTAACCATTATTCTATTTTTATCGAAAAGCATTTTTCTTATGTAGTAAGCATAGTTTTTTTCATAACCTAAATCTTTAGCTTTACTAACTAATTTTTCATATTCTTTATCTGTGAATGATATACTTAAATGATTTTTTCTATTATCATTATTTCTTAACTTTTCAATATATCTGTAAACAGTACTTTGATTCAAACCATATTCAGCAGAAATTTTAGCTACGTTGTTTTCTTCAACAGCTTTTTTTGCAATTAATTTTCTCTGTTCTTTTGAGTATTTCATAAGCTATATTGATGCTTTACCTTTAATTTTTAAAAATCGACTTGGGAGATTTTTTTACTCTCCCCTTGATAAAAAGGGGCAAGATTTGTTTTCATTCGCTTTGCGAAAACACAACTTGCAAAAAAATAAAAACAGGTTTTTCTTAGCATTTTTTAAACGAAAGCATATGAGTATATCATCTATGAAAAATATGTGTATTAATCCAAAGTAAAAGTTGCGAAAGTCTTTAAAAGTGACACTTATCTATATAGTCTTTTAAATATTCAGAGAATTAGATAAATACATAAATAACTAATTTGTTAAATAGATATTTAGATTTACAGCTATTTATCTAAACCTATAATTGACCAATTAGATAATTATACTTTAGTATCTTCTAGAGCTTCCGTTTAACTCTAGAAAATTGAACATTTCAAATAATCTATCGTAGACACGCATACCATAGATTTTTTTTAATTCTTCAAGTGATAAATTTGTTGTTATATATGTTTTAATCCCTTTTTCTTTAAAAAGGTTGTATCGTGTTTCTAAAATTCTAATCATCAATTTTTCACGAATCCCCCAACTATTCGCTTCTTTTTCTGCCCCTAAATCATCAAAATGTATCTTTCCTCTAGTATATATTTTTACTATTTCCTCTCCCTGTGTATTATAATCGGTTATTACTTGATGAACAGAAACATTTTTAAACCAAAAAGATTTTAAACCGTATCTTTTACTAATATTTTGAATTATATCAAAAATTGAGGATTTACCTGTTCCGCAAGAACCATAGATTAATAGTCCCTTCCTTATTTCTCCGCCAGCAATTGTTTCAAAATCTTGGTTTTCTGAAAAATATAACGACAAAAGATGTAGGAAGTCCTTGTTGTTATCATCAACTATAAATTCTCTATTTAATTTTGAAAAATACTCATTCGCTATTTTCCAAAATACATTTTTAAATTCTTCTGTATTCATTTTCTGATTAGTATTAATTTTAGACTTAGAAATTTTTATGAAATATTCTACATTCCGTTCAATTTCTTTTTTTTCTCGCGCAACTCTTTTTTTTTTCTTCATCTAATTCAAACCCCATTTGAATTTTTAATTTTTGCCCTGCTTTCATGATTTTCTAGGATTTAAACTTCTCTTTTTTAAATTATTAAATTTATTATTTAAAGCTTTATTATTATCTGTAAAGATTTCTTGTATAGACCTATTAAAGTTTACTTGTATAGGCTTTTCAAAAATTGTTATATACCTATTCAAGATTTGTTTACTACCTCTATCACGATAAATATGCCGTTTAATATACCCGTATTCTTCAAGCTGTTTTAACCAGGTATTTATTGATTGCTTTGAAACTTGATATAAATCTTGAAAGTACTTGTTACTCGCATAACAAAATCCTAATTGATTAGTTAATGAGGTTATTTCTGCATACAATATTTTAGCATTTGGGGTTAAACGCTTATCATACCTTACAGGTGCGGGAATTATTGAGTAATAACTTGGCTCTAAACTTTTCATCTATCGCTTGTATTTCAACGATTTCACTTCGTTCATAGAGTTAAATAATTCCTCATGTGGAATTAAAATTCTTCTACCAATTCGTGTGCCTTTTATAATACCTCGTTTAACTAGACTTCTAATAGTTTGTTTAGAGCATTTTGTAATTTCAGAAGCTTCCTCTACAGAATATATTTTATCTTCTTTTTCTGTCCTACTAACTTCTTTTAGTTCTTCAATAGATAAAGTTAATTTCTCTAATTGATAAGTTATTTTTTCAAAAGGATTTTCCATTTTATGACATTTTGAGTTATGCCACAAAGGTGTAGTTAAATAACACTTTAAGCTATAAAAAACAGTTCAATTGATTCAATTGAAACCAATTGAAACTCAAAAAAGCATTAATTATCTCCCAAAACTTTTAAATCGTAATAATAAACTTTCATTGCATTACTCATGCTATCCTTATTAGATTTTAAAGTCATTTTTTCAATCTTATTTTTTGAAAAATTAGAATTATGATATTTAACATCAAAATAAACTTGTGAAAATTTATGGTAAATTGTTGTAGGTTCAACCCATTCAAATAAATAATTATTATTCATCAATTTGTAATAAAGAACGGCATTAATATATTTTCTTTTTTTCAAAGAGTTTTTATTTAAAACTTCCAATCCCGAAACCTTCTGTTTAAACTCTTCAAATTTATATTCCTTAAATAAATTTTGAAAAGTTAACTCGTCATTAATTATATTTGAAACATCATTTTTAGGTAACTTAACTTTTGCCATCTGTACCTTTTTTACTTCAAAATACATTAGAAACAGATAAATAATAAATAATAAAAAAGCAACACCTATAATAAATTCTTTAATATATATAGAAATATTAAGATTCTTAATTAGAACAATTAAAAACACAAAAAAGACAAGTATAAATATTAGTATTTTTATCCTATCAATAGTTTGATTTTTTGCGTACTTCATAGCTAATCTATTTTAAAAACTTCGTCAATAGCATCTTTCTTTTCATCTGTACTTACCTGATAATATTGATTCAACGTTTTCATATCTCGATGACCAGTAACAGAAGCTATTAATTTATCACTTTTACCTTTTCTTTTCATCATCGTTATAAAAGTACGCCTTGCAGTATGACTAGAAATTCTTTCATAAAAAGGCATTTCTTCTTTTATGTTTTCTTTTCCTCTAGTTGTTACCTTCTGTACCTCAAACGTGTAGTCAAGCTCTTTAAAAACCTCTTTGATATATTGATTTTGTTTTTGATTCGTTATTAGAGGTAGTTTATAGTTATACTTTTCTAAAATCGCTCTAGATATTGAGCTTAAAGGAATTTCTCGTACTTGCTTTGTTTCATCTTTCTCCTCTTTCAAAATTATAGCATCATTTGTAATTGATGATTTTGAAATAGTTGTTAATTCACCAAAACGCATTCCTGTAACACAAGCAAACACAAAAGTATCTCTAACTTTTTCTAATCGCTCATTATTAAATTTATGATTTAATAATTTTTGTAAATCTTCTAGGGTTAAAGCAACTTGATTTGTAATTACCTTTTCAACTTTCTTAAACTTTTTAAAATCATCTTTCATCGTTTTTTTATTATCATAAGCCCAATACATAAATGTTTTAAAAAGTCCTAAATTACGAGCATAAGTATTATTTATATGCCCTAAATCATCCATACAATAGGTAGTAAATTTCTTATGAAACTGATTGTTTATTGTAGAAAAAGTCAATTTGTACTTCTTTTCTTTTTCAAAAGCTTTCAGAATATTTTTAATATTCTTATACCTTTTAATAGTAGAATGAGACCAATGTTTTAATTCAATTTTTTCTTTCATAAAATCATCAAATACTGAAAAAAAATCCCCAATATTACCATATCCTTTCTTAAACTCTTTATTAAAAAGGTCTTTCAGTTTTTGTGAAGTCAGAGGTTCTCCAATATTTTTATGAATATTTACTATTTCAGAAAAGTATTTAGAGTATCTATTTAATTGATTTGAGATTGTTCTAGCAGAGGGATCTTTTTTTGGACCTTTTAACTTTGGTAAGTTTGTCTCTTTATTCCAATGTTCAGGGAGAATACTTTCTCCTGTGGAATAAACAAATTTCTTTTTTTCTAATTTGAAACTGCAAGAAAACATAATCAGAGTTTTTTTTTCTGATTTTGCTTTATCTAAATAAAAAGTATGTTTCATATCTTACTGACAAATTCACTGACAAAAATGTTATATTTTATTAAAACTTCGATATGAAACAAATATAACAAAACCCTTGATAAACAAGGGTTTTATAGTTAATTATATTCTTTAGTTATAACAAGATATAGAAATAACAATACTCGGCGTCTCCACAAATAAACCCTGTAAGTTATGTACTTACAGGGTTTATTTTTTAGTGATAATGAAATTCTTGTGTTTTTATATTTTTAAAAACCTCTTCTCCATTTTTTATCCGTTGAATAAAACTTTGTAAAGGCCTTCTTACAAACCTATTGGCTTGTTTTATGTTTTTAGATTTCAACTTCTCATTGATAAGGTTTTGAGAAAAATACGCTACCGACCCTACAAAATAAATTGGATGAGAAACTATTTCATTTTTATACTCCTTTAATTGATTTTCTATAAATTGATGTATAACATCTTTTATGACTTCTTGGCAAAAATCATTTTCTATATTTTCAAATAAAAATCGCGCATGCTTTGCCAAATATTTATTAGGTGCTTTGGAGTTATATAATTTAGAGATGACTTTTTGTGGGGATAGATTAAACTCTTTTTCTAAAGAAAACTTAAGGTCTTCAGGCATTTTATTATAATAGTACTTCTTTAACAGCTCTTTCCCTAAATGATTACCACTTCCTTCATCCATTAACAAATAGCCCATTGCTAAATTTTTCTGTTCTATTTCTTCACCATTAAAGAAACAACAATTAGAACCTGTACCTAAGATACAAACGACTGCTGGCTCTGATGTTATAGATAAAGCTGCAAGCATTAAGTCTTCATTTACATAAATACTTCTTGCATTTACAAATTGAGATGTAAGAATGTTAGAAACAAGATCTTTACTTTCTTCTGTATTGCAACCCGCTCCAAAAAAATACACTTGCTCTATACTGTCTTTATATTTTCTTAAACTTTTGTTTTTCTGTATAACCTTTACAATATGTTCTTCTTTCAGTATCACCGGATTCAATCCCTTAGTTCTAACTCTTCTAACCTTTTTCTTATTCTTTGCTATTAAAACCCAATCACATTTTGTTGATCCACTATCCGCTACTAAAATCATTTCTTACGAGTTTATTCTATCAATTATTTTATTCACTAATTCCCTTCCTAAATCAACTTCTTTTACGGTTCCGTTTTCTTCAAAATCATGAAAGTTTTTTTGAGTTGTTCGTTGCATTAATTCAATAGGTAACAAGTCTTCTTTCAACAATTTCTCTAAGTAGATGTTTTCCTCTTTTTTGGCGTTTGATGAATAAATCAATCCATCAATAATATCTCTTGAAAGCAAACGAGTATAAGAGATTTCTTTTTCTACAGTATCTCCTGTTTGATAAACCATTATGAGATGTCCTTGTTTATAAGATTCTTCCGTGATTCCTGTAACCAAGTTCAAATAAAACTCTTCTTTTAAAGAGGGTACTATGACTCCTATAATCAACTTCTCTCTTTTCTTTAAACTCTTAGCATAAAAATTAGGTTTATAGTTGAGTACTTTGGCTGCTGTTATTATTCTTTTTTTTGTTGAGTTGCTTATCTCATAACTATCATTCAATGCTTTTGACACAGTAGATACTGATACTCCTAATTTTGATGCTATGTTTTTTAGTGTTACTGTGTTTTGCATATGTCTTTAATTTTAATCTTTTGCAAACAACCAAAGAGATTTTCCCAAAGGCTTTTACTACAATAATTATAATCGTTTTTTTAACAAAAAGATATTACATTAAAAATTACTTTGTTCTACCTCCTTTTAAATGAGCTATCAACTTGTTTAACGATTCTGTAATCATCAATTCAGTATCTTCTAAGGGTTCGTTCAACTTTTGTAAATTCTCTTTGATCAAAGACGCTTCTTCTGTCATTAACTTCCCTTTTTTTATGGAGTGTATTAACGTTGAGGAGACCACATCCAAACTTGCATAAAAGGGTTTAATATCTTCCAATAAAGGATTGGTATTTAACTTTAAGAAGTCCTTATAATTATTACTCCATTTTTCGAATAAACTCAATAATTCTTCTTTGCTCTTTACCGATGAAGTTTTCATGTAGACATCTACCACCTTAGCAAACTTTTCTGCATCAGTTGCGTTTGTGGTACAAGCATCGGCAAACAAAGTAAATGGAGAAAATGACTTATACTCAGTACCTCCTTTATTTCGTGAGTAAATCTTTAAAGGTTCGTAAATCTTTGTCAATGTTTTTAACGAACTTATCTCTTGTCCTTTGGTAAGGTTTCTTAAAATTACATCTTGATTTTTCAAGTGAGTAATGCCTATCTTTTCTAATTGCAGACTTACTTTTTGTAACCTTTTTCGCATATTATCAACATCTCTGATGTTTTTTGGGGACCAAAACCTTTCTGCAATTGCAGCTGTTCTTGGCCAAATGCGACTATCAATAGTTAGTGGAGTTACAAGTTCTCCCCACATGGTTGCTTCTCCTCCTAAAATTAGTTGCTCTTCTTTAGAAGTGAATGTTATGCCATTTGTAGGATCAATAAGATAATGCTCCTCTACAGGTTGCATTCTATCGATGTAGTAACCATTTGAAAGTATGGCCTGGTATCCTTTTTTTACAGCTTCAACTAAAGTTCCTTCTTTAAATCCTTCATGTTCTCCTCTCCATGAGTGGATGATGGCCGTTTTAGGCATATTAGGAGTCATGATTTCATCCCAACCAACTAATTTTTTTCCATGTTTTTTTAATATTTTCTCTAACTTAATATTAAAATATGTTTGTAAATCATGGTTTGTCTTTAAACTATGTCTTTTCTTAAATGCTTGAATCTTTTTATTAGCATCCCAATGCTTCCCTTCGTTTTCATCTCCTCCGATATGAAAATAAATGTCAGGAAACAACGTAGTAACTTCGGCAAATAACTTATCAAGAAACACATAAACCTCCGGTTTCATAGGGTTTAATGTAGGATCAAAAACCCCTGCAAATCGTTCTATTTTGTAATCATATCCATCTTTACTTCCTAACTCAGGATATGCTGTTAAAATAGCTGTTGCATGCCCAGGAACATCTATTTCTGGAATTACGCGAATTCCTAATCTATTCGCATAGTTTACAATCTCTTTAATTTCTTCTTGGGTATAATATTGACCGTCTGATCCTAACTCATGCAACTTCGGGTAAACTTTCGACTCAATTCTAAACCCTTGATCATCGGATAAATGCCAATGAAAAACATTCATCTTTACAGCTGCCATTGCATCTAAGTTTCTTTTAAGAACAGCTACGGGTTGAAAATGACGCGCTACATCAATCATAAGTCCTCTCCATTTAAAACGAGGGGCATCTTTAATAGAAACTCCTCTAAAGAAATACTCATGTTTATTAAAGGTTACTAATTGCCTTAGTGTTTCTAATGCATGTAACACACCAATATCAGTTTCAGATTCAATAGTAATTCCTTTTCGATTTACCTCTAGGGTATAAGCTTCATTAACTTTCAAGTTTAAATCTGCTGTTTTCTTAAAACGAATTTGTACGGTTGCTTTTTTGCTATTTTGAACAGGAAACCCTTCATTTATAAATACTCCCGTACTATTAGCCAACCGTCTAATAAATCGTGTAGCTGCTCTATAGACTCTATTACTTTGATTGTTTAAGGATATGGTAAAGTTTTCAGTGATTATTAACTTCTCTGAATTGCCTGTTATTTCTTTTGGCCAAGGCATTAAATCAAAATCCTTTTCTATTTCTTGAGAGTACGATAAAAAAACAGTACTCAATATTGTTATAATTAAATAAAACTCTTTTTTCATATATTAAAAATAATATCGTTTAAAAGCTTCAATAGCTGCGTAATCTGCCATACCTAAACCATGGTATTTTTCTGCAGTCAATCGGTTTCGGTCTTCTGCTCTTACCCAAAACTCACGAGCATCATCTCCTCTAAACATTACTTTATCTTTTTGTGATTGATGAAAGAATATTGCGTGTCTCTTTTTGATCACCTGATCTGGACTCATCGGTACCGCCATATCTATTTCATATGGTTCCCATTCAAACCAAGCTCCTCTATACAACCATACCCAACAATCATTCATAAATGCTTGTTCTTTTAATATTTCGATTGATTCAAATAAAGCATCCAAACACACTTTATGAGTACCATGAGGATCAGCTAAATCTCCTGCTGCATAAATTTGATGTGGCTTAACTTTCGTTATTAAATCACTCATTATGTTTATATCTTCTTCTGAAAGATTCTTTTTCTTTACCGTACCAGTTTCATAGAATGGAAGGTTTAAAAAATGGACATTCTCATCAGGTAATCCAAGATATCTTGTTGCCGCCAACGATTCTGCTTTTCGTATTGCTCCTTTTAACAATCTTACTTCTAATGAATCGATGCTATTATTCTTTTTTGTTAGAATTTTACCAACCATATCTTTTATTGCCAAAGCATTGGAAGTTAATCCTGCTGCCACCTCAACAAATTTTAGAGCATCTTCATCTGTTACCGCAATGTTCCCAGATGTTTGATAGGCTATATGTACTTCATGTCCTTGCTCTACCAATCGATCAAAAGTTCCTCCCATAGAAATAACATCATCATCAGGATGCGGACTAAATATGAGTACACGTTTTTTTGATGGATTTGCTCTTTCTGGACGGTTTGTATCATCAGATTTTGGCTTCCCTCCCGGCCAACCAGTGATAGTATGTTGTAGTTTATTAAAGATTTTTATGTTTAAATCATACGCATTCCCTTCTTCTGCTAATAAACCAGACATTCCATGCTCGTTATAATCTTTATCTGTAAGTTTTAAGATTGATTTTTGAAGTTTCTCACTCAACCAAAAAACAGCTTTCTTTTTAAGTTCATCTTTCCAAACGCAAGAAGACACCAACCAAGGAGTTTTTATTCTTGTAAGTTCTGAAGAGGCTTCAATATCTAAAATAAACGTTGCGTTCTTATGGTTTTGTAAATAGGTGGCAGGAACTTGAGAGGTGATATCTCCTTCAATGGTTTCTTTTATAATTTTAGCTTTATTAACTCCCCAAGCTAAAAGTACAACACGTCGTGCTTTTTGTATGGTATTTACTCCCATTGTAATTGCTCGTTTAGGAACATTATCGATTCCTAAAAAGCTAGAAGCTGCATCTACTCTTGTTATATGATTTAATGTAATACTTCTTGTTCCTGAATTTTGATGAGAACCAGGTTCATTAAATCCTATATGTCCGGTTCTTCCTATACCAAGTAATTGAAAATCTAATCCACCAGCTTCTTTAATTTTCAATTCATAATCAATGCAATATTGATAGATTTCTTCTGATGAAATGGTACCATCTGGTATGTGCACATTTTCTGGTAAAATATCTACATGGTTAAACAAATGATCATGCATAAAGTAATAGTAACTTTGCATATCATTGGGTTGTATAGGTAAATACTCATCTAAGTTAAACGTGATTACATTTGTAAAACTTAAGTTTTCTTCCTTGTGCAAACGAACTAATTCTTCATAAACCTTAATTGGAGAAGATCCTGTAGCCAATCCTAATACACACATTTTTCCTTCCTTAGATTTCTGCCTGATTAAATCTGCTATTTCCTTTGCTACAATTTTAGAAGCGTCTAACGAATTATTAAAAATAATGTTATGAATTTTTTCGAATCGAGTTTCTTCAAATTGTCCTGCAGGCTTGTAAACTATTTCTTGTGGATTATACATATATATATCTGTGACCATTATTTTAATTTTTTAATAAAATTATCTCGAGAAATATGATGAAGCTAATTTTTTCGACTAACCACTTTAAAAGAGGTACTAAAAACAAACGAGAATGCATTTACATATCATGCTTACATTCCCGATTGTTAAAACAAAGTTCATTTTATTAAAAATTACTTCCACCTGTATCCCACCAAAGTCTCGTACCACCGTTATCTGGTCCTTTTAAAAACCCTACAGCTTGTTGTACATTGGCAGCATTTGTGTTCTTCTCACTGTCTACAAAATTGATACGTCGTATTTGAGTATTTGTATCTATATCTCCTCCACTATTGTTCACTACAACTGGAAAAACTCTTGGATATCCAGTTCTTCTAAATTCACTCCAAGCTTCTTGTCCATCAGGAAACATGGCAATCCACTTTTGTGTTATAATTTGTTCTAATTGTTCTTCATTAGTTCCTGTAGCGTTATATGCAATTTTAACATCGCTTGCGTACGCTACATTATTCACTGCATTAAGTGCATCTACAAAATCATTTGGAGTACTTGTATTATCAGCTAAATAGGTGTCTACATCAGAAACTCCGTGCTGTGCAAAAGAAGCTTTTACTCCTAATTCATAATTGTCTTTTGCAGTACCAGCTCCTGCCCAACCTCTTAAAGCGGCCTCCGCTTTTAAAAAGTATACCTCAGCTACTGTAAACCAAACTTTTCTTTCAGCTGCCATTACTACGTCTCCTAAAAGTGAATGACTTGCATATTGAGATTTTGCTGTAATATCAATACCCATTCTCACTCCTTTGTAATCTCCTAAACTAGCGTCTGCTGGTGCATTAAAATACTTGGCAATTCTACCATCATTAAATCCTTTTAAAATCACTTCCATTTCGGCACTCATACATACGTCATTCCAAGTTCCACTAATGGTTGCTATTGGATGTACAAAACCTCCCATGTCAACAGTTAATTCTGTACTTAAAAATCCTGCATCACTACTCAAGGCTTTTTCTCCTTCTGTTTTAGCCAACGCTGCATCTACTTTAGAAACTCTAATTGCTAATCGTAAGCGAAGTGTATTTGCAAAAGCTCTCCATGCAGCAATATCTCCATTTAAATTTGATAAATCCATAGAAACAAATTGCGTATTTCCTTCATACTGCTTTAATCCGGCTATTGCCTCATCTAATTCTGCAAAAAAGGTTTTGTAAGCAGTTTCTTGAGAATCGTATTCTCCTGTAGTTTCATAATTATCATACTTTGAATAACGAATAGGTCCGAATAC
Source organism: Tenacibaculum sp. 190130A14a (assembly GCF_964048965.1). Classification (NCBI taxonomy): domain Bacteria; kingdom Pseudomonadati; phylum Bacteroidota; class Flavobacteriia; order Flavobacteriales; family Flavobacteriaceae; genus Tenacibaculum; species Tenacibaculum polynesiense. Next base: position 1,040,413 of record NZ_OZ040189.1, on the reverse strand, counting down.
ATCCGATACTCTATGCATTCCCATTACTTTAATAATATTGGCTAAAAAGATAAATTTTTCTCCTCCATCAATATCACTTAAACCTATTTGTTCTTTGACTCCTCTTGCGTGTGGTATTACTCCATTTCCTTGATCTCCGTTATACGCATCACTCCAGATAAACCCATTCCAACCATTAACAAGGCTATAGGTTTGATTATTAATGTTACCTGCAAAAGGTGTTGGAGCGGCCATATACCCAGAGTACACATCTGAATTTAATCCATGTTGCAACTGATAATTCCAAGCTGGATTTACCCTGATAATGTTTGAAAACATAGGAGAAAACTTAGTTCTAATATGATTGAACTGCTGTGAAATACTCTCTTGTGAAATACCATTAGGATTGGTATTGATGTCTTTAAAATCTTCCGTGCACGCACTAACAATAATTAAAATTATGAATGCATATATATATTTACTTATCTGTTTCATCTTGCTTAAAAGTTAATATTTACATTAAATCCTATACTTCTAGTTGAAGGTTGATTGTAGATATCAACCCCTTGTAATCCTAATCCAGTACTTGCTGCAATATTCGGATCGAATGGAGCTTCTTTATACAAGAAAAACAAATTGTTAGCTATCAATGACAACTTAACACTTTCAAATAAATTTGATTTTATTGGTAATTTGTATCCTAGTGCTACTTCTCGTAAACTGATATTGGTTGCATCATATACGTACTCTCCTAAAACTCCTGCTCTTCCTCCTATTTTATTATAATATGCTTGCGCTGTTATTTGTGATGGTGCACCAGTTTCGTCTACCACATTGACCATTCCTCCATTTCTGTTTCTGGCGTCGGCAGTAGCCTGTGATACTCCGTATTGATCATTTACAGCTTCAGTTACACTTACTACATCTCCTCCGAACTTACCATCTATTAAAAAGCTAAAACTAAAGTCTTTGTAATTGAAGGTATTGTTCCAACCTAATGTAAAGTCTGGTTGTGCATGTGCTACTGTAGTAAAATCATCATTTACTAATAAGTCTCCTGAAGAATTTACAACTGGAGTTCCATTTGCATTTCTCACTAAAGTTTTTGCTCGAATACTTCCAAAATCTTCTCCTTCAACTAAAGAATATCTATATCCGTTTACTCCTTCTGCAGTAATAACAGCTTCTCCATTATTTAAACCAGGGTGCACTGAAACCACTTTGTTTTCATTTTGTGCAAAGTTGATTGCTGAATCCCATGTTAAATCATCTGTTCTAATCGGCTTTACATTCAACATTAACTCAATTCCTTTATTGGTAATTTCTCCAGCATTTACAATATTCTGCGGGAAACCATTAATATTTGGAAGTGCCTGTATAAAGAATATTTGGTTCAATGTTTTAGTACTATAGTACGTGAATTCTAGGCCAACTCTGTTATCAAACATTCTTAACTCTGCTCCTATTTCAAAAGATTTTTGCTTTTCTGGTTCTAAAGTTTCTAATGGAGCAAAAGAAGCCTGACTAATATTAGGATCTGTAGTATTTATTGTACTCAAAGGTACAGTTGCATACGCTGGGATATCCTTCCCTACTTCTGCATAAGACGCTCTAATTTTAGCAAAACTGATTGTTTCTGGTAGTTCAAACATTTCTGATAAAACTCCTGTTAAACCAACAGATGGATAAAAGAATGACTTTGATCTTGTATTTACTAACGTAGAAGACCAGTCTGTTCTACCCGTGATTTCCAAATACAACATCTTTTTGTATCCTAAATTTACAGATCCAAAAACTGATTGTACTTCTCTATTGGTTACCGATTGACTGATATTATTTGTCGTTTCGAAGTTTGCTATGGTAAATACATTCGGAAAATTTAATCCGTTTCCGTCTCTTCCCGAGTCTAATAAAATTTGATCTCCTATAGCATACTTCGTCAAACTCGTTCCTAACAATCCTGTAAAAGAAAAATCTTCAGAAAGGTCTTTAGAGTAATTTGCTATTAAATCAACATACTGCTGTGTATTTTCAGTTTTCTCTAAAATATACCTTCCGTTGTTTCCAGAGTTTACAGGATCTGTTCCTGCATATTGTCTTTTGTCAAATTTAAAAAACGACTTATCATAGCTTAATCTTGATTGCAATGATACATTCTCATTTATTTGATATTTAACTGATAAGTTTGCTAATACTCTTTGTGCTACATCTTTACTTGGATTTCTATTGATTAACCAGTAAGGATTTTGTTGAATATTTTCATCAAAAGAAGACGCATACTGATCCATCATATTCAAAGATGCATTGAAGTATTCAAATTGGTTTTTATAAATATTTCTATCAATTCCAACTGGGTGCAAATACACTCCTGTTAATGGGTTTGAATACAATCCGTTGGTTGGCCTGTTGGTAATTCTTTGATCTGATAAATTGATACTTGCAGAAACATCTATTTTTTCATTAAAAAACTTAGAGGTTCCTCGTAAAGTAACATTGTTTCTTATCAATTTATTCTCAGGTATCACTCCACCTCCTAAGGTGTTTGCAAAAGAAAAGTAAGTTTGAGATTTTGCGTTTCCTGCAGTTAAGTTTATTGCATTAATTGCAGTATACCCTGTATTGAAAAAGTCTTCTGCATCATTTCTTAATCCAGAAGCTTTATCTCCCCAAGATTTAGGATCTGTTACCCTACCGTTCTCAGCAATTGGATTTCCTACAGAAGCTGATTGATATTCTGATTGTAATTTTGGTAAAGAAATTACGTTTTCAATTGTAAAGCTTGAAGACATATTTACTGAAAGCTTTCCTTCTTTTCCTTTTTTGGTAGTGATCAAAATAACTCCGTTGGCTCCCTGACTACCATATAAGGCAGATGCAGAAGCTCCTTTTAATACGGTTAAAGATTCAATATCATCTGGGTTAATCAATGACATGATATCTCCTCCGTCTCGATTTCCAATCTGACTTCCAAAAATATCTGTTCCTGGTTCAGATCCATTCGAACCATTTCCATTATTAGACATTGGAATTCCGTCTACCACATATAATGGATCATTGTTACTGGTAGAAGAATTTCCTCTTAATACTACTTTTGCTGCTCCTCCAAGTCCAGAAGAACTTCTTGTAATGGTAACCCCTGCCGATTTCCCAGATAAACTGTTAATTGGATTGGTTTGTTTTATTTTGGTAAGTTCCTCTCCATCTACTTCTTGAGCTGAGTAGGTTAAGGCTTTTTTCTCTTTTTTAATACCTAAAGCAGTTACTACCACTTCATCTAAAAGATCGCCTTCTTCTAACTGTACATTAATTGTACTTTGACTTCCTACGGTTACCTCTTTGCTTTGCATTCCTACAAAAGAAAACACTAATACATCTCCCGAAGAAGCATTTATCGTGTACTTTCCATCAAAATCGGTTTCTGTACCTTTGGTATCTCCTTTAATTATGATATTAACCCCTGGTAAAGGATCTCCACTTGCGGCTGATGTAACCGCTCCGACTACCTTCTTTTCTTGAGCTATAGATACTCCTATTAAGAGTATATAAAAACAGAAAAATAGTAGAATTTTATTTTTTTTCATTTTAAGTAAAAATTAGAATATAGTTAGGTTAAATGTAGAAATAGAATAAAGTTTTGAAAAAATATTATCTACTAACAACATGAAATTGGGAATAAACAACACTCCAGCATAGATAACTGCAAAAACCATTGAGACATTAATAAAAATCAAGTTTATTTTTTCATACTAATATATTAAATTGCTGTGTTTTTTATCAAATTAACACTAATGATTGAACTTAAATTATACGACAATAATACCTCTATTAGAACCATTCCAAAAAAATATCACATTCTTTTCTGGATTGGCTATTTTAGCTTCAATGTCATACGATGGGGAAGCTATTTTGACGATTATTGGTATTCTTTAAAATCTAATTTGGTGGAGTTCCCACTACACATTATTCTTGTGTATCTTAATTTGTATTTTTTCATTCCTAAATTTTTATTAGCAAAAAAGTACAAAAGATACATTTCTTTAGTGTTTGTTTCTTTATGTCTTTTATATATTGTTAGAACTCTGTTGAATTATGTATTGGTTACTGAAAATATTTGGCCCGAGGCAGAAGGGTATCAGGAAGCCTTTACCTTTAATCATATTATTGCAGTAACTCTGGGAGAATTATACGTTTTAGCATTGGCAACAGCCATAAAACTTACAGTAGATTGGGTTAACCAACGTAAAAGAATTGAGAATCTTAAAAAAGAGCATTTAAAAAGCGAGTTAAACTTTTTGAAAACACAGATACAACCCCATTTTTTCTTTAATACGCTGAACAACTTATATGCTTTAACACTTGAAAAATCTGATTTAGCATCTTCAGTGGTTTTAAAGCTTTCTGATATTATGCAATATGTTATTTATGATATTAAAGAACCTAATGTAAGTTTGTTAAAGGAGATAGAATACATTCAAAATTATATAGATTTAGAATTACTACGTTGTAATAAAAATGCTAATATTGATTTAAAAATACATGGAGATATCAGTCAAGCAAAAGTACCTCCTCTATTATTTTTACCTTATATAGAAAACTGTTTTAAACATGGAAATAAAAACAGTAATGATTTTTATATCTATATTAGTTTCAAAATCAATCCGCAAAATGAGTTGGTTTTCAATTTAAAAAACAGTTTTAACCCTTCTTTTGAGGTTAATGATAAAAAAGGAATTGGCAATGCAAATACGAAAAGAAGGCTTGATTTAATTTTTAAGAACCGTTACCAACTTGATATTTCAAGAGAAGAAAATATTTTTTCCGTTAACTTAAATATTCCGCTAACTAAAAAAGAATACAGTGAAAATTAATTGTATTATTATCGATGATGAACCTTTAGCCATTAAGGTTATTGAAAATCATTTAACAGAATTTAAAAACATGGAGGTTATTGGTACATTCAATGACCCTATTAGCGCACTACCTACTATTGAAGAACATAAGGTTGATGTTGTTTTCTTAGATATTAATATGCCTAAAATAAGTGGCTTAGATTTTCTAAAAAACGTAAGTATAAAACCCTATGTTATTATTACAACGGCTTATCGTGAATATGCCGTTGATAGTTACGATTTAGATGTACTCGACTATTTAGTAAAACCTATTCCTTTTTCTAGATTTATAAAATCTATTAACAAACTCACTCAACAATTATACTTAACTCAAAATTTAGATGCTTCATCCAATCAATCTGACTCTTATATCTTTTTAAAAGTAGATAAAAAGTTAGTTAAGATTAAATATAAAGATATCTTGTTCATAGAGAGTTTGAAAGATTATATTCGAATTCAAACAAGTACCGATAAATATATTGTTCATAAATCACTTACCAGTATTACTGAAGAATTACCAAGTGAAAAATTTCTTCGTATTCATAGGTCGTATACCATTGCTTTAGATAAAATTGATTCTATTGAAGGAAATTTAATTGAAATAGGTTCAAAGAGAATTCCAATAGGAAGAAAATATATCAATCTTACCAAACAGATTATTTTAAACAGAGAATAAGAACTTTATATACAAAATTGATGTGTTTAGCGTATTTTTTGTGTTACAGGTAGAAAAAATTTAATCATTGCTTGATTAATTACTTACTTCATTTTTCATTGTAATAAAGAAAGATGAATACAACAACAAACAATCAACAGGTTACCGCTATTGTTATCATAGCAAGCTTATTCTTTATTTTTGGTTTTGTTACTTGGGTAAATGGAGCGTTGATACCATTTATGAAAACTATTAACGAACTTACCGAATCTCAATCATATTTAGTTGCCTCTGCTTCTTATATTTCTTTTGTTTTAATGGCTCTTCCTGCTTCCTACCTACTCAATAAAATTGGATATCAAAAAGGTATGTCTGTAGGTTTAATTATTATGGGAATCGGAGCTTTAATTTTTATACCAGCTGCAAATGCAAGAACGTATTCATTGTTTCTATTGGGTATTTTTATTCAAGGTACAGGTATGACCATTTTACAAACGGCAGCCAATCCATACATTACTATTTTAGGTCCTTTAGAAAGTGGTGCAAAACGCATTGCTATCATGGGAATTTCCAATAAAGTAGCAGGAGCTTTAGGCTCTTTAATTTTTGGTTCTTTATTACTCTCTGGAATTGATGAAATCAAAGAACAACTTTTAACAGTAAACGATGCTGAAAAATCAACCATACTGAATACAATGGCCAATAGCGTAATTACTCCTTACATTATTATGGCACTGGTTCTTTTTGTACTTGGTGTTTTAATTCGATGGGCTCCCTTGCCCGAAGTACATCCGCAAGAGAACGATGAAACTAGTACTAGTCCTCACCATAAAACCTCTATATTTCAATTCCCTCATTTATGGTTAGGGGTTATTACCTTGTTCTTATATGTAGGTGCCGAAGTTATTGCGGGAGATACGATTATTTCTTATGGAATCTCCTTAGGAATCTCCGCTTCAGAAGCTAAATTCTTTACCACATTTACTCTAATGGCAATGGTAGCAACTTATATTCTGGGGGTTATTTTAATTCCGAAATATCTTCAACAGCAAACCGCTTTAAAAATAAGCGCTGTTTTAGGAATTGTTTTTACCATTTTAATCATGAATACCACCGGATTTACTTCAATCTTATTTGTTGCCGCTTTAGGTATTGCCAATGCGTTAGTATGGCCAGCTGTATGGCCTCTAACATTAAAGGGATTAGGTAAATTTACCAAAACTGCTTCTGCTTTGTTAATTATGGCCATTGCAGGAGGTGCTATCATTCCTCCTTTATTTGGCAAACTTATAGATCATTACAAAGAAGCATACATAACCGAAGGAATTAGTGAAGTAACTGCTTTAGCAAAAGCATCTACCGAGAGTTATTGGATTTTAATTCCTTGTTATGTTTTTATACTGTTTTATGCCGTCTACGGACATAAAATCGGACTAAAAAAATAAGCGCTATGCAACGCATTCAATCAGTAGATATATTAAGAGGACTTACCATATTGGCAATGATATTGGTCAACAATCCCGGTGATTGGGGCCATGTATACCCACCTTTATTGCATGCCGAATGGCATGGGTTAACTCCCACAGATTTAATCTTTCCTTTTTTTATTTTTATTGTAGGCGTTTCTATTACTTTGGCATATCAGCATAAAAAAGCTTCTAGAACTATCTATAAAAAAATATTCATTCGTAGTGCAAAGTTGATAGCACTTGGGCTCTTTTTAAACTGGTTTATTCCTTACTTTCCTTTTTTTGAAAGTTATGAAACGGTTCGGCTACCTGGTGTACTGCAGCGTATAGGAATTGTGTTTTGCATCACCTCTTTTTTGTATTTAAACTGTACCACCAAAACATTGTTACATATTTCTTTTTGGGGATTGGTGGGCTATTTTATAGTGTTGAATTATGTGCCTTTACCCAACGGAGAAGTTCCCAGTTTGGCAAGAGTTCCCAATAACTGGGCTAACTATATTGATGTACAACTTTTGGACAATCATTTATGGAAACCCGATTATGATCCCGAAGGTATTCTAAGTACCATCCCAGCTATTATTAGTTGTATTATAGGTGTGTTAATAGGAAAAGTACTTCTCTTAAAAAATACTAACGTTAAACTAAAATACTTGTTCGGTAGCGGAAGTTTTGCCTTGCTGATAGGATATATCTGGAATGTATTTTTCCCGATAAACAAAGCATTGTGGAGTAGCAGTTTTGTATTAGTTACAGCGGGTTGGGCCATTTTGTTTTTGTTGATTTTTTACTATGTGGCAGATGTTCAACAAAAAACATTTGGAAAAATCTGCATCTATGTAGGCACCAATGCCATTACTATTTATTTCTTGTCTTCACTCGTTGCTAAGACCTTTTATTTAGTCAACTTAAACGAACAGCAAAACATACATTCTTTCTTATATGAACATCTATACACCAGTGTTATTACTAACAATAAGTTAGCCTCCCTTTTATATGCATTCACGGTAATGCTATCTTATATCCTTTTAGGGTTTATTTTATTTAAAAGACGAATTTTTATCAAAGTATAATGAAAAGCAACATCCATATTACCTACTATAATTCCTATTACTACATGGAGTTGAAAGAAAAACAATCCTTTGCCTTTTTCAATAGGTTCACCAACTGGTTAAGTGCAGAGTTTGATTTATTATTACAGGAACAGTTAAAAAACGAGCTAATCATTTACTACCCAAATGGTAGTATTGTAATCAAACATCATAACAATTCACAAACGCTTACAATGAGCGTTAAAAACAAAATTGAAAAAGACTGTATTCGTATAGCTGATAATGTATTGAATAGCTATTCTTTTTTACAAAGCAGTATTCACCTTTTTCATGAACCACAACTAGAATCAAAACATATTAACTGCTAAAAAGCCCCAACTAATTTTAGTTGAGGCTCATGATCTAAAAAAATAAAACTATTGACTAAAACATGTTTTGTCAATTCTTGGTAATTCAATATTGATTACTCTTTTATAAACTTAAGTACCTTTCGTTCTTTTTTAGTTTTTAACTCAAAGAAGTAAATTCCATTTGGCAATTTTGAAACATCTATGTTATTGGTTGCTTTCCCATATTGTACCACGCTACCTACCGCATTAATAATGGAATACCTAGTATTTGATAATGATACTATTTTAATGTTTAAAAAGTTTGATGTTGGATTTGGAAAAACAGTAATTTTCGAGGTATCACCATTTATTGAGAATTCCCCCCAATCATCTCCCCAATCATCATCCCAATCATCATCCCAATCTGATTTAGTGGTTACACTGACTTCATTGCTACTAGAAGAAATATTACCCGCTGCATCTTTTGCTTTTACAGAAAACTTATACGCTGTATCAGCTGTTAAACCAGTTACATTATAGTTGGTCGCTGTTACCGTTGTTAACTTTGTAGTTCCTCTATATACATCATACCCTGTTACGGCAACATTATCGGTTGAAGCTGTCCAGTTTAAAGTTAAATTAGTTTTCTCAATATTAGTAGCCTTTAAACTTGTTGGTGCTGTTGGTGCTTGTGTATCTTTAGCCGCTTCTTTCTTAGTTGTAAAGTTAATTGAAGTGCTATATGCAGAGTTTTTAATTGCACATTTACTACGTACTTGTACGTCATACTTTGTTTCAGCTGTTAAGCCTTCAATTGTATAGCTATTTGTAGTTGCTTCTTTAGTTATCCAATTTGTAGTTCCAGATTTACGGTATTGTAAATCGTATTTTGCTCCAACTACCGCAGTCCATTCTACTTTAGCTTCCGTTTCCGTTACGTTATTTGCAACTACATTTGTTGGTACTGTTGCATTACATACTATTGGTGCTCCTTTTAATCCTGTTACGATTAAAGAAAAATTCTGACTATTTCCTGTTAAAGTTCCTTTATGAGTAACCGTAATTGTATAGGTTCCTGATGCATTTGCTACATCTACTCTTTCATAAGGATCTACTTTATTGTCTCCTTTGGTATTAGTGTTTACTCCTGTTAATTTCCAAGGATTGTAGGTTGTAGTTCCTTTTTTAACTCTAATATCTAAATCATTTACTAAAACAGCTGTAGATTGATTTGCTTTTTCTGTAGCCGTACCTGGTCTATCTGTCCATGAAATTGATGCTAATAATGGACTTTTCCCATCAGACTCTACTGTTAAGGTATACGACTTTCCTGATGTTAATGTTAACTCTTTAATTTGAGCTTCTTTACCTGCTTGTGTAATAGCTACGGCAGCTTCTTTCGAATTTAATAATCCCCATCCAAAAATGGCATCCGGTCCTGTTGAACCTGCATCATCAGCAGTATGTAAAGCCAAACCTTTTAAGGTAGCTGCTTTCATAAAGTTATTGTTCTTATTCTTATAATGCTGTTGTAATAACAATAAAGAACCTGTTACATTTGGTGCTGCCATCGATGTTCCTGTCATTTCAACATAATCATCGTTAACATTTCCGTCACTATTGTTTTGCCCAGATGCCTTGTCATAACTAGGAAAGTGAGTAGCTGAGTATACTCCTGCTCCATTCCCTGCAATATCTGGTTTGATACGTAAATCATCTGTTGGTCCTTCACTACTTGAGTTGTGAATTTGCACTGAAATTAACTTTCCGCTTGCGTCAACATTTGCATCTTGTGCATTAGTCACTACTAAATTATTCTTACAGGTAGCATGACCAGATAATTTATCATAAGCCTTGTTTCCATTTAATGGTTCTGCATTCGAGCTTTCATCCTGTCCATCATTACCTGCTGCTACTACCATTAAATAATTTGGTGTATTAAACATCAATTCATCCCAATCACGAGAAACTTTAATGTATGCTCCAAAATAATAATCAGGAATTTGCGCTGCGCCATAACCATATGAATGATTCGAAAGTATCATTCCATTAGATGCTGCATTTGTTGCTTCTGACTTATCATTGTTCCAATCATTTCCAATGGCAGATGCATAGGGAGCCATTCCTTTTGCTTTCGCCACTTTTCCTGACGCTACAATAGTAGCCGTTACATGCTCTGCATGAAAGTTCAAAGTAGAAGATCCATCACCTACAGATACTCTATTGTTTCCTCCAGTTCCATCATATTCTTGATGGTCTTTGTTGGGTACTCCCCCATCCCATACATAGGCTTTCATTCCTTGACCAAATAAATTTAAGCCTAATGAACCACCTTTGTGTAAGTGATTTGTTCTTGTTGATTTTGCCGCGTCTACATTAAATGTTGTATAATAAATAGGTTTACCATCTACAACTTCTTGAAGTTCCATATAGGTACCATCCTTTTTAAAGATGGTAGTTTCCCATCCTTTTTGTTTAGCTATTTTATAAGCTTCTTCTTTTTTATTGTTGCTTTCTTTTTGAAAATTACTACTTAATCTTTGTAGTTTTTTTAAATCATAACTGCCACGTATAGATTCTACTTCTTGTTTGTTCTGTGCTTGTACTTGATAACTCGTTCCTAGAAGAACAGACGAAAGGACCATCGCCTTTAAATAATTGTTTTTCATTTCTGAAGGGTTAATTTATAATTAAATAATTTCGGATTAAAATTAGCTTCCCTTCTTTAATAAAAAGTTCAGTTTTACAATACTAACACAAAAAATAAGTTCATTTTTATAATTGTTTACACCTAACAAATCACCAACAATCCCTTGAAAAAACAGTTCATTGAGGTCTTATCACTATAGGATGAAGTAATCATTTAAATGACCCCTTTTTATTTCCGTTTTCTGGTATTTAAGTAACTAATCTCTTCATTCCTCCTTCAAAAAACCATCAACAAATGGTTTCTAAAACATTAATTAAGAGAGAGAATTGAATTTCTTTTTTAAGAAAGAATAAGTTTATAGTATCCCATTCCTATAGGAATATGGATTTATTGAAGTTTCATAGGAAGCACTAGTTTTGTAAAAAACTAAAACTTTAATAGTTATGAAGTAAGATACCCAACTAAGCGTCCTTTTCTTTTCTAAATTGCTTTCTATATTGTGTAGGCGTCATGTCTGTATACTTCTTAAATGCATTGTAAAAAGTAGTCTTGTTGTTAAAACCTATGTCTATAGCAATAGCAAAAATGGTATCAGGATTTTCCACTAACAGTTTCTTCTTAGCTTCTTCTATTCTAAAAGAATTGATATAATCTGGAAAACTATTCTGCGTGTTCTCATTAATGGCTTGAGAGATATGCGGAATTGGTCTTGCTAGTTTTTTAGAAACCTTATCCATCTTTAATTCAGAATCAAGGTATAATTTTTCATCTCGAACTAAAGTATCTATCTCATTAAAAAGTGCTAGTGAATCAATTAAAGTAGATCCTTTATACTTTTCTTTATCTATTTCATACAAAGATGGTAAATCTTCATATTTACCTGAATAAGCAAACACAGGAAAATACATCATCGATATAATTAGAAAAATAAAAAATATCGATTTTAATATCTTTTCTACAAATAAAATATGCTCTAAATTATCTCTATTAAAAGACAGCAGTACTGTATTTAAAAGCACAATTGTATAGAGCACTATTGAAAAAACTAAGATAATTTTTCCCCATTTATAATACAGTGCTTTACTCGAACCTAAATCGACAATTAACGGCGCCTTTTTTAATGTTTTATAGGCTATAATTGTTAATATTAAATTGAAAGCTGCCATTATAAACTCATCTGTATTAGCAAGTATTATTGGTAGCTTAGTATTGGCTTCTGCTAAATTATCAATATTAGATGCATCTTGTTTTATTAGAAACCCTGTGATCAAAGAATAAATAAGCAATACTCTTACTACAGTAACTCCAATAACAGCAATTATAATGGTTTTAAGATGGCTGGTTTGCCCTGTAATGGCAGAAACGAATAGTAATAAAAAAAATCCTATTAAATGCGATACTAGCAATGCTATATAGGTAAATATACTATAACGAAGAGTAGCACCTAACGTCATGAGATAATCAGACAACGCCGATAAGGTAAAAATACTAATCACCCCTATGATAGCAAGTTTAGCGTATACGTTTTTACCCAAATTATGCTTATTGAAAAAAATAAAAATAATAAGAGCTATACCAATAATAATATTGATAAAAGACAGGTTGTCCATAGTTGTGTGTTGCTTTTTAAGATCGGTAAATATAAAGAAAGAATAATATCAAACCACTTACTTCCAAACAATTAAAAACCGAAGTTTTCAACCATGTCCAAACTATTTTTGAATTCAATAGTTGGTAAGCTTTTCTTTACTAACGGCTCGTAAACAACAAAAAAATAAGATCCCTATGTTAATAACGTTTTCTAAAAGCAGTTGGACTTTCACCAGTTTTAAGTTTAAAAAACTTAGAAAAATGCGAATAGTTTTCAAAGCCTAATTCATAAGCAATATCGGTTAGTTGTTGTTTTGAATGTACCAATAATCGTTTTGCTTCTAATACTACTTTCTCATACAATAAATCCGTAACGGTCTTGTCTAAGACTTCCTTAGAAATTCTATTTAAATGCCTTACCGACATATGTAATTTGTCGGCATAAAATGCTGCTTTTTTATGTTCTTTAAAATGTGTAGTAATCAAATCATCTAACTTATGAATAACGATAATGTTGTTTACCGTTTGTTTGGGCTGTGGTGTATTTTCTTGATTATATAGCCTCATAAAATCTATATAGAGTAGGTTTACCAAACTCAGTAAGGAGGCTCTTTTTAAAATTTCATCGGTATGATATTCTTCATTAATTCTTTGAAAGGATGTACTAAAGGAGGCTATTTTGTTTTTGGGTAAATCAATCAAAGACTCATGTAAGGTATAAAAAGGAAACTCATTCAAATTCAATTCACTCATACTCAACCTAAAAAACTCTAGTGTATGAAAAAAGATAAATCCTTTTACCGAAGATGTAAAACTCCAAAAATGAGATTGCCCTGGTTTTAAGAAAAACACCCGTCCTGGTTTTACCTCATAGGTAGTAAAATCTATTTCATGTTTCCCTTCCCCTTCAATTATCAATACACATAAATAGAAACTATGTTTATGTGGTTGACTAAAATAGCGTTCGTTTCTTTTTAAATGGACATCTAACTCATTGCTATAAAAGTAATCTTCAATTGCTATAGAAGGTTGAAAATTTTCAATATTTAAAATCGGAATCATACAGAAATGTCTTAATTAGACAAATTTAAGCAACTTATGGATAACATTTTCCAAAACACAGCATCATACCTTTGCACAAATTTAAATCATATGAAATCAGTTATAGCTTTACTTTCTAATAAATGCCCAAGATGTAACAAAGGAAAAGTATTTAAAAACACTGTTTTTAACTTGTTCAAAATTGGAAAAATGGAAAAGAGTTGTTCTCATTGCGATTTTGTTTATGAAAAAGAGCCTGGTTTCTTTTTTGGAGCCATGTATGTAAGCTATGGTTTAATTGTAGCTGAAAGTATAGCCGCTTTTATCATTTTTAGGTTGTTCTTACAATTAGAATGGTTTTTAAGCTTCGGTTTAATTGTATTACTATCTCTGTTATTGGTAGGTGTAAACTTTAAGCTATCTCGTTTAATCTGGATTTATCTATTTGCTCCCAAAAAAGAATAAAATTAACAACCAAAAAGATGAACAGAAGTCCATCCTTTTATTTACTCTATTTTTTCTGACTACACCACAACCTTAAATTTGTTTTTTGTTGTAGTTCAAGTTATCTTTTAGTTAACCAAATTGATGAGATGTACATATTGTACTTTTCGTCAAAAGTATAGGAAATTCTAAACCCTTTGGAAAAGTCAATTTCTCTTAAAACAGTTAAGAGTATCATTTGAAAATTGATAGTTCCTGGATTAAAAAACTCGGGTCCTGTGAACTGAATTCTATGTTCTCCTTTTGGTAAATTCTCTGCAGATGATATTAATCTATCGAGCCATCCGCTTTCATATGGTGAGATACTAATGGTACTATTTATGATTATTTTTTCAACTCTATCTCCAGACAATTTCTCTACATTTAAAGACTTTAACTGCGAAGACACATCTACTACATGAAAATTATCACTCTCTAACTCAAGTATTGATTTTGCTTTTCCGTAATATGCTAAGTTGGTTAAGCTAACTCCTTCAGAGACCTTAGGCGGTTGAATTATTTGGGCATCTCTTTCTTTATGTAAAAATTTCTTTTTGACTTTTAGCAAATCTCTTTCACTCTTTACATCAAAATTCTTAAGACCATATACATACATATGCACTGTTGATTTGCACGACAATAAAGTCAACAAAGTTGTTAAAAACAAAAGTTTTTTCATGTTTAATCTGTTTTAAGGTAGTTTTAATCTTAGTCTTTCTAACAAAGGTTTCTTTTAGCTAAAATTAAGAACAAACAATTGACTTTATTTACCTAGAAGTAGGTAATTTATACAGTGTAGGTATAAAAACAAAACCCCAACATCTAACTAAGATGTCGAGGTTTTTTTGAATTAAGAGGAAACCTATATTTTAAATCTTAAAAGTCAATACGGGTAAGGTAGCATGGTTGGCTACATCTTCAGAGATGCTACCTTCAATAAAATGTTGTAGTCCTTTACGTCCGTGTGTTGCCATGATAATCACATCTTTTCCATGCACATTAGAAAACTCTAAAATCCCATCTTCAATGGTATAATCCGCTACGTAATGTACCTTGTCTAAATTAGCAATACTCCCTTCCGCTTTTTGTAAGAAATTGGCTACTTTTTCTTGCATTTCTTTGGTACTTCTAAACTTAGAATTAGGGGTATTTACATGTAGTAAATCTACCGTACAATTAAACTGAGCTAACAATGCTTTGGCTTGTTGGTAAGGTTCAATATCTTCATCTGAAAAATCACAAGCAAATACTGCCGATTTAAAAGAGGTAGTTACCGCTTCGTTTTTAATTACCAATACGGGTATTTCCGCATTTCTAACTACTTTTTCGGTATTAGAGCCTACAAAAAATTCTTTAGCTCCAGTAGCACCGTGAGATCCCATCACAATCATATCGGCATTTTCATCTCTTGCTAAAGCATTGAGCTCGCTAAATACTTTAAAATGCTTGATAATAGGTGTTACCTTGACCTCCTTTAAAAAATCTTTATCTAAAAATTCTTTAAAGCGTTTTTCTGCTAATTTATAATAGAAAACTGTTTGTTCGTTTACGGCACTTTCAGATCTAGAAATTAGTGCATTTGATAGTTCAAGCATATGTACGGGTAATACCTCAGCATCAAAGAACTTTGCTAAATAGCTTGCGGTTTGTAATGCTCTCTCTGAATATTCAGAAAAATCAACGGGTACAATAATTTTTTTCATAAGAGATTTGGTTTTAATTTCTACATTAAAAGTACTTCTCTTTTGTATAAAAAAATATGATTTTTATCAGGTTAAAACTCCTAAAAACCCTTATTCTAAAAACTTAGTTCCTAGCATTTCTGTAGCATCCATTACCATCATTTTAGCCTTTTTATCTTCTGCATATACCAATTGTTTTAAAGCATTCAATCGGTTTACTGGTACGGTTACAAAAATGATGTATTTGTCATTGCTCAAGCTTAGATTATTTCCAGCTACCAAGGTTCCGTTTACGCCAATTTTTTCATTGATTAGTTTACCCAAAGGTTCTAAGTTATTGGCTGAAGATATGTGTACCACACGCCCGTTAGGTCTACCCGATAGTACTACATCAATCATTTTAGTAGTAATAAAAATACTTATCATACTCCACAACGCTAATTCTACATTGTTAAATACAATGGCAGTACATACGACTACAATGGCATCTAATATTAAAATAACGGTACCTGTTTTTAGTGATGTTTTAGAGGTAATAATTCGAGCAATAATAGTTCCTCCTCCGGCAGATCCACCCCCTTTAAAGATAAACCCGATTCCCAATCCTACAGCTATTCCTCCATACAATGTTGCTAGCAGTGGTTCTTTGCTTAAAGCAGGTAATCCGATGTATTCTGAAATAACATCTATAAAAATACTCACCGTAATAATGGCTACGGTACTTTTTAAAGCAAAATACTTTCCTAAAAAACGAATACTAATGATTAATAAAGGAATATTAATGAGGGCAAACAACACCCCTATTGGAAGACTAAATAAATAGTTGAATATAATGGCTAAACCTCCTGTTCCTCCCATGGCTACTTTGTTTGGACTTAAAAATCCAACTACACCAAACGCCATTAACAAACAACCGATGATGATAAAACTGTAGTTTAAAACTTCTTTCTTCATAAGATACTTCTTAAAAGTACAAAGCTATAACAATCTGTTTTCTTAGCACAAAGAAGCTTGCATTCATTTCCCTGAAATTTTAGCAATGAACGCCAAAATATTATCCACTTAATGACAACCTACAACAGTGTCTGCAGTACTTTTTAAAACGGGTGATACATAGGGAATTCCCAACCCTAATCCACGGAGAATAAATAAGACACCGATAAAAACAACTACATAAGGGATTGCTTGTAATATTCTCTTTCTTATCAATCCGTTTGCAAAGTTACCAACATACACTACGGTTGTCATTAGTGGAATGGTTCCTAATCCGAATAATAACATATAAATACTTCCAGAAAAAGCATTTGAAGCGGTTAATGCACCAAATACTGCCATATATACTAATCCGCATGGAAGAAAACCATTGAGAAAACCAATGGTAAAAAAAGTATCGTTTCCTTTCTTTTTTAATTCTTTTCCTAAGGTAGACTTCACCTTCATTACAAGCTTATTGATTCTGTTGGAAAAGTTATATTTCTGAAACGTTTTGGGAAGTAAAATAACTAGAATCATTAAAACTCCCATTATGATAGAGAGTTGCTGTTGGAATCCGAAGAAATAAAAACTCTTCCCCAATAATCCGAACAGCATTCCTATCAAACTATAGGTAAATAAGCGCCCTAAATGATAGCTTGTTATTTGAAAGAACTGTTTTACTTTGTTTGTTCTATCAACTGGTAACATAAACGCTATTGGGCCACACATTCCTATACAATGGAAGCTTCCTAACAATCCTAATATGAGTGCTGATATATACATTAGTAAATCAACTCTTTCTGATATAAATAATCTTTATTTTTGTGCTTCCAGGATACAGTGATGTTCCAGCGACCACCTAACAAACGGTTCTCAGGCACGAGCAAATATGTATTGGAAAGTGAAATTGGAATTTCGAAATCCAATTGCTTATTAGATGGTCTATATAGGAACACTTTTCCTGAAATTTCTTTAGGATTAAACTCCGTTGGAAAATGGATGTTTAATCCTTTTGCTGTTTTTTCAACTTTTATATTTTCCTTTAATGCCTTTGCATTTTTTGTGGCATTAATACTGTTCTGATATTCTAGTTCTTTCTGATAATATTTATCAGATACTAAATCGTGATTATAATTTTTACCTGTACTCATGGTAATTACGAAATACATGATAAATCCTATAAATCCAATAATTGCGATTACTATGCCCGTGCCCCAGTTTAGTTTCATTTTTATTGTATTTGTGTCATTAAGAATGAAGTATTCTGTTTATTGATTAAGAGATTACTTCGTCATTCTTCCTCGTAATGACGGGTTATTATTTATTCTTTTCTCTGTCTCCTGTCTCCAAAAGACTAAAAACTATCAACTTAAAACTACCTATCGATAGCTTCTTGGTCCTAAGAAATTAGTTTTTGCCGTTTCAATCAATCGATCTCCACTATACACTCCAATTCTTAAGGTGACCTTTTCTTTTTTCATTTCAGATTGGTGCAATTCTATAAACAATGTTCCTTCCGCCAATCCTTGTTTTGGAACTTCAAAATTTTGATGAGTAACCGTTTCTATTTTCCCTTTGTGCGATAGTAACTTGTAACTTACATCGTCTATTTGCTTGGTCGTTTTATTGATTACCTTATAGGTGTAAATATTACTAATGATTCCGTTTTCTTTGTGTTGATACAATTGTCCTGGTAATCGTAAAATCGTAGCTTCGACATCATTTCGTAAGAACAACATTCCGATTAAAACTGCAATTAAGATTCCTAATACTGCAGAGTACCCTTTCATTCTTGCTGAGAATTTAAAAGGTGCTTTCTTTACAATATTCTCCTCGCTTGCGTAACGTATCAATCCTTTTGGTAATCCTACTTTTTCCATCATATGATCGCACTCATCAATACATGCCGTACAGTTTACACATTCTAATTGTGTTCCGTTTCGGATATCAATTCCTGTCGGACATACATTTAAACATTGAAAACAATCAATACAATCTCCTTTTCCAGAAGCTGCTCTGTCTTCTTTTCTATTGAATTTTGCGCGTCCTTTTTCTCCTTCTCCTCTTACATGATCGTAGGCAACATTAATGGTTTTATTATCTAATAATACTCCTTGTAATCTTCCATACGGACAAGCAATAATACACACCTGCTCTCTAAACCATGCAAACACAAAATAGAAGACTCCAGTAAATATCAACAGCGATATTAAGGTGCTAATGTTATCTAAAGGATTTCCGGTTACATAATCAATCACCGTATCTCCTCCAATCAAATATGCTAAGAACACATTGGCTATTAAAAACGAAATGATAAAAAAGATAATCCACTTTAAAACTCTCTTTTTAATTTTCTCTGCATTCCATTTTTGTTTTGCTAAACGTATTTGTTTTCCTCTATCTCCTTCAATCCAATATTCTATTTTCCTGAAAACCATTTCTAAGAAAATGGTTTGTGGACAAATCCATCCGCAGAAAATTCTACCAAATACAACTGTAAACAGAATGATAAACACCACTCCTATAATCATAGACACCACGAGTAAATGAAAATCCTGTGGCCAAAATGGGAATCCGAAAATATTGAATCTTCTTTCTAAAACATTGAACAGTAAAAACTGGTTTCCGTCTATTTTTATAAAAGGAGCTGACAGTAAAAATAGTAGTAAAAAATAGCTGACATAGGTTCTGTATTTATAAAACCTTCCACTTGGTTTTTTAGGAAACACCCAAGCACGTTTACCTTCTTCATTTATCGTACCGATACTATCTCTAAATTGTTCGTTCTTGGGAGTTTCCATAATCAACTATTAAAAACTAATTTGCAGTAATTTTAAATTATCGCACACTATCTTTTGCTTGTTCTGTTCCTTCTTCTTTTACCTCTTTTGGAGCTGATTCATCTTTATACAACTCTCCTTGTGGTGCTTTTGGTTTCGCTGGAGTGGTTCCTTGGAAAGTCATAATATAACTTGCTACTTTTTGAATATCTTTTGGTTTCAATGTTTTTCCCCAAGCTACCATACCTTTTCCATCTCTACCTCCATTGGTAATTGTGGTAAATATATTCTTGATTCCACCTCCTAAAATCCAGTATTCATCAGTTAAGTTAGGTCCAATACCACCTCCACCATCAGCAACGTGACACGCCGCACAGTTTAGGTTATATACTGCTTTACCTCTACTTAAATCTCTATCGGCAGTTAATACCGTAACCGTTTCTGCATCGACTACTGCTTCTTTCGAAGTAGATCTAAACGCTGCCAATTCTCTTTTTGCCAAGGCAACTTCTTTGTTGTATTCTGTAGTTTGGCTATCACCATCTAATACATGATATTTTACTAAGTATACTACTCCGAAAATGATGGTTGCATAGAACATATATAGCCACCATGGTGGTAAGTTATTGTCTAACTCTTTAATACCATCATAATTATGATCTAAGATAATTTCATCTTCTTCTTCAATGGCCTTGGTATCTGTCCACTTTTTAATTAATTGTTTTGCCCAAGCCCAATGATCTACTTCTTCAGGATTTACTCCTTCTTTTTCCATTTGAAGTGTTTCTGCTTTTTGCTGCGCAACGATGTTTAACAATTCTTTCATTAGAATTACAATAATCAAGGCTACAATGGCAATCCACACTAATGGGTTCTCATACAAACTAAATGGATTTTCGTATGATTGTATTGCAGTCATAATAGCAAAAAGTGTAACTGCAATGAACGTTATATATGCTATAGATTGAAAATACTTTTTCATCTTACTTTTATTTACTAGTTATCTAATGGTAATTCACTTACCTTACTTATATACTCCTTTTTGGCTGTAAACACCCACCAAAACAACACTACAAAGAATGTAAAGAATATGGTTAATGAGATAATTGGGTAGATTTCAATACCAGCAATAGTCTCCATGTGATTTTTTACGAACTTTAACATAATTTCTAGTTTTTACTACCTAATTGGTCTTCTATATCTTTTACTTTAATATCGGTTCCTAGACGTTGTAGATAAGCGATTAATGCTACAATCTCTCTGTCTTTCATTTCGATAAATTTCTGTCCGTTTTGCTGTGCATACTTTTTATCATCAGCATAACTCTTTGCAAAATCTGGGTCCTGATGTAAATTCTCTTGAATCTTAGCTCCTTGGGCTTCCATACTTGCTTGTGCATTGGCAATATCTTCATCTGTATAAGGAACTCCTAAGCTTACCATAGCTCTCATTTTTGCTTCGGTATCACTCTTATCAAGTTCATTTCTTACCAACCATTGGTATGCTGGCATAATAGAACCTGGTGAAGTACTTTGTGGATCATACATATGGTTTAAGTGCCAACTGTCAGAATACTTTCCTCCAACTCTTAATAAATCTGGCCCAGTACGTTTAGAACCCCATAAGAACGGATGATCATATACAAACTCACCTGCTTTCGCATATTCTCCATATCGTTCAACCTCACTTCTAAATGGACGTACCATTTGCGAGTGACATCCTACACATCCCTCTCTAATGTATATATCTCTACCTTCTAATTCTAATGCCGAATATGGTTTTACACTGGTAATGGTTGGAATATTAGATTTTACTAATAAGGTTGGTACAATTTGTACAATACCTCCAATTAAAATTGCTATGGTTGCATAGATGGTTAATTTGATTGGTCTTCTTTCTAACCAAGTATGCCAACCTTCTTTTGATGTTCTGTATTTAGATACTTTTGTTAATGCTGGTGCTTCTGCTAACTCATCAGTAACATCAAATCCAGACTTCACTGTTTTTACAACATTGTATAACATTACAATGGCACCTAGAATAAATAAACTTCCTCCTATAGCACGCATCCAATACATTGGAATAATTTCGTTTACGGTTTCTAAGAAGTTACCGTAAGTTAAGGTTCCATCTGGATTGAATTGTTTCCACATTGAAGCTTGTACAAATCCTGCTACATACATTGGTAACGCATACATGATAATACCTAAAGTACCAATCCAGAAATGGAAGTTTGCTAATGCTGTAGAGTATAGTTTTGTTTTAAACATACGTGGTATTAACCAGTATAACATACCAAAGGTTAAGAAACCATTCCATGCCAAGGCTCCAACGTGCACGTGTGCAATAATCCAGTCAGAGAAGTGCGCAATTGCATTTACATTTTTAAGAGATAACATTGGTCCTTCAAACGTAGCCATACCATAACCAGTAATTGCTACTACCATGAATTTTAATACTGGATCCACTCTTACCTTATCCCAAGCTCCACGTAAGGTTAATAAACCATTGATCATACCTCCCCAAGATGGTGCAATTAACATTACAGAGAATGCTACTCCTAAGTTTTGTGCCCAATCTGGTAACGATGTATATAATAAGTGGTGAGGACCGGCCCAGATATAAATAAAGATTAACGACCAGAAGTGTACAATAGATAATCTATAAGAATATACTGGACGATTGGCTGCCTTCGGAACAAAATAATACATCAATCCTAAGAACGGTGTTGTAAGGAAGAATGCTACCGCATTATGTCCGTACCACCATTGTACCAAGGCATCTTGTACTCCTGCATATACTGAGTATGATTTTAAGAAACTTACTGGTAACTCTAAACTATTAAATATATGTAATACAGCAACCGTTACAAAGGTTCCTAAATAGAACCAAATAGCTACATATAAGTGACGTTGTCTTCTTTGTAAAATCGTCCAAATCATGTTAGCTCCAAAAGCTACCCATACTAAAGCAATAGCAATATCTATAGGCCACTCTAGTTCTGCATATTCTTTGGATGTTGTAATTCCTAACGGTAGGGTTATCGCTGCAGCAACAATAATTAACTGCCATCCCCAGAAGTTGAAATTACTTAAAAAGTCACTTGCCATACGTGTTTTTAGTAAACGCTGAAGTGAGTAATACACCCCTGCAAAAATTGCGTTTCCTACGAATGCAAAAATTACTGCGTTGGTATGTAACGGACGTAGACGCCCAAAGCTTAACCATGAAATTCCGTCAGTAATATTTGGGAATAAAAACATAAAAGCCAACAGTAGTCCTACTGAGAAACCAACGATCCCCCAGAGTAACGTGGCGTAAATGAACTTTTTTACGATTTTGTTATCGTAATAAAATTGCTGCATTTCCATAATCTAAATTGAATTTAATATCTATTTTGTTAGTTTTCTATTTATCTTCTTTCACCAATTCGTCATCAAATAACATACGAACCGAGGGTGTGTACGAATCATCGTACTGTCCCTTTTTTACTGAAACAATAAATGCAATGAAAAAAACAATTGCCACTAAAATACTTAGTGTAAGTAGTAAGTAAATAACGCTCATATCTTGCCTGATAATTATACGTCAAAGGTAGGTTTGAAGGTTTTCTTAAAATATGACAAAAGTCATGTTTTAAGATTTTTTTTATGCAGTAAACAAAAAATGAGTCCGTAAATAACGAACTCATTTTAAAATATTTAAACAATATTTTATTTTAAAACTTTCTTTAATCCTAGCATTAAATTTCTTTCTAAAATCTCATACTTCCCATCTGCGAGAAATAGATCCTTCATTTCTTCAAAAAGCACTTCAATTTCAGCATCAGAAATGTTTAAATTAACCAATGATTCTTTTACTTTTTGAATGCTGGCATAATCACTATCTGCATCAAATTCTGCATGCATTCTTTGATAGGTTTCATTATCTACCCTAGAAGTTATTCTCTCAAGCTCTTCTGGAGCCTCTATAAAATCTGCATTCATGCAGTAAATAAAAAGATATGTATATAACTCCTTCTTCGTCCAATTTGTCTCAGTTATTGTTCCCATAATTCAAGAGTTTTTAAGTTTTCTTAAAGTTACCAATTATTAAGACACAAAACCATGATATTAATCATAATTAATTTAAAATCAATTAATTAACTATATCGTCATTGAAAACAATTTTGTTTCAGGTTGTTTTTCTTGAAGTTTCTTATCAAAA
This sequence comes from Tenacibaculum sp. 190130A14a, assembly GCF_964048965.1. Taxonomy (NCBI): domain Bacteria; kingdom Pseudomonadati; phylum Bacteroidota; class Flavobacteriia; order Flavobacteriales; family Flavobacteriaceae; genus Tenacibaculum; species Tenacibaculum polynesiense. Next base: position 1,016,633 of record NZ_OZ040189.1, on the reverse strand, counting down.
GCCATACAAATGTTTCTTACATAAGGTCTTGCCTCTTCAGGAACCGTTAAATGATTTTTTTCAACGCATACCAAACCATCATTAATCATTTCTTGTAGTTTATCTATATGATTTTCTATATTTTCAATTTGTAATGCTTCTTCTTCCCATGAAGTGTTGAAATGACACATGATATTTAAGATATGCTTACGCATTACCAAATCTTCTTTGGATAAAATATGCCCTCTAAACACCGGAATTTCACCATCATTTACGATTTGCTGGTATTCCTTAACCGTTTTTACATTTTGTGCAAAACCATACCAAGAATCTGATATTGCCGACATTCCTAAACCAATCATTAATTGGGTTTTATTTGCCGTATATCCCATAAAATTTCGGTGCAATGTTTTAGTTTCTGTAGCGGTATATAAACTATCTGTAGGTAAAGCAAAATGATCCATGCCTATTTCTATATATCCCATCTCTGCAAACAACTCCTTTCCTATTTCATACAGGGCTCTTTTTTCGTCATTTTTAGGTAAATCATTTTCATTAAATCCACGTTGTCCAACACCTTTCACCCAAGGTACATGAGCATAACTATAAAATGAAATTCTATCGGGTTGTAATTCTTTTGTTTTAGTAATGGTATGAATTACATTTTCTTTGGTTTGAAAAGGAAGTCCGAATACTAAATCATGACTAATAGAAGTATATCCTATTTCTTTTGCCCAATTGTGAACTCTTTCTACGTTTTCAAAAGGTTGTATACGATGAATTGCTTCTTGTACTTTCGGATTATAGTCTTGTACTCCAAAACTTACTCGAGTAAACCCTAAGTCATACAAACCTTGTAAATGTTCTTTGGAAGTATTATTTGGGTGTCCTTCAAAACTAAACTCATGATTTGGGTGTTTTTGGGCTCTTTTAAAAATTCCATTGATTAGTTTTTCTAACTGCCCAATTGAAAAGAAAGTAGGTGTTCCTCCTCCTAAATGCACTTCCTTTATCACAGGAACCTCATCGATCAAATCGACATACAAATCCCATTCTTTTAAAACCGTTTCAATATAAGGTTCTTCTACCTCATGGCGCTTTGTAATGTGTTTATGACACGCACAAAAAGTACATAAGCTTTCACAGTAAGGTAAATGGATATATAAACTAATTCCTTCTGAGGTATTACTTTCTTCAAAAGATTTTTGAAAAGTTTGAATCCATTTTTGTTTTGAAAATGTGGTTTCATCCCAATAAGGAACTGTAGGATAACTCGTATATCTAGGTCCTGGAATATTATATTTTTGAATAAGTGTGCTCATGTTACGATACCGTTTAATCATTCTTCAATTAACTACTCAAACTATTCTCCTAGTTCTAAAGCAATTTCAATCATTTCTTTAAAGGTTTGTTCTCTTTCATCGGCAGTTGTTCTTTCTCCCGTAACCAAACTATCTGAAATTGTTAAGATAGATAAGGCGTTTACTTTGTGTTTCGCCGCTACAGTGTATAATCCATTAGTTTCCATTTCTACGCACAAAACTCCATAGTCTGCCCATTTTTTATAACTTTCAAACTCATCTGCATAAAATTCATCTGAGCTTAAAATATTACCTGCTTTTAAAGGAATTCCCTTTTCTTTTGCTACTTCAATCGCTTTTTGAAATAGTTTAAAACTTGCGGTGGGTGCATAATCTGCTCCATTAAATCGTATGGTATTTAACCCTGAATTAGTAGAAGCTGCCATAGCTACCACGATATCACGAATCTTTACTTCTTCTTGATACGATCCAGCCGAACCTACTCTAATTAAATTTTTAACTCCATATTCATTAATCAACTCATGCGCATAAATTAAAGCCGAAGGAATTCCCATTCCAGTTCCTTGTACCGAAATTCTTTTCCCTTGATATGTTCCAGTAAACCCAAGCATTCCTCTAACATCGTTATAACACACCGGATTATCCAAAAATGTTTCTGCAATCCATTTCGCCCTCATTGGGTCTCCTGGTAGTAAAACTGTTTCTGCTATTTCTCCTGCTTTGGCTTCTATATGTACACTCATTTTTTAATGATTTAATTTTAGTAGGTAGTTACAGAATATTGTTTTCGATACATTTCTTTTCATACTTCTAGAACACACTCGAACTGACATTTTTGTAACTACATTTTTTTAATACTGATTTTTATCTGAAATTCCTTTTGTTACTAGTGATACTCCTGATGAAGTACCTAAACGTGTAACTCCCATTTCAATATATTTTTGTGCAGTCTTGGCATCTCGCACCCCTCCTGCTGCTTTTATTTGAGCTTTGTTTTCTACTACTTCTTTCATTAGTTGAACATCTTCAAATGTTGCTCCTCCTGTTCCAAATCCAGTAGATGTTTTCACAAAATCTGCTCCTGCATTTACTGCTAATTGGCTCACCATTTTAATTTGCTCTTTATTCAAATAACAATTCTCAAAAATGACTTTTAACACATTGGCTCCAATAGCTTCTTTTATCAATCTGATTTCATTTTCTATATAGTCAAATTCACCATCCAATAATCTTCCAATGTTGATTACCATATCAATTTCTGACGCTCCTTTCTCGATACAATTTTTAGCTTCAAATACCTTCGCTTCTGTGGTCATTGCTCCCAGAGGAAACCCAATAACAGCTGCTACTTTCACTGAAGTTTCTTCTAATTCTTTCTTTGCCAATTCCACATAAGAACCATTTACACAAACCGCATAAAAATTATACGACTTGGCTTCTGAACATAACTGAATAATTTGCTCTTTGGTTGCTGTTGGCTTTAACAAAGTGTGATCTATATATTTATTAATTTCCATATTCTTACTTAATTTTTCTTGCTATTACATTTGTTGCAATGGTTGTAAAAACAACAATACTAATTGAACTTAAAGGCATTAAAATAGCCGCTATTACTGGTTTTAACTGTCCTGTTGTAGCAAAATACAACCCTATTATATTATACAATAAAGACAATATAAAACAATATTTAATGATTTGAATTGCTTTTTTAGACACCTTTATATAATTCGCTATCTGATTAAATTTAGATGCATCTAATATGGCATCACAAGCAGGTGAAAAAACATTAATATTTTCTGAAATTGCAATTCCCACATTACTTTGAGCTAAAGCTCCTGCATCATTTAAGCCATCTCCAATCATAGCTACGCGGTTCTCATTATTTTGCAATTCTTCTACATAAGATAGTTTATTCTCAGGCTTTTGATTAAACAATAAACTTGTTCCTTGAGGCAGTAAGTCTTTTAAGTACTTTTTCTCTCCTTCATTATCACCTGATACTACTGCCAAATTATAGTTTGCACTTAACTCAGTAAACAACTCTTTTACTCCTTCTCTATAGGCATTTTTAAAAACAAATTTCCCTTTGTAAGTTTCATTAATACTTACATGAACAGACGTATCTAAGTTCATTTGCTCATGGGCATTTTTAACAAAAGTAGCTGATCCCACCTTCAACTTAGTATTGTCACAAACAGCCGCTATCCCTTTACCTGTATACTCTTCAAATGTCTCAATTTCTCTTGTTTCTTCTGTAAGCGAATCATATAGCATTCTACTTAATGGGTGATTTGACCCCCTTAAAGCACTTTTTAAAATTGATTTTTCATTTGAAGCTAAGAAAGTTCCTTCATAAACAATTTGATTTTCTTTATTAGTGGTTAATGTACCTGTCTTATCAAAAATTATAGTATCTAAAGCTGCCAATTGCTCTACCACTGTTGCATTTTTTAAATAAAACTTCTTATTTCCTAAAATACGTAATATGTTCCCTAGCGTAAATGGAGCGGCCAATGCAATAGCACATGGACATGCTATAATTAATACTGCTGTAAACACATTTAAGGCTTTACTTGCATCGTAGTATAACCAAAACGCAGTGGCTATCAATGCTATTAATAGAATAACAATAGTAAAATGTTGACTTATTTTATCGGTTATTGTTTTAAAAGACGAATGCTTATCTTTTTTAAACACATCGTTACTCCACAGTTGTGTTAAATAACTTTGAGATACTGAGGTTAAAACTTCCATTTCTAAAACTCCTGATAGTTGTTTCCCTCCTGCAAATAACTTATCTCCCGATTTTTTAGATACTGGTACTGCTTCTCCTGTAACAAAGCTATAGTCGATTTGTGCATCTCCATTCATTAAAATACCATCTACAGGAATCAGTTCTTGGTTTCTAATTAACAATCGATCTCCTTTTTCTACATCATAAATCTGAATATTCTCTTCTTTTCCTTCTGAAGTTAGTTTGGTAACAGCTATTGGAAAGTATGATTTGTAATCACGTTCAAACGATAAGAAATTGTATGTTTTTTGTTGAAAAAACTTCCCTAATAATAGAAAGAACACTAATCCTGTTAACGAATCAAAAAAACCAGTTCCTAAATCAAAAATAATTTCGACAGCACTTCTTATAAACAACACAGTGATTCCTAAAGCAATAGGCACATCAATATTGAGAATTTTTGAACGTAACCCTTTATAGGCTGAAATAAAATAATCTTGAGAAGCGTAAAAAACTACGGGTAAAGAGAACACAAACATCAACCATCTAAAAACTCCTTTGTATTGTTCTAACCAGTATTCAGATACTTCAAAATACTCTGGAAAAGATAAAAACATTACATTTCCAAAAGCAAATCCTGCTATTCCTAATTTGTAAATTAAGCTTCGATCTACTTTCTTTTTACCTACTTCATAATCTTCTAAAGAGATGTAAGGCTCATATCCTATAGAACTCAATAACAACACAATTTCTTTTAAAGAGGTTGTTGCTGAATTGAACGTAATACGTGCGGTCTTTTTTGGAAAATTAACCTGTGAAGCACTTACTTCTTCTTTAAGTTTATGTAGGTTTTCCAATATCCAAATACAGGAACTACAATGAATATGTGGTATATATAAATTTACCACTTGTACATTGCCATCATTAAACTCTACTAATTTTTCTACAATAGATGTATTGTCTAGAAAATCGTATTTCCCTTTTATTTCTTGTGGAATTGCTCCCGGATTGTTCTGGAAATCGTAATAACAAGTTAAGTCATTCTCAGAAAAAATCTCAAATACCGTTTTACATCCATTACAACAAAAAGATTTCTCTTCTATTTTAATAATTTCTGTATCGCATGGGTTACCACAATGAAAACATTTTGTGTTTTCCATATTTACTCTTTTGCCTACTGCAAATATCCAATAAGAATCCATTTTAAAACATGATATTTGTCAGGTTTTGAGTATATTTGAAATACTCTTAAAAGGCATTACTATGAGCAAATGCGAACAGTGCATTATCCGACAGTTTAATTCTTTAAAAGCGCTAACAAAAGATGAATTAGTTAGAATTTCTGGATGTAAAACTTCTAAAACCATAAAAAAGGGGGAGGTTTTATTTGAAGAAGGAGAACACATCAATGGTGTTTTTTGCGTGAAAGATGGAATTTGTAAAGTTTCTAAAATGAGTGAAAATGGTAGAGACCAAATTATTCACTTAATTAAAAAAGGAGACTTACTAGGAGAACGAAGTTTGATCAATGATGAAGCTTCCAATTTAAAGGCGGTAGCTGTGAATGATATGGAAGTTTGTTTTATTCCTAAAGAAGAAATTGTAAGAGACTTAGAAAAGAATCCTAATTTCACTATGGATATTCTTAAAAATATGGCCACCTCTTTAAAGGAAGCTGATAATGTAATTGTTGACATGGCTCAAAAAACGGTTAAACAACGTTTGGCTGCAACTTTATTGTATTTAAATGATAAGTTTCCTAAAAGAGAAAATGGTTCAATAGATATTCATTTAACCAGAGAAGATATTGCCAATATCATTGGTACGGCCACAGAAAGTGCTATTCGTTTGCTTGCAGAGTTTAAAAAGAAAGCACTGATTCAACTAAAAGGTAAAGAGATTTTTGTATTAGATACTACGAGTCTCAAACATATAGCCCAAGGCTTATAATACAAACTACACTTAATAAAAAAGAGCTACTTGAAAGTAGCTCTTTTTTATGTATACTATTCTTGTTTAAACAGTTGCTCCTTGTAAGCTGCTTTCTTAACCTCAGCTCTTCTTGCTACTGATGGCTTTGTATACTGCTTGCGTTCTCTTAGCTCTTGCAATATTTTCACATTTCTATACTTACGTTTATAACGCTTTAAGGCTCTATCAATATTCTCACCTTCTTTTACAATAATCTTTAACATGGTTTATGATTTATAAATTAATACTTAGCTTACATCAAGCAATTATTATAAACAGTTCAATGAAATGTTATGAATAAAGCAAGAAATAAAACTCCTATACGTGAAGTCCTATGATATAAAAAGAGTTCGCTTTTACAAACTAAAAAAAACCACCACTAAAAACTAGGTATTACTGAACTATGAGAAAGTGAAATAATTACCTTTAAAATAATTGTAGAATCTACCTTAATACAGAATAGAATATCAGTACAGCGAATGTACCGCTTATTTAAAGAACTGACAAATTATTGTACTCCTTACAACTTAACAACTTATTAAAATGTAAATCTTCTGAAAACCAATACTTTGCTTTGTTTTTTAACATTTTTTTACCTATCTTTAAATCAACAAGTTAGGTTGATATAATTAATTAATCATTATTGATTAGTTCTATCCCCTAATTTATCACCGCACCCCCTTGGGTGTGGTTTTTATCTATTAAACTAACAGTTTCATAAAAAAAGCAACCTATTTAAGGTTGCTTTTTCATTTATATTGTTTCTCCTAACTCTTTTAATTTAGAAGTGTTTTCAGCGAGCATTAATTCATCTATAATTTTTTGAATATCTCCATTTACAATATTTTGTAAATCATATAAGGTCAATCCAATTCTATGATCAGTTACACGACCTTGTGGGTAGTTATAAGTTCTAATTTTTGCAGAACGGTCACCCGAAGTTACCATTGAACCACGTTTCGCCGCATCTTCTGCTTGCTTTTTAGCCAATTCTAAATCGTATAAACGAGAACGTAAAACTCTAAACGCTTTTTCCTTATTCTTGTGTTGAGACTTTTGATCTTGACATTGAGCTACTAACCCAGTTGGAATGTGTGTTAAACGTACCGCTGAATAGGTTGTATTCACCGATTGACCTCCTGGCCCTGAAGAACAGAAATAATCTATACGTACATCTTTAGGATTAATTTCTACATCAAATTCTTCTGCTTCTGGAAACACCATACATGTCGCTGCAGAGGTATGTACACGTCCCTGAGTTTCTGTTTGAGGTACACGTTGTACACGGTGTACTCCAGCTTCAAACTTTAAGGTTCCATATACATCTTCTCCAGAAACTTCAAACTGAATTTCTTTAAATCCACCATTGGTTCCTTCAGAGTAATCTACCACAGATACATTCCAACCTCTTCCTTCACAGTACTTGTTGTACATTCTAAATAAATCTCCTGCAAAAATACTTGCTTCATCACCACCTGTACCAGCACGTAATTCAACTACTGCATTTTTACCATCTTCTGGATCTTTTGGAATTAATAAGAATTTCATTTCTTCTTCTAAAGCAGGAATACGACTTTTCGCCTCATCCATTTCCATTTTTGCCATTTCTACCATTTCAGCATCGCTTCCATCGGCAATAATTTCTTTAGCTTCCTCTATATTGTTCAATAAAGTTTCGTACTCATTAGCTTTCTTAACTACCTTTCCTAAATCTTTATATTCTTTATTTAATTGTACGTAACGCTTCTGATCAGAAATAACATCGGGTTGGATGATTAAGTCTGAAACCTCATCAAAACGTTGTTTTACTATCTGTAACTTATCTAACATCTTACTCTTTTCTTGGAGTGCGAATTTACAATTTTTTATCGGATTTTAATTTGAATCCTTCTTTTAAGTATATTTGATTTTAAACTTAGATACTGCTGTGAAAAAATTAAGACTCTATTTTCTTTTTTATAGGACAAAGTTTTTCCTGTCTTTAGCTTTTTCTCTATTTATACTATTAAAACTAAAGGCTTTTTTCTGGGTATTAATTGCATTAATTACTGCTGTTATTACTACTTGGTTTTACCACCGTTTTATCAACGACAGAAAAAAACAAACCCTATATTTTTATTATAATTTCGGATTAACAGAATTCAAGTTATACTCCTTTATTTTCTTTCTTAACTTTTTCCTTTTAGTTTGTATAAACCTAATTATAAAATGGATATTTTAGAAATAGACAACGTTGAACTTAACTTTGGCAGTAAAGAAATTCTGAGAGCCATCTATCTAAAAGCTCAAAAAGGAAAAATTACAGGTATTCTAGGACGTAATGGCTGTGGTAAAACTTCTTTACTCAGAATTATCTTTGGCGAACTACAACCTAAAAGTAAACTTATCAGGCTCAATAGCAAGCCTCTATTATCTCCTTTGTATAAAAAAGGGATTGTAAAATATTTACCTCAGTTCAACATCATTCCAAAAGAGTTTTCATTAAAAAAAGGATTTTATTTTTTCAATGTTTCTTTAACTGATTTCTTTATTGATTTCCCTAATTTTAAGAACCAAGAAGATTTATGTTTTGGAGAATTCTCTGGAGGAGAAAGACGACTTATAGAAACTTACATCATGTTAGTATCCAGTGCTGAAATTGTTTTATTAGATGAACCTTTTTCTCACCTAGCTCCCTTACATATCCAAAAACTCAAGGAAATATTTGAACGGGAGAAACAACATAAAACGATTATCATTACTGATCATTTATATAAGGAGATCATTGAAATTTCAGATACTTTATATCTTATTAAAGATGGTTGGAGTAAATTAGTGTCCTCTCCAAAGGAGTTAATTCGTCATCAATATATCAACACTTTATAAAAATTCTCATGAGACTTCTACTAGCACTCCTAATTATAACAACAATGGCTTCTTGTAAACACCAATCAAAAGAGCAAAAACCAAAATGGTTAATTGGAAAATGGAAACGCCTTAATAATAAGCCTAATCATACTACTTATGAATTTTGGAATAAAGATTTATCTGGACTAGGTTTTACTTTAAAGCAAAAGGATACAACTTTTAAAGAGATACTACATATAATCACTAAAAACGATTCTTTATTTTTACAAGTTACAGGAGTTAACCAATCACCTACTTTATTTGCTATTACCCAGCAAACAGATACTTCTTTTACAGCAGAAAACCATAAGAATGAATTTCCTAAGATTATTACTTATTGGAAATCCAAAGAATATTTAAAAGCAAAAGTAGCCAATGAAGAATTTCATATTGATTTCGTTTTTCAATCCTTAGATTAGTTCTCATAGGATTTTATAAAACCCTATAAATCAAAGTATTCTCGTTTTTTTTCATTATCTTACCTATTGAAAAACAACAACTTAAGACATGAAAAACAACGTAACACATTACCTCCTTTTGTTTCTATTCATCTTACTAAGTTGTGGTAAAGATGATGATACTACGCCTGAACAAGCCTCTCAGTATCCTATGAAGGCGTTGATAGAAAATGGTATTTTAGATTTACAATCTACCGTAAATAGTCCAAACACCTTTGAAGTAGGTTATAAATTCAAAACCTTTAAAAACGGAAAAATAAAATCGGTAAGTATCCGTGTTCCTGCCAATGGTAGTTATCGTGTTTCCTTATGGAATTTTGAAACCGAAGAGTTATTACTTACCCAAGAAGTACAATCTAGCAATGGATTAATTTCTACCGAAGAAATTTCTCCTATCGCAATAACTTCTAGTGTTGATTATTTTGTTTCTGTGAATACCAGTGATTATTATGTTTTCAATAAAGGAGGAGCAGCTATCTTTCCATCAGATATCGGTGATGTTTTAGTTAAAGGATATGGTAGTTATTTAGGAACTTCACAAATGCTTCCTACAACCTTCTCAACCACTTCTTATCTAGGCATGGTTGATATTGAATTTGTTCCAAACGATTAAAACATCTCTAAAGATTAGTTACGAACGTCAAAACACCTTATTTTATTAATATTTTACATCTGTTTGCACTTCTTTTGCATTCGTTTGACATTTTTTAAATCCTACTAAAATAGTTTTAGCCTGAATTTAAAATTAAATCAAATGAGAACAATGATCATCATTTTTATGAGTGCTTTTTTCTTTATCACTCAAAGCAATGCACAAGAAAAATTACATATAAATACTACAAAGAGTAGTATTAAATGGATAGGAGAGTATACATTTTACTTTGGAGGACATGATGGATTTATTAACTTTAAAGAAGGACATTTCGTTAAAACAGATGGCAAAATAACAGGGGGTGAATTCATTATTGACATGAATTCCATGAGCAACAGCGATATTCAAGACAAAAAAGGTAAACTGAGCTTACTAAACCATTTGAAAGACCCAGACTTTTTTGATGTAACAAAATACCCTCTGGCGCAACTCAAAATTACCAAAGTTGAATACTTCGACACCTCCCAAGCCAGAATTGAAGCTAATTTAACACTTAAAGAAATCACAAAACCTATTAACTTTAGGGCTTCTTTTAATTATGAGCGAAAAGAGATGAAAACTCGATTCAAAATTAATAGAAGATTATGGAATGTTAATTACACAAGTAAATTTAAAGATGGTGCTATTTCAGACGGAATTGGTTTTGAAGTGTCAGTAAAATTATAAGCATGAAAAAAATAGTATTCGTTTTTGCAACCGTCCTGTTTGTAGGTATGGGACATGCTCAAAAAAAGGAAACTCTCTCAATTTTTGAAAACCCAAATGGTTGGAAACAAGAAGTTATTAAATTTCCAGTAAAATGGGCTCCAGATGTAAAATTTACAGGTTTTGAAGAACTTCTTTTCGCTCCGAACTGGTCGGATGCTAAAAGCGATGACTTTTGGTCTTTGGTAATGGGATGGAAAATAGAAAGTTCTAAAGCTCTTGCACTAAAAGAAATCAGTAAAGGTTTTAAAAACTATTTTGATGGTTTAATGAAACCTAATCATTGGGCACAAGAATTTCCAGAACCTAAAGTCTTTTTAAAAGAAAAAAACAATGGTTTCACAGGAAAAATGATCGTATTTGATGGCTTTCATACAGGTAAAGTAATTACTTTGAACATTTCTGGTAGTCAACAATACTCTAAAAAAGATCTTATATCAACGATCACATTTCGTATATCTCCAAAAGACAAAACCAACCCTATATGGAATCAATTGGATAAGGTTACCATAAAAGAAACAAGTAAAAATCTTATTCAACTTGATACTTCATGGGCTAAAGAGGATTTTCCTTTCCCTATACGCTTTGCAAAAAACATACACTACAAAGGAATTGCCGAAGTACGTTTTCCTCCAAAAGGTTGGAGAGACCCGAAGCATCCAAACTTTTGGTCTTATACTTTTGCTTGGAATCTAGATCATTCAAAAAGGATCGATGCTCAAGAACTTATGAGCAATTTAGAAAAGTATTTTGATGGATTAAACGGAGTTGGCGTTAATAAAAATATGGATGCTCATAAAGCAGTTGTTCATTTGACTGAAATTAAAAATTCAGAATCAACAAATCTTTTTATTGGAAGTATTAAAACCTTTGATCGTTTTGCTACCCATAAACCAATTAAATTAAAGGTGTTTATTGAAACTACTTATTGTAAGGTTAAGCAAAAAACAATGTTATTTTTTAAGCTTTCACCAAAACCTTTTGAACATGAAACATGGAACATGTTAGGTAAAATAAAGCTAAATAGACCTGAATGTAATTAATAAAAAAAGCCTCAGAAAAATCTGAGGCTTTTTTATAGCTTGTTTATAATATCTTAATATTCAAAAGTACCATAAGCACTCTTTATAGTAAGTTTTTTAGTTTCAGACGCCTCTACTCTTCCTATAACTTGAGCATTTACGTTATACGATTTTGAAATAGCAACAATATCTTCTGCCACTTCAGGAGACACATATAATTCCATACGATGTCCGCAATTAAATACTTGATACATTTCCTTCCAATCAGTTTTAGACTGCTCTTGAATTAATTTAAATAATGGTGGAATTGGAAACATATTATCTTTTACAATATGTAAATCATCTACAAAATGTAAAATTTTTGTTTGCGCTCCTCCACTACAATGTATCATTCCATGTACCTTATCAGCATTATACTTCGATACAATTTCTTTGATAATTGGGGCATAAGTTCTTGTAGGAGATAAGACTAATTTTCCTGCATCAATAGGAGCATCTTCTACCTCATCTGTTAACTTAATACCTCCAGAATACACCAATTCAGAAGGAACAGCGGCATCAAAACTTTCTGGATATTTATCTGCTAAATATTTATGAAAAACATCATGACGTGCAGATGTTAAACCATTTGATCCCATACCTCCGTTATATTCTTTCTCATAAGATGCTTGTCCGAATGATTCTAAACCAACAATTACATCTCCTGCTTGGATATTAGCATTATCAATAACGTCTGCTCTTTTCATACGAGCTGTTACCGTAGAATCAACAATAATGGTACGTACCAAATCTCCTACATCTGCTGTTTCACCTCCAGTAGAATGAATAGTAACTCCAAACTCCTTTAATTCAGAAATCAACTCTTCTGTACCATTAATAATTGCAGAAATTACCTCACCAGGAATCAGGTTTTTATTTCTTCCAATAGTAGAAGATAACATAATATTATCAGTTGCACCTACACATAATAAGTCATCAATATTCATTATTAAAGCATCTTGTGCAATTCCTTTCCATACAGAAACATCTCCTGTTTCTTTCCAATACATATAGGCTAAAGAACTTTTGGTTCCCGCTCCATCAGCATGCATTATTAAACAATAATCTTCATCGTTTGTTAAATAATCTGGAACAATTTTACAGAAAGCTTTTGGAAATAATCCTTTATCAATGTTCTTAATTGCATTATGAACATCTTCTTTTGATGCAGAAACACCACGTTGTGCGTAGCGTTTTGAAATTTCTTGACTCATTTTTGTTGTTGTGTTGTTGTGTTGTTGTTGCAAATTTAGTTTTTATAAAATTGCCACCATAAAAAAACCGAATGATTTTTCATTCGGCTTTTTTGTATATTCAAAAGTAGCTTTACTCCCAATCTGGCATTGAAGCATTTTGAAATAATTCTACTCTTTGAATATTACCAGCTAGGTTAGTTTTGACCACATTCATTTGAGAAATTCCATCATTAGACGTGTTCATAAAAATCACCTCTGCTTCATTCGGGGAAAATCTAGGATCCAAATCATTGGTTCCCGCTGTTTTTTGGTCGGCCGATACTGGTGTATTCATCATTGTTGTAAAATTGTAGATAAAAACTCTCGTATCTAATTGCCTATAATTAGCTGATTGAAAATCAGAAATATCTCTCGCATATAATAATTGGTTACCAGAAGCTGATAAATTTAATCCTCCTAAAGCTCCAATAACTCCAGAAACCACTGTATTTAACACATTTCCGTTTACATCAATAGTAAAAATTGAACCATTGTATCCATTTGAGTCATTCGTTTTTAAGGCTATTGTACTTCCATCTTCACTCCAATCACACTCAGAAATTAAACTTCCGTCTGTAGTTTCGTATATCATTTGTAAACCGGTACCATCTTTATTAATCATGTATAATTTTCCAAAACTTGGATATATCAATTTATCACCATTTGGCGACCAAGAAAAGTCCATTTCATTTAAATTAAATCCTGCTACTGGAACTGAAGATGTTACTTTTTGCACATCATTTCCATTAGCTTTCATTGTAAATATATGTGCTTCGTTACTATCGGTTCTTAAGAATGCTATCAAACCAGCAGCATTGCTCTTACGTGGTCTCCATGAGTTTGCATTTTCTGAAGTTAATCTAATTTCATTGATGGCACTTCCGTTTTGCGCATTGAAACTTCCAGAATAAATTACACTATTCCCATTTTCATTTCTAACATAGAAAAAACGATTTCCGGGATCTTCTTTCACTGTAAAAGAAAATACTGAACTTGATACAGGTTGATTGATACCATCTGACGCTAAAACTTGCCAAAAATATTTTACACCAAATTTCAAATCAGTTAGTTCAAAAGCCAACTCTTTAATGTCTTCGTATTTTTTAACCTCGCTATCTATATCATTACGTAACTCTATAACAAAGGTCAGTTCATCTCCATCTGGATCTGTAGATTCCCATGTTAAATTCACAACATTGTTTAAATCGATAGTTCCATCAGAAGGTGTCAGTAAGTTTGGTTTGGTAGGTGCTTGATTAAGTGCTGTAGAAATTTCCATTTCTAACACTACATTTACTGCATTTTCTTTATTTACCGTTGCTCCTTCAAACTTATCTAAATATCCATCTTTGGCAGCTTGAACAGAATAATCTTGTGCTTCAATTCCTGTAAATGAAAAATTACCATCAGCATCTGTAAAGGTTGTATTGTTCGATGGTGATAGCGTTATTTTTACATTCTCTAAAGGTTCAAAATTAGATTTCTTCACTACTTTACCTGTTAAATTTCCAAATTCAACTAGGCCAATTGAGCCATCTTCTCCGCATTGTACAAACAATGCTAAAACAAAAAGAAGGCCTATTATGTGTAACTTTTTTTTCATACTATTTTATTTTATAGATAGATATTAAAACCAAACCCGAAACGCCAAACTAAATCATTCTTCTCGCCTACAACTTGCCCATCAAGGTCATCTCTTGTAAGCATATTTCCTTCACCATTTATATAAATTCCAAACTTGTTGGTAATTAAGTATTCTAGTCCAACTCCTCCTTGAATTTTAAAAAATGTTTGACTTAAATTTTTTGTTGAAATTGAACCAATTCCAGTATACACATAAGGGCTTAAACGGTCTCTTGGAAGCACTACATATTCAAAATTTAAACCTGAGGTTATAAAAGTTTGATGAAAGCTTCCTTTATTTTCTAATTCAAACCTTCCAATCGTTCCCCAGAAGTTAAACCTCCGATCATCAAACGTATATTTAGCTTTTAAATCAAAACCAAATTGATACGTTGGATTTGTGTAGTCTCCTTGAATTCTTGAAACCCCCATCCCTGCTCCGGCTGATAGTCTACCTCTTCGTTCTTCTTGTTTTCTATTATAAAGTAAGGTGTTTTTTGCCGTTGTTTTTTCTGTATCTACTTGTTTACGAAACAAATCTCTTACTTGTTTTCCTCCATTTACATTCCACAAACCTTCCGCTACACCTTCAATAATTAATTGTTCAACTGCTTTATCAATTGCCGATTTTACTGCTAATTGGGTCGGTTCAGTTTTTGTTACTCCTGTTTCAGCTTCTAGAAGTCTTCTTAAGGAAACAAATCGATATAAATTGGCAGAAATCCCTTGAGATAAAATAGTTTTTGATACATATACGTTTTTAAGAATTTCACCATTTGAAGTAGATACCGCTCTTAAATACACCGTAATTCTATCTTCTCTGTACTGATTAGATCCTCCAACTCCAAAATAACGCAAACCTGAACCACCTGTAATAATGTTTGAATCATATGAAACAACCCCTCCTTCTAAAATGATTCCAGCAAATAATAATGGAGGCATTTTTTTAGATTTGTTCCCTTCATATTCTTGACGAGTAGATCGTATAATTTGTCGTTCGTTAAGTAAGTTTGCTATATTTTCTCGTTCAATAGGCTTAAACCATTTCGATTCTTCTAACGACTTTAGTAAAATTGCTGTTCCCCCTTGTGTTACAGCCGTACTAAAAGTAGATCCGTTTTCTGCTGGTTTGTATTGCCCTGTTTGATCTCTAAATTTATAAACACCAACAATTATCTTCTCTTTAGGAGAGAATTCTTTCACTAAATTGTTGAATGAAGAAGTGCTTTCACCAATTCTTGCTTTAGTTTGGTTAAATGGTTGATTAAAATATGCACCACAACCTGTTAACATAAGTAGTATCAAACTAAAACATACTGCTAATAATGCTTTTCTCATAGAGGTTAAGTTTGGTTAGTTTACGTTTTTTTAATTTCCAGGTATCACAATTTGAGTTTGCTCTCCTGTTTCTGTATTTAATATATTTACTAACAATCCGCCTGTTGTTGGAGAAATTTCTACCGCTAATGATCCAAACACATAGGTTCCAACCGTTAGTTCTTGATCTCCAAATTGTTCTTGAAACAAATTATTTGAAAGCGTATTTAACAACTGTCTGTTCAAACTTTCCGTAAAATTGTCTAGGTCAGATTGTTGTTCTAAGCCATCATTATTTTCTTGAAAATCGTTTTGTGCATTTGCAGAAGCCAATAATTGCTGGTATGCAAATGGGTTATTTCCTCCAAAAAATGGACTTATAGGTCTGTAGGTTAATGTTTGCGAAATTGCAGAAACACTAAAAAACAGCAATGGTAGTAGTAAGCAATATATCTTTTTTCTCATACTTTAAATTTTTTGACTTTTCAAAACTCTTCTTTGTTTTGCGTACACCCTTAATCTTGCAAGTGATACATTAACTATTTCTTTCAGATAGTCTTCACTTGGATTGGATCTAAATTCAAAAATCATATTATCCTCAACTTCAACACTAATGTTGGTTGTTCTTGTTAGCCCCGGTCTTTCTTTTATTTTAATTATGAAAGGATATTTTATTCCAGACAACAGGTAGGTTTGATAAAAAAAATCGTAAAAGTCCTTCCCTATTTTTGTTATTGCCTCGTCAATAACCAATCCTTTAATTATAAAATTAGATTCGTTAATTTTTCCTACTTCTTTTTTCACTTTTTTTACTCCTCCTAATGAAAAGGTATCTCTAGAAATGAGTTTGTCTTTGTGTTTTATAAATAGAAATGCTCTTAACTCCTCCTTTTTGTTTACGTTTAATCTTATAAGGGCTAATTCCTTTTTCTCATTGGGTTTAATCGAAAATTCTCCCGATTGTTTGTTATTTGAAAAATTACCTCTTACATCTTTTTTTAAAGCTACCAGATTATAGCTCAACTCATCAACAAACAAAACACCATCATTAATTACTTCTGCTTTTAAATTGATAAAATTGTCATTTTTTAAAACTTGTATTTTCCCAACAATATTGGTTTCTTCTTGAGAAAACACAACTGCAGAAATGCAGAGAAAAAAAACGAAACAACTTGTATATAAATTCATTTTTTCAAAGTTCTTAATTAGAAATTTCGAATGGTAATTGTTTTATAGTCTGACTTCTGGTAAATCTTTATTTTATCTGTAAAAGAATTTGTTCCATACACATGCAGTGAATTTGCAGTTCCTTCTTGTAAAACGTTGATATCTGATCTTCTAGAATTGTAATAATCTATAAAGTTGTAGTAGTTTTTAGCTCCTGTTTGTTTTACGGTTTGAAAATCATTAATTCCTGCTTTTATATTCAATAAATTTCCTTCTCCTATTTGAGTAATGATAAATTGATGATTCTGATTAAGATTGTTTCTTCCTATAGTTAAATTACTGGTATCATTATTATTTTGGTTAATTGACGCCAAATCAATTTGCTGAATAAACAATACTTCTCTATCCTTATTAGAAGTTTCCTGACTCCACAGCATGTTGGTGCTGAAAAAAAGTATTCCAAAAATTAATAGAAACCTCATGTCTTTATATTTTGATTATTAAGAGAGGAGCTTGAAAACCAAGCTCACTCTCCATTAATTATTTCACTTTAACTATCTAAACCCTATAGTCCTCCTCCTGATACAGGAGTTCCTGTTTGTTGTACACAAGCAGAATTTCCTCTACCTGTTTGAGTAATACAACTTGTATTACTGTATCCAGGTAATGAAGTTTGAACAACAGAAGCACTATTAAAAGAACCACTTTGAAGTATATCAGACTCATTGAATCCTCCACGCGCACTTTGGTCTACACAAGCCGAATTTCTATAACCATCTTGATCGATTTCTGAAGTATTCATTCCTCCTCTAGATGCTCTTTGTAAAGCCGATGCAAAATTTGCTGTTCCGTCTTGGTCAATATCTGAATCATTATCTCCTCCAGTAGAAGCGCTTTGCTCTACCATAGCTCTATTATACCTTCCATCCTGATTAATATCAGAGTCGTTATCACTACGAGTATATGCAGTTTGTCTTACAGATGCATAATTTCTATACCCTTCTTGATCGATATCTGAATCATTGTCAGCAGAATATCCTCTAGCGTATTGGTTTACTACAGCACTATTTCTATTTCCATCTTGATCAATATCTGAATCATTATCTCCATAGTAAGATGCTCTTTGAATTACTGAAGCGTAATTTCCATATCTTGAAGATTCTTGATCAATATCTGAATCATTATCTCCTCTTGTTGAAGCTCTTTGATCTACAACAGCTCTGTTTCTCCATCCGTCCTGATCGATATCTGAATCGTTATCTCCTCCAGAAGATGCTACTTGTCTTGCAGATGCACGATTTAAAGTACCATCTTGATCGATATCAGAATCATTATCTCCATAATAACCAGTTTGGTCTACAGCTGCTTTGTTATATCTTCCTTCTTGATCGATGTCTGAATCATTATCGGCAAAACGACCTGTAGAAGATTGCTTAACAGAAGCTCTATTTCTATATCCATCTTGATCAATATCTGAGTCATTATCTCCTCCATATGACGCCACTTGATCTACACAAGCTAAATTTGCTCTTCCGTCTTGTTCTATATCAGAATCGTTTTCTCCTCCAGAAGAAGTTGCTTGGTTAGTATGTGCCATATTATAACTACCATCTTGGTCTACAATAGAGCTATTATCGCTTCCATTCTGAACTTGTTCAGACATATTACGATACCCGTCTTGTCTTGCCCAAGCATAAGATCCTGCTACTCCATCGGCACCAGAACTTTGGTATTGTTTAGCATAGTTTTCTTCTCCATCTTGAATTACGTGAGCTTCATTATTATCGTAATATTGCTCTTGTAAAGATGTATTCTTCTTTCCACTTTGATACGATGTTGCTGTATTGTTTTCAGCATATCCTACACCTACTTTTTGCTCAGCGTAGTTCATTTCACCAAATTGAGTAACTCTTCCTGTGTTCATATCACCATTTTGGTCGATATAGGTTTCGTTTTTAGTTCCTCTTTGATAAACTTTTACATCGTTATCATATCCTCCAGTAAAAGATTGATTTTTACCATCTTGGTCTACAGTTGATTTGTTCCCTAATCCTATTTGTAAAACAGTTGCGCTATTACTCAAACCTGTTTGAGTAAGCTTATTTGTATTTACATCGGCACCTCTTTCTTCAGGTCCCATTTTTTCGATTTCACAATCTAAACAATCAACTGGTTGGGCTGTTACTGCCCTTTTTGCTTTTTTAGCTTTAGCTGGCTCTCCTTGTCCGTAAGCCATGGCCCCTACTAGTAAAAAAGCTAGTACAAAAAATAATTTTTTCATGATTAATAATTTTAAAATACAATAGTTAAAACAAAGTCTATCCTAGGGTTAACATAGTGGTATTATGTAACCGATAGCTTCAAATAATTATAAGGGTATTTAAAATTACAGGGAAAATGTAAAAGCGATTTTGGGAGTGGTGTCTTCTTTCACATTTCAACAACCTTAGGGCAGGTTGTAAGATTCACTTGTTTAAACGTTTAAGCTTTGCTAATTTACAAAATTTATTATCGAAATCTTAAAAAAACGAGTTCAACTCGTCGAATTTTTGCTGTAATGATTACAAACACTGAGGTTTAGACTTCTTCTAAAAAACAAAAAACAGGAAAATCCCCCTTTTTAAAAAAAAGGATTTCCCTGTTCAAAAACCGTTTTTCTACACCAATTATCGCGTAAAAAGCAGTTCTCTATACTTCGCTAAGGGCCATAAATTATCATCTACAATTAGCTCTAATTTATCACAATGGTAACGTATTTCTTCAAAATACGGTTTTACCTTATTGCAATAATGAACTGCTTTTTTCTCTGAGTTTTTTAAGGCATTTGCTTTCTTTCTCTCTTCAATCATTAGGTTAATCAAATGATTTATCTTTTCTATATGTATTGATATCGATTCGATAATCATCATTTGTTCTTTGGCAATGGTTTTAAAAGAATCTCCATAAATATCTTTCAATCCTTTTACATTATCTACCAATATATTCTGATAGCGTATAGCCGTTGGAACTACGTGATTTCTAGCAATATCTCCTAGTACTCTCGACTCTATTTGTAAACGTAAAGTATATTCTTCTATTTCTATTTCATATCGTGCTTTACATTCTACTTCATTCATTATATGCATTTCTTCATATAATTTAATAGTAGCCTCTGAAACCTTTGCTCGTAATGCTTCGGGAGTTGTTTTATGATTGCTTAGTTTTCTTTTCTTCGCTTCTTTTTCCCATTCCTTTCCATAACCATTTCCTTCAAAACGTATTCTCTTTGATGCTTTGATATATTCTCTTAACACATTAAAAATGGCATCATCCTTTTTAACAGAATGTTTTTCAATATAAGCATCTACTTCTTTTTTAAATGCTGTTAACTGTTTCGCAACAATGGTATTCAATACGGTCATTGCATTGGCACAATTTGCAGTTGATCCTACCGCTCTAAATTCAAACTTGTTTCCTGTAAAAGCAAATGGAGAAGTTCTATTTCTATCTGTATTGTCTAAAAGTATCTCTGGAATTTTACCAACCACATTTAATTTTAAATCGGTCATTTCTTTTGGAGAAATTTTTCCTTTGGTAACATTTTCAAGTTCATCTAGAACAGCAGATAATTGCGATCCTATAAAAACAGAAATAATAGCAGGTGGTGCTTCATTAGCTCCTAACCTATGATCGTTACTTGCACTCGCTATAGAAGCTCTTAACAATTCTTCATAATCATTTACTGCTTTGATAGTATTGATAAAAAAGGTTAGAAATTCTAGGTTTCGCATTGGCGTTTTTCCGGGACTTAATAAGTTTACTCCTGTATTGGTTGCCAACGACCAGTTGTTATGCTTTCCAGATCCATTAACTCCTGCAAAAGGCTTTTCATGAAACAATACTTTAAAAGCATGTCTTTCTGCAACCTTCTTCATAACATCCATTAATAAGGAGTTATGATCTACTGCTAAGTTTGCTTCTTCAAAAATAGGTGCTAATTCAAACTGATTGGGCGCTACTTCGTTATGCCTTGTTTTTACAGGAATTCCTAACAATAAACTCTCTTGTTCCAAATCGCGCATAAAATTTAAAATACGCGTAGGAATGGTTCCAAAATAATGATCGTCTAATTGTTGTCCTTTTGCTGAAGAATGTCCTAACAAAGTTCTCCCTGTTAAGCTAATATCTGGGCGCGATTTTGCCAACGCCATATCAATTAAGAAATATTCTTGTTCCCAACCTAAGGTAGCATTTACCTTGTTTACATTCTTATCAAAATATTTTGCTACAGCAGTAGCAGCCTTATCAACTTCATGCAAAGCTCTTAATAAAGGTGTCTTATAATCTAATGCCTCACCTGTATAAGCAACAAATACAGTAGGAATACATAAAGTAGTACCATATATAAAGGCTGGTGATGTAGGATCCCAAGCGGTATATCCACGTGCTTCAAAGGTGTTTCTAATTCCTCCATGCGGAAAACTTGAAGCGTCAGGTTCTTGCTGCACCAATTGTCCGCCATCAAAACGTTCCATGGCTCCTCCTCCATCAATAGGTTCAAAAAAGGCATCGTGCTTTTCTGCGGTTGCTCCTGTTAAAGGTTGAAACCAGTGTGTATAGTGTGTTGCTCCTTTTAAGAGTGCCCACTCTTTCATACTTAACGCTATTTGATCTGCAATTCCTCTATCTATTTTAGAACCAAACTCAATGGCATTTTGAACCGCATTATATGCTTCTTTCGTCATATGTCTGCGCATGGCTTGCTCATTAAATACATTTTGAGCAAAAAGTTCTGATCTTCTTCCCTTCTCTTCAATCAAAATCGGTTTCCTATGTAAGGTTTGCTCTAAAGCTCTAAATCGAATTGTAGACATTTTGTTTTTTTACCGTTAAACCACATCAAAAGTATTAAAAATAATTTTAACCCTATTTTTTTGAGGGTTAAATTTAAATTAAGGTTAACTTTTTCAAAAATACCCCTAAAAATTTTAGGGTATAAAAAAAATACCACATATTTGCATCATAATTAGTTCAAAAACAATAACAAAACAAAAATCATGACTAGATCTAAATTAGAATATATTTGGTTAGATGGATATTATCCAACTCAAAACATGCGTAGTAAAACTAAAGTTGTAGAAGATTTTAGTGGAAAGTTAGAAGATTGTCCAATTTGGTCTTTTGACGGTTCGTCAACTAGACAAGCTGAAGGAGGAGATTCTGATTGTTTATTAAAACCTGTAGCTATTTATCCAGACCCAGCTCGCGAGAATGGATTTTTAGTAATGACAGAAGTTTTAAATGCTGATGGAACACCACACATATCAAACGGGCGTGCTAATATAGATGATGATGACAACGATTTTTGGTTTGGTTTTGAACAAGAGTACTTCATTATGGATACTCACACACAATTACCTTTAGGATTCCCTATTGGAGGTTATCCTGGTCCACAAGGTATGTACTACTGTTCTGTAGGTGGTAAAAATACACACGGACGTGATTTCGTTGAGGAGCATGCTGATTTATGTATTGCTGCGGGATTAACTTTTGAAGGAATTAACCAGGAGGTTGCTTCTGGACAATGGGAATTCCAATTATTTGCAAAAGGTGCTAAAAAAGCTGGAGACGAAATTTGGGTAGCTCGTTACTTACTAGACAGATTAACTGAAAAATATGGATACTACATTGAGTACCATCCAAAACCAGTAAAAGGAGATTGGAATGGTTCTGGTATGCACGCAAACTTCTCTAATACTTTATTAAGAACTTGTGGTAGTCAAGAAACGTATGAAAAAGTATGTGAAGCTTTCAGACCAGTAACTAAAGAACACATTGCAGTATATGGTGAATATAACGACCAGCGTTTAACTGGTTTACACGAAACAGCTTCTATCAACGATTTTAGCTATGGTGTATCTGACCGTGGTGCTTCTATTAGAATTCCAATTATTACTGTTGAGCAAGGTTGGAAAGGATGGTTAGAAGACAGAAGACCTGCTTCTAATGCTGATCCATACAAAGTAGCTGGAAGAATTATTGACACTGTAAAAAGCGCAAAAATCTAAGTAGGTTTTTAGTTTTTGAATTCATAAAAAAATCCCGCAATTGCGGGATTTTTCTTTTATGTTAATGTTTGATATACAAAGAAAATATAGGCTCCAAGTAAAATGATTCCATCTCGCCATCCTAAGCGTAATCCTTTAGGTATAAATACCAATGGTAACACAATGAATGAAATGGCTAACATCCAATAAATATCATTATTAATTAAGCTCAAGGCGTCTGATTTTACTTCGATTGGAGTAATCATTGCCGTAATTCCTAAAACTGCCAAAATATTAAACACATTAGAACCAATTAAATTTCCTAATGAGATGGCTTTTTCTTTCTTTAAAACCGCAATTATAGAAGCTGCTAACTCAGGAACACTGGTTCCTACAGAAACTACTGTAACTCCAATTACCGCATCACTTACTCCCATATTTTTAGCCAAGCTTACTGAACCGTCTATTAACAACTCCGATCCTGCCCATAATCCAAAACCTCCTACTGCTAAAAACAATACTACCTTATATAAAGGTAACTCCTCATCATCTTCTGGCATCTCGTCTACCACAGCCTGTTTTTGAAAACGTAATAAGTATACTAGGAATACCACTAGCATTCCAAATAAAATCATTC
Source organism: Tenacibaculum sp. 190130A14a (assembly GCF_964048965.1). Taxonomy (NCBI): domain Bacteria; kingdom Pseudomonadati; phylum Bacteroidota; class Flavobacteriia; order Flavobacteriales; family Flavobacteriaceae; genus Tenacibaculum; species Tenacibaculum polynesiense. The sequence continues at coordinate 992,860 of NZ_OZ040189.1, read as the reverse complement.
CTTCATAGGATTGAATGGTTCTGTCATTTACAATAAAAAAGTACAATAATAAAGAGGCCACCATCATTACTGGCCAATCAGTTTTATAAAAACTTTTTTCTACATTGATAGAAGATAGTATTACGGTAATTCCTAAAACCAATCCAATATTGGCAATATTAGAACCTATTACATTCCCTACTGCTAAACCAGTTGCCCCATCTAAAGCTGATTTTATACTAACAATTAATTCTGGTGCCGAGGTAGCAAAAGAAACCACGGTCATACCAATTACTATTTTAGGTATGTTTAATCTTAATGATAATCCTACTGCTGCTTTTAACAACCAATTTCCTCCTAAAACCAACAATATTAATCCACCGATTATGTATAAAATACTCATGTACGTTTTTTTTCTGCGAAGATACTCTTTTTGTTCAATCCCTTTTTCAAATTAAAAAGACTAAAAAAATTACTCCACATAAACAATGATTTTTATCAGTTCGAGTTGGATTGAAAAAAATCAAAAGGCAAAAATCTTCCTAAAAAAAAGCGTTTGTTCCTTTACTTTTTTAAAAGCGCCAAAAAAGCTCCTTTATTTCATTACACTTTAAAACACTAAAACCATTTTAAACTTACAATACATTATTTTTTTCAAGAAACATTAGTTACACATTAAAACTTAATCAACTTTTTAAACTTCATTTATCAATCCAAATAAATTAATTCTTTTCAAACCATTTGGTACAAACATTTGCAACCTCATATATTCGAAAAACAATATCGAAATCAAACTATTTTAACACATAAAAACACTATACTATTAATGATTACTATTATATTAAAACTAGCTATTTTTGCCGTTCAAATTGCAACTGAAATCGTTCAACAATTTTTTTAAATCAACTATATTAATTCAACTATTATTATGCTAACAATTATTGGAATTTTGTTAGTCATCATGGGAGTGGTGGCTATTATTTTAAAATCAATTATCAAAAACAACAAAGTCATAGACTGGTTTACCACACAAAGAAGTATTCAGTTTATTATTATTGGGGTGGTGATGAGTATTATTACAGGAATGTTTTTTTACGCTGAACCAGGTACTGCCTATGCTGTTCAATACCCTTGGGGAGGACAAAAAGCGGTATTTCAACAAGGAATAAAAACAAAAATGTGGGGAAGATTGATTCCTATTCAGTTTGAAATCCCTATCAAATATGTTATTCCTAATGAAAATGGAAAGTTAGGTGACCAAAGTCAATATGCTTATGTAGACAAAGCAAGACAGTGGGAATTCAACGACGCGGTAAAGGGGCAAATTGCAACCTCAATTGTAATTAGTATCAATACTACCGACAAAGAACAGTTTTTATCGGTTGCAGACAGAAATAAAACCGAAAAGAACTTAATACGTTCTCGTATTATACCCAACATAGATCAATCTATAAAAAACACGTGTAAGTTAATGGCTGCACAAGATTATATCTCAGGACAAGCGGCTGATTTTGACAGGTATTTTCAAGACCAATTAGAAAACGGAATGTATGTTTTAGAAGAGTATGTTGAAAATCAAAAGCCAGACATTATTGGAGACAGTACAATTGTAAGAACTGTACCTAACAAAGAATCTCGTCAAAAAAGATTTAGAATTAAAATGTCAAATGGTGAACCAGTACGTGTTAAAGGAAACTCGTTAAAGTCATACGGATTAACAGTAGTGCAAGCTGTGGTAAATGAGATTGATTGGGAAGAGACTTTTGACAACCGCTTACAATTGCAAAAAGAAGAAGTTGCACAAACACAATTAGAAAAACAACAAGCAGAGCGTGAATTTTATCGTGCTCAAAAAGAAAAAGCAAAAGGAGAAGCTGAAAAAGCAAAAGAAAGAGCCCGTTTAGAAAAAGCACAAATTCAACAAACCATTGCTGCTGAAACAGAAGCGAAAGTTGCTGAGTTTAACTTAATCAAAGAGAAAAAACAATATGAAGTAGAGCAATTTAAAGCGAAAAGTAAAAAAGTTGCTGCGGATGCTCAATACTATGAAAATGCAAAATTAGTAAGTGCAGGATTAACCCCTCAAGAACGTGCTGAATGGGAGTATAAAACTGCAGTAGGAGTTGCGCAACAAATTAAAGATTTAAAACTACCTTCTACCTACATTGAAGGAAGTAAAAATGGAAACAATGGCAACTTATTACAATCGTTAATTGGTGCTGAATTAGCCAAGAAAATGATGGAGAAAAAGAAATAAAAAAGAAAAAGAGACACAGCGTACGCTTTTAATGAATTGCTAGAAAAAGAAAACAACACAAAGGGGAAGTTTGTTATTAAAGGAAGTTGACACCAACTGACCAACAACAAGAAAGAAAAAGAAACCAAAAAAACACAACAACAGCGTACGCTTTCTATGAAAAGCTAAAAAAGAAAACACATACGAAGGGAAATTTGTTATCACGGGAAGTTAACACCGACTAACCAACAACAAGAAAGAAAAAGAAAAACTACAACTAGAGTGAAGCTACCACTCTAGTTTTAAAGATTTTTTCATTATTTTTGATAGTAAATCAACTACTTAATGAAAAAACAATTATTTAAGTTTTTAGCCAAACTAAACAAAGTTCTTTTACCGTCTTTTACCAAAAGACAGTTGGACATTGCAAAAGCATCTAAATTTCAATTAGCCATTATTGGATGGCGTGCTTTTGTTACCATAAATGCATTAGATTAACCTTTAAAACCTAAACGTTATGAAAGAACATATTAAAATATTTACAGGAACCTCGATTTTAGTAAACAGGTTGGCTTATTTATTAGACCAAATTAGTATTCCTTCTATTATTAAGGATGATAAAGAATCTGGAAGACTTGCAGGATTTGGAACCTTTGGAGATTCTGCCGAGTTACATATTTTTGACTCTGATTTTGAGGGCGCTAAAAATGTAATTGAAAATTTCAGAAAAGAAATTGAAAAATAATTTTTGCAATTAAAAAATAGCTGTATATTTGCACCCGCAAACGCATTAGGCCTCGTAGCATAACTGAATAGTGCACTTGATTACGGCTCAAGAGGTTGCAGGTTTGAATCCTGCCGAGGTCACATTAAGCAAGAAACCACACCATATGGTGTGGTTCTTTTTTTTATGGAAAAAACCAAATTCAATTTGAAACTTTTGGAATAAAACAAAGAACAAATAGCGACAGCTGTGTGGTTTCTTATTTACAGAAGAGAGTTCAGTCAGGATGTTCTATGAAAATTCCTGCCGAGGTCACGAAAAAACCCTTTAAAACTGAGTTTTAAAGGGTTTTTTAATGTTTCATACCTTCATAGCAAAACAGTACGTTTAACAATAACGTTTTATCTATCTCAAATTTGTGCTCTGGTAATAAGTTAAAACAAACCAACAAAAAAGTTTTCGGAAACTAGGACTTCGTATATTTACAATAAAAATTATAATGAGCATAATCAACATACCTGAACAACTAATAAGTGAGGAAGTTAAAAAAGATGCTTATATAATCGATTATGAACATCACATTATCTCTTCAAGACAAAGAGTATCGTTTGATTTTTATACCATCAGTTTTTTAATGGAAGGTGTTAAAGAAATATATTCTTCAAATGAAAGTGAAGAAATCTTAGCTTCAAACTTTTTAATTGTAAAAAGAGGTAATTGTTTAATGACTGAAACACTTTCTACAAGCTCCAATTATAGAAGCAAGCTTATTACTTTTTCAAACGATTTTTTACTTGAGTTCATAAACAAGTATAATATAAATATAAACTATGAAGAAAATAATGAAACTAAACTATACAGAGTTTTACCATTTGATAATTATATAAAACTCTATATAAAATCTCTTAATATTCTTCCTTCAGATAGAATGCAGCAAGCTAAAATTGAAGAACTACTAATCTACTGCTATGAAACCTATGGAAATGAGTTTTTCTCTTTTCTAAAAGCCGACAGATATTCTTCTAGTTTACGTCAGGTAATTGAAAAACATATAACCAAAGGTTTATCTGTTGATGAGTTAGCCTTTTTATGTAATATGAGCTTGTCTACATTTAAAAGAGCCTTTTATCAAGAATATCAATCTACTCCTTCTAAATGGATAAAAAAAAGACGATTAGAACTATCTAAGAACGATTTAAAAGACAAATATTTAAGAGCTTCTGACATTTACTTAAAATATGGCTTTGGTAGTTTATCAAGATACATAAGTGCCTTTAAAAAAGAATACGGAATAACTCCTAAACAATTTCAACAACATTCAAAATGAACTTTTTAGTATACTTTTTGAACTAAACCAGCTAACAGAAACATTCATTTCATTCTGAAATTTGCAAAAGAGAATAATTAAAAATCTAAGCAAATGAAACGAGTACTTATCTTATTAGCATTTACATTACCAAGTATTATTTGGTCACAAACATTCACATTGTCCAGTTCAGATATTGGAGGCCAAGCAACCAAAAAAGAAGAATTCAATGGATTTGGTTGCTCAGGCGACAATACATCACCAGCTCTTAGTTGGGTCAATGCTCCAAAAGGAACTAAGAGTTTTGGAATTACCATGTACGATAAAGACGCTCCTACTGGTAGTGGTTGGTGGCATTGGGTAGTTTTTGATATTCCCGCAAATATTAATAAAATTAAATCAGGTGCAGGAAATATTTCAACAAATCTATTACCCAAAAAAGCCATACAGAGCATTACAAATTTTGGTAAATCTGGTTACGGAGGACCCTGTCCACCCGAAGGTCACGGACCACATCAATACGTAATCACTGTTTACGCTTTAAAAACAGACAAACTTGGTTTAGACAAAAACACAAATCCAGCAATAGTAGGTTATTATCTGAATGCAAATACTTTAGCAAAGTCTTCTATTGTTATGTATTATGAAAGATAAAAAGATACCTATTCAAAGGTTAGATCATTTAGTCTTAACTGTAAATGACTTAGAAAAAACAATTGTTTTTTATACTGAAGTATTAGATATGGATTTGATTTCTTTTGGAGACAATAGAAAAGCATTAAAATTTGGAGATCAAAAAATCAATTTACATATTAAAGGAGAAGAAATTGAACCCAAAGCCACTATTGCACTGCCAGGTACCGCAGACTTATGTCTAATAACTTCAATACCTCTAAATGATGTCAAAGAAATTCTAGAATTCAACAACTTAAAAATGTATCCAGACATCATTAAAAGAACTGGAGCTTTAGGAGACATACGCTCTATTTATGCAAGAGACCCAGATCAAAACTTAATCGAAATTTCCAGTTATAATTTCTAAAACATTTAAGAGCCTGAAATAACCGAACTTGTTTCAGGCTTTTCAATTCCAAAAAATTTTCATTGTATTTTTGCAGAACCAAATAAAAAATAGCATGAAACAAAATGAGAAGGTTGTTATTTTTTCAGCACCTTCGGGGGCAGGAAAAACAACTATTGTCAAACACTTACTTTCTGTAAACAATCAATTATCTTTTTCAATTTCTGTCTGTAGCAGAGCCAAAAGAAACATTGAATCTAATGACAAAGATTATTATTTCTTGTCGGTAGAAGAGTTTACATCAAAAATAGCTGCTAATGAATTTATTGAATGGGAAGAAGTATATGAAGACAATTTTTACGGCACTCTAAAATCTGAAGTACAACGTATTTGGAAGGCTGGTAAAGTAATTGTTTTTGATGTAGATGTTATTGGTGGCTTAAATTTAAAAAAGTACTTCGGAGATAAAGCTCTTTCCGTTTTCGTAAAAGCTCCCTCCATAGAAGAATTAGAGAATCGTTTAAGAAATAGAAAAACAGAAACCGAAGCTACGCTTCAAACGAGATTAGGTAAAGCCAAAAAAGAAATGGAATATGCCAAAGATTTTGATGTTATTTTGGTAAACGACAATCCTGAAATTTCCTCCAAAGAAGCAGAACGAATTATAGATTCCTTTTTAAATCAATAAACAAAAAATCCACCCTAGAGGTGGATTTTTTTATATAATGCTATACTTTTTTATTCTTCTAATAATTGCTCGTTAAAGTCATAGCCTTTATAACTCACTTTAAACAAAGCACTGTACAAGGATGGGATAAACAATAAGGTAATAATGGTACCAAATAACAATCCGATCATAATACTTACGGCCATTCCTTCCCACATCTCTCCTCCTGAAAGATATAATGGAATCAATCCTAATACCGTTGTAAAGGTTGCCAATAAAATAGGTCTGAAACGTTGTAAACAGGCTGCGATTACAGAATCTTGTTCACTACGTCCTGCTGCCAATTCTATTTCCATACGGTCTATCAATACAATGGCATTGTTAATTACAATTCCTGCTAAAGAAATCACCCCTAAGAAAGGCATAAATCCGAAAGGTTCTTGGAAGGTCAATAAGCCAATCACCACTCCAATTATTCCTAATGGAATGGTTAATACTACCATAAACATTTTACGGAACGAGTTAAACTGAATGATTAATAACAATACAATGATAAATCCAGAAATTGGTAAATATCCAATGACAGAACCCATACTTTCTGCTGATTGTTTTGCTTCTCCACCTAATTCATAAGTATATCCTGATGGCCAAGTTTTCATTTGCTCATCTAACCAAGGTGTAATTTCATTGGTAATTGCGGTAGCATTTCCATTCGCTGTTAGCTTACTCGTAATATTAATGGTTCTTCGCAAATTCTTACGTACAATCTTACCATATTGCCATTGCGGAATAATCTCTGCTACTTGCAATAAAGGTACACTTCTACCACTCGATTGTGCAAATACATTCAAGGTTTCTAAAGAAGCTAAGGATTGTTGTTGTGATGCATCTGCACGCATGACAATTGGAATTGATTTGTCATCTTCTCGGTACTCTCCTGTTTGAAATCCGTCTAATACCGTAGTTAACGAAGTAGCAATATCAGAACTTGAAACCCCTGCTGTTTGCGCTCTACTTTGATCTACTTTTACCAAAAACTTCTTACTCTTTGGTCCCCAGTTATCTTTGATATTCTTGGTTCCTGAGATACTTGAAAGTTTTAGTTTTACCGCTTCTGAAATTTTCGCCAATTCATCTGGATTATTCCCTGAAACTTCTATTTCAATCGGAGTACTTGCTCCACCACTAGATAAGGTACTTACACGAATATCTGCATTCGGAAAATTGTTAAACGCATAGCTATCTAATTGCGCTATCATTTCCTTATTCTCATTAAACGAAGAAGTATTTACCAAGATATGGGCATAGTTTGAATTGGCTTCATCTGGCGAATATCCTAAATCATAGGACTCTGGTCCTTCTCCAACATAGGCACTCCAATCTACGATTCCTAACTCACGACCCTCTTTGGTTTTTAGGTTATCAATCATGTATTTCTCCAAAGCAGCCACCACTTCTTTGGTACGCTCAATTTTTGTTCCTTGTGGTAAATTAATATCTACCGTAATCATATTTCGATCACTATCTGGGAAGAATACAAATGGAATAAATCCGAAACCATATAAGGAAGCAAAAAAGGCAATAAAAATTCCTACAATCACTTTGTATTTATTACGAAGTGCTACCATGATTAAATCCTTATACCCCACTTTTAAATTATTAATCACACGATCAATCAAACTAGGTGTTTTAGTTTCTTTTGGCGCTACTTTTAAGAATAAATAACAGAATAAGGTAATTACGGTTAACGCAATAAACCAAGAAGATAATAACGCAATAGAAATTACTACGAAAATAGGCCCTACAATATCTCCCATAGAAGTTGGCGATAAATAAAAGGCTAAAAAGGCTGCCGATGTAGTTAAGGTAGAAATTAATAAAGGCATCCATAATTCTGAGAATGCATCTACTGCAGCCTTATACTTATCAACGCCTTGTTCGAGCTTTACCATAATGGTTTCTGCTACCACAATGGCATTATCTACCAGCATTCCTAATGCCATAATTAAGGCCGCTAATGTTACTTGATTCAATCCTATTTTCATCAGCCCCATAATCATCAAAGTCATGATGGTTACAATCGGAATTAAACTTGCAATCACAAAACCAGTTCGGAATCCTAGAAATACTAACATTACCACTAATACAATCGCAATAGATTGCATTAGATTGCTAATAAAGTTATCTACTTTATCATCAATATAGGTATCTAAAGATGATACACGGGTTAGTTCTAATCCAACTGGTAATCTATTTTGCCATTCATTCACAACACCATTTACTTGATTTCCTAACTCAATTACATTCGAGTTTTTCTTTAGGTTGACATGTAATGAAATGGCTTTTTTCCCATTGATAAATACTTCTTGACTTGACGGATCTACATAACCTTTTTTAACTGTCGTAATATCTCCCAATTTTACCAGTTGAGATCCATTTCCCACAGGCACCAACATATCTCTAATATCACTTACCGAGTTAAAGTTTCCAGTAGGTTCTAAAATAATACGTTCATCCCCTACATTTACCTGACCTCCTGAGTTTAAAATATTGGTGGTACCAATTATTTGTTGCAGTTTAGAAGCAGACAAACCATATTCTTTTAAACGCGTATTGTCAAATTCAACAAATACACGTTCGTCTTGTGAACCTCCCATACTTACTTTTGCAGCATCTGGTAAGCGAATCAAATCATCTTTGATATCATCGGCATAATCTTTCATTTCAGCATAGCTAAACCCATCTGAAGTTAAACCAACCACAATACCATATACATCTCCAATTCCGTCATCATTCAAATTCGGATTCACTCCTTGCGGTAACCCTTGAATAGCGTTTAATTTTCTTCGTAAACGATCCCAAACAGATTGTAATTTTTCAGGAGAGGTTTCATCTTTTAAAGTTACTGAAACTACCGATAATCCTGTACGAGACGTAGAATTTACATCTTTTAACTCAGGTAATTCTTGTGCTACTTTTTCTATCTTATCCGTTACCAATTGTTCTACACGCTCAGGACTCGCCCCTGGAAATACAGAAACTACCGTTGCTACGCGTACTGTATATGGAGGCATACTATCACGCGACAATCCAGAATACATGACAAGCCCCATGATAACAATGGTTGCAAGTACCATTAGGGTAATTCTATTCTTATCTATTGAGAATTTTGCTAAATTCATATTGACTGGTTTTGTTAGATTAATTCAATTTTACTTCTTGCCCATCTAACAAAGTTTGCAACCCTGCTGTAGCTATCTTCTGTCCTGCATTTAATCCTGAAGTTATTTCGAAACCTTCTGAAGTAAGCTTGCCTATGGTTACTTTTTGCTTTTTAACCGTTCCTTTCTCTCCTTCTCCATTCACAACAAATACAAAATTCCCATTACTATCTTCTCCCACAGCATGTGCAGGAGCCACCAACACTTTATCATCTAAGGTATGATTTCCAAAATCGAAAGTTACATTCGATGCCATTCCACTTTTAATTAAATCTGATGGATTTGTGACTGCAATTTTTACTGGATATGTAGCTGTATTGGCACTCACTGCCGGCGCAACTTCCGTTACCTTTCCAATAAATTTTTTATTTGCCAATGCGGTAAAAGTTACATCTACTTTCATATTCTCTTTTACACCATTAATCACACTTTCTGGCAATCCTAAGGTAATTTCCATTTCGGTTCCAGCATTCAAGGTTGCAATGGTTTGCCCTGGATTTACATTTTCATCAATTTCAGCACTTACCGAAGCAATGACTCCACTATCGGGTGCATAGATAAATCCAAATTTTATTTGTTCTGCCTGAATATCCAATCCTCTTTTTGCTGAGTTGAATGCTTCTTGCGCCGTTTTATAACTGTTCTTTGCATTTTCAAAATCACTTAAAGAAGCACTCCCTTTTTCATACAAAGAACGTACACGATTCAATCCTAACTTTGCTGTATTCATTTGCGATTGTGCACTGTTTACTTGGGTTCTTGCTTGTTCAAATGACAATCTCGATTGTACATTGTCCAGTTTTGCTAACAATTGTCCTTTGTTTACTTTTTGTCCCAGTTTCATATTAAACTCAGTAATAATCCCTGAACTTCTAAAGCTTAAATTGATGATTTTATCGGTCTTTGCAGTTCCACTAAACGTACGGATTTTATCGCCTCCCAAATATCCAATTTGTTGATACTTTACAGGTCTTAATGCTTGTTGTACTTCTTTTTTCTCTTTACCACATGAAAAGAAAATTAGAGAAAAAACACATAATAATATTAATTGAGTGATGTTTTTCATGGTGTTGGTGTATTGTAGATTAGTTGTATTAGTTGTTATTCAAGAATTCTAAAAAACGTTGGTTAAACTTTGCATTATCATCATCGGTATGTAATAAAAAGTAATACCCTAAATAACGCTCTAATTGCAATGTTGCTATGAGGTAATTGTATATTGCATTTGCTTTAGCCAATTGCGCATTCAGATAATTGTTTTGTGCATCCAATAGTTGAACAATATTTACAGCTCCTGTAGAATACGATGTTTGCGTTAAATCAAGCGCTTCTTTTGCAGATACTTCTGAAACTTTTGACAATTCAATATTTGAAATTTGATTGATTAAACTCAACACGCCATTTCTTACGTTGGCTGAAATAGCTAGCTTCACATTATTTGAGTTTATTTCAATTTGTTCTTGCTGAATAATGGCCGTTTGCTTGTTAATATTATTGGTGTTTTTATTAAAAATAGGCAAGCTTAAGTTCAATCCGACATTATAATTTCCATCTGGAGGCGTAGGAAAGCCCGTTGGAAATGTACTTCCTACTCCAGAGCGTGAAAACTGATAATTGTATTGTCCTTGCAGCGCAAGTGTAGGCAAGAAACGTCCTTTACCATATAGTTTTGTTTGACGTTTTACTGCATCTAAATTGTAGTTTAATTGCTTTAATTCTGGAGCGTTTTTTAAAGCTTCTTGAATCAAAAATTCTACAAAAGGATCACGTTGTACGGGAGAATCAAGAATATCAATAAACTTATCGTAGTTATACTGCTGAAACAATTCTTCATCTAAAGAAGCTTCTTTTACATCTATTTCATAATCGGTTGCATTATTGGTTAATTGATTGATTCCGATAAAACTTTGATTCAATCGATTAATAGCTTCAATCATGGCTTGTGTATTCTGTGCTTGCTGACTTTGTAAACGCAATACATCGGTTTTTCCTGATTGTCCTGCATTATAGTTCTCTTCGGCAATTTGTAAGTTCTTTTTGGTAAGGTCTAAATTGCGCATTTGAATATCTAAATTCGCCTTAAGAATCAAGGCATTGAAATAGGCATTTGCTCCATTAAAAATAGCATCTAATTGCTCTGTGTTAAATTGTTCTCGTTGTGCCTTTGCTAGGCTTTTTTGAATGCGAATATTTGCATTAGCACTTTCTGAAAACACCACTTGTTGTAACGTAACATTTCCAGAAGCTCCAAATTCTGGATTTTGTCCGTTACTTATTTCTGCAATATTAGGATCTACATAAGTTCCTGTTGCCGTAGCAGTAACACTTGGTAAGTAATTACTTTTAGCTGTTTTTACATTTTGTTCGCTAACCAACACGTCTTTTTCAACCGCTTGTAATGATAGATTATTTTCAAGTACATCATTAATCACCATTGGTAAATCATATACCTTCTGTGCCGATGGATTGTTATTGACATCTCCTATAAATTCTGTTTGACCAATTAAACTATATCGTAAGGGTACATCTAGAGCTTGAGCCGTATTAAAATTTAAGGTTAGTTCATTATTGAAATCTAATAGTACTGGAAGTTCAGAAAAATTAGTTCCGTTCACATAAGACTCTATAGAAAGGGCTATTCTACGAAAGAAGGTATTAAAATTATCTTCGGTTTGATTAGTAGCTAAAATCCCGTTAGCTACATCTGATTTTCTTACAGAACTAAACGATGGTATTTTTTGCTCAATTAGTTTTTGGGCCAATTCTTTTACTTCTGAAGTTTTTAACGAGAATCCTCCTGCTAGTTGTAAGGCATCGATTCCGTTTAAATTCTTAAAAATATCATCTAAAGTAGTATAAGGAATCAATTTAAAATTAATTTCACTTCCTTTTAAACTCTTATGAAACACCTCATTAAAATCTATTAATTCTGTTAAGGGTCTTTCTACAACAATTCCTACTGTTTTAAACTTTGCTAATTGCTGAAAGGTTTTAATATCTTCGGAAAAACTATCATTAGAAACAATGTAAGTTAGGTTATTGATACCTGATGTTTTCTGTAACTTATTTATTCCAGACACCTCACTACTCAAACCTCCAACGGTTAACACAGGAACGGGATATGCTTTTTCTTGGCGAATTACCAAATTGTCAAAAGCACCAAATGAAATTATAATATCACAGGTTTGTTTTAATTGGTTGTAATTGGATCTTGCTTTAGCAATATCATATCCACTAACCAGCTGATTCTTGGAGTTGAAAACAATGGTAGCATCTTCTCCAACCACCGCTTTTATTTCCTTTTTTAACTGCTCTAAAAGCGGTTTTGCTTCTATATTTACTTCATCAAATAAAAAACCAACAGCGTAGGTCTTTTTCTGAGCATTTAGTGTTAGAGCTAAACACAGAAGTAATAAACTTAAGATGTGTTTTTTCATATATAATAGTTAGATTAGTTTTTAAAAGTGATTTTTAAGTCTTTCTTCATAATAATTTAAAACCTCTGTATAAAACTCAATAGAAGTTTTTATAAAAGAATTTAAATCTTTGTTTTCTTCATTTCTCAATTTCAATGATGCCTCCATCAATTTAATTTGAGTATGATAGGCTTGTAAATTTTTATACAACTGTTCTTTTACAGAAACTATATCTAAATAAAAAAGACGTTTTCTCTTATTCTTTTCATCATATATATAACTGACTTCACCAGTTGTTTCTAAAAATTTTAAGGCTTTACTTATGGCACTTTTCGTTACATCAACAGCATCAATTAAGTCTTCAAAGGAAAAGTAACGTTGATTTGAGGTATACAACAAACCTAAAATCTTACCAGCTGTGGGAGGATAATTATCTACTTTAAATGCAGCAGCATATAATTCTAATATTTCTTTACGATCTGCAGTGTTCAATTTAAAAAATTTATGACAAATATACAAATTAGTTTCCAGTATCGGAAACTAAAACTTAAAAACTGATTGTAAACAACTTAACTACACATATCACTTTTAAAAGTATGTCATAAAAAAAACACCTCTTTAAAAATTAAAGAGGTGTTTTGAATTGTATTTTATTTAGAATTACAACGTAAAGCTTTCTTTCACTTTCGCTACGTAATCTAACTTTTCCCATGTAAATAATTCAACATCCATGGTTTTCTTTTCACCATTTGGTTGTGTAAATGTTTTAGAAACAACTTCATTTACACGCCCCATATGACCGTAAGCAGCTGTTTCACTATACATCGGTGTTCTTAATTTCAAACGGCTTTCAATTGCATGTGGACGCATATCGAAAATTTCAGAAACTTTCGCAGCAATCTCTCCATCTGTTAAATCTACTTTTGCAGTTCCGTACGTATCAACAAAAATACCCATTGGCTCTACTACTCCAATAGCATAAGAAACTTGTACTAATACTTCATCAGCAACTCCAGCAGCAACTAAATTTTTAGCAATATGACGTGTTGCATACGCAGCACTTCTATCTACTTTTGATGGATCTTTTCCTGAAAATGCTCCACCTCCGTGTGCTCCTTTACCACCATAGGTATCTACAATAATCTTACGACCTGTTAAACCAGTATCTCCATGTGGTCCACCAATTACAAACTTTCCAGTAGGATTGATATGATACTTGATATCATCGTTAAATAAACCTTGATTTTCAGCAGATAATTTTGCTTTTACTCTAGGAATTAAAATCTCAACGATATCCTTTCTAATCTTCGCTAACATTACGTCATCCTCATCAAAATCATCGTGTTGTGTAGACACTACAATTGCTTCGATACGCTGTGGTACATTATCATCAGAATACTCAATAGTTACCTGACTTTTAGCATCTGGACGTAAATAAGTAATCTCTTTATTTTCTCTACGTAATTCTGCTAATTCTTTTAAAATTAAGTGCGATAAATCTAAAGCCAAAGGCATATAGTTATCCGTTTCATTGGTAGCATATCCAAACATCATTCCTTGATCTCCTGCTCCTTGCTCCTCTTTTGAAGCTCTATCTACACCACGGTTAATATCATCTGATTGTTCATGGATTGCAGATAATACTCCACAAGAATTTCCATCAAACATATATTCTCCTTTGGTATAACCAATTTTGTTAATTACCTCACGAGCAATTTTTTGAACATCTAAATATGTACTTGATTTTACTTCTCCAGCTAATACAACTTGACCAGTAGTTACTAGCGTTTCACAAGCAACTTTAGATTCAGGGTCAAAAGCCAAAAAATTATCTATTAAAGCATCAGAAATTTGATCTGCTACTTTATCTGGGTGTCCTTCAGAAACACTTTCTGAAGTAAATAAATATGACATAAACTTCTTTTTTTAGTTAGGTAAAAGAAAAAAAAAATTAGGATTGCACGACTACCTAAAGGAGTAGAAAATTACTGCTTTAGCATTTTTTATTGAGGTTGCAATCAGAACAAATTTTTCCTCTAAATCAGGTGCAAATTTATCGATTAAATTCATATTTCAAAAAGCTTTTTGTTAAAAAAGAATTAAAATTGATTTTCTATATACGTAGTATATAAATCATTAACCGAAAAAAAATAACATAAAAAATTTGGATATTATTTTTTTCTTACTGAATATTTGTACTCGTAAAAGTTCAAACACTTATTGACGATGTTATCAAGAAAGGTGGAGGGATTAGACCCTATGAAACCTTAGCAACCCTTTGCGCAAGCAGAGAAGGTGCTAAATTCTACCAGAGTATATTACTCGTGGATAGATAACCAAAAGAAGTTTTTTTATAAAACTACAAAACTTCTTTATGATTTCTTAATAACATTTTTCTAGTAAGCAACATCTTAAAAAAGATGTGTTGTTGGCTTTTGGTTTAATTTTTTATTAACTCAAAAACAAGAAAAATGAGTACGCAAAAATTTGCAACAAATGCATTACATGCAGGACATGATGTAACACAAACAGGAGGCACTAGGGCTGTTCCGATTTATCAAACCACTTCATACGTGTTTAACAACTCGGATCATGCTGCTAATCTGTTTTCATTACAAGAATTAGGATTTATTTACACCAGATTAAATAATCCTACCAACCAAATTTTACAAGAACGCTTAGCTGCTCTTGAAGGTGGAATCGGAGCCGTTGTTTTTGCTTCTGGAACTGCCGCTATTTCAACAGGATTATTAACCTTACTAAAAGCTGGTGATCATATTGTGGCTTCTAGTAGCTTGTACGGAGGAACATACAATTTGTTAAACGTTACCTTACCAAGACTAGGAATTACCACCACTTTTGTTGATGCTTCTAATCCTGAAAACTTTGAAAATGCAGTACAAGAAAACACCAGAGCTTTCTTTGTAGAATCATTAGGGAATCCAAAATTGGACGTCTTAGACCTAAAAGCTATTTCTAGATATGCTAAAAAAGCACAAGTTCCTTTTATTGTTGATAACACCGTAGCTACTCCTGCCCTTTTAAACCCAATAGAGCATGGAGCTAATATTGTAATACATTCCTTAACAAAATATATTGGCGGACAAGGAAATTCTTTAGGTGGTGTTATCGTAGATGCAGGAAATTTTGATTGGGCAAACGGAAAGTTTCCTGAATTTACAGAACCTTCAAAAGGATATCACGGTTTAAAATATTACGAAACCTTAGGAGCAGCTTCTTACACTTTTAAATTGATTCTTGAAGGACTACGAGATTTCGGAGGTGCCTTAAGTCCAACCAATGCCTTTCAAATTATTCAAGGACTGGAAACTTTAGAAGTAAGAATTCAACAACATAGTAAAAACGCATTGGAGTTAGCCAAATGGCTAGAACAACAAGACGAAGTAGCTTGGGTTAATTACCCAGGACTAGAAAATAGTTCTTATAAAAACTTAGCAGATGAATATTTACCAAAAGGACAAAGTGGAATTGTAACCTTTGGTGCGAAAGGTGGATATGATGCTGCCAAAATTATTGCTGATAACACTCAATTATTTTCTTTACTAGCGAACATTGGAGACACCAAATCTCTTATCATTCACCCAGCAAGTACCACACATCAACAATTATCGGAAGAACAACAGCAAAGCACTGGTGTTTCACAAGATTTAATCAGATTGTCGGTGGGTCTTGAAAATATTGAGGATTTGAAATCAGATTTAAAAGAAGCTTTTGCCAAAGTAGCTCAAGAAGTTTTAGTGTAATTACCTATTCTCAAAAAGTAAAAAATGAGTACATCTAAAACTTTACGTCAATTAATTATTGACAGCTATGTTACAGAGCGTGGTACCCAGTATCAAAATCTCCCTTTAAGTTACCAGTTGTTCGGTAAAAAACTGGGTACTGCACCTGTAATATTAATTAATCATGCTTTAACTGGAAATAGTAACGTTGCAGGTAAAGATGGTTGGTGGGGCGACCTTATTGGGAACAATAAAGTTATTGACACCAATACCTATACCATACTTTGCTTCAATATTCCTGGTAATGGTTATGATAATTTTTTAATTGAAGATTATAAAAGTTTTATTGCAAGAGATATTGCTAATATCTTTTTATTAGGATTAAAAGCCTTAAATATTAAAAAGCTTTTTGCTTTAATTGGAGGTTCTTTGGGTGGAGGAATTGCTTGGGAGATGGTTGTTCTTAATCCAAAAATCACACAACATTTAATTCCTGTTGCAACCGATTGGAAATCGACTGATTGGCTTATTGCAAATTGTCAAATACAAGAATTGTTTTTAACCAATTCTAACAATCCTGTTCATGATGCTCGCATGCATGCCATGCTATGTTATCGAACTCCTAAATCATTCAAAGATCGATTTCAACGTTCAAAAAATGAAACACTTCAAATCTTTAATGTAGAAAGTTGGTTGTTACATCACGGAAAAAAACTTCAGGAAAGATATCAACTAGCTTCATATAAACTGATGAATCAATTATTGAAAACGATTGATGTAACCAAAGACAGAGAAGAATTAAATGTATTAGAAAAAATAGAGGCAGACATCCATATTGTAGGTGTAGACTCTGATTTGTTTTTTACCGCAGAAGAAAATAGGGAAACTCAAAAGGAATTAGCTAGCGTTCACCCTAATGTTACCTACAACGAAATACATTCGGTACATGGGCATGATGCTTTTTTAATAGAATACGAACAACTTAAGAAGATTATAGAACCAATCTTCAATAAAAATAGCACAACTAAAAAAATGAAAGTTTTAAAATTTGGAGGAAAATCTTTATCAAATGATGGAATTCATAAGGTTATTTCAATCATAGAGGATAAAATTAATGACGGAGAACGAATTGCAGTCGTAGTATCTGCTAGAGGAAAAGCTACAGATATTTTAGAAAGCATTTTGGAAAAAGCTTCTAAAAACCAAACCTATATTGATCAACTAGAAGCTTTTAAACGAGAACAATCATTACTAACTCCTTTGGTAGATTTCACCAAGGAATTTGAGCGATTAGAAAAGCTTTTTGAAGGAGTAAGTTTATTAGGTGATTATAGCAATAAAATTAAAGACGAAGTTTTAGCACAAGGTGAATTATTATCTATAAAAACTGTTGCTGAGTTATTAGAACAAAAAGGGATTAATGCAAATCCAACCGACGCAAGAATTTTACTTAAAACTGATGAAAACTACGGAAATGCGCAACCCATTATTGGGCTTTCTAAAGAAAATGTAAACGCGCATTTTCAAAAACACAATGGTAACACCGTAAATATTATAACTGGTTTTATTGCTTCAACCGTCAAAAACGAAACAACTACTTTAGGGCGAAACGGAAGTAATTATACCGCTTCTTTACTAGCAAACTATTTAGATGCAGAAGAATTGCAAAATTACACACATGTAGATGGCATTTTTACCGCCAATCCTGATTTAGTTCAAGATGCAAAAAAAATAGAAGAGTTGTCTTTTTCAGAAGCCAATGAACTTGCCAATTTTGGAGCCAATATTTTACATGCCAAAACTATTGTTCCTTTATTAGAAAAAAATATCAATCTTAGAATATTAAACACCTTTAAACCTAACGATAAAGGAACACTGATTACCGCAAAATCAAATTCAGAAGGTATCAAGTCTTTATCTGTATTAGACAATGTTGCTCTGATTAACTTTGAAGGAAGAGGCTTGTTAGGTAAAGTAGGTGTCGACGCACGAATTTTTAAAGCACTAAGTCTTCAAGGAGTAAGCGTTAGTATTATTTCACAAGGTTCTTCAGAAAGAGGTATTGGACTTGTCGTTGATAAGGACAAAGCTGAAATAGCTGTGAAAGCTTTAGAAAATGAATTTGAAAATGATTTTTACACCAAAGATGTAAACAAAATTTCCATTCTTGATGATGTTTCTGTTATCTCGATCATCGGACAAAACCTTAGTGAATTTCATCAACCTTTTAATGCACTCATCAAAAACCAAATTGTTCCTCTTTTATTCAACAATACCATTTCTGGAAAAAATGTGAGTTTGGTGGTAAAAAAAGAACATTTACACAAAGCTTTAAACGTTATTCACGGACAAGTATTTGGGGTAGCTAAAAAGGTAAATATTGCTGTTTTTGGTAAAGGTTTAGTAGGCGGAACTTTAATTAACCAAATATTAGATAGTGCCAATAATATATTAGAAAAGCGTAAAATTCATTTAAACATTTTTGCGATTGCCAACTCTAAAACTGTATTATTAAATAAAAATGGAGTTTCTAAAAACTGGCAAGAAGATTTAGCGAATACAGAAAATAAAGACAATCTAATTCAGCAGGTAATTGCATACGCTAAAGAACATCATTTAGAAAACTTGATTGCAGTAGACAATACCGCAAGCGAAGGATTTACTCAAAATTATATCTCTTTGGTAGAAGCTGGTTTTGATTTAGTTTCTTCCAATAAAATTGCCAATACAGTTTCTTATGAATTCTATAAAAAGTTAAGAAACACCTTAGAAAAAAATAAAAAGAACTACCTCTATGAAACCAATGTAGGTGCTGGGTTGCCTTTAATAGACACTATTAAATTATTGCATGATTCTGGAGAGAATATTGTACGAATTAGAGGGGTCTTTTCTGGATCTTTAAGCTATATCTTTAATCATTACTCTACTCAAGATGTACCTTTCTCAACAATCTTACAAGAAGCCATTGACAAAGGGTATACTGAACCAGATCCTAGAGAAGATTTATGTGGTAATGATGTGGCTAGAAAATTATTGATTCTAGCACGTGAACTGGATTTAGAAAATGAATTTGAAGACATTAATATTAAAAATTTAATTCCGCAAAGTCTTAGAAAAATTTCGGCTTCAGCATTCTTACAAAGTCTTGTAAATCTCAATACGTATTTCCAAGAGAAAAAAGACAAACAAGAAGAAGGTCATGTATTGCGATATATAGGTGATTTACACGGTGATCTTCAACAATCAAAAGGTGAATTGGACGTAAAATTAGTATCTGTTCCTGAAAACTCACCATTAGGAAGTTTAAAAGGATCGGATGCCATATTTGAAATCTACACCGAATCTTATGGAGAGCAACCTATCGTGATTCAAGGAGCAGGTGCAGGTGCAGAAGTAACTGCAAGAGGTGTCTTTGGAGACATCTTACGACTAGCAAAAACAAACAACTAATTATAAAACAATCAGGTAACAAACCTAACAAACAAAAATGAGTACAAATTTCGAAACACAAGCCATCAGAACGCAAACAGAACGTTCACAATTTTCAGAACATTCTACGCCATTGTATCTAACATCTAGTTTTGTATTTGATGATGCTGAAGACATGAGAGCTTCTTTCGCAGAAGAAAAAGAAAAGAATCTCTATAGCCGTTTTTCAAATCCGAATACAACCGAGTTTACAAATAAAATTGTAGCTATGGAAGGTGCGGAAGCTGGCTATGCTTTTGCTACAGGTATGGCTGCTGTGTTTTCTACTTTTGGTGCTCTACTAAATGCAGGAGATCACATTGTTTCTTCAAGATCTGTATTTGGTTCAACACACAGTTTGTTTACTAAATATTTTCCAAAATGGAATATTGAAACGAGCTATTTTAAAGTAAATGAAGCGGATAAAATAGAAGATTTGATACAACCAAATACCAAAATTTTATATGCTGAAACGCCAACCAATCCTGCAGTGGATATTTTGGATTTAGAGCTATTAGGTAAGATTGCTAAAAAACATAATCTATTGTTAGTAATAGATAACTGTTTTGCTACTCCTTATCTTCAAAACCCTATTAAATTTGGAGCTGATTTGGTGATTCATTCTGCTACCAAATTAATTGACGGACAAGGAAGAGTTTTAGGAGGAGTAACTGTTGGAAAAGCAGATTTAATTAGAGAAATATATTTATTCTCAAGAAATACGGGACCTGCAATGTCTCCTTTCAATGCTTGGGTACTCTCTAAAAGTTTAGAAACACTTTCATTACGCGTGGAGAAACATTGTGAAAATGCTTTAAAAGTAGCGCAATTTTTAGAAGAACACCCAAAGGTAAACTTGGTAAAATATCCATTTTTAAAATCTCATCCGCAATATGAAGTAGCGAAAAAACAAATGAGACTGGGAGGTAACATTGTTGCTTTTGAAATTCAAGGAGGTATCGAAGCAGGGAGAACATTTTTAAACAATATTACAATGTGTTCGCTCTCTGCTAACTTAGGAGACACCCGTACCATTGTTACGCATCCTGCCTCTACAACACACAGTAAACTTAGTGAACAAGACAGGTTAGAAGTTGGTATTACTGACGGTTTGGTGCGATGTTCAATTGGATTAGAAAATGTAGAAGATGTTATCAAAGACCTCTCTTCTGCCCTTTCCTGTATTTAACAATCATTAAGCAATTGTTAATTTTTTAAAAAAGATTTGGTCAATTAAAATGTAAGCTTACATTTGCAAACTTAAAAACCTATTAATCCTATAGGGTAATAGAATTTTAAAAATGATTTTAGAACAAGTAATTGATAACAATAAAAATTTTAAGCGTGATAAAGAGTCTGAAAAACCTATCAGAAGCATCGCTAAATCTATTAGCTGGAGAGTTGTAGGAACTGTCGATACTATCCTTATTTCTTGGATTATCACAGGAAAAGTAACTACAGCACTCTCTATAGGAGGCATTGAATTAGGAACAAAAATGATACTTTACTTTTTTCACGAAAGACTTTGGAACACAATAAAATGGGGCAAAAAATGAGATTAGAAAAGCAATTAAATATTGAAGAATTAAATAAAGGACTGGAAAAGCTAGCTCCGAAGGAAATAGTGGAATGGGCATTTGATTTGCAACAAAGAACAATTCTTACAACCAATTTCAGACCCTATGAAGCAGTTATTTTACATGCAGTAACACAAGTAAACTCTGCGACAAAAGTTGTTTGGTGCGATACCGGATATAATACTCCGCAAACCTATAAACATGCAGAAGAAGTAATTGAAAAACTTGATTTAAATGTACAACTATATGTTCCAAAGCAAACAGTTGCACATAGAAATCAAACCTTAGGACTTCCAACAATTGATGATCCTAAGCATTCAATTTTTACTGAGCAAGTAAAGCTAGAGCCTTTTAAAAGAGCCATGGAAGAACATCAACCAGAAGTTTGGTTTACCAATCTTAGAAAAGGACAAACTGCTTTTAGAGATAATATTGGAATTCTTTCTTATAGCAAAGACGGTATTTTAAAAGTAAGTCCATTTTACCACTGGTCAGACGCAGATTTAGATACCTATTTAGAGGAACATCAATTGCCAAATGAGTTTAAATATTTCGACCCAACCAAAGTTGAAAGCAATAGAGAATGTGGTTTACATATTTAAAAAATAGCATTATGAATACGAATATCATTAGAGTTGGAGCTTTAGAAAGTGAAGCCATATATATTTTAAGAGAAGTTGTCGCACAATTTGAAAAGCCAGTGTTGTTGTTTTCTGGGGGAAAAGATAGCATAACACTGGTGCGACTTGCTCAAAAAGCATTTTACCCAGCCAAAATTCCTTTTCCTTTAATGCATATAGATACAGGACACAATTTTCCAGAAACTATTGCTTTTAGAGATAAACTAGTTGAAGAATTAGGAGTTGAACTCATTGTGCGCAACGTACAAGATAACATTGATGCTGGTAAGGTAAAAGAAGAAACAGGGAAGTACGCGAGCCGAAACATGTTACAAACTGAAACGTTATTAGATGCCATAGAAGAGTTTGGTTTTGACGCATGTATCGGCGGAGCGCGCAGAGATGAGGAAAAAGCAAGAGCTAAAGAGCGTATTTTCTCGGTACGCGATGATTTTGGTCAATGGGATGAAAAAAATCAACGTCCAGAGTTATTCGATATGCTAAACGGGCGTATTGATTTAGGTCAAAACGTACGTGTATTTCCAATATCTAACTGGACAGAATTAGATGTTTGGTCATACATTCAACAAGAAAATATAGAAATCCCTTCCATCTACTTTGCACACAAAAGAGCAACTTTTGTTAGAGACGGACTCATATGGTCTGTTAACGATGAAGTTGTTTATAGAGATGAAGATGAAGAGATACAAGAGCGAATGGTGCGTTTTAGGACTGTAGGTGATATGAGTTGTACAGCAGCGGTATTATCAACGGCAATTGATATTGATACGATTGTTGATGAAATTAGAGAATCAACCATATCAGAGAGAGGCGCTAGAATAGATGACAAACGGTCGGAAGCAGCCATGGAAAAACGCAAACAACAAGGGTATTTCTAAAACAACACTAAAGAACGAAACAAATGAATGTACTAAAAATAGCAACAGCAGGAAGTGTAGATGATGGTAAAAGTACACTTATAGGTAGAATTTTGTATGATACAAAATCGCTTACCGATGATAAATTACAAGCTATAGAAGAGAAAAGTAAACAGAGAGGTTTTGACTATTTAGATTTCTCATTGGCAACCGATGGTTTAGTAGCAGAACGTGAACAAGGAATTACCATTGATGTAGCTCATATTTACTTTTCTACACCAAAAACCAGCTTTATTATAGCTGATACTCCCGGACATATTGAATATACTCGTAATATGGTGACCGGTGCTTCCAATTCTCAAGCGTCTATCATTTTAGTAGATGCTAGAAATGGCGTTGTAGAACAAACCTATCGTCACTTTTTTATCAATAATTTACTGAGAGTAAAAGATGTAATTGTAGCAGTAAATAAAATGGATTTGGTTGATTTTTCTGAGCAAAAATTCAATGAAATTAAAGGAGAAATAGAATATTTAGCTTCTAAAAGCGAATACCAAGATCAAAAGATCACCTTTATTCCTATTTCTGCTTTACACGGAGATAATGTAGTTTCTAAATCTGCAAGAATTGATTGGTATAACGGACATAGTATATTAGATCACTTAGAAGATTTAGATACGCAAACTATAGAGAAAGATGCAAAGGCACGTTTTCCAGTACAAACAGTCGTACGACCAAAAACGGAAGAATATCATGACTTTAGAGGCTATGCGGGTAAACTATATGGAGATAGTATTGCTGTTGGAGATGAAGTTACCATATTACCATCTGCTACAAAATCTAAAGTAAAAAGTATTCACTTTTTTAATCAAGAATATCAAGAAGCTCAAAAAGGAAGTTCTATCAATTTAACCTTAGAAGATGATGTTAACATTAGCCGAGGAGATATGATTGTAAAATCTGGAGAAGAACCTAAAGCTGTTAAACAACTCGAAGCTACGATTTGTTGGATGGACAAAACTCCTTTACAGGCTTCAGAAAAATATTATATAAAACACGGAATAAACGATGCGCAAGCAAAGATTACCAATATAACGTCCTTAGTTAAAACTGATTTTTCTGGTGAAGAAACAGCTCCTTCTCAGTTAAGTTTAAATGAAATTGGTCAAGTATCGTTAAAGGTGAGTAAACAGTTATTTGTAGATAGTTACAAAGACAACAAATCTAATGGAACATTTATACTCATCAATCCAAGAACAAATAATACTTCTGGTGTTGGTTTTATCAATTAATTCCTAAACTATTTAGACAATGGCAATAATTATAACCGATGAATGCATCAATTGTGGTGCATGCGAACCAGAATGCCCTAACACAGCCATTTATGAAGGGGCAATAGAATGGAAATATAGTGAAGGTACTGCCTTAGAGGGAAGTATAACATTACCTAATGGTAACGAAGCCGATGCTGATTTAGACCAAGAACCTATATCTGATGAATACTACTTTATAGTACCAGATAAATGTACAGAATGTAAAGGTTTTCACGAAGAACCACAGTGTGCTGCCGTATGTCCGGTTGATTGCTGTGTTCCAGATGAAGACCATGTTGAAACAGAAGAAGAATTGCTTCAAAAGCAACAATTTTTACACAACGAATAAAAAGCTTTACAAAGCGAATTACTAGAAACCATGCAAAGTTTTAGAACAGAAATAGAAAATCCGGTTGTAGAAAAAGACATTATCGAATTAGAACGTAAAATTCGATTGTTTAAAGAAGGAAGAATCGATGAAGAACGATTCAGAAGTCTACGTTTGGCTAGAGGAGTTTATGGCCAACGTCAACTAGGAGTTCAAATGATACGTATCAAGTTACCTTATGGAAAAGTAAGTAGTGAGCAATTGCACAGAATTGCAGATGTATCGGATGAATATTCTCGTGGTAGATTACATATCACAACACGACAAGATATTCAAATACATTATGTAAGTTTAGATAGAACTCCAGAGCTTTGGGCGCAATTAGAGAAGGATGATATTACGCTAAGAGAAGCCTGTGGAAATGCGGTACGTAATGTTACGGCTTCAGAAACTGCAGGAATTGATCCGAATGAACCTTTTGACGTAACCCCATATGCACATGCTACTTTTCAGTTTTTCTTGAGAAACCCGGTTTGTCAAGAAATGGGAAGAAAATTTAAGATGTCTTTCTCTTCTACAGAAAAAGATACTGCTTTAAGCTTTATGCATGATTTAGGTTTTATTGCAAAAACCAAAAACATCAATGGTACTGAAATAAAAGGTTTTAAAGTAATGTTAGCAGGTGGATTAGGTTCACAACCTCGTCAGGCTGATGTGATGTATGAGTTTTTAGAAGAAGACTTGTTAATTCCAACTATTGAAGGTGTTTTACGTGTATTTGATCGTCATGGAGAACGAACAAAAAGAGCCAAAGCTCGTTTAAAATTCTTAGTTAAAAGTATAGGTTTAGATGCTTTTTTAACCTTAGTAGAAGAAGAGAAAAAAGCATTAGCGTATCAAACATACCCTATTGAAACAGCAGCGTTTGAACAACCAATTACCTTTGAAACTAATGAAGTTCCTGCTATAGAAATTACAGATAAAGAGGCATATGAAACATGGAAACACACCAATGTAATTCCGCAGAAACAAAAAGGACTTTTTGCTATAGGTATTAAAGTGCACTTAGGTGATTTTTATACAGACAAAGCACGATTGTTAGCTGATTTAATTAAAAAATATGCAGCCAATGAATTGCGTTTTACCTTACGTCAAAATATACTTATACGCCATGTACGAGAAGAACTATTACCATTCTTTTATACGGAACTTGAAAAATTAGGTTTTGTAGAAGCTGGATATGATAGCACTACAGATATTACTGCATGTCCTGGTACAGACACTTGTAATTTAGGTATTTCAAGCAGTACAGGTATTGCAGCAGAATTAGAGCGTGTTTTTAAAACAGAATACCCACAATACATTACTAATAAAGAAATCACTATTAAAATTAGTGGTTGTATGAATGCATGTGGACAACACAATATGGCACATATTGGTTTTCAAGGAATGTCTGTTAAAGTTGGAAACTTATTAGCCCCTGCCCTACAGGTTTTAATTGGCGGTGGTATTGTAGGTGATGGACAAGGACGTTTTTCAGATAAGCTGGTAAAAATTCCAAGTAAAAGAGGACCACAAGCTTTAAGACTTTTATTAAATGATTTTGAGTCTAGAAAAGAGGAAAATGAAGACTTCTTGGCTTATTATGACAGAAATGGGAAAACCTATTTCTATGAACTATTAAAAGAGCTTTCAGACACTAGCAATTTAACCGAAGATGACTTTATCGATTGGGGCCATGATAAAAATTATGTAAAAGCTATTGGTGTTGGAGAATGTGCTGGGGTTGTAATTGATTTAGTAGCTACGCTTTTGTTTGAAAGTGAAGAAAAATTAGACAACTCTGAAGAAGCTTTTAATGAGAAACAATGGGCAGATAGTATTTACCATTCATACGCAGCTTTTGTAAATACTGCGAAAGCATTATTAACCTCAGAAGGGCAAAAAACCAATACCCAAGCAGGGATTATACAAAACTTTGATGATGTATTTGTAAGCACAAATAAAGTAGCACTTCCAAGTACATTTTCAGATTTAATCTATCAAATAAACAAAAATGAACCTACAGCAGCATTTGCTAAAAAGTACTTGCAAGAAGCAAAGTCTTTTTACAAAACAGTAGATGCATATAGAAAACTTGTAGTCGAAAGTTAAAAGAGAGCACAATGAATACGCAACCAAAATTAACAGTAGTAGGAGCTGGTCCTGGCGATGCCGATTTAATCACCTTAAAAGCGATCAAAGCCTTAGAGTCTGCATCTGTAGTACTATACGATGCATTAGTAAATTCTGAACTATTAAGTTACGTACATCCAATGACAGAATTAATCTTTGTTGGAAAACGAAGAGGTTGCTATCGCTATCAACAAGAACAAATCAATGAATTGATTGTTGCTAAAGCACACTCTCATGGTCATGTAGTACGTTTAAAAGGAGGAGATCCATTTATTTTTGGTAGAGGGGCTGAAGAAATGGAATACGCTGCGAAACAGGGAATAGAAGTCGCAGTTGTTCCAGGAATATCATCATCATTGGCTGTACCTGCTTATCAAAACATTCCTTTAACAAAAAGAGGGAGCGCTGAGAGTTTTTGGGTAATTACAGGAACTACCAAACAACATCAATTGTCAAATGATGTAGCATTGGCTGCCAAATCTAATGCAACCGTAGTTATTCTAATGGGAATGGGAAAACTTCCAGAGATTGTTTCTTTATTCAAACAAGAAGAAAAAGGAGATTTACCTGTAGCCATTATTCAAAACGGAACTACCAAGCATGAGAAAATTGGAATTGGAACAGTAAATTCTATAGAAGAAGTTGTACAAACCAATCAATTGAGTAACCCAGCTATTATCATTTTAGGAGATGTTGTAAATCACAGACAACAACTTTTACAAATTCAACAAGAAATAGCCTTTAAAGAAGTAGTATAAATGGAAGAAAGAAACAACCTGTATCCTATTTTCTTAAAGACAAAAGAATTGGAAGTACTTATTGTTGGTGGTGGCTATGTGGCGGAAGAAAAGTTATCTTTTCTTTTAAAATCGAGTCCGGATGCTAAAGTTACGATGGTAGCTCCTTTTTACCGAGAAGAAACCATTTCCATTGCAAAAACTGGAAATACTACCATGCTAAATGGTATTTATGATAAGGATTATTTAGAAGGAAAACACATCGTTATTGCCACTACCGATAATCCTGAAGTAAACATGCAAGTATACCATGATTGTAGAGCACAGCATAAGTTGGTCAATGTAGCTGACAATCCACCATATTGCGATTTTTATATGGGAGGAATTGTTACCAAAGGAAATGTAAAAGTGGCTATTTCTACCAATGGAAAATCGCCAACAACAGCAAAACGATTACGACAGTTTTTCGAAGAAGTAATACCTGAAGACATCAACCAACTCGTTCAAAATTTAAACGATTATAGAAAAACAATCAAAGGAAACTTTGAAGAAAAAGTACAAACACTAAATAAGTTAACCGAAAACCTAATACGCTAACGTCATTATATACAAAGTCAAGCAATCTTAAACATCAGATTACTGTGCTTTTTACCAATGTAATGACCAAATTAAAAGAGAAATGATACAAACAGATATATTAATTATTGGAGCCGGACCTACTGGATTGTTTACAGTATTTGAAGCAGGATTATTAAAGTTACGCTGTCATTTAATAGACGCTTTACCACAACCAGGTGGACAGTGTTCTGAGATCTATCCTAAAAAACCAATTTATGATATTCCAGCATATCCTGAAATTTTAGCAGGTGACTTAACCAAAAATCTAATGGAACAAATTAAGCAATTTGAACCTGGATTTACTTTGGGAGAACGTGCGGATACTATTGAGAAGCAAGAAGACGGAACTTTTATTGTTACCACCAATAAAGGAACTAAACACCAAGCTCCTGTAGTAGCCATTGCAGGTGGATTAGGAAGTTTTGAGCCAAGAAAACCTCAAATAGAAAACATTCAGCAATATGAAGATAATGGTGTGGAATACATGATTAAGGAACCAGAACTATATCGAGATAAGGATGTGGTGATTGCTGGAGGTGGAGACTCTGCTTTAGATTGGTCTATCTTCTTAACTGATGTAGCAAAATCGGTAACATTGATTCACAGAAGAAATGAGTTTAGAGGAGCCTTAGATTCTGTAGAAAAAGTGCAAGAATTAAAAAATCTTGGTAAAATCAATTTAATTACTCCTGCTGAAGTAAAAGGTGTTTTAGGTAAAGAACATGTTACAGGAGTTGTGGTAGAACAAAAAGGAAAAGAGCCATTTATTTTAGATACCGATCATTTTATCCCATTATTTGGATTAGCTCCAAAATTAGGACCTATTGCTAATTGGGGACTAGAAATTGAAAAGAATGCTATTAAAGTAAATAACTCTTTAGACTATCAAACCAACGTTCCTGGTATTTATGCTATTGGTGATGTAAACACCTACCCAGGAAAGCTAAAATTAATCTTATGTGGATTCCATGAGGCTACCTTAATGTGTCAGAGTGCTTATCAAAGAATTCACCCAGATAAAAAATATGTAATGAAATATACAACTGTTGGTGGTGTACAAGGGTTTGATGGAACCAAAAAAGAAGCACCAAAAGCAGTGGTAAAAGCAATTCAATAATGGAACAAGACGTAACCATAAAAATAACCGATAGAGAGGGTGTAATCCATGAGGTACTTGCACCGACTGATATGGCAATGAATTTAATGGAGCTAGTAAGATCATACGAACTAGCTCCTGAAGGAACTATTGGAGTTTGTGGTGGAATGGCAATGTGCGCTTCGTGTCAGTGTTATGTAAATTCAGATCATGATTTACCGGAAATGACAGATGATGAAGACGCAATGCTAGCAGAAGCATTTAATGTAAAGGACAACAGCCGTTTAGGGTGTCAAATTCAAATAACAAACGAATTAGAAGGTTTAGAAATAAAATTAGCCCCAGAAGAATAAAATGACCATAGTGACCAATACAGTAAAAAATTATCACATCTGTTTAAAAGAAACCGTGGAAGTGTTTACCAAACATCTCCTCTATGCTCTTTTTGATGAAAATCATAAAACAGAAAACCAAGAAAAAATAGCAAAGCTTTTTTTAGTCATAAGCAACAAACTTCATATAGAAAATGCTACTGATCTATGGTATACTTATGAAAACCTCTTCTTAAGTATCAGGCATAAATTAGATTTAGATGCGCTTGCTTTTGAACAAACAGACCCCGCTTGTAAAAGTCTAGAAGAGGTCTATTTAGCATATCCTGGTTTTCATGCGATAGCTATTTACCGATTGAGTCATGAGTTGTATAAACTTGATCAATTCACTTTTTCAAGAATGATGAGTGAATATGCACATAGTATTACGGGTGTAGACATTCATCCTGGAGCTACCATTGGGGAGTCTTTCTTTATAGATCATGCAACTGGAATTGTTATTGGAGAAACCACCATTATTAAAAACAACGTAAAAATATATCAAGGAGTTACTTTAGGCGGAATTCAAGTAAAAAAAGAGCTGGCCGCAACGAAAAGACATCCAACGATAGAAAATAATGTAACCATCTATGCCAATGCAACCATATTAGGCGGAGATGTGACCATAGGAGAAAATAGTATTATTGGAGCGAATGTATGTGTAACCTCATCCATTCCGAAAGCTTCCATAGTAACTTATGAATCAGAAAATAAAATTACCACTAGAAAATCGTATGTAAAATGACTTTACTTAAAAAACAACCATTGATGAAAACAAAAAGTATAATTGATTTCGTAGGAAACACCCCTTTAGTAGAAGTTACCAATTCATTTAATAACCCAAATGTAAAACTACTATTAAAGCTAGAAGGAAATAATCCTGGTGGAAGTGTTAAGGATAGAGCTGCTTATTTTATGATTTCTGAAGCTCTTAAAAAGAAAAATATTAAGAAAGGAGACACTTTAGTAGAAGCTACCAGTGGTAATACTGGAATTGCTTTGGCTTTAATGGCAAAAGTTTTAGGAGTAAATATGGTATTAACCATGCCTGAACACGCTACTATTGAGCGTGTAAAAACCATGAGAGCTTATGGTGCTGAAGTCATCTTAACCCCTACTGAATTAGGTATGGAAGGCGCTATAGACCATGCGCTAAAATTAAAATATAAAAAGGGATACTTTAGATTAAATCAATTTGATAATTTCGATAATCCAAAGGCTCATTTTACCACTACTGGACCTGAAATTTGGCGAGATACTGAAGGGCAAGTTACGCACTTTGTATCAGCTATGGGAACAACAGGTACTATTACTGGAGTTTCAGATTATTTGAAGCAACAAAATGATGCTATTAGAATTATTGGAGTGCAACCCAAAGAAGGAGCAAAAATTCCAGGAATACGAAAATGGTCTGAAGAGTATTTACCTGCAATTTTTAAACCTCAAAAAATAGATACCATATTACAAGTTACCCAACAAGAAGCTGAAGAAGGTACCTTAAAACTGGCTAATCAAGAAGGTATTTTTGCTGGAATGAGCAGCGGAGGTGCTTTTGCAACTGCTCTTAAAGTGGCGAATTCTATAGAGAAAGGTGTGGTTGTAGCTATTGTATGTGATCGAGGAGATCGATATTTATCATCTAACTTATACAAATAGTCATTTTTTATTGGGTATTTAAAAAATAATCTAATAAATTTGCCCACAGTTCATTAACTTAATGATGTTATCAAGAAAGGTGGAGGGAATAGACCCTTTGAAACCTTAGCAACCCTTTGTGCA
This sequence comes from Tenacibaculum sp. 190130A14a, assembly GCF_964048965.1. Classification (NCBI taxonomy): domain Bacteria; kingdom Pseudomonadati; phylum Bacteroidota; class Flavobacteriia; order Flavobacteriales; family Flavobacteriaceae; genus Tenacibaculum; species Tenacibaculum polynesiense. Next base: position 961,587 of record NZ_OZ040189.1, on the reverse strand, counting down.
AACAAAGAAGGTGCTAAATTCTACCATAATTTTATGGGGAGATAACGAAAAGAATTTTACTTCTCTTTTCCTGATAACATATTACTAAATTATCAGGAATGTCAAACATTTTTAAAGAAATACAAAAACGCATCTTAGTACTAGATGGTGCTATGGGAACCATGCTTCAGGAATATAAATTTACTGAAGAAGATTTTCGTGGAGAACGTTTTAAAGAGTATCCTACTCCTTTAAAAGGAAATAACGATTTATTGTCTATCACTCAACCCGAAGCTGTAAAAGAAGTACATAGAAAATATTTTGCTGCTGGAGCAGATATTGTAGAAACCAATACCTTCTCTGGAACCACTATTGCGATGGCCGATTATCAAATGGAAGATTTGGTCTATGAGCTAAACTATGAATCAGCAAAAATAGCTAAGGAGGTAGCTGATGAATTCAATGCTAAAGAACCACACAAACCTCGATTTGTTGCTGGTTCGATTGGTCCTACCAACAGAACTGCTAGCATGTCTCCAGATGTAAATGACCCAGGGTATAGAGCTGTTACTTTTGATGAATTACGAATCGCATATAAACAACAAATAGAAGCTTTATTAGACGGTGGTGCTGATATTTTATTGGTAGAGACAGTATTTGACACCTTAAATGCTAAAGCTGCATTATTTGCTATAGAAGAAGTAAAAGATGAACGAAACATAGATATTCCAACCATGGTTTCAGGAACCATTACCGATGCCTCTGGGAGAACACTTTCTGGACAAACGGCAGAGGCCTTTTTAGTTTCTATTTCTCATATCCCATTACTATCTGTGGGCTTTAACTGCGCTTTAGGAGCAAATTTATTGCAACCCCATTTAGAAGCCATTGCTTCCAAAACAACCTTGGCAATATCGGCACATCCAAATGCAGGATTACCAAATGCTTTTGGAGAGTATGATGAAACTCCTGAAGAAACTGCTACACAAATAGAAGAATATTTAAAGAAAAATTTGATCAATATTATTGGAGGATGTTGCGGTACTACCCCTGCTCATATCAAAGCAATTGCAGATGTTGCAGCAAGATATCAGCCTCGTCCACATGCTGAACTTAGCTCAGCATTGTAAAAGAGTACATGAAGATGAGTGAACAAAGAAGATATATGAAATTATCGGGACTAGAGCCCTTAATTATAACTCCTGAAAATAATTTTATCAATGTAGGAGAACGTACCAATGTAGCAGGTTCTCGTAAATTTCTTCGATTAATCAAAGAAGAAAAATTTGATGAAGCTTTGGCCATTGCCCGTCATCAAGTAGATGGAGGTGCACAAATCATTGATATTAATATGGATGATGGTTTGATTGACGGCAAAGAAGCCATGGTTCGTTTTTTAAACCTAATTGCTTCAGAACCTGATATTGCCAGAGTTCCTATAATGATTGATAGTTCTAAATGGGAAATTATTGAAGCCGGACTTCAAGTAGTACAAGGAAAATCGGTTGTAAATTCAATTTCTTTAAAAGAAGGCGAAGAAAAATTTATTTGGGAAGCTACTCAGATAAAACGATATGGTGCGGCAGTAATTGTCATGGCCTTTGATGAAGTTGGGCAAGCAGATAATTATGAAAGAAGAATTGAAATCGCTGAGCGCTCCTATCGTGTTTTAGTAGATAAAGTCAACTTCCCTCCTGAGGATATTATTTTCGACTTAAACATTTTCCCTGTGGCTACAGGAATGGAAGAGCATCGTAAAAACGCCATTGATTTTATTGAAGCTACTCGTTGGGTACGAGAAAACTTACCTCATGTAAGTGTAAGCGGAGGTGTAAGTAATGTTTCCTTTTCATTTAGAGGAAACAACGTAGTACGAGAAGCCATGCATTCGGTATTCCTATACTATGCTATCAAAGCAGGTATGAATATGGGAATTGTAAACCCAACGATGTTAGAGGTGTATGACGATATTCCAGCAGATCTTTTAGCGCATATAGAAGATGTTATTTTAGATCGAAGAGATGACGCTACTGAACGCTTATTAGATTTTGCTGAAACTGTAAAAGGCAAAAAGAAAGAAGATGACACTACTGTTTTAGAATGGAGAAATCTGCCTTTACAAGATAGAATTACACATTCCTTAGTAAAAGGAATTGATGCTTTTATAGTTGAAGATGCAGAAGAAGCGCGCTTAAGTGTAGAAAGACCTTTACATGTTATTGAAGGTCATTTAATGACGGGAATGAATGTGGTTGGTGATTTGTTTGGTTCTGGGAAAATGTTCTTACCACAAGTAGTAAAATCGGCTCGGGTAATGAAAAAAGCAGTTGCCTATTTAAATCCATATATAGAAGCTGAAAAAAGTGAAGAACAACAAGCTTTAGGAAAAATTCTAATGGCTACTGTAAAAGGTGATGTTCATGATATCGGAAAAAACATTGTGAGTGTTGTTTTAGGTTGTAACAATTATGAAATTGTTGATTTAGGAGTTATGGTGGCTCCTGAAAAAATTATTGAAACCGCCAAAAAGGAAAATGTAGATGCTATTGGTTTAAGCGGATTGATTACTCCATCACTGGATGAAATGGTGTATTTAGCTAAAGAAATGGAGCGTCAAAATTTTGATATTCCGTTGTTAATTGGTGGTGCAACCACTTCCAAAGCACATACTGCTGTTAAAATAGATACAGAGTATAAAAATGCAGTCGTGCATGTAAACGATGCTTCTAGAGCAGTAACTGTTGTAGGTGATTTATTAAACAAAAGAACCAGCAATGCGTATGTAGCCAAACTTAAGAAGGACTATGAAGAGTTTAGAACTAAGTTTTTAAAACGCGGTAAAGAGAAACATTATATCTCTATTGAAGAAGCCAGAGAGAATAAATATCAAATTGATTGGAAAAACACACAAATTTCTAAACCTAAAGAGTTAGGAATTCAAAAGTTTGAACAGATCAGTTTAAAAGAATTGGTTCCGTTCTTTGATTGGAGTCCGTTTTTTCGTTCTTGGGATTTACACGGAAAATTTCCAAATATTTTAGAAGATGAAGTGGTAGGTGAACAAGCAACTAGTTTGTATGAAGATGCTCAAAAAATGATTTCATTGATCATTGAAAAACAAGCCCTAAAACCCAAAGCTATCTTCGGAATCTTTGAAGCGAATACTGTACAGGATGATGATATCACGGTTACGAAAAAAGGAGGAGAAACTTTTGTTTTTAGAACCCTTCGACAACAATTAAAAAAGCAAAAAGGAAAACCAAGTTTTGCCTTAGCAGATTTTATTGCTCCGGAGCACAGCGAACAAACAGATTATATCGGAGCTTTTTGTACTGCTATTTTTGGTGCCGATGAACTTGCTCAGGAGTATAAGAACGTTCATGATGATTACAATGCCATCATGGTACAAGCCATCGCAGACCGATTTGCAGAAGCTTTTGCCGAATACTTACACCACCGTATACGAACCAAACACTGGGGCTATGCTTCCGAAGAAAACTTATCTAATGATGAACTGATCAAAGAAGTTTATAAAGGCATCCGACCAGCTCCTGGTTATCCCGCTTGTCCAGATCATTTGGAAAAAGAAACTATTTGGGAATTGTTAGAGGTTGAAAAAAACATTGGAGTAAGTCTTACCGAAAGTCTTGCCATGTGGCCAGCAGCTGCTGTTTCTGGATATTACTTTGCTCATGAAGAAGCTCGATATTTTGGATTAGGAAAAATAACCGATGATCAAGTACGAGATTATGCTGAGCGAAAAGGAATTCCACTTGACAAAGCTAGAAAATGGCTACATCCAAACATTGCAAATAATTAAAAAACACAACAACACATACCACTCTGTATAAAGAGAATTCTTATGAAAGTAACAGATCACATAAAAAAAGCGAAAGGAAAAACCTTATTCTCATTTGAAATTGTTCCTCCTCAAAAAGGACAAAATATTGAAGACCTGTATAACAATATAGATCCCTTAATGGAATTTAAACCTCCTTTTATTGATGTAACTACCTCAAGAGAAGAGCATATTTATATTCCTAAAGAAAATGGACTGCTAGAAAAGAAAATAACTAGAATGCGCCCAGGAACCGTTGGTATTTGTGCCTCTTTAAAATATAAATACAATGTAGATGCGATTCCACATGTTTTATGCGGAGGATTTACCAAAGAAGAAACCGAATATGTATTGGTGGATTGTCATTATTTAGGTTTAGACAATGTCATGGCGTTACGTGGTGATGCTCGTAAAGATGAACAATACTTTCAGGCGTCTAACGGTGGAAACAGATATGCCGCAGATTTGGTAAAACAAATAGCCGATTTAAACAAAGGAAAGTACTTACATGAGATTATAGAAACACCGTATAAAGCAGATTTTTGTATTGGTGTTGCTGGGTATCCTGAAAAACATTTAGAATCACCAAGTTTAGAAAGTGATTTAAAGAGATTGAAGGAAAAGGTAGATTCTGGAGCAGATTATGTAGTAACTCAGATGTTTTTTGACAATAAAAAGTATTTCAAGTTTGTTGAAAAAGCCAGAGAAATTGGGATCACCGTTCCAATTATCCCAGGTATTAAGCCTTTAGCAGTACAACGTCATTTACAAATACTACCACAAATTTTTAGGTTGGACTTACCACAAGAATTAGTAGAAGCCGTTGAAGGTTGTAAAACCAACAAAGATGTAAGACAAATAGGTATTGAATGGGCCATTCAACAAAGTAAAGAATTAATAGAAGCAGGTGTTCCTGTAGTACATTATTACTCTATGGGAAAATCAAGTAATATCAAAGCTATAGCCAAAGAAGTGTTTTAACTTCTTTGGTTGTTTAAAAATTTATCATGGGTTCTATGATTGTTTTTTGTATTTGATTTTTTTCGTTAAATACAAAAAGTATTTTTATTGACATACCTAACATTAGCAATGAATCGCTATAATCCTTTAAACTTAACTCTGCTATCAAATAGTTTCTAAATGGTTTGGATAAATGAATTTTGACACTATTCTTGCTCTTAGGAAACAAATAAGTAAATTTATTTTTTTCTGGTTCAAAATAGTACTCTTTATGGAAATTTTCAATACTTAAATTTTCTTCTTTTTCAAAATAATCATCAAAAACATCAATACTTAAACAAGTTACATTTTTTGCCATTTCAAAATAAAGGTTTTTTAATTTCCCTCGTCTCCCAAACGTATTTTTAATTTCTTTTTTAACATCCTCATTACTTAGTATATAAATAACAGTATTCAATACCTTAGTTTCATTACACTGTTGAGAATAACCTGAAAACAAAAAAGTAAAACATAAAACAATCCATAAAAATCTCTTACCCATATTTACTTTCTTTTTAATTTTTTTCAACACCTTAAAGCATGACAAAAGGATAGAACACCCTTTCAAATTGCATACAATATTTTATCATATTATGCTTCTTCAAAGGGTAAACATACCCTACATCACTATTTTGTAGGGCTTCAAAATTTTTATCCAATACAATCCCGCTAGAAAACATAAGTTCCTTGTTCTTATAAATCTTAATTTGATTTTGAACAGTAGCTAAATCACCCCCTGTGTATTTAAAAACCCAGTTCCTCTTCATTTCTTTAAGCAAGGTTACGTTTTCGGTTTTTAATATTTTTCCAGTTGGTATTCGGTTGTCAATATCTTCAGAATCTTCTTTATTAATTACTAAATATGCTACCCAATGTCCTTCATTAAAATTTAGACGATTTAATACCTCAATTGTATCTCCCTTTCGATACTCTTTCTCAATTATGAATGATTTTCTTTCTTCTTTTATAAAAACAATAAGTGGATTAAAACATAAATAAGTAAAAATAGAAACACCAATAATTATCAAGATATAAAGCTTTTTCATTGAAATGATTACATTTTTTTAATCTCTAAAATACCAATTTTCATAAAATCAAAAAGATAAACCTAAGACCATCTTTTCACTTGTTTAAGTATTAATTTGCAGGAGAAGAACTACAAACTATACCATACCACTTATTTTCGATTCTATAATAACTATTAATCCTACAAGCTCCGAAATTAGTCATATCACTTTTAATATTATTTTCTTCAGAAAAACCCAAGTAATAATTATTTGATTTTATAAAATAATCTTCTTCTTTTAACTTGAAAAATAAGTTTCCTTTCTTAGAAATATAAAACTGGTTTATTCCTAATTTATTAAAAAGAATTTTTAACTGAGAATAAAGTTCCTTATCAATAGTATTCCAGTCACTTGACTTAGGTAATTCCTCATACTCTTTGCTAAAAACATAAGTAAAATAAACTCGATGAACATCCTCCTTTTTATTAAAGAAAAAGTGATTATTCGTTTTTAACAATTCTACTAAGTTCAAAAAACTCTCTCTATTTTTCCCAAATAAATTATCTACTTTATTGCTACATGCAAAAGTGATTAAACATATTAAGACTATACAATACTTTTTCATACCAATTGTTTCAATTGTTTAACTCTCAATCAAAATAATTCTAATTCAAGAATCTGTTTATTCCTTTCGTCTTAGCAATCTAATTATTTCATTATCCCTTTTATAAACTAGACTATCTTGACTCAATTTAAACACTTTTCCTTTATACATAAAATCATCAAAACGTATATACAAAGTGTCCTTATTTAATTTTACTGGATAAGAACTTTCTAAATTTTCAACATAGGTAATGTTATCATTTTCAATAAAAAACAAAGCATTCCCTTCAGTACTTTCTGCCCAAACTCCCTCCAATAGTTTTGTGTCTAAAAAAGCTTTTTCATAAACATTATTTTCTTTTAATGTTTTAGTAAATACTGTCTGGTCAATTAACTGAATGTCTTTTTTAAAAGTGTCAATTGGGTTAAAAACTAATTTCTCATCTTTTAAAGAAATCAAATGTAGTTCTATACTCGATTTTTGAAAAAGTTTTAAGGTATCATTGGATATAGAATAGCCATCATAAACTATTTCTTTCCCATTTTCTATTCTCATAACCCTATCTTCAGTGATTTCCAACGATATTTTTTCACTTTTCCAATTTCCTAAAAGTACCTGTTTTGAAATCATAGAATTTTTACATGAAATAAACAATCCAATACATAATATTATTACAAATCTCTTCATACAAAATTTATTTTATGTGCTTCTATCTCACAAATTCATTCTTATTTATAACACTTATGGAACTCTATAATACATAGCCTATTCAAGACTCTAAAATACCTCTTTACACTAAAAAAAATAAAGTACTTTTTTATCTTTATCATAAAATTTATCATCTATCTCAGAATAAAGTAGCTCTAATTCATCATCAATCTTTAATTTTTTACACTTTGAATAGTTTAGATAAACTAAATATCTTTTTCCAGCATATTTAACCCATATAGAACTACTATGCCCAAATGTACCTGAACTACAACTTTTTCCCGTCACTGTAGCTAACATTAGTTTTGAATTATCTTTTGATACTTTTTGCTCAAATATTTTATAAAAACCAAATACAGTAATTATTATTAGAAAAATTACACCTCTTTTATTTTTGTTTAGTTTCATCTTCTTACTTGTTCATTTTGAGTAAATTAACATTTACCTATTGGTCATTTTCAATTACCAATACTAATTCATCTAACTCAATTTTATTTGACTCAACAAACTCCTTAAAACACTTCCCACAAGTTCCTTTATCTCCACTAATTTCTTCAAAAACTAGTTCAAAATCTTCAAAAGATTTTACTGACTCATATCTTATTCTATTGTCTTCTAAATCATAATGTGCAAATTCAGTATCTAACTTCTTTATAGAAAAAACAATTCTTAAAACAACATACTTCTCCTTTTTATTTAAATAGTATTTTTCAAAGAGGACATTACTCATTTGAATAAAACTACTATAACCGTGAATTTTACATTTAATCAGTCCCATAACAACTAATTTAAATACAATATTCCAGGAACCTGAATTTTAATACTATCTAAGTCATACTCCGCTAATAAATACAACGTTTTATTTTTTATTAAACTCCTGTCTACCTCTATTTGAAATTGCGGAGAAGAATGATTTGTAAATATTTCTCTTTTTTTCACTCCTTTAGTATAATGTAAAGTATCCAATTGATAAAGATCAAAACTAAATTCATTTAGCCTATTGCATAATAGTCCGTCAAATTTTTGTCCACCAACTTTTTCTTTAGATGGTAAAATTATCATCTCAGAAGACAATATTTTAGCATAATTCAATTTATTGATTGAATCTCTCAATTCTTTATTCTCCTTCTTTAAAATCTCCAATTCCCCTTCAAGTTTATTAGTATTACAATTTATAAACACCGTACTTAATACCAATAATACTATTCTTTGTTTTCTCATCTATTTATCAATTTATAATTAGACTCTTGAAATATATCCATTACAATCAGTCCCTCACCAATCTTCTTTATTCTAATTGATCAAATTCCATACAACCAACTAAACATGTAGTAATAAGAATAGTTGTTCCTAATAAAAACAACTTTTTATAATTTGTAAGTAAAACCACCATAGCTAACTGAATTCAAAACTCTAAAAATAACGCTTTTATAAAGAATAAAAAGATGAACCTAAATCCATCTTCTTGCTTGCTTCAATTACTTAAACCCTTATTAATCAAAAACTAACATAAGTTAAAAATCTATAACATTAAATAACGAACTCAAGTATTTATTATCTATTAAGGCTCTTAGACATTTTGAACTTACTATATGCCTTTTATTGAAAATATTAACCTCTATGTCATAATAATGTACTGTATCATATCCAAAGCATCTGCTCTTATCTAATTCTAAACTTTTGCTTTTTACCATCTTTAAAGCCTCCTCAATATTATTTTTATCAATATCGGACAACTTCAGTTTTTTGCATTTACTTTTTGTTGAAAACTTTTTATTTTCTAACCTAAATACTTCAATTCTTTTATTTTTTAATTTGAAAAAATATGTTTCGTTTTTATCAAACCCATAAAATGTTAAATAAAACACTTCGTCTTTATCAGTTCCATCTATGTATTTATTTAATAAACTTTTATGATAAGCCGAGTCCTTTTCATATAAATCATTGTTCTGTGAAAAAGAATAAGAAGTAAAAAAAAATGTTAAAATTATAAGATATTTTTTCATTTAAAAGAATTTAAAAATGAGTTGGAATTCCTGAATATATATTTTGCGGTAATATTCTTTTTCTATTATTCGTATCATGTCCCGCTCCCACACGATTGTATCGTGTGACATTCTAATTCAAATAATCTATGAAAGATCTAACATTCATAGCTTAAAGAATTCAAACATCTAAAATAACACTTTTATAAAATCAAAAAGATGAACCTAAGTCCATCTTTTTGCTTGTTTTAAGTATTAACTTATTCTTGTTGCTTACTCTTACTCAACCACACGATACAATCGTGTGGGAGTGGGGTAGTTTATATTTTATCTTATCTAAGTTTTAAAAGATTTTATCTATTTAAAAATGCTTTCAATTCTTTGTAAGTACCAATCTTTATAGATTCTTTTTCTTTATCAATTACCTCCTTGATTTGTTCAGGAATGGCTACTTCAATAGCTAAAGTGCTCTCAACTACATCTAAAAACTTTACGGGATGTGCAGTTTCTAAAAAGATTCCTATTGCATTATCTTTTAATCCGTATTTCTCTAATCCTAAATATCCAACAGCACCATGCGGATCTGCTATATAACCACTTTCTTTATAAATAAATTTCATGGTTTCTTTTGTTAGTTCATCAGAAAAAGAATACGATGAAAAAGCTTTTTTTAGTTCTTCAATATCCTTCCCAAACAGCTCTTGTATTCTTATAAAATTACTCGGATTTCCAACATCCATGGCATTTGAAATGGTTGCTTTAGACGGTTTCGGTTCGTATTTTCCGCTTTCTAAATAATTGGGTACGGTATCATTCACATTGGTAGCTGCTACAAAATGTTTAATTGGTAATCCTAATTTCTGTGCCATAATCCCTGCACAGATATTTCCAAAGTTTCCGCTTGGTACTGAAAACACTACTTCTTTATGTTGTTTATATACTTGCTTATATGCAAAGAAAAAATAGAACATTTGTGGTAACCATCGGGCAACATTGATTGAGTTTGCAGACGTTAAGGTTCTTTGGATATCACCATCTAAAAATGCTGTTTTTACCATATCCTGACAATCGTCAAAAACTCCATCTACCTCTAAAGCCGTAATGTTTCGTCCTAAAGTAGTCAACTGTTTTTCTTGAATATCACTTACTTTTCCGCTAGGATACAAAATCACAACCTCTACTCCTTTTACTCCTAAAAAACCATGTGCAACGGCTCCTCCAGTATCTCCCGAAGTAGCAACTAAAACCGTTACTTCCTTCTCTGTATTTCTATTAAAATACCCTAAGCAACGTGCCATAAAGCGAGCACCTACATCTTTAAATGCCATGGTTGGTCCATGAAAAAGTTCCAACGACCCTATGTTTTCTTTGACGGATACCACCGGGAAATCAAAATTAATGGTCTCTTTAATTATTCCTTCTAATACTTCTTTTGGTATTTCATCTCCTACAAATTGCTCAATGGCTTTATAGGCAATTTCTTCATTCGAATAAGTATCTATATTTTCTATAAACTCTTTCGGTAAAGGTTTGATATCTTCGGGAAAATACAAGCCTTTATCTGGTGCTAACCCATTGACCACCGCCTCTTCAAAGCTTACTTTTGGTGATTGATGATGTAAACTATAATATTTCATTGTGTTGTTAGTTTTGTTCAAGTATTTGAATTCCTTGTGTATTAATTTCTGATTGAATCATGTGGAAATCAATTCCAGTTTCTTGATAAGTTTCCTTGATAGCTTTGTATACTTCTTTTGCTACTTCATTTCCTCTACATAAAGCAAAAATTGTTGGGCCAGATCCTGAAATTCCAGCTCCTAAAGCACCTGCTTCAATTGCTGCTTTTTTTACAGAGTCAAAATGCGGTATTAATTTTTTACGTACAGGTTCTACAATAATATCTGTTAGCGAATTACTTATTAATTCATAATTATCTGAATACAATCCGCTTATAAGTCCGCCAACATTTGCCCATTGGGTTACTGCACTTTTTAAAGGAATTTCTTTTGGAAGTACGTCTCTTGCATCTTTTGTTTTTACCTCAACCTGAGGATGAATTGCTACCAAACGTAATTCAGAAGGAACCGGTAAACTCACTATATCTAATGGTGTATAACTTCTTACCAATACAAAACCACCATAAATAGCTGCTGAAACATTGTCGGCTATTGGACTTCCGCAAGTTGCTTCTTCTCCTAACATGGCAAACTGTGTTAATGCTAGGTTAGAAAACGGATTTCCTAACAATGCATTCACACCAAACGCGGCTCCTCCAGCACTGGCAGCACTACTTCCCAATCCACTTCCAGGAGCATAGCCTTTATGAATGCTAATGGTGATTCCAAAATCTACCGGATGCTTTTTTAGCATTGCCAATGCTACCACACCTGCTGCATTTTTCGTTACATCAAATGGTAACTCAGCTCCAGTTATGGCAGTTATCCTAACGCCTTTTTCTTTTGTTTTTTCGAACGTCATGGTATCTCCTACATTATCTATAGCAAATCCTAAAGAATCAAATCCGCAAGAAACATTAGCTACGGTTGCCGGTGCAAATATTTTTATATAGTTCATTTTTTTGCTGTGTGTATCGTTTTCTTATTATTGAAACTTCTGATTTTTACTCATTTCCTACACGAATAACATCGGCAAAGATTCCTGAAGCGGTAACTTCTGCCCCTGCCCCTGCTCCTTTTATTTGTAATGGATTCACAGGATATCTATCTGTAAAGAACAATACAATATTATCGCTTCCTTCTAAATTGTAAAACGGATGATCCGATGGAATGTGTTGTAATCCTACATTTGCCTTTCCATTCTCAAATTCAGCTACATATTTCAATCTACAATTTTTATCATTCGCATCCTTATACAACTGCTGAAAATTGTTCTCGTAAACTTTTAAACTCTTATAAAAAGCTTCGTTATCTGTAGTATTTAAACTTTCTTCAGATAAAAATGAATTATTCACAATATCAGAAAGTTCTAATTCGTATCCGCTTTCACGCGCTAAAATCAATATTTTACGAGCTACATCAATTCCACTTAAATCGATTTTCGGATCTGGTTCAGTATATCCTTGTGCTTGTGCATCGGCTACTACATTATGAAATGTAACGGAGTCATTAAAATTATTAAATACAAAATTTAAAGTTCCAGATAATACTGCTTGGATTTTGTGCACTCGATCTCCTGAAGCTATTAAATTCTTTAAGGTATCTATAATTGGTAGTCCTGCTCCTACATTGGTTTCAAATAAGAAAGGTGCATTGTATTTTCTTGAAATCCTTTTTAATTTCTTATAGTTTTCTAAGTTAGATGCACAGGCTATTTTATTACAAGTAACTACCGCTACATTATTTCTTAAATAGTGTTCATAAACTTCAGAGACATTCGCATTAGCCGTATTGTCAACGAAAACTGAATTTCTTAGATTAAAACTCTTTGTTTTTTCAAAAAAGCTTTCAATAGTACTAGATTCACCTTCCGCCAATAATTGTTTCCAATTATCTAAATTTAAACCTTCTTCGTCAAATACCATTTTTCTAGAATTTGAAACACCAATAACTCTTAAGTTTAGCTTTAAATTCTCCTTTAAAAATTCTTTTTGTTGATTGACTTGCTCTAAAAACTTCTCTCCTACGTTTCCTACCCCAGTAACAAATAGATTTAGTTGCTTGATTTTTTCTTCAAAAAACTGTTCGTGTAAAGTGTTCAATGCTTTCTTAGCATCTACACTTTCTATTACTGCAGAAATATTTCTTTCTGAAGCTCCTTGCGCAATTGCTCTAATATTTACATTATTCTTTCCTAAAGCACTAAACATTTGTCCGCTTAAACCTTGATGATTTTTCATATGGTCCCCCACCAAAGCAATAATTGCCAAGCCTTTTTCTACCAGCACTTGATTTACTTTATGCTGATGAATTTCTAATTGGAATGTTTCATCTAATAATGCTTTTGCCGTATCGGCATCTTCATCAAATACTCCAATACAAATAGAATGCTCGGAAGATGCTTGTGTAATTAACACTACATTGATATGATGCAAGGCTAATGTTTCAAACATTCGTTTTGACACTCCCGGAACGCCAACCATGCCACTGCCTTCAAGAGTAAGCAAACTGATATTTTCAATATGGGAGATTCCCCTTACTGTTTTTTTGTTTTCAGATACTTTTTTAATTAAAGTTCCAGGGTTTTCAGGTTCAAAAGTATTTTTTATTCTAATTGGAATTTCCCTTTCTAATACAGGTTGTATGGTTGGTGGATATAAAACTTTAGCTCCAAAATGAGATAGTTCCATTGCTTCTTCATACGATATTTCTGAAATAGCAAAAGCTTGCTTTACCACTCTTGGATTCGCGGTAAACATACCACTTACATCTGTCCAAATTTGAAGTTCATCTGCCTTCAATGCAGCTGCGTATATAGCGGCAGAGTAATCAGATCCTCCTCTTCCTAACGTGGTAATTTCTCCATCTTTATTTGAAGCTATAAATCCACCTAATACAACTACTTCACTTGTGTTTTCTTTTGAAAAACGTACAATATTCGAATTGGTTTCTTCAAAAAGTACCTGAGCATTTAAATAGTTACTATTGGTAATTATTAATTCTCTACTATTTTTATGAGCAGCATTTAAGCTTTCTTTTGCTGCATTGGCTATGATATATGAAGATAACTGCTCTCCAAAACTAGATACTTTTGCTAATGTATTTGGAGACAACTCTTTCAACAAAGAAACCCCTTGATATATCGCTATTAATTCAGAGAAAAGTGTATCAACATGCTGCTTTACCTCTAATTGATTCTTTTCTGAAATTAAACTCTCAATTACCCTATAATGGTGTTCTTTTAATTCAGAAACTAATGTTTCAATTTTTGTTGCATCTTCCAAAGACTCTTGAGCAATTGCCAATAATTTGTTAGTAGTCTTTCCAAATGCAGAAACAACTACGAATATTTTTTCCTCTTGTGAAGCTTGTTTTACGATTTGTAAAACCTGCTTAATGTTTTGTTGATTGGCTACCGAAGTACCGCCAAATTTTAAAACTTTCATTTTATTTTAACTAAAAATTATGTATGTGTTTTTTGAAAAATCACCATCTCTTTTCGATTCTTTCGAAAATATGGATATACCAATAAGATTATATGTAAATAAAAGACCCCCTAAAGGGTACCCGTTGTAGTAATAATTGTTGTGCCAATAAAAATACCAACCGCTGAAATTGCAGTTATTGAGATATTTATATTTTTATTTTCGGCTAACATTACTCCAAATGTATAAATTATTTTAATAGAAACAAGTCTATTTTTATTTTTAGTTAGTTTTTCTAAAAAAAATGATAAAATAATACTAGTCAATAAATTAATCCAATCTACCTATAATAAAAAGTAATTTTCTTAAAATTGTATTCTAAAATAGTTTGTTTACTTTTGTGTGAGAAAACTTAAGACAATTAAATAATTAAAATATTATAAAATGGCGTTAGAAATTACAGATGCATCTTTTGAAGAAGTAGTATTAAAATCAGATAAACCAGTTTTAGTTGATTTTTGGGCGGCTTGGTGTGGACCATGTAGAATGGTTGCTCCTATCGTTGATGAAATTAGCAATGAGTATGAAGGAAAAGCAGTTGTTGGTAAAGTTGATGTAGATAACAACCAAGAGTTTGCTGCTAAGTATGGAGTAAGAAACATTCCAACTGTTTTAATCTTTAAAAATGGTGAGGTAGTAGATAAGCAAGTTGGTGCAGCTCCGAAGAAGACTTATACTGATAAAATCGATGCTGCTTTATAGTAGTTTATCAAATAAAACATTGTAAAAGGTTTGGCATATGCTAAACCTTTTTTTATTTTCGACCTATATGATGAACTTAAGTACAATTTCTACAGAAATAAAAAACCTAGACCTACTAGCAAAGCAGGTTGTTGAAGGTTTTATTACCGGAATGCATAAAAGTCCATTTCATGGGTTTTCTGTTGAATTCTCAGAACATAAATTGTATAACAAAGGAGAAAGTACTCGCCATATTGATTGGAAGCTTTTTGCCAAAACTGAAAAACTCTATACTAAAAAGTATGAGGAAGAAACTAATTTAAGGTGTCATATTATTATTGATAACTCCGCTTCAATGCACTACCCTATTGTGAAAACGCAAACAATTAATAGTTTGAATAAAATAGGATTTGCAAGTGTTGCAGCGGCTTCTTTAATGGAAATATTAAAACGACAACGCGATGCTGTTGGCTTGAGCGTTTATGCCAATGAGTATGAGTATTATGCTCCTGAAAAAGGAAGTGAAAGGCATAGAAAAATGCTTTTAAACCAATTAGAACAACTTTTAACTTCTAAAACATCTTCTTCTACCGAAACATATAAATACTTGCATGAAATAGCCGAAAAAATACATCGCAGGTCATTGATCTTTTTATTTACCGATATGTTTCAAACCAATGTGGCATCAGAAGAGTTATTTGAGGCTTTGCATCATTTAAAATACAACAAACACGAGCTTGTATTGTTTCATACCTACGATGGTAAAACAGAGTTTAATTTTGATTTTGATAGTTCTCCTAAAAAATTGATTGATGTGGAAACCCAACAAGAAATCAATTTATACACAGAAAATGTACAAGAACAATATCAAAAAGCTATTAAAGAACACTTTTCTGAATTAAAAAATAAATGTTTACAATATAAAATTGATTATGTTCCTTTAGACATCAACCTGGGATTCAACGAAGTACTTACAAGCTACTTAATTTCTCGACAAAATTTTTCATAATTCCTTGTTTTAAACAATAAAAAAGTTATATATTTGCACCCGCTAAACGCAACGGTCTGGTAGTTCAGCTGGTTAGAATACATGCCTGTCACGCATGGGGTCGCGGGTTCGAGTCCCGTCCAGACCGCAAAAATCTCGAAAGAGTAAGTTCTTAAAAAAATATTTGCAAATACGAAAATCAATTTTATATTTGCATTCGCTAAATGCAACGGTCTGGTAGTTCAGCTGGTTAGAATACATGCCTGTCACGCATGGGGTCGCGGGTTCGAGTCCCGTCCAGACCGCAAAAAGCTCTTCAAATTTTGAAGAGCTTTTTCTTTTTATATACTTTATTACTTTACATCCTTTTTTTCTGTTTAATAAGCTAAAAATCAAAAATAGCACTATCCACTACAGACAATGCTATTTTCTTTATTCAAACCCTACAAAATAAAAATGTTTAAAAGGACATTTTAATTCACTTCATTATTATTGTTTATCTCTGATAATGGAACCGGTAAATATGCGTGATTTGCAGCACTAAAACCGTTTCTACCCGCTGCCTGCATTGCCTGATCTAACATCCCCCATCTTCTTAAGTCAAAAAACCTAACAGATTCTAATGTCAACTCCATAGTTCTTTCGTGGATAATTTGGTTCTTTACATCATCTTTAGAGGTAACAGCAATCGGAGGCATTGCCCCATGCTTTTCTCTAATCTCGTTGATTAAAGGAATTGCCTGCGCTGTTGAACCAACTTCATTCAAAGCTTCTGCATACATTAACATTACATCTGCATAGCGCATTAACGTAACATTTAACCCTATATAACTATTATTCCAAACATAATTAGGCAACCATTTTCTATAATACACCTTGCCAGCATTTGTACTGTTGTATTGCCAATCCATCAACTGATCCCATGTATACCCCTGCATTCTTGGAGTAGCTGCATCATTATAATAATCATCTCTAAAATAAAGCGTTCCATACAATCTATTATCATACAAACCATTTGTTGCAATTTGGCCCTCTGATTTCATAACCGTTTCTAACGCTTTCGTAGCTTCTAAACCACCCCAGCCACCTATTGACCAATCACCAATAAATGCATGTAAACGAGTAGCATTCCACGAAGTAGCATCTCCAGTTTTAAACTGCAATTCAAAAACCGACTCTGAATTATTCTCATTCTCTCCATTGAAATTACTTAAGAAATCTAATTCTAAACTATAACTTCCTGTACTACCATCTACCACCTGCTTTAATGCATCTACTGCATTTTGATAGTCAGTCGGTTCTGCTGAAGACACATCTCCAGCTTTATGAAGATACACCTTACCCAAATATGCTAACGCTGCTCCTCTAGTAGCTCTTCCTACTTCTGTTTCTCCTTTATTAGAAATCATCGTAGCAGCATTTTTAAAGTCATTTATAACAAGAGCCCAAGCCTCTGGCCTTGTAGATAATGCCTTGTCTAAGGTAGTTGCTGTTGGAGATTCTTCCCTTATGATTATCTGATCAAATAAGGTTAATAATTTAAAGTGATAATACCCTCTTAAAAATGTAGCCTCGCCAATAATTTGTTTTTTCTCCGCATCAGAAATCTGATCAGGAGTCATCTGACCTACTTTCGTAATCACTTGATTTGCAAAGTTTATTCCTCTATAATTAGTATCCCATAAAACCTTTATGAAAATATGTCCATTTGTATAATTAAAATTAAAAATAGACATCCAATGTGCGTAGTTAGCTGCATCTGGACCTGGCAAAGAATAATCTGACCTAAAATATTCAACTACAGGCCTTCCTTCTTGCCAACCATCCCAAAAATTACTTCTCGATTCTAATTCAGAATACGCAGCCGTTAACCCTTCTTTTGCATCTTTAGCATTTCTCCAAAAGGAAGCTGAAGTTAATTCATCTGGTGATTTCTGATCTAAAAATTCATCATCATTACACGATATTAAACCTGTAATTAATGCTATTGCTAAAATTTTATTAAAAATTCTCATGTTGTTTGTCTTATAATTGTAATTGAAACCCTAAAATAACTGACTTGAATTGTGGGTATAACGACCTATCAATACCTCTAGAAAGAACAGACCCTCCTACTTCTGGATCCAATCCACTGTAATCAGTAAACGTAAATAAGTTTTGCCCCGTCACATATACACGAAGCTTATTAATATGAACCTTTTCTAACATCTCTTGCGGAAAAGAATATCCTAGTTGAATTGTTTTTATTCTCAGATAACTTCCACTTTCTAAAAACCTTGTAGACGCACGATTATTCCCATTTGGATCTCCTAATACAGCTCTAGGAATATTTGTATTAGTATTTGTTGGCGTCCAAGCATTTAAAGTTAATGCTTCAAAGTTTCGACCACTATCCATACCTATAGATTGAAATCTATTTCCATTGTATATCTTGTTTCCTCCAACACCCTGAAAGAAAATATTAAAATCGATACCTTTATAATCAGCATTTAAGTTTAAACTATATTCATAACTTGGTAAAGCACTCCCTTGATAAACTTCATCTTTACTATCCAATACCCCGTCTCCATTTTGATCTACAAAACGAATGTCTCCAGGAGCAGCATTTGGCTGAAGTGTTCCTGATGGGTCATGCGCATCTATTTCTGCTTGTGATTGAAAAATACCATCTGCAACCGGCAAGAAATAAGCCCCTGGCTCGTACCCTAATTTTGTTTGATTTACAAAATGATCTGCTCCAAACAAAAGACCAGCTCCTCTAAGAATTTGCGACTCATTCCCCAATCTAGTCACCTCACTGTTTAAAGTTGAAAACGTTGCTGTAGCAGAAAAATTAACCTCATTTATTTTAGTACGATAATCTAAATCAAACTCGAAACCACTGTTTTGAAACTCTCCAAAATTCACTATTGGGTCATTTACAACCCCTGCATTACCAGGTAATTCTCGTGTTAACAACACCTTATCACTTATTGTTTTATAGTAGTTGATTCCACCTTTTAGCGCTCCATTTAAAAGACCATAATCTAAACCGATATTAGTAGAGGTACTTTCCTCCCATTGTAAATCTAAATTTTCTAAATCTGTTACAATACTTCCTGAAGCAGAAAGTTGAGGATCACCAAAAACATACCCTCCATTACCTTGACTACTGCCTTGTCTAATTAACACCTGATGACCATAGTAACCTAATGCAGTATCATTACCTGCCTGCCCCCAGCTTGCTCGAAGTTTTAAGAAACTAAACACATTTTGATTCTCCATAAACTTCTCCTCTGTAATCTTCCATCCTGCAGAGAAAGAAGGGAAAATCCCGTATTTCCTATTTTTACCAAACTTAGAAGATCCATCTCTACGTACACTTGCCTGAAACAAATATTTATTATCATATGTATAATTAAATCTTCCAAATTGAGATACAATATTATACCTTCCGTTTGAACCAGACCCTGAAAATGTAGCCTGAGCTGAACTAAACGCACTTAATGTATTAAAGTTATCATCTAACAACTCAACAGCTTCCCTAACACCATTAACCTCCTTATATCCTTGAGCCTGTACATAATTAAATTGTGAAAGTGTCGAAATACGCTGATAACCAGCCAATAATTTAAAATCATGCTTCCCAAAATCTATATTATAATTAGCGGTATATAACTGGTTGATTTTTCTTAAAAAACCATCATTCTCAGAAATAAACGAATAAATATTATTCTCACTGGTATCGTTATCTCTTGCTCTAAACGCAGGATTAAAGCTAAAATCAAAGTTAGTTCGATCAGAAAAAGAGTAATTCGCCTTAACATTCAACCCTTTCAGTATTTCGTACTGTGCACTAAAATTCGTTAAGAGATATCTAAACTTACTGTAGCGTTGTCTAAAATGGTCGTCAGCAACAGGGTTTCTGTGATCTCCTATTTGCCCGTCTCTATATCCAAATCCAGACTCTTTTGTATCATCATATACTGGAATTAAAGGAGAGATTCTAAAAGTTTCTCCTAAAGAAAATTTATATGGATTTCTTTTTGTTTCTGTATAGTTAATATTTGCAGATAACGTAAGTTTATCTGACTTTAAAGTCCCGTTTACAAAGAATCCTTTTTTCAGAAAAGAAGAACCAATTAACAAACCTTGTTCATCAGCATAATTACCTCCAAAACTATAATTTAAGTTTTCTGAAGCTCCAGAAACCCTAGCATTAAGCAAATTAAGATACCCATCTCTATGTGTCTCATCAATCCAGTTTGTATTTACATTTGGTGGATTCGTTACATATGCTGGCAAAGCATTACCCGCATTCTCATACATCTGCCTATGAACACTTACATATCCATCAGCATCTAACAACTTAAGTTTCTTACGCTGTGTATTAATACTATACGACTGCTCTATTTCTACATTTACCCTACCTCTTTTACCTTTTTTGGTTGTAATAATAACAACTCCATTTGCTCCTCTTGTACCATATATTGCTGCAGAAGAAGCATCTTTTAATATCTCTATGGAATCAATATTTCTAGGATCAATAAAATAACTATCAGCTTCTACCCCATCAACAATATATAAAGGTTGATTGTTTCCAAAAGAAGCTATCCCTCTAATTAAAATACCAGGAGCTCCACCTGGAGACCCACTAGAAGAAGTTACACTAACACCAGCAACTCTTCCTTGCAAAGCTTGAGCAGGTGTGGTAGTAGTTACTTTTGTCAATTCCTCAGATTTCACCTGCCCAATAGCACCTGTTAAATCACTTTTCTTTTGAGTTCCATACCCCACAACAACAACTTCTTCTAAAGACTCAGAGTCTTCTTCTAAAGTCACATTGATAGTTGTTTGCTCTCCAACTAAAACCTCTTTAGTTTTATATCCTATATACTCAAACACCAACACCGATATTGGTGTTGCATCGATCTCGTACTCTCCATCAAAATTAGTTTCCGTACCCTTTACGGTACCTTTCACTACAATCGTTGCCCCTATCAATCCTTCTCCATTTTTATCAACTACTTTTCCAACAATTTTCTTCTCTTGAGAAAAAAGACTTGTAGAGAGCATTAATAAAAAACAGACTAGTAGGGTTTCAATCTTATTTACTAATAAAATTTGATTTTTCTTTAGTTGTTTTTGTTTCATAAATGTTAAATTAATTAATCCTTGTTTTTTACCTAAAACCTCACGGCTACACTATATTTAAAGACATATAAACACCTAAAAATCAATAAGACCGCTCAGCTAATTTAAGATTCAAACAAAATAAAACAAACTAGTACCTACCAGTTTGTTTTATTTTATAGAATTTATATATTTGTTTCATGAGTATAATTCAGATACAGGAAAAAGCAGGGATACCGAAATACAAACAGATTGTTTCTTCTATAGAAAATGCCATTACTTTTAAGAGAGTTAAAAAAGGAGACAAGCTACCATCTATAAACAGCATTAAAAACAAACACAAGCTTTCAAGAGACACTGTGTTACTAGCCTATAATGAGTTAAAAACAAGAGGCATTATACAGTCAATTCCAGGAAAAGGGTACTATGTAAACAGTGAGAGCGTACATATAACTCAAAAGGTTTTTTTACTTTTTGATGAATTAAACACCTTTAAAGAAGACTTATATAAATCATTTATTAAAAATTTAGGAGAAAACATTGAGGTAGACATCTTCTTTCATCATTTCAATTATGATGTTTTTAAAAAGTTAATTTTTGACAATATTGGCAATTATCATACGTATATAATTATGCCAGCCAAGTTAAAGGGTATTGCTCACATCATTGAAAACCTTCCAGATGACAAAGTATACTTGTTAGACCAGACTAATGACGAATTGAAAAAGTACCCTGCTATATACCAGCCCTTTGAAAAAGATATTTTCTATGGTTTGCTCAGTGGAATTGATTTAATAAAAAAATACGATCGTTTAATTTTCTTATTTCAAGAAGACAAACAGCCAGATGGGTTATTAATAGGTTTTGCTAAGTTTTGCAAAATGAACCGTGTCAATGGGATAAGCATTGATTCTTTGGATAGTTTCACTATTGAAAAAGGAGATGCTTTTATTATTCCAGATGATCGTAACCTAATACGAATTATAAAGAAAGTAAAAGAACTTCGATTTCAAATTGCCAAGGATATTGGGATAATTTCCTACAACGATACATTATTGAAAGAAATTGTAGAAAATGGAATTACTACTATATCCACTGACTTTAAAGCTATGGGAAAAAAATTGGCTAGTATGATTCTTAATAATGAAAAAGAAAAGATTGAAAACGAAAACAGATTAATAATTAGAAATTCCATTTAAAGAATTGCAAACAATAAAACACATACATAAAGATTCTCCCATAATCCATATGCAAAAAGGAAATTCTAAAGCTGTAATTTCCCTAAAAAATGGTGGAAGTATATCACATTTAACTCTTAACAATAAAATTATTATTAAGGATTTTTCTGACAAGGTAGACTATCACCTTTCTTATGCTTCTGCCATTCTTTTTCCTTTTGCAAATCGAATTTTAAATGGTGAATATGAATTCCAAAATAAGAAACACCAATTAAAACAAAATACCCATGGAAATAATGCCATACACGGTTTGCTATTCAACAAAACATTTGAAGTTCTTGAAAGCACTCAAAACACCAACTATGTTGCTACTACCTTATCATATACGCAAACCATAAAAGAGAACGGCTTTCCTTTTTTATTTACTGTTAACCTTACCTATGTTTTGTTTGAAAACGAATTGAGCTTAAAGGTCACTATTACCAATATAGATGCAAATCCTTTCCCTTTTACTATTGGATGGCACCCATATTTTTATGCAAATAATAGAGGTACCAGTATTTTAAAGTTAAATACTGAAAAAGAAATTATTCATAACAACAAAATGATTCCTGTTAAAATGGAAGACAGTAAACTTCCAAAAAGTTTTCAAGTTTCTAATCAACAATTAGATAACTGTTATCTACTAAAAGACGATTATGTAATTTACAAAACAGAAGACTACACCATGAAGTTAAGTTCTTCTTTTGACAAAAACTTTATTCAAATATACACTCCTGAAATAGATAACCATATTGCTATCGAACCTATTACTGGCCCATCGAATAGCTTTAATAACAATGTTGGATTAAAAATCCTATCTCCAAAAGACACTTTTAATATTCAATGGACCATTCAACTACAAGATGAATAAAATTATACCAACCATATCGGCAATACTCCTCATTATTGGATGTACAAGCAAATCAACTGTAAAAAACAATGCTTCATACAAACATCTATTCAAGAACACCAATCTTCTTGATTACACAATTACACCTCAAAAAAAGTTTGACAAAAATGGATTAATGTATTCTGACCAAGGTGCTTGGTTCGCATATGCTTTTCCTAGTTCCATTAACAACATTGGGTTTTCAGGGCCTTTTTTAATGACTCAGCAAAATGGAGTTTGGAGCAGTGAAAATTTAGCAATGTTAAAAGTAAAAGATCAGCAATGGACACAACACACAACTACTAGTTATAATAGTCATTTAGAACAAATATATAATTCTAAAAATCTACAGCTCACACAAAAACTTGTATTCAGTTCTGGACATACTGCATTTATCCAATCTGAAATCAAAAACATTTCAAGAGAAGATGTTTCTGTTGACTATTATTGGGAAAACAAACCTCTTTTAGCTGATGATTTAACTCTTTCTTCTTCAGAAAAAGAGATAAAAATCACTTCAAAAAAATCTAATGCGATTGGATATTTAAAATTTCCTAATAATATCATAAGTTGTAACAATAATCTCTACCAAACAGATTCTAAACAGATAAATTTAGCTCCAAACGAATCTAAAACTGTCACTATTTCTCAAACTTTTATCTTCCCTGAATATTCATGGAAAGAAGAGTTACAACAAATAACTAATACTAACTTTGAAGAATTAATCACTTTTAGACAAAATGAAAAAGAATCTCAATTAGCTGATTTAATTGGCAACAGAAAACCTCTATTTAACGATTCCATATACGCTCAAGTACTAGCAAAAGCGCATCTTACTTTACAAAATAATTGGCGTATTCCTGCTGGAGAAATAAAACATGAAGGGTTATTTCCTAGCTATCATTATGTATGGTTTAATGGCTTTTGGTCTTGGGACTCTTGGAAACACAGCGTAGGTTTAGCGTATTACAATACAGATTTGGCTCAAAAGCAAATTAAACTAATGTTTGATTTTCAAAATGAAGATGGTTTTGTAGCTGATTGTGTATATAGAGATACTTCTATTGAAGCACATAATTATAGAGATACTAAACCACCACTTGCCGCTTGGTCAGTAGTTAAAGTCTTTGAAAAAAGCAAAGACACCGCATTTGTAAAATACATGTATCCTAAGTTGAAAAAGTACCATCAATGGTGGTATTCCAAAAGAGATCATGATCAAGATGGACTCTGTGAATATGGCTCTACTGATGGTAGTTTGGTTGCTGCCAAATGGGAAAGTGGTATGGATAATGCTATTCGATTTGACAATTCTAAAATTTTAAAAAATAGTGAGGGCGCCTATTCTTTAAACCAAGAAAGCGTAGACCTCAACGCATATCTCTATGCTGAAAAACATTTTTTAGCAGCATTAGCGCAAACTCTTAATAAAACAGAGGATGTAAAACACTATAAAAATGAAGCTCAAATACTAAAAGACAAAGTTCAAAAACAGTTTTATGATGAAAATGATGGTTGGTTTTATGACACCAATATAGAAGGAACGGATTTTATAAAAGGGGAAGGTAGTGAAGGATGGACTGCTCTTTGGGCAAATGCGGCTAGTTCTGAACAAGCTGAAGCCGTAAAAAACAACATGATGAATCCTTCTAAGTTTTTTACCAAAGTACCTTTTCAAACTATGAGTGCTGATCATAAAAAATTTGATCCTTTAAAAGGTTATTGGAGAGGTCCGAATTGGTTAGATCAAGCATATTTTGGTATTAAAGGATTACGTAATTACGGTTTTAATTCTGAAGCTGACAAAGCTACCATTCAGGTTTTAAAAGGAGCTGAAGGTGTTTTAGAAAAAGGACCTGCTATTAGAGAAAATTATCATCCTTTAACAGGGAAAGGATTGCACGCACATAATTTTAGTTGGAGCGCTGCACACATAATAATGATGTTACAAAACAATTAGTAGAACTATGCACATAAGAAAGTCAACCACAAATGATTTACAAAAGCTAATGGAGATATTTCATTACGCCCAACGATTTTTAGCATCTTTAAACATCGATCAATGGCAAGATGGCTATCCAAATGAGGCACAAATACTTAATGACATACAAAATAAGGAAAGCTACGTGGTAGAAAACAATGAAGATGAAATTATTGCTACTTATATGCTTACCACTTCCAATGAACCAACATATAATAAAATAAATGGAAATTGGATTACAAGTACTGATGCTGTTTATGGAGTAATTCACCGTATAGCCGTTGGAGAAAACTGTACTCAAAAAGGAATGGGAACAACTTTAATTAGTTATTGCGAAGAGCAATTAAAACAGCAAAACATAGAATCAATGCGTATTGATACCCACCCTGATAATTTAGGAATGCAACACATTCTTAAAAAACTTAAGTATACCTATTGCGGTATTATCAAAGTAAGAAATGGAGCCACTAGATTGGCTTTTGAAAAACTACTATAGACTTATTTTCATGAACTACAACACCATAAAAATAACTACTACCCAAGCAGAAGCTATACTTTTAAAATTATTCAACATTAAAGGAGCTGCTAAAGAACTACCTGGAGAATTAGATTTTAATTTTAGAATTAAAGTTGAAGGGAATTACCAGTACATTTTAAAAGTATCTCGACCTGAAGAAAACGAGGGGTATTTAGATTTTCAGCAAAAACTATTACAGTTTATTGAGCAGAAAAACGAAACATCGGTGAGTCCTAAGGTTATTAAAGATCTTGAAGGAAATAGTATCTCTGAAATTATAGACAATCATGGTCGCAAACGAAAAGTACGTTTGTTAACTTGGGTTTCTGGAAGAGTATGGAGCAGTGTGAATCCACAGCTAGACGATTTGCGTTTTAGTTTAGGAACACAATGTGGATTATTAACCCAAGCACTGCAAGGATTTGACCACAAAGAAGCGCATCGTACTTTTGAATGGGATGTCGCACAAGCTTTATGGACATCAGAACATTTACACTTATTTTCTTCTGAAGAAAAAGATATTCTAGCATATTTTCAGCAACAATTTAAAAGTGTTCAAAAAGAATACACTTCACTGAGAAAAGCAGTAGTTCATAATGATGCTAACGATAATAATGTTATTGTTTCTAATGATTTGTTATCTCCTAAGGTTGAAGCCGCTATAGATTATGGAGACGCCATTCATACTCAAATAATTAATGACGTTGCCATTACTTGTGCCTATGCTATTATGCATCATAACAATCCTCTGGAAGCGTCATTACCAATTATAAAAGGATATCACACCACCTTCCCTCTACTAGAAGAGGAATTACAATATTTATATATTTCTATTGCCATGCGCTTGGTCATTTCTGTGACCAAATCTGCCATAAACAAACAAAAGGAACCTGATAACAAATACCTTCTAATCTCTGAAAAACCAGCGTGGGAAGTATTAAAAAAATGGTATACCATAGATGCGGACTTTGCGTATTTTTCATTTAGAAAAGCTTGTAAATACACTCCTCATCCACAACAAAAAAACTTTGAAACTTGGGCATCTAATCAATCGTTTACTTTAGAGGATTTATTTCCCTCTATTCAGAAAAAAGAAGTTACTCCACTCGATCTAAGTGTAGAAAGCTCATGGCTTGGACACTCTTCCGATTTCAACAATCTTGATGTTTTCCAATTCAAAATAAACCAACTTCAAAAAGAACATCCTTCTAAAATTATTGCTGGCGGTTATGATGAAATTCGTCCGTTATATATCTCATCAGAATATGATCGTATTGGAAATTCAGGGAGAGAAAACAGAACGGTTCATTTAGGTGTCGATTTTTGGCTACCTGCACATACTCCTGTTCATGCTTTTATGGATGGAGAAATTGCGGTGGTTACTGACAATAATAAATTCAAAGAATATGGGGGACTAATTATATTAAAACATCAAACAACTCATTTTGAGTTCTATTCTTTATACGGACACCTTACTTTAGAAAGTCTAGAAAACAAAAAAGTCGGTGATTTTGTTTCAAAGGGAACTCAAATAGGAAATTTAGGAACACCAGAAGAGAATGGAAGTTGGGCTTCTCATTTACATTTTCAACTGCATTTTTCTATGCTCAATTTTAAAAATGATTTTCCAGGAGTAGCTTATTATTCAGAAAAAGAAGTTTGGAAAAGTTTATGTCCGAATCCGAATCTACTTTTCAAAACGAATGGATTAAATACTTCAAACACTTCCAACAACACAGAACTTATTGATTACCGAAAACAACATTTAGGAAAAAGCCTAAGTCTTCAATACAAAATCCCAATCAAAATGGTTCGAGGAGAGGGCGTGTATTTGATCGATCAATATGGTAACAAATATTTAGATACTGTAAACAATGTAGCACATGTAGGACATGAACATTCGACTGTAGTAAAAGCAGGTCAGCAACAAATGAGTTTGTTAAATACCAATTCAAGGTATTTACACGAAAACATCAATCAACTTGCTAAAGAACTATTAGAAACCCTCCCTCCTGAACTTAATGTATTACACTTTGTAAACTCTGGTAGTGAAGCCAATGAACTAGCTATTCGAATGGTAAAAGCACATACCAAACAACGTGATATAATAGCTTCTGAAGTTGGTTATCACGGAAACTCAAATATGTGTATTGATATTTCTTCTTATAAATTTGACGGTAAAGGAGGTACCGGAGCACCAGAACACACACATATCTTTCCACTTCCTGACATCTTTAGAGGAAAATATACGGAAGAAGATGCCGCAGACAAATACGCTGACGAGGTACATAAACTCATCGAAAACATTCAACAGAAAGGAAGAAATGTTGGCGGAATGATTTTAGAACCTATTATTTCTTGTGGTGGACAGGTAGAACTACCAGAAGGATTTTTGCCAAAAGTATACAAACATATACGAAACGCCGGTGGAGTTTGTATCTCTGATGAAGTTCAAGTGGGCTGTGGACGTGTAGGTAAACATTTCTGGGGATTTCAGTTGTACAATGTAATTCCTGATATTGTAACTATAGGAAAACCTTTAGGAAATGGCCACCCATTAGCAGCTGTAGCCTGCACTCAAGAAGTTGCCAACTCTTTTGCTAATGGTATGGAGTATTTTAACACCTTTGGTGGCAACCCTGTTTCTTGTGCTATTGGTACAGCAGTAATACAAACCGTAAAAAGAGAAAAACTTCAAGAAAATGCACTTCATGTAGGAGAATTTCTAAAAACCCAGCTTCAACAATTAGCTAGTAAGTTTCCAATTATTGGAGATGTACGTGGTCAAGGACTTTTCTTAGGATTTGAATTGGTTGACAAAAACAAAAATCCACTTACACAACAAGCTTCTTACTTAGCTAACAGAATGAAAGACCATAAAATTCTGATGAGTACAGACGGAAAGGACAACAATGTTTTAAAAATAAAACCTCCAATCGTATTCTCAAAAACCAATGCAGAGGAATTAATACAATATCTAACCAATATTTTTAACGAAGACTATATGCTTAATTATGAAATCTAAGGCTCTCTATATACTGCTATCCTTTCTTATTCTAAGTTGTCAAAATCAACCTTTAGAAAAAGTAAGTGAGCAAAAAAACCACTTTAACCATCAAGTGTTTGAAGAAAACAAACTTCCTCCACGAACTTCTTTTTTTGCTTTTGAAACAGATGATATTTCAAAAAAAGAAAATTCCAATCGATTCTTAAACTTAAACGGAGAATGGAAATTTAATTGGGTAAAAGACCCTAAACAACGTCCTACTACATTTCATAACATACATTTTGATGACTCTCAATGGACTACCATTCCGGTTCCTGCAAATTGGGAAGTTGAAGGTTTTGGAAAACCTATTTATTTAGACGAGCGCTATCCATTTACTACACAATGGCCAGAAGCTCCGAAAGATTACAATCCTGTAGGCACTTATCGAAAACAATTCTCCATAACAAAAGAGTTCTTATCTCAAGACATTGTCTTGCATTTTGCTGGAGCCAAATCGGCGATGTATGTATATATCAACGGGCAATATGTTGGATATTCACAAGGAAGTAAAACTCCTGCAGAATTTAACATCACCTCATATTTGAAAGAAGGATCAAACCTTATCGCTCTACAAATGTTCCGTTGGTCGGATGCTAGTTATGTTGAAAGCCAAGATATGCTGCGCATGAGTGGTATTGAAAGAGACGTATATCTATATAGTAGACCTAAGGTTTATATTTCAGATTATCATGCAAAAACTACGTTGGATGACTCTTATGCCAATGGAGTTTTAAACGGAACGATATCAATTACAAATGATACGTCAAAAGAGGTTACTCAAAAACTTGATGTTTCTTTAGAAAATGAAACCATAGCTTCTGAAAACATTCGTATTCCAGCCAATACAACTATTGAATTCAATACAAATAAAACAATAGAGAATGTAAAAGCATGGTCAGCAGAAGTTCCTAATTTGTATCAACTCAACATTTCCTTAAACAACAACCAATTTATTAAAAAGAATATCGGTTTTAAACGAGTAGAAATTAAAAATGCACAAGTACTTATCAACGGAAAAGCCATTTATTTTAAAGGAGTAGACCGACATGAAACCGATCCACACACAGGACATGTAGTTTCGAAAGAATCGATGCTAAAAGATATTTTGCTAATGAAGCAAAATAACATCAACGCCGTTCGTTCTTCACATTACCCTAACGATCCTTATTGGTTAGATTTATGCGACACTTATGGTTTATATGTTATTGATGAAGCCAATATAGAAAGTCATCCCTTAGCTATTTC
This sequence comes from Tenacibaculum sp. 190130A14a, assembly GCF_964048965.1. Classification (NCBI taxonomy): domain Bacteria; kingdom Pseudomonadati; phylum Bacteroidota; class Flavobacteriia; order Flavobacteriales; family Flavobacteriaceae; genus Tenacibaculum; species Tenacibaculum polynesiense. The sequence goes on along the minus strand of NZ_OZ040189.1, from coordinate 931,684 downwards.
AGAAGAAACACAAATAGGAAATGAAATGAGTTGGTTACCTGCTCATATGGCGCGTACCAAACGAATGTACTATAGAGATCGTAACCATCCTTCAATTTACTCTTGGTCTTTAGGAAATGAAGCCGGGGAAGGAAATGTATTTAGAGCTACTTATAAATGGTTAAAAGAACAAGACGATAATCGCATTGTTCAATATGAACCCGCTGGAAAGGAAGACTACACAGACATTTACTGTCCGATGTATCCAAAACCTGAATATTTAATCAACCATGGAAAATCTGATTCCGATAAACCTTCGGTAATGATTGAATACTGCCATGCCATGGGAAATTCTGTAGGAAACCTACAAGATTATTGGAATATCATAGAAAAGTACCCAAACCTTCAAGGGGGTTATATTTGGGATTGGGTGGATCAAAGTTTAGAGTACAAAGATGAAAACGGAAAGCCTTACTTAGCTTATGGGCACGATTATCATCCAGACTTACCAACAGATGGTAATTTTTTAAACAACGGATTAGTAGACCCGTATAGAAATCCACACCCACATTTATCAGAAGTAAAAAAAGTATACGAACCTGCACATTTTGAATATTTGGGCAATGGTAAAATTAAACTTACCAACAAGAACTTTTTTACTGACTTCTCTGATAAAACTATTAGTTGGAAACTTTTAGAAGATGGAAATCCCACCATAAAAGCTTCAGGAATCCGAATTAATGTGGCACCTCAACAAAGTTTTACTTGGCAATTAGAAAAATTGCCTCAAAAATTTGATCCTACCAAAGAATATATGCTACAAATCAGTTTACATCAAAAAGAAGAAAAAAACGGACTTCCAGAGGGTCATGAAGTTGCTTGGGATGAATTTATACTTCAAAAAGGACAATCAAACACTCCAAGCATATCTTCAAAAGAAAAACTAAAAATTACTAAAACGGATAAATTCTTTCAAATAAAAAATAATAAAACCGATCTTAATGTTGATGCTATAACTGGAGAAGTCATTTCATGGAAACATAAAGGAGAGGTTGTTACAAACCATCCTATTAAACCTAATTTTTGGCGTCCTCCTACAGATAATGATTTAGGAAATGGAATGGACAAATGGGCAAAAATTTGGCAAAACGCTTCTTATAACAACGATCCTAAACTAGTAAAAACCCCCGTTGTTACCAACTCAGGAGTTTTTTATGGAGTAGAATACGATTTACCGGAAAATATCGGAAGAATAAAAATAGTTTATATCATTGGACATGATGGTACACTTCATATTGACTACGGTTTCGCTACATTAAAAGATAAACTTCCTAACATTCCTCGATTAGGAATGTACCTAACCTTACCAAATACTTTCAGCGAAGTGTCTTGGTACGGAAAAGGTCCTGAAGAGTCTTATTGGGATAGAAAAACCGGACAAAAAACAGGAATCTACACTGGCAAAATTCAAGAACAATTTCATAGATATTCTCGTCCACAAGAAACAGGAAACAAAACAAATATTCGTTGGGCAGAACTATCTTCTAACACATTAAAATTAAAAGTTACGGGAAACCAATTATTGAATAGTAGTGCATGGCCATTTCATATGAAAGAACTTGACTTTACGAGTGATGAAGCTGGAAAATCAGCATCAGGATTAGTTCCTGTGACTAAAAAACATGGTGCAGATATTAAAATTGGAAATACCATACAATGGAATATTGATTATCTACAAATGGGCGTTGGTGGCGATACTTCTTGGGGACGTTTAGTACATCCAGAGTATACCATTCCTGCTAACAAAAGATATACATATTCATTTACAATTCACCCTAAAAAAATATAATCATGCAGTTTATTACATTTTTAGCTTTTACCCTACTCGTTGCCATTATTTCCTATGTAAAAAGCAAAAACACCAATGAAAAAACCTCTGATGGTTACTTCTTAGGAGGACGTAGTTTAACAGGATGGGTTATTGCAGGTTCTTTACTCCTTACCAATTTATCTACAGAGCAAATTGTCGGATTAAATGGAGCCGCTTTTAAAGAAGGAATCTTAGTAATGGCTTGGGAAACCTTAGCTGCTATTGCTATGGTGGTTACAGCAGTTGTATTGTTACCCAAATATTTAAAAGAAGGAATTACTACCGTGCCTCAATTTTTAGAAACTAGATATGATAAAATGACCAAAACTATTACTTCTGGTTTATTCCTATCGGGTTACGTAATTGTATTGTTACCAATTGTGTTATACACAGGGGCTTTGGCTCTCAACAGTATGTTTAATATCCCTACTATATTAGGAGTTAGTAAAACAACTGCACTATGGATTACCGTTTGGGGAATTGGAATTATTGGATCGATTTATGCAATTTTTGGTGGATTAAAAGCTGTCGCTATTTCTGACACTATTAATGCCATTGGTTTATTAATAGGTGGATTATTAATTCCTATTTTCGGATTATTATTGGTTGGTGATGGAAGTTTAACCACAGGAATTTCTACTTTAATGGAAAAAGCTCCTGAAAAATTCAATGTTATTGGAGATAGTCAGTCTTCCATTCCGTTCGGGACTATTTTTACAGGAATGATGTTGGTACAGTTGTTTTATTGGGGAACCAATCAAGCAATCATTCAAAGAGCTTTGGGAGCCAAAAACCTAGAAGAAGGGCAAAAAGGATTGATTTATGCCGCCTTTATTAAAATATTAGGTCCTCTAATTGTGGTATTACCTGGAATTATTGCTTTCTATCTTTTTGGAACCTCTTTGGAAAATCCAGATGAAGCCTATCCAGAATTGGTGAAGAAAGTACTACCAGTAGAACTTGTAGGTTTCTTTGCCGCTGTGTTATTTGGAGCCATATTATCTTCTTTTAATTCAGCTTTAAACTCTTCAGTTACTTTATTTGGTTTAGACATTTACAAATCACATTTTAATAAAGAAGCAAGCGAACAACAAGTGGTAAAAGCAGGTAAAACCTTTGGAGTATTCTTAGCGATACTTGCCATGTTTGTCGCTCCTTTACTAATGTATGCAGGTAGTATTTTCAGCTATTTACAAGAAGCTAACGGAATTTATTCTATTCCAATTTTAACCATTATTATTGTTGGATATTTTACCAAGTACGTTCCTGCAATTGCTGCTAAAATCGGAATCATATCAGGATCTATACTATATATTATTAGTCAGTTTATCTTAAAACCTTTGGTTTTTGGAGAAGAAAACTATCCGCATTTCTTACATGTAATGGCTATTTTATTTGTATTAAACGCTTTGATTATGTTAATAATAGGAAAGTTACACCCAAGAAAAGAAGCATTTGCTTTACCTTACACCAAACAGGTAAACATTACCCCTTGGAAATATGTTACAATAACCGGAGTTATTATTTGTGTCATCGTAATTTTTTCATACATCTATTTCTCATAAATAATGAACCTAACAATTAAGGAACATATCAAGAATAAATTCATCGCTGATTTTAAAAATGAGCCATTATTAATATTCTCTCCTGGACGTATTAATTTAATCGGAGAACATACCGATTACAATCAAGGTTTTGTGTTTCCTGCTGCTATTAGCAAAGGAATCTATGCTGCTATTTCCAAAACCAACGATTATGTATCAACAGTTTATGCCTTAGATGCTGGAGAAAGCTTTCAAATTCAATTAGACAATGTTTCTCCCACACTTGAAAGCAGTTGGAAAAATTATGTTTTAGGAGTAGTTGGTGAAATCCAAAAAACAGGCAAACAGCTTTCCAATTTCAATATTATTTTTAGTGGAGATATTCCAAGTGGAGCAGGATTATCTTCTTCAGCAGCACTAGAAAATGCTATTACTTTTGGTTTAAATGAATTGTTTAATTTAAACTTTACCAAAAAAGAAATGATATATATTTCTCAAAAAGCGGAGCATAATTTTGTTGGGGTACAATGCGGAATCATGGATCAATTTGCTTCCATGTTTGGTAAAGAAAACAAAGCACTTCTATTGGATTGCGTAAATTTAAATTATAAAGAATTCCCAATTCAATTAAGCGATGTAGAAATCGTACTTATCAATTCAAATGTAAAACATTCTCTAGCTGAAAGTGCCTATAACGAAAGACGCTCCACCTGTGAACATATTGCTTCTTTACTCAAAGTAAACTCTTTAAGGGAAGTTTCTTGGAAACAATTAGAAAATATAAAAGAATACGTTTCTCCAGGAGACTACAAAAAAGCACAATATGTTATTGAAGAAAACCAACGTGTTCTATTAGCTAGCGAAGCTTTAGAAACAGGTGACATTCAAACACTAGGGAATTTGTTATATGAAACACACCAAGGGCTATCTAACCAATACCAGGTCAGTTGTAAAGAGCTAGATTTCTTAGTTGAAAAAACCAAAGAATCTTCAGCTGTTATAGGAGCTAGAATGATGGGTGGTGGTTTTGGAGGTTGTACACTCAACCTTATAAGATCTTCGGAGAAAAACGATTTTATAAAAACTATTCAACAACAATACAAATTAAAATTCAACAAACAATGTTCTGTTTATGAGGTTACAACAGCCAACGGAACGCAAATTATATAACATATGAGAACATTCATTTTTATAGCAACTGTTTTACTTTTCTTTTCATGTCAACAATCAATCAGTCAATCATCTGAAGAAATCGACAAAAAAGAAATTCTAGCTATTATGAAAGCACAAGAAAAAGCTTGGTCTAATCATGATTTGGAAGGTTTTATGGAAGGATATTGGAAAAGTGACTCTTTAAAATTTTACGGAAGTAGTGGTATTACATATGGTTGGAATAAAACTTTAGCCAATTATAAAAAAGGGTACCCAACAAAAGAACATAGCGGAACCCTAAACTTTAAAATTAATGACATTAGCAAAATAAATGAAGGAGCCTATTTTGTCATGGGAGAATATCATTTAACCCGTTCTGTTGGAAATGCTAATGGTGTATTTATGATCATCTTTAAAAAAATTAAAGGTACATGGAAAATTATTGCTGATACCTCTTGTTAACTATGAATACTAACCTTAGTAATTATTCACATAAAAGATACAATATACTCACAGGAGAGTGGGTACTAGTATCACCACATAGAGCCAAAAGGCCCTGGCAAGGACAAGAAGAAACAGTTGTCGTTAAAAAAAAACATCGCTATGATGAAAACTGCTATTTATGTGCAGGAAACAGTAGAGCTAATGGAGAAAATAATCCAAATTATAAAGACACCTTTGTCTTTACAAATGATTTTGCTGCATTGCAAAACAACAGTCCCGATTTTACCTTTGAGGAAGGATTGTTAAAAGCAACCTCAGAAAAAGGTATTTGTAAGGTGATTTGTTTTAGTGCAGATCATTCCAAAACTTTAGCTGATATGTCTATTTCAGAAATCACTAAAGTAGTTCATACATGGTGTCATGAGTTCTCTGAATTAGCTCAAAATGATTTTATCAATTACATTCAAATATTTGAAAACAAGGGAGCGGTAATGGGCTGTAGCAACCCCCATCCACATGGACAAATTTGGGCACAATCTAGCATTCCAAACGAAGTTTTAAAGAAAGATTTACAGCAAAAAGAGTATTTTTTCTCACATAAAAACTCCTTATTGGAAGATTATGTACAACAAGAAATTTTAAAAAAAGAACGTATCCTATTTGAAAATAAACATTTCGTTGCACTAGTTCCTTTTTGGGCAGTATGGCCATACGAAACAATTATAATTCCAAAAAAAAGACAGCAAAATATCTCTGAGCTTAACGAATTGGAATCTCAATCTTTTGCAGAAACTATTTCAAAAGTAACCAAAGCATACGATTGTATTTTTAACTGTTCATTCCCCTACTCTAGCGGTATTCATCAAGCTCCAGTGAATGATAAAAACAATGAACATTGGCACTGGCACATGAGTTTTTACCCTCCATTATTAAGAAGTGCAACGGTAAAAAAATTTATGGTGGGCTATGAAATGTTTGGTATGCCACAACGGGATATCACGGCAGAAATTGCTGCAAATCAACTACGAAGTTTTATCAATTAATGTTACTTTTAAAAAGAAGTTTTATTTTTTTGAATAAAAATTTGGTTTAATAAAAATTATTTCTAAGATTTGTTCCGTACAAAAACAAGAAGATAAGTTATGTTACAAAATGTATGGCAAGGTTTCTATTTTTACTTTTACTATTTTAGTAAGAGGAGAGACTTTATACCATATTTTTAAATAGCATAAAAAATATAAACAATATAAAGTCTCGATAGTATCGAGGCTTTTTTTTTACGCCAAAATGAAAAAAATAGCCATTCAAGGAATACAAGGAAGCAACCACCATATTGTGGCAAACAACTACTATGACAGCAACATTCAAATAGATGAATGCTTGTCTTTTGATAGTTTGGTTGATAGTTTACTTTCAGATAAAAGTGAACAAGGAATTATGGCCATAGAAAATACGATCGCCGGTTCTATAATTCCGAATTATGCATTAATAGACAAAAACAACCTTCATATTTCAGGAGAGTATTATTTGCCTATTCACCATCACTTAATGGCATTACCAAATCAAACCATAGAAGACTTAAAAGAAGTTTGTTCGCACCCAATGGCATTGTTACAATGTAAAGAGTTTTTCAAACAACACAAGCATATTAAATTAGTTGAAGATGTTGATACCTCTGCTGTTGCTGAGAGAATTGCCAAAAACAATCTAAAAGGAGTAGCAGCTATCGCACCAAAAATGGCTGCAGACATCTTTAATCTTGAAGTAATTGAAGACGAGATTCAAACGATTAAAAACAATGCTACTCGCTTTGTTATTTTACAAACACAACCTCCAAAAAACGGAAAAAGTGAGATTAACAAAGCTTCTTTAAAATTTGAATTAGATCATAAAAGAGGAAGCTTAGCTGCAATTTTAAATATGATGAGCGATTGTAAGTTAAATCTCACTAAAATTCAATCATTACCGAAAATCGAAACTCCTTGGAAGTACGCTTTTTTCGTTGATGTAACTTTTAATAAATATGAAGATTATGCCAAAGCAAAATCTATTATTGAAATTATGGCAGAAGATTTTAAAGTATTAGGTGAATACAAAAACGGAAGAATATGATACAGTTTGCTAACCGTTTAAATACAGTACAGGAGTACTATTTTTCAAAGAAACTAAAAGAAGTACGTCAATTAATTTCAGAAGGGAAACCTATTATTAATTTAGGGATTGGAAGTCCAGATTTACAACCTCCACAACCCGTTATTAAGGCAATACAAGATAGTTTATTTGAAGAAGGAGCACACAAATACCAAAGCTACCAAGGACTACCTGAATTTAGAAACGCTGTATCTAAATTCTACCAAGAAAAATATCAGGTTTCGATAAATCCAGAAAACGAAGTACTTCCTCTCATGGGAAGTAAAGAAGGAATTATGCATATTTCTTTAGCCTTGTTAAATGAAGGAGATGAAGTATTAATTCCAAATCCTGGATATCCAACCTATAGTTCGGTAACCAATTTAATTGGAGCCAAATCGGTATACTATGAGTTAGATGCATTAAATCAATGGCAACCCAATTTTGAAGAATTAGCACAACGAGATTTAAGTAAAGTGAAATTAATGTGGGTAAACTATCCACATATGCCTACTGGTACAAAAGCTTTAAAAGATACCTATGAGCAATTAATAGCTTTTGGTAAAAAACATAAAATTATTATTGTAAATGATAATCCATATAGTTTTATCCTCAACAATGAACCTAAAAGTATTTTACAGGTAGATGGTGCTAAAGACATTGCTTTAGAATTAAACTCATTGAGTAAGTCATTTAACATGGCGGGTTGGAGAGTTGGTAAACTCATTGGAAATCCAACATTTTTAAATGAAGTACTCAAGGTAAAAACGCAAATGGATTCTGGAATGTTTTACGGAATTCAAAAAGGAGCCATAAAAGCGTTAGAATTAGAAAATGACTGGTTTGAAACTCAAAACAAAATTTACGAAGCACGTCAACAACTAGTTTTTGAACTAGCTGAAAGGTTAGAATGTAGTTTCGACAGAAATACCTCAGGAATGTTTGTTTGGGCAAAACTTCAAAATGAAAAAAAATCAGAAGAAATGATTAACGACTTATTATACAACAAACATCTTTTTGTAGCACCAGGAACCGTTTTTGGAACGCAAGGAGAAGGATATATTCGTTTTTCACTATGTGTATCTGAAGAAAAAATTAAAGAAGCAATTAGTAGAGTGTAATGAATGTATTTATAATTGGATTAGGATTAATTGGAGGGAGTATGGCTTTAGATATTCAACGAGAATATAAAGGCACTACTGTATATGGTATAGATATTAATGAAGACCACATTAAGGAAGCTATTGAAGCGGAAATCATTCAAGAAAAAGCTATTTTTTCTGATTTGAATAATGCTGATATTGTAATTGTTTCAATCCCTGTAGATGTTTCATTAACAGTCATACCAAAAGTTTTAGATGAAATATCAGATAACTGTTTAGTTATAGATGTTGGATCTACGAAAGAACAGATTTGTGATATTATTAAAGAGCATCCAAACAGAAGAAATTTTTTAGCAACACATCCTATTGCGGGAACAGAGTTTTCTGGACCTTCTGCTGCACTTCATAATTTATTTAACGGAAAAACAAATATTATTTGTGAAGTAGAAAAAACAGCTTTTAAGCTACAAGAAAAAGCCTTGGCTATTTTTTCTAAACTAGGAATGCGCATTCGTTATATGGATCCAAAATCTCATGATAAACACATTGCATATGTTTCGCATTTATCACATATAAGTTCTTTTATGCTAGGAAAAACAGTCATCGAAAAGGAGAAAAACGAACGTGATATTTTCGACATGGCAGGAAGTGGTTTTGCCTCTACCGTACGTCTAGCAAAAAGTTCACCAGCTATGTGGGCTCCTATTTTTGAACAAAACAAAAACAATGTAATAGAAACATTAGAAGAATATATTCAAAACCTACAATACTTTAAAACACTATTAGAACAAGACAAATTTTCGGCTATTTATGCTGAAATGGAAAACACAAATCATATAAAACAAATATTAAACGGAATTAAAGAAGTCGAACTTCGCTAAAGGAATATCAAAATGGAGAATAAAAAAGAATTAAGAACATGGTTAGATGATTTCAAACTAAATCATCCACTAGTAATTGCAGGACCTTGCAGTGCAGAAACTGAAGAACAAGTATTAAAAATAGCACACGAATTAAAAGATACGGATGCAACGGTACTTAGAGCTGGTATCTGGAAACCACGTACCAGACCAGGGAATTTTGAAGGAGTTGGTGCTTTAGGATTAAAATGGTTACAACGCGCCAAGCAAGAAACAGGTATGTTAACGGCAACAGAAGTAGCGAATAAAGATCATGTAAAATTAGCTTTAGAGCATGACATTGATATTTTATGGATCGGAGCTAGAACAACGGTTAGCCCATTTATCATTCAAGAGATTGCCGATGCTTTAAATGGAACTGATAAAATTGTATTGGTAAAAAATCCAGTAAACCCAGATTTACCTTTATGGTTAGGAGCTATTGAACGTTTATATACTGCAAACATTAAGAAGTTAGGAGTTATTCACAGAGGTTTCTCAACCTATGAAAAAACAAGATATAGAAACAACCCTGAATGGCAAATTCCTATTGAATTACAAAATCGTTTTCCTGATTTACCATTAATTTGTGATCCATCACATATTGCAGGACGACGAGATATTATCTTTGATATTTGTCAAACAGCTCTTGACTTAAACTTTGATGGATTAATGGTAGAAACTCACTACGATCCAGACAATGCTTGGAGTGATGCAAAACAACAAATCACACCAAAAACATTGATTCAAATGATGGTCGACTTAAAAGTTCGTAAAGAAACAGACACTGAAGCAGCATATAGAAATGCTTTAAATACTTTACGTACTCAAATAGATGTTGTAGATCATCAATTAATAGATTTATTAGGTAAGCGAATGAAGATTGCCGATAACATTGGGCAGCTGAAAAAAGAGAAAAACGTAGCTATCTTACAAACTAGACGTTGGAATGAAATTCTAGGAAAAATGATTCTAGAAGGAGATGAAAGAGGCTTAAGCGAAGAGTTTGTTCTAAGAATGTTTAAAGCTATTCACCAAGAGAGTATCAATCACCAAGAAAAAATTATTAACGAATAATAAATATTAAACCTTACATTCTTACCAAAAAAAAAGGACGTTTAAGTATTTCTTAAACGTCCTTTAACTTTATATTCAAATAAACTTATTGCTTCAATCTTTTGAAAATAAAACGAGTAATAAAAATTCCATTTTTATCACCTTTACCTCCGTAACTTTCAACTCCACTGTTTACAAACGCAAGATCCCATCCGTTTGCTACCATGTCATTAATTTTTGAAGTAATCACAGCATCATTAGCTACGATATTTTGAAAACGAATACCTCCAAGGTTAAAGAAGTTTAACAATTTAGTTTCGTCAAAGTTTTTAACTCTGATTTCAGAACGATCAGATTTGTTTCTTTTGTCTTTTTTCTTGTCATCTGAACGTGTAGAAGTAAATTTCTTATAATCTCTATCTTCGTTACTAGAAATTAATCGCGATCTACCTAAACCACTTGGAATGATTGACTCTACACTTGTAATAACCTTGTACTCATATTGTTGAGCACTAACAGACATTGCTACCATAGCAATAAGAATAAATAATATTCTTTTCATAGTATTAAAATTTTAAAAATTAGTTGCGAATATACTTGTTTTATCTTTACAAAAAAATTGTACTTTTCTACTTTCCAACCAAACTAACCATTTATGAAGCCAATTCACACTATTGATGATGTCATAGAAATACTACAAGACATTATTGAAGAATCTATGCTCACCGAAAGTCCGCTAGGTTACTTTGCAGCACTATATCAAAAAGTAACTATAAAAGTAAAGGAAGGTATTCAAAACAACTTTTTTGATGATGGTAAAAGAATGGAAAAACTAGATATCATTTTTGCTAAAAGATATATTGATGCCTATTATCATTATAAACAAAACAAAACTATTTCTTCTTCCTGGGAAAAAGCATTCGGTATTTCTACCAACTATTGGTACATCGTTCTTCAACATTTACTCGTTGGTATGAACGCACATATCAATTTAGATTTAGGAATTGCTGCTGCTGAAGTTTCAAAAAATCAAAATATCAATCATTTAAAAAATGACTTTGATAAAATAAATGAGATACTCTCTTCCTTAGTTACTGAAGTAGAAGATAATTTAGCACAGATATGGCCCTTTCTGAGAAAAATTTTAAAATGGTCAAGAAAGGTTGATAACTTTTTGGTTGATTTTAGTATGGAATTAGCAAGAGAGGGTGCCTGGAAATTTGCTGTAGAACTAGCTAATACTCCAGACGAAAATAAAAATCAAGCAATACTTAACAGAGATCAAAAAGTTGCCAACAAAGCAAACATTATTATATCTCCAGGATTTATTCCTCAAGTAATTTTTATGATTATTAGAGTTTCTGAAAAAGGCAGTATTACCCAAAAAATTAAAGATCTAACTGCATAAATCAGGTTAAAACATTCAATTTTTATTCTCATCTTTGCTATATGACAGGAACGGTTTATAAATCTACAGGAAGTTGGTATTGGGTGAAATCTGAAAACACCTTATACAAGTGTAGGATTAAAGGAAAATTTAGAATAAAAGGGATTAAAAGTACCAATCCCATAGCCGTTGGAGATATTGTAGATTTTTCTTTAGAAACAAATAACAATGAAGAAACAGGAGTAATTAATAAAATTCACGAACGCAATAATTACATTGTACGTAAATCGGTTAATCTGTCTAAACAAACCCATATTATTGCTGCTAATATTGATCAAGTTTTTTTATTAATAACAATTGACAATCCTCCAACTTTTACAACGTTTATTGATCGTTTTCTTGTAACAGCAGAGGCTTATTCTATTAAAACCGTTTTAGTTTTTAACAAAATAGATGCTTACGAGATTGAACAAAAAGCGGAAATTTTGTATTTAAAAGATATTTACGAAGCCATTGGGTATGACTGTATCGAAGTTTCTGCTACCGAAAATATCAATGTAGATAAAATTAAGGACTTAATGACAGACAAAGTAAGTATGTTTTCAGGACATTCAGGTGTAGGAAAAACAACTCTTTTAAATACTATTGAACCCTCTCTTAATTTAAAAACCAAAGAAATTTCTGAACAACATAAGCAAGGCCAGCATACAACTACTTTTGCTGAAATGTTTGATTTAAGCTTTGATGCACAAATCATAGATACTCCAGGTATAAAAGGTTTTGGAGTAGTAGATATGGACAAAGATGAGTTAGGAGATTATTTTCCAGAATTTTTTGCATTAAAACAACACTGTAAATTTAACAACTGTATTCATGTAAATGAACCAAGTTGTGCAGTAAAAGAAGCCTTAGAAACAGAAGAAATTTCATGGTCTCGCTACAAAAGCTATCTTCAAATAATGGAAGGAGAAGAAGAACATTACAGAACAGATATCTGGGAATAGCATCATAAATTAACATAAATGAAAACAGTTATTCAACGAGTTTCACAAGCCAGTGTAACTATTGAAGGGGAAAAAGTTGCTAATATTAATAACGGACTCTTAGTTTTAGTTGGAATTATAAACGAAGACACACAAGAAGATATACAATGGTTAACCAAAAAAATTGTAAATCTTCGAATATTCAATGATACTAATGGTGTAATGAACACCTCTGTAAAAGATATAGACGGTGATATTATTGTGGTGAGTCAATTTACCTTACAAGCCTCTACAAAAAAAGGGAACAGACCAAGTTATATTAAAGCGGCTAAACCAGACATAGCGATTCCTTTGTATGAAAGTTTTATCACACATATTGAAAACGAACTTGGTAAAAAAGTTCAAACAGGTAGATTTGGTGCCGATATGAAAGTTGAATTGTTGAACGACGGGCCTGTTACCATTCTTATAGATTCTAAAGATAAAGTATAAGAAATCGTTAAGGTTTGTTTAAAATAACTTCCAAGGAAAATAATTTTATTTATATTTGTTCCAAATAATTATTAAAAACTGAAAAAATGAAACAATCAATTTTAGCAATCGCTTTCTTAGCATTAACTGCGGTTTCTTGTAAGACTGAAAAAAATAAGGCAGAAACTGGAGAAGAAGTAAAAGAAGTTAAAAAAGTAGAAAACGTTATCAACTCATATAAAGCAAACGTAAGCGAATCAGCTGTAGCTTGGAAAGGAAATAAGCCAACTGGATCTCATAATGGAGTAGTTTCTTTACAAAGCGGTGTTTTCGATATTGAAAATGGAACTTTAAAAGCGGGTGAGTTTACTATTGATATGAACTCTATTTCTTGTACAGATTTAGAAGCTGGTAAAGGTAAAGAAGATTTAGAAGGACACTTAAAATCTGCTGACTTCTTTGATGTTGCTAAGTTCCCAACTGCGAAATTTGTGGTAGCTAGTACTGAAGAAAAAGATGGTAAATTACATTTAACAGGAAATCTTACTGTAAGAGATGTAACTAAAAGTATTACTTTCCCTGTAACAATTACAGAGAATGGTGAAGAAGCTACTTTAAAGAGTGATACTTTTAGTATTGATAGAACTGAATTTGGTGTAACTTACAAATCAAAAAAGATTGATGCTGCATTAAAAGATAAATTTATCAATGACTTAATGGAAATGTCTTTTGAAATTAAAGCTAAGAAGTAATTTTAAAAATTATCCAATTATAAAAAAAGAGGGTTCAAGTTTGAACCCTCTTTTTTTGTATCTAATCTACAAATTCTTCAACTGCGAACAATTCTTTAAAATGATGCAATATTTTTCCTTTAACCTCCTCTTCATTTATTTCTTTTCCTAGTTCGGCATGCATCGAAGTAACAGCTTTCCCTCGAATTCCACAAGGAATAATATTATCAAAATATCCTAAATTAACATTTACATTTAAAGCAAACCCATGCATTGTAACCCAACGACTAGCTCTAATCCCCATTGCGCAAATTTTACGAGCAAATGGTGTACCTACATCCAACCATACACCGGTTTCTCCTTCACTGCGCTCTCCTTTTAAACCATATTCTCCAATCGTTAGAATAATTGCTTCTTCCAACAATCTTAAATATTTATGAATATCGGTGAAAAAATTTTCCAAGTCTAAAATTGGATATCCAACAATTTGCCCTGGGCCATGATAAGTAATATCCCCTCCTCTATTAATTTTATAAAAGGTAGCTCCTTTTTCCTCTAACTGTTTTTCGTTTAACAGTAAATTCTCCATATCACCCGATTTTCCAAGGGTATACACATGCGGATGCTCAACAAATAAAAAATGGTTTGGTGTAACAATTTCACCATTCCCATTTCTTCTTTCTTTCTTTAATTGAATGATATTATCTAACAAATCAGTTTGATAATCCCAGGTTTCTTTATAATCTTTTTGTCCTAGATCACTGATTCTTATTTTTTTATTCATAAATTTATCCACTATTATAAGCCCCAAAGGTAGGGAAAAATAGCTTTTAACTGTTTACCCTATACTAATCAAAATTCTAAACATGATTAAAAAATTTACACTTTTAATTCTATTTGTATTTTCGTGTACATTTAGTAGTTTTTCTCAAAGTTTTTGGAAAAAACAAGACGCGAAAAACGATTTTGTCCAAAACAAGGATGTTCTTTACAAAAAAAACTTCCCCAATAAGTATTCTATAATGACTTTAGAACTAGATGCTTTTAAAAATCATTTAGCTAAATCATCGAGTCATAGTAAAGGTAGTTATATTATACAATTACCAAATTCTAAAGGGGAATTGAAAAAGTATTCTGTAAAAGAAACTCCAAATTTTGCCCCAGAACTGGCAAGAAAATTCCCAATGATTAAATCATATTCTGCACAAGGAATTGATGATCCATCTTCTACTGCTAAAATTAGTTTTGGAACAGATGGTCTTCATACTATGATTTTCTCTGCTACAGAAAGTACTATCTATATCGATCCTTATACTAAAAACAAGAAAGAATATATTGTTTATAAGAGGAGTGATTTAAACCCTAACAAAACTGATTTTGAATGTCAAGTTGAAGATTCTGCTAAAAAAGCAGTTAAACAAGAATCTTCTCATAGCTTTAGAAATGCTAACGACGGTAAATTAAGAACATACAGAATTGCAATTGCTTGTAGTGCTGAATATTCAGATTTTCACATTAACAGAACTACTCCTGCTCCAACTACTGACAATGAAAAGAAAGCAGCAGTTTTATCTGCAATGAATACATCTTTAACAAGAATAAACGGAGTTTATGAGAAAGATTTAGGTGTAAGAATGGAGCTTGTTGGAGATAACGACAAAATTGTTTTCTTAGATACTACAACTGATGGTATTACGGATGTTGATGGTGCTGCTGGTACTATGATTAATGAAGTACAGGTAATTATTGATAGAGAAATTGGAAATGACAATTACGATATCGGACACATATTTAGTACTAAAGGAAGTGGATTAGCTGGATTAGGTGTTGTTTGTGTTACAGGACAAAAAGCACGTGGTGTAACTGGTAGAGACCAACCAATTAATGATCCATATGATATTGATTATGTTTCGCATGAAATCGGACACCAATTTGGTGCTACCCATACTCAAAATAACAGTTGTAATCGTACAGATGCTACTGCTGTTGAGCCTGGAAGTGCTTCTACAATTATGGGGTATGCAGGTATTTGTGCTCCAAATGTACAAGCAAATAGTGACGATCACTTCCATGCAGTAAGTATTGCACAGATGTGGAACCATGTAATTGGAACTGGTTCATGTGCTACTTCTGCAGATAGTGGTAATAACGCTCCTACAGCAAATGCAGGAAGCGATTACAGTATTCCTAAATCAACTCCTTTTGTATTAAGAGGTACTGCTACTGATGCTGACGGAACAGCTAGCTTAACATACAATTGGGAACAAATAGACAATGAAATTGGTACGATGCCACCATTAGCAACAAATACTGGTGGTCCAATGTTTAGATCATTGCCTTCTAAAACAACTCCGGATAGATATATGCCTGCTTTATCAACAGTTATTGCAGGAAACACTTCTACAACTTGGGAAGTTTTACCTTCTGTTGCAAGAGAATTAAATTTTGCATTAACAGTACGTGATAATTTTGCTGGTGGTGGTAATACTGCTAGAGACGATGTTAAAATTAATGTTACCGATGCTGATGCATTTACAGTAACCGCACCAAATTCAGCGGTTTCTTGGGACACTGGTTCAACGCAAACAGTAACTTGGAACAAAGGGACTTCTGACCAAGCTCCTATTAACTGTGCGAAAGTTAACATTAAATTATCTGTTGATGGTGGATTAACTTTCCCAATTACTTTAAAAGCAAATACAGATAATGATGGTACAGAAAATATTGTTATCCCTGACAATGCAACTACTACTGCAAGAATATTAGTTGAGGCTGCAGATAACGTTTTCTATAATGTAAACTCTACAAACTTCACTATCAATTCAACTACTCCTACTTTTATTTTTACAAACAATACTAATAAACAAGTAGTTTGTAACTCAGGAGGTAATACAGTAACGTACGATTTAAATTTCAACTTTGTAAACGGATTTGCTGAAACTGCTACTTTATCTGCAACAGGAGCACCTGCTGGAGCTACAGTTACTTTCAGTCCAACTACTATAAATGCAGATGGTAATGTAACTATGACTGTTAGTAATTTAGATGGAGCTACTCAGCAAGACTATACTATTGAACTTACTGCCGCGTCGACATCAGTTACACAAAAAACTGAAGCTTTACTAAAAGTAGCTGGTAGTAGTTTTTCTGCAGTTACATTATCAACACCAGCAAATGATGCTACAGATGTGAGTATTACTCCTACTTTTGAATGGCAAGCAGAATCGAATGCTACTTCATACGTAATACAAGTATCAACTGACAATACATTTGCAACTACTGTATTTGAAGAAACTGCGACAACAAACTCTTTTACTTCTTCTACATCTTTGTTAGGAGTAACGAAATATTACTGGAGAGTAAAACCTAAAAACGATTGTGGAGAAGGAACTTTTTCTGGTGCCTTCAGCTTTACTACAGAAACACCTTCATATTGTTCATCTACATTTACTGACGAATCTGGAGGAACAGAACATATTACTAATGTAACTTTCAATACGATAAATAATAATTCTGGTAATGATACTACAGACGGCTATCAAGATTTTACCTCAATTTCAACAAATGTGGTTAAATCGCAATCTTACTTAGCAAGTGTTACTTTTAACACTGGTGGATACCAAGATCACTGTTATATTTTTATTGACTGGAACAAAGATTATAAATTCGACGTAAATACTGAGCGTTATGACTTAGGTGTTAAGACAGCAGATGTAGATACGGCTACTTTAACTATTGCAGTTCCTAATGATGCTGTTTTAGGAGAAACTAGAATGCGTGTTATTATTGAGTACGCTGATCCTTCAAACGGATATGGAGAAGGACCATGTGATGCTGATCACAAATGGGAATGGGGAGAAACAGAAGATTATACTTTAGTGATTGACCCTCCTCCAACACCTGACTTTACTTTAGCTAACACAACTGGAGATTTATCTATTTGTAATACAGCTGTAAATGAACAAGTATTTAAGTTAGATTATAAAGCTTTAAACGGATTTAATGAAACAGTAAACTTATCTGTTAGTGGAGTTCCTACAGGAGCAACTGCAGCTTTCTCTTCAACAACTATTAATAGCGATGGAACTGTAGATTTAACACTTTCTAATTTAAATAGTGCTACTGTTGGAGATTATACTGTAAAGGTTACTGCAACTTCTCCTTCACTTACCAAGGAAGTAAATATTGCGTTTAATGTTAACAATAGCTTATGTAAGTCTACTGGAAACACAGATTCTCAAATAAGTGTTACAAATGTTAAATTCAACACCATAAATAATACTTCGACTAAAACCACTGGATATTCAGATTATAAAGCCATGAATACAGAGGTTATTAAAGGAGAAAAGTATGCTTTAGAAGTACAAGTTAATTCTGATGGAAATAATACGGCAAATACGTATGCTTGGATTGACTGGAATCAGAACTGTACATTTGATGCTAACGAAGTATACAACTTAGGAACTGTTACTAATGATAATACTGCAACAAGCCTAAGTGGTTTAGAAATTACTGTACCAAACGATGCAGCCTTTGGTTCTACAACAATGAGAATTTCTACGAAAAATAGTACTGATGGTGATCTTAATTCTTGTGAATTAAATTTTGATGGAGAAGTTGAAGATTATACAATTACATTAACTCAAGATTTCACACTTACAAACCAAACTGGAAATGGTTCTTTATGTAACCAAGCCACTACAGAGTTTGTATATACAATAGATTACAAAACTATTAATAGCTTTGGCGAGAACGTTACATTTACCATGAGTGATGTACCTACAAATGCTACCACTGCTTTGAGTTCTACTTCTTTAAATGCTGATGGTTCATTTACTGTAACTGTTGGTAGCTTAGATAATGTTGCTGTTGGTGATTATACACTTAAATTGACTGGTACTTCAACATCAATTACAAAATCGATTGATTTATTCTTAAGCATCAACGACAATATTTGTAAATCAATAGGAAATATTGATTCTCAAATTAGCGTAACAAATGTGAAGTTTAATACAATAGACAATGCTTCTACAAAAACGACAGGTTATTCTGATTACAAATCAATGAGTACGGAAGTAATTCAAGGTGAAAAATATGCTTTAGATGTTCAAGTAAATTCTGATGGCAACAACACTGCTAACACGTATGCATGGATTGACTGGAACCAAAACTGTATGTTTGATGCAAATGAATCATATGATTTAGGAAGTATTACAAATAGTACTGGAGCTACAAGTAACAGTGGTTTAGAAATTACTGTTCCTGCTGATGCTGTTTTAGGTTCAACAACATTAAGAATTGCTACTAAAAATAGTAGTGCAGGTGCTTTAAGCTCTTGTGATTATGATTTTGATGGTGAGGTTGAAGATTATACAATTACTTTAACACAAGACTTCACATTAACAAACCAAACTGGAAGTGGATCTGTTTGTAACCAAGCAACTACCGAGTTTGCTTATACATTTGCTTACAAAACATTCAAT
This sequence comes from Tenacibaculum sp. 190130A14a, assembly GCF_964048965.1. NCBI lineage: Bacteria > Pseudomonadati > Bacteroidota > Flavobacteriia > Flavobacteriales > Flavobacteriaceae > Tenacibaculum > Tenacibaculum polynesiense. The sequence continues at coordinate 912,452 of NZ_OZ040189.1, read as the reverse complement.
AGCTTTGGTGAAAATGTAACGCTTACAGCTACTGACGTTCCTACAAATGCAACTGCAACTTTTAGCCCTACTTCTATTAGTGTCGACGGAACATTTACGTTAACTCTTGGAAATTTAGGTGGTGTTGCAAACGGTGATTATACTATCAAAGTAACAGGTACTTCTGCATCAATCACGAAATCTATCGACGTAGTTTTAAGTGTTAATGATAACACTTGTAAGTCAACTGGTAATAATGATTCTCAGATTAGTATTACAAATGTGAAGTTTAACACTATAGACAATGCATCTACCAAAACAAATGGTTATTCTGATTATACAGCAGTAACTACTGCTGTAGCTAGAAGCGACCAGCATGATGTAACCGTAAACTTAAACAATGACGGTAAAACTATTGGAACTACTGTTTGGATCGACTGGAACCAAAACTGTTTATTCGATGCTGATGAAACATATACTTTAGGTACAGGTAATGCTGAAACATTGACAATTACAGTTCCTGAAAGTGCAGCTTTAGGTAATACCACCATGAGAGTTTCTACTAAATCTGCTACAGATGGAGCACCAAGCTCTTGTGAGTTAGATTTTGATGGAGAGGTAGAAGATTATACAATTACTGTAGAAGAAGGATTTGCTACTACTACAACATTGTTTAATGATTTAAAAGTTTACCCTATTCCTTCAAATGGAAAAGTAACAGTAGACTTTAGACTTAAAGATAAAGATATGACAACCTTTAGATTATTTGATTTCCAAGGTAGATTGGTATCAACACAAAGTATGTCATCTAACTCTAGCTTATTCTCTCAAGAGATCGAATTAAATGCTAGTAGCGGACTATATTTATTACAAATAGAAAACGCTGGTGTTACAACGACTAGAAAAGTTCTTGTAAAATAGTATTTAATCAAATACATAAAAAAAGCGAACCAAATTTGGTTCGCTTTTTTGTTTTTAAAAATAATATTCAAAAACAATTAATTACAAATTATATTTTACACTTAACACAGCGTATCTCGGTTGTACTATATAAGAAGAAGTACTATTAAATACATTCTCTACCGTATTATCTTGGTTTAAAGATGTAGTATTTAAAATATTCGTAATTCCAATTTTATACTCCCATGAACTACCTTTCTTTTGATAAGTTATATCAGCATCCCAAAAACTATAATTATTGATTGTTCTTTCTTGGCTTCTATAATTGTTATAGGTGTAACGCGAGTTAAATACAAAACTCTTTAAAAAGAAAGCGTCAAAATTAACATAAGGACTGTGCGTAGTAAATGTATTATTAGAATTACCTTGATCGTAATTATTAATAGAGAAATTATAACCAATATCAAAATTAGGTGCTTCTCTAAAATTGGTACTAAATTTAGTTCTATAGGATTGATTAAAACTCTTAGACACCCTGTTTTCTGCAATTGAAGTTTGAGGATTTATAAATATATTATTCGATTTAGAATAAGACACATTCCCTCCTACACTTACCTTAAACTTTCGAAAGCTTTTTTCAAACCTTCCGTTTGCTGCAATGGTTTCATCTGGAAAAGCAGAATTAATTGAAGAAGAAACTCTATCAATACCGTCTTGTATAGAACTTCCTTTTATTCCATCAATTCTTTTGTTATAAGTAATACTACCAAAAATATTGGTGTAGTTAAACATGTTAAAATTAGAGTATCTTAAACTAAAATTATGAGAAAGTGCATTTTCTAAATCTCTATTTCCAGAATACAAACTATTGTAATTGTTTAAAACAAATCCTTCTGCTAATCTGGTTACATCTGTAAAACTTACCTGCATTCTATAACTTAATCGTAAAGTTTCTGACTTTTTAAGATTTACTTTAATGTATGCATCAGGTAACAATTTTGTAAAACTATTATCAACTTCAGTTCCTAACTGCGTGTTCTTGGCTGAATAGGTGTGCAATGTTGCTCCTTGATTAAATGTAAAAATTCCAGAAACAAATTTGTAATGCAATCCAGAATAAAAATCACTAAAGGAATATTCTACATCATTTTTTGCTGTTTGATCATCCAATTCTCTTCTTGATGAATCTGACAAAATCTCATAAATACTAGATTTAAATTGTTGTGTACTTAAAGTAGTTCCAAAAGTTGCGTTTAAATTACTTTTTGAATTTAACACATAAAAATAATCAACCTTAGCATCTAACTTATTCGTTTTAACTCGTTCGTTTTGATTTAAGTTATATGGCCCTGTTAAACTTAATGAAAGTGGATTTACAATTGCTCCAGATAACTGATCTAGTTGTGTATTATAAAACGGATCTTCATCCTGCCATAAATGTTGTCCTTCAAAAGAAAAAATATGATTCTCATTTAAAGTATAATAGTAGTTCAGGTTTTGATTTATAGAAAAAGGCGTTTGTTGATTTAACTCATTAATTGGAACTGAAGTCTCTGTTCCATTCGCCAACCTGTTAGAAATTAAATTCTGGTTCTCAGACAATTTTGAAACTTTTATAAATGCATCATAATCTAATTGATTATTGGTATTTGGCTTGTAGCTCGTACTCAACTTTACCAACCCTAAATCATTTTGCTGAAAAGTGTTGTTATTTGTTGTCTCAATTAAATCTTGGTTTATATAATTTCGAACACTATTCTCTTCAATCGTAGTTTTCATTCCAGAATAAATTCCAAAACCACTAAAATCTAAAGTTTTCTTCGGTGAATAACTAAAGTTAACAGCTCCAAACTTAGAATCAACTGCTTTGGCTCTATTATTTCTCATTAACAAAAATCCTAAATCATTTGATAAGTTAAGAGAAGTTCCACCATCTCCTATACCTCTAAATCCGCCAGTAAACTTAAAGTAATCTCTCCAGGTAAATGGAATATCTCCAATATTGTTAAAATCAGAAATAACATTTAAACTAAACTTCGGGCTATAATAAAAGAGTTTAGGATGTGTTATATAACGTTCGTCAGGACCAACTCCTGCTGAGACTTCTCCAAACCAAAAACGTTTCTTACCTTCTTTCAATTTTAAATTAATGACAACATTATCTTCGTTATCTGTAACTCTACTTAATTGCTGTACTTCGCTATGATTTTTTAATACCTCAACCTTGTCTATTGCATTGGCGGGAATATTTTTTGTAGCCAGCTTAGAGTCTCCGTCAAAAAAGTCCTTTCCTTCCACCATAACTTTTTTCACTGTCTTCCCTTCTACCTCAATTTCTCCATCATCATTAACTTCTACACCAGGTAACTTTTTTAGAACGTCTCCTAATTTCTTTTCTGTTCCACTTTTAAAACTGTCTGCATCATAGACAATGGTATCTCCCTTAACTTGTACTGGCATTTTATAAGTAATATTTACTTCATCCAACGATTCATCAGAAGAAAGCTCTATATCCTTTTTAATATCGGACTCGTTCGTTTGTAAGGACAAACTAGCAGTCTTCATACCAATGTAGCTCACCTTTACATTATAACTTGAATTTCTTTTCAAATTAAGTTTATACCTACCTTTAGCATCTGTAAACCCATAAGAGTCAAGCTTTTTTGTATCTGTATTGATAGCAATTACATTGGCCATTTCTAAAGGAGAACCAATACTGTCTTTTACAATCCCGGTTACCGAAATTTGTGCATTAATTCCCCATACAGCCATAAATATGACTATAAATATTTTTGTTTTCATTGTATTGTTTAATTAAACGTGTAAGTATTAAAAACGTCCCCTTCCTCTACTTCTATTACCTCCTCTTCTTCGTTGAAACATCTCTCTCATTTCTTCCATTTTCTTTTGAGCAATTTTATCATATTCTTCTCTAGTAACCTTTTTGCCCTTAGTAGGTTTTTTAATCTCTTGTTTTTCAGACGGGTTTAATACGATCTCGGAACATAAAACAGTAGTTTTTCCCGCATTTAACTCTAAAATTAACCCAGGTAAACCGCCGTATTCACCCGGTCCGTTACTTACTGGGATTTGAGGTGTATACCAAGCTGTAACAAGCACTTCTTTTTTCACTTCAGGAGTTTCTTCTTTACCTTCTTCATTATTTCTATTTCTTCTCGGTCTAAACCTTCTAAAATCAAGATCCTCCACTTTTTTAACCACAGTAGCTTTTAAGCAAGTATATTGACCAATCTGTTTCGTTTCTCCAGTCATTTCCCATTTCAAATCGTCTAACTTTTCTTCTATTAAAAAGTTCTTACCAAAGAACTCTTTACTTTCTAAAAGTTCTTTCTCTTTAACATTCTTATACTGTACACCATTTGAAAAGCTACTCATCATACTTTGAAATCTCCCACCTCTATCTCCATTTGGATTTCCTAATCTTTCTTCTTCTTTGTATAATGATTCATTGGCGTTAAAATTTAGCACATATGTCCTTTCTGAAAAGCTTTTCATACGTTGCTCAATACGTTTTTTTTGCTCCTCTGAAAGTTGTCTATTCCCAAAATTCATATTCATTTTAGTTTTCGACTGATAGATTGCTTTTCCTTGAAAATTCTTTTGTGCAGATATGGTTAAAGAACCGATACATAAAAGTCCTAAAAGTAGTTTTTTCATAATTTGGTGTTTTCTTTGTTGATATATAACTTATCTTAGACTAAAGAAAACACCAATGGTTTAATTTATCCTTGAATTTCTATACTAATAGAATTCCCATCGTTTCCTCTACTTTTTCTTTTATTTTTAAAACGTTCCATCATTTCTTTTGATTTCTCATCCATAATTTTATCGTACTTCTCTTGAGTAACTTTTTTTCCTTTTTTTGGTTCTTCTATTTCAATTTTATCTGACGGATTAATCACTATTTCGGAACATACAATCGTTTGCTTTCCTTCCTGTATTTCCAAAATTAATCCTGGAAGCCCCCAATGTAAACTAGGTCCATTACTTACAGGAATTTCTGGAGTATACCAAGCTACAGTTTTTACAGTTACTTTTTCTGTTTTATCCTCTTCTTTTCCTTCTTCATCTACCGAAAAACTTCTTCGCTCTTCTTCTCTACTTCTTTCTGCTTTATAACAAGTATACTTCCCTATTGTTTTTGTTTCTCCCGTCATTTCCCAACCTAAATCAGGCAGATTATCCTTGATTAAAAAACGTTTACCGCTGATTTCAGTTTTGTTAGCATATCGTTTCTCTTTTACATTTTTATACAATACATCTGTACCGCCACCACTACCTACTATTTGAATTTGCACTCCATTGGTAGGCTGAGGAGCAGACAATTGGGCTTCTTGTTTGTAAGTAGATTCATAGTTGTTAAACGCTAACGTATAGGTTTTTTGAAATTGTTTTTTTAATTGTTCTTGTAATTGTTTCTGAATTTCCGAACTAGGAGCCCCCTTTCCTTCGTTCATCTTAATATCAATCTTCCTATGTGTTTTATATGTTGCTCGTCCTGTAAAACTCTGTCCGTATGCAAACGAACTTATCAATATTAATAATCCTGCTAATCTTTTCATGATATAAAATTTAAATTTCTTCGAGTACTTTAATTAATCGTTTTGCTATATCTATACTTCCATCTATATCTTTTGGCATAGACTTGATTTCAAAACTGTGTTTATATTTTAATTTGTTCACTTCCGACTTTCCATTCTTCACCCTAAATCCAAGCTGAATTGAATCTTTACTGTCTTTAAAAATCTCTTTTACGTCTTTCCAGTCAATTGTTTTCAATTCTTCTAAAGAATCAACGGTATAAACCAATGAAGTAATTTTACTTTCTTTAAATTCTGCTTTTGCTACTTCTTGCGCAAATGAAATTGTTGCAGTAAACAACATCGCGCTTAATAAGATTTTTTTCATATGATTAGTTTATTAATTTTCACACCACAAATATGAAACGCATTATTCTTCTTTTCAGTTAACGAGTGTTAACGAGTGTTAAGCGCTTTTTAAAAACCAACTTAAGTGCTTACTTTTGAAGTATGAATACAAAGAAAAACCGCTGGATTCTTTATTTGATAAGTATAACTATAGTAGCTACTATAGGTATTCAAGCCTATTGGAACTTAAAAAACTATCAACAAAACAAACAACGTGTTATCAATGAGATTCAACAAAGTTTAGATGATGCTGTAGAAATGTATTTCACTAATATTTCTAAAGACTATTTTACTATAGTAGAAAAAGACAGCCTTTCAAAAGCCGGAATAGAAAAGAAAAGCCAACTTTTAAAAACAGTTTTTCCAATTCCTAAAAACAAAAAAAGTGATTCACTTTTTAAAGACCCTTCTTTTAAAATAACTTCTTTTAGTTTTAGTACAGATAGCGAAAAAGAGTACAAAAAATTAGACTCTTCTTTTTTCAAACAAATTATTATTGATACCGAAACTAGACTTCAAAAAACAGACACTCTAAAATCTGAATTTAAGGTTAAGCAAATAACTCAATTTAACAAAGATGGAAAAACAGGGGTTCATTATACTGCTCCAAATACCATTGAAGAAGTACAGGTTTTTAGAGGTAAGAAAGCCTCTGATAGTTTGCAACTTTTAAAAAATTTAAAAACAATTGTGATATCAATTCAAAATGATTCACTAAAGTTAAATGAACTCGATTCTATTTTTAAAAGTAAACTTCTAACTAAAAATATTAATACCAGTTTTAACTTAAACCATTTTAAACATGATACTATTTTTAATACTTCAAAAAATATTCACAACAATATTTTCTTGTTAGAAAGTGATGCTTCTCCTGTTTTTTTAAAAGAAGATGAACGCATTCAAATTGAGTATACAAATCCTACTCGCGAAGCTTTAAAGAGGAGTATTACAGGAATCCTATTATCTTTAATTTTATCGTTAGCTGTAATTTCAAGTTTGTTTTACTTGCTCAAAATAATTAATCAACAAAAGGAACTAGCTGAAATTAAAAATGATTTAATAAGTAATATCACACACGAGTTCAAAACTCCAATAACAACAGTTTCTACGGCTTTAGAAGCTATTAATAACTTTAATGCTATTGACGATAAAGAGAAAACAAAAAAATACATTTCTATATCGTCTGTTCAAATAGAAAAACTACATTTAATGGTTGAAAAACTATTAGAAACCGCTACGTTAGACAGTGAAAAACTACTCTTAAAGAAAGAGCCAATTAATATGGTTGAATTGATTGAAGCTTTGGTTAAAAAACATCAATTTACAACCTCAAATAAGACTATTGCTTTTTCTTCAAATAAGAATACTATTGAAACAACCATTGATGTTTTTCATTTTGAAAATGCCATTTCTAACTTAATAGACAATGCTATAAAATATGGGGGTAATGCTATTGAAATTCATTTACAACAAATATTAAACACACTCGAAGTAACCATTGCCGATAATGGACCTGGAATTGAAAAAAATCAACAAGATAAAATCTTTGATAAGTTTTACAGGATTCCAAAAGGAAACACTCATGATGTGAAAGGTTTCGGTATAGGATTATATTACACTAAAAAAATTATTGAAAAACATAACGGTATTATTAGTTTAACCTCTAAACCCAACAATACTGTTTTTAAAATTGTTTTAAATCATGAATAAATCAATCAAAGTTTTATTAGCTGAAGATGAACCTAGTTTAGGACAAATTGTAAAAGAGAGTTTAGAGACAAGAGACTTTGAAGTATTACATGCTTTAAATGGAGAGGAAGCTTATTCGACTTATCAAAATAACAAACCTGATGTTTTGGTATTAGATGTTATGATGCCTAAAAAAGATGGGCTTACCTTGGCTAAAGAAATTAGACAGGAGAACAAACACATTCCTATTATATTCTTAACAGCAAAATCTCAAACTAAAGATGTCGTTGAAGGTTTTGAACATGGAGGAAACGATTACCTAAAAAAACCTTTCTCAATGGAAGAATTAATCGTAAGAATTCATGCTTTATTAAACAGAGTTAACTTAAAAACCGATGTTGAAAACATTTCGATAGGAAACTATGTTTTTAACCATACCAAGCAAACCTTAGCATTTAACAACGAAAAGCAAACTTTAACCCATAAAGAAGCAGAACTTTTATTGCATCTAACCGAAAAAAAGAATGAAGTTTTAGATCGAACTTTCATTTTAAATAAATTATGGGGAGATGATGATTTTTTCAATGCAAGAAGTATGGATGTGTTTATTTCTAAGCTTAGAAAAAAATTAAAACAAGACGAAAACATTCAAATTATAAATGTTCGAGGTTATGGATATAAATTGATTTGTTAAAATCTTTTCTAGTTCCATTTTTTATGTAATTTTACCAACTCTTTAAAAGGGAACTTCAAGAAAACAAAAAATCTATTTATTACAAATAACTATGCACGTAGCAATAGCAGGAAATATCGGAGCTGGTAAAACGACTTTAACTAAATTATTGGCAAAGCATTATAATTGGGAACCTCATTTTGAATCAGTAGACGAAAATCCTTATTTAGACGATTTTTATGCAGAAATGGAACGTTGGTCTTTTAACCTTCAAGTATATTTCTTAAATAGTCGTTTCCGTCAAGTTTTAGAGCTACGTAAATCTGGAAAGAAAATCATTCAAGATAGAACCATTTATGAGGATGCACATATCTTTGCTCCAAATCTACATGCCATGGGATTAATGACTAATAGAGATTACAGCAATTATGCATCTTTATTTGAATTGATGGAAAACTTAGTAACACCTCCAGATTTATTGATTTATTTACGTGCAGATATTTCTACGTTAGTAGGACAAATTCATAAACGAGGAAGAGATTATGAAAACTCAATTAGCATTGACTATTTAAGTAGGCTAAATGAGAGATATGAGGCATGGATTAGTAAGTACACAAAAGGTAAATTATTAATTATTGATGTTGACAATCTTGATTTTGTTGAAAATCAAGAGGACTTAGGTTATATTATAGACAGAATTGATGCACAGATAAATGGGTTATTTTAATCCTTTATTTCATAAACTTATTTTAAAGCCATGTATTCAAATACATGGCTTTCTTATTTATTATATACTCATAATTACCTCTTTCCTTTACTAACTCATTTTCAATCACTTCAAAAAGAATTATTTAGAATATATTGAGATATATTAAGGCGTAACAATTTAAAAATTGTGCTCCCTTTTTTTATAAATCATCCCAATTTGCTTCTTTTTTTTTCTTAAAAACCTTCAATATTTGTAGGAATTCAAATTTAAAAAATAGTAGTAGTTATATACTCTATTCACAAATTACAGGAAGCTGAAAATGTAATTTTTAAAACTTAACTAAATACTTAGAGTAAGCAATTAACCAAAATTTACAAGACAATGAAAAAATCATTTTTTTTATCAAAAGGATTAGACAAATTTTCAAATCAACAAATTAACGATTTAAGCCTTATTAGAGGAGGAGCAATTCCAGTAGAACAAGAAGAAATTTATTACCCAACTAGTGGTGGAGGTAAAAAATGCCCAAACGGAATGGTATGGAGTGATACTTTAAACAGATGTGTTTCTCGTCTTGAAGCACAACATGATTTTATCAAAGGATAATTACCCCCTTTGAACAAAAGTTTAATAGGAAATTGTAGAAAACTACAATTTCCTTTCTTCTAATCTATTAAATTTTCTCTATGAACTTTAACTCTTTAGCCATAAAAATAGCCAGTAGATGTAATCTAAACTGTTCATACTGCTTTATGTATAATCTAGGAGATACCACTTATAAAAAACAACCAAAGTTTATGTCTTCAGAAACAGTAAATCACATTATAGAGAAAACAAAAAACTATGTAAAAAAGTATAACAAAAAGGAATTCTCATTCATATTTCATGGTGGGGAACCTTTATTGGCTCCTAAAGAATTTTACATTGAATTCATCCAAAAAGTAAAGATTATACAACAGGAATTTCCAGATGTTGATTTTCAATTCGATTTACAAACTAATGGGGTTTTATTGAACAAAGAATGGGCTAACCTCTTTAAAGAACTTAACATATCACCCAGCATTAGTGTTGACGGTACCAAAAAAGCACATGACATGTACCGTGTAGATCATAAAGGAAAGGGTAGCTATGATAGTATTTTTAAAAACGTTCAGTTATTAAAAAATGAAATGAACTTTGCTGATATTGCTTGTGTTATTAATATTGAAGAAACTCCCATAGACATTTACAATAGTTTCAAAAAAATGGATGTGAGTTATGTTAACTTTCTAATTCCAGATTACACCCATGATAATTATCCTTTTGATCCGAACAAAACTTTGATGGCGGATTGGTTAATTGACTTATTTAATATATGGATTCAAGATACTAATAGATTTAAAATCCCTTTGTTTTTAGGATTATTAAACTCTTTAATGAGGGTAAATGACAACGCAAAAAACGAGTCAACTGTATTGGTCATAGAAACAAACGGTGAAATTGAAGCTATAGATTCTTTAAAAGCATGTGGAAATGGTTTTACCAAAACAGGGTTAAACATTAACAATCATAGTTTCGATGATATTCAGGAGACTCCACTTGGTAATTTATACTTTAACGATTTTAATACCAAACTCTGTAATCAATGTTTAGAATGTCCATTAAATGAAATCTGCAAAGGAGGGAGATTGGTGCATCGTTACAGCAAAGAGAAAGGATTTAACAATGCTTCTGTTTATTGCAATGACCTTATAAAACTCATTGCTCATATTCAAAAGTTCTTTATTTCTTGTTACCCCGAACTTCATGAAAAAGAAAATATAGAAGCCATAGACCCTATTGAAATTAAAAATTATTTATCTACTTTAGATAACACCAATAGTTTATACGAAGTAACTTTAGAAGCTTTTGCGACACAAACATCTCTAGCTGTCTAATCCTCTTTTAAATTCACTCAATAGTATTGCTGTTGCTGTCGCTACATTTAAGCTTTCTGTTTGCTTAATTATACCAAATCTAGGAATTGTAATCTTTTTTTGAATAATCTCATTTACTTCTTTTGATATCCCATTGGCTTCATTCCCCATAACTAACACTGCATTTTCTGGTAAACTAGTATGGTATACATTCTCTCCTTCCATATCTGCCGTATATGTTGGCAATGATGTTTCTGATAAAAATGTCAAAATATCTGTATAGATAATTTTCACACGAGTTAGTGACCCCATTGTTGCTTGCACAACCTTAAAATTAAAACAGTCTACCGTATTTTGAGAACACACCAATTGTGTAATTCCAAACCAATCACACAATCGTATAATAGTTCCAAGATTCCCCGGATCATTTATATCATCTAAAACTAAAGTGAAGTTTTCTAGGTTTATTTCTTTTTCTTTCGGAATTTCGAAAACTCCTACCACTTTGTTTGGGGATTTTAACTTGCTAATTTTCTTTAACTCTTGCTCAGAAATCTCAATACTTTCTTCTCCTTCAAATAAAGAAACATCTGTTGTAAACAAATATTTTACCTGAAAGGAAGCTTTTAAAAATTCATTTACTACCTTGATTCCTTCAGCAATAAACAAATTATGCTTTTGTCTATACTTTTTTTGAGATAAACTTGTTATAAGTTTAAGTGTATTTTTGGATAAACTCATTAAATTATTTTTAACAAATTAAAACAACTAAAAAACACTATTTTTGGTGTTTTAAGCGAGGCGTAAAGTTAATGAAAAAACTTTCTTTCTTTTTTTTGTTTTTAGTACTTATTAGCTCATGTAGCACAATAAAACACGTACAGGAAAACCAACAATTGCTCACGAAAAACAGAGTTTATGTAGACAGTGTTAAAAGTTCCGATTCTAATATCGATGAACTTTTACTACAACGCCCTAATGCTAAAGCAATTGGACTACCCCTATCTCTTTACTTCTATAATTTAGGAAACCCTAAAGGACCAAAAACACCAAGTGAATGGGGGAAAAAACATCTTAAAACATATAATTTTTTCAAAAACACATTTTCAGAAAAACAAAGTATTTCTGTTGCGAGAACCTTTATAGGGCTTAATAGTTGGTTTTTAAATAGTGGACAAGCTCCAGTGATCATTAATGATTCTAAAATTGTAAAAACAAGAAAAAATTTAAAAACCTATTTCGAAAACATTGGTTATTTTAAAGCCAAAGTTACCTCTAAAAGAGATTCTATAGGCTTAAAAAAAGGTGCCGTATCTTATTACATAGACAAAGGAGATGCATTGTTTCTTGACACCATTAACCTTAATATTAAATCTCCGGTATTAGATTCTATATACAACGCTAATAAACAAAAAAGCTTTTTACATACGGGAGATCAATACAACGATGGTAATTTTATAAAAGAAGCTAACAGAGTTACCAAGTTATTTAGAAACAACGGTATTTATCATTTTGATAAAAATACAAGTATTGGATTTTACGAAATAGATACAGCAGGTACTAAAACCAATGTAGACTTTGAAATTAGCGATAGAGTTGTTGAAGAAAATGGACAATATACCACACGCCCCTATTATATTCAAAGAATTAAAAAAATTAACGTCTTAACTGATTACTCTTATAATAAAAGAAATGATCCTTATAAAGATTCGGTTTATTACAATGGTGTCAACTTCCGAGCACACGGTAAATTAAAATACAATCCCAAATATCTAAGTCAATCACTATTTATAAAACCTAATGCTATTTACAGTGATTCTCTAAGAAGTTTAACCATTACGCATTTACGAAGCTTAAAAAACTTTAAATCGACTTCCATTCAATTCAATGAATTGAATGAAAAGGAATTGGAAGCCAATGTTTTTTTAACTCCTATTGAAAAATATACGCTAGGTTTAGAATCTGAACTATCTCGTTCTAATATTCGTAATTTTGATATTTCTGCTAAGTTTTCATTAACTAATCGAAACACTTTCAAAGGAGCTGAATTATTTAGAATATCAGCTTCTGGATCTTACTTTAACTCGAATAACGGACCGGGATGGGAAATTGGAACAGATATTTCCCTAGAAATTCCACGTTTTATTGCTCCTTTCGGATTAAATAAATTAGTTCCTAAAAGAATGTTTCCAAAAACCAACATTTTTGCTGGTATTAATTTGCAAAGAAACATCGGTCTTGATAAACAAAATATAACCGTTGGTTTAAATTACAATTGGAAATACAACCCTAGAAAATCTATACAATTAGATATTTTAAACACACAATATATCAGAAACTTAAATGTAAGTAATTACTTTAATGTATATAATTCAGAATATCAAAAGCTTGTTATCATTGGTCAAAAAGCTATTCCTGGTGTTACCCCTCCTCAAAACGTAGCTGGTAATTTCAACCAAATAACAAATTATGCTAATCAAATATTTAACAATTCAGGAGCCCTAAATAATGAAGATATTGCAGCTCTTTTAAACATTACAAATAGATATCAAATAATTACCTCAGATTTCTTAATACCAGAAATCGCTTATACTTACACCTACAATAATCAAGAAAACACAAAAGATGCTAGTTTCTCTTATTTCAGAGCTAAAATTACCAACTCTGGAAATATTATGGGATTATTATCGAACACCACTAACAGTAACGGGAACAAGACCGTTTTTAAAATTCCAATAGCCCAATATTTTAAAGCAGATTTAGAGTATAAAAAGTATTGGAGTCTTGGAAGCAACTCAGTACTTGCTCATAGAACATTCTTAGGAGCTATTATTACTTATGATAAATCGGACATTCCTTTTTCTAGAAGTTATTTTGCTGGAGGTTCCAATGATATTAGAGCTTGGAGAACCTATGACTTAGGACCTGGAGCCACTCCAAGAGGGTTAGAATATAATATTGGAAGTTTAAAGTTTTTATCGAGTTTTGAATACCGCTTCGATTTGTTTGGTAGTGCCAAAGGAGCATTATTTGTAGATGCAGGTAATATTTGGGACATTACCAACTCTTCTTTTACGGCCGATGAAGCTAAATTTAGTGGAATAAAATCATTAGAACATATGGCTGTAGGTTCAGGTTTTGGGCTACGCTATGATTTTAGTTTTTTAATTGCTCGTTTAGACCTAGGGTTTAAAGTTAGAGAACCGTATCTAGCAGGTAATAAATGGTTTCAAAATTTCAACTTTTCCAATGCGGTATACAACATTGGTATCAACTATCCTTTTTAATCCTCCTAAAACGTTATCGTTATTTTTTAGCCAGATAAGTTTAAAATTATTTACATTTGAGGTGTTCAAATAATACAACTAAAAAACTAGTAAAATGGCTCATAATATAAAAGCTGGTGTTGCCACTGGAAAAGAGGTTCAAGAAATTTTTAAACTGGCTAAAGAAAAGAAATTTGCTTTACCAGCAGTAAATGTAGTTGGATCAAATACGATTAATACAGTTCTAGAAGCTGCCAAAGAATTAAACTCACCTGTTATTATTCAATTTTCTAATGGAGGAGCACAATTCAATGCAGGGAAAGGATTATCTAATGAAGATCAAAAAGCTGCAATTGCTGGCGCTGTGGCAGGAGCTAAACACGTACATTTAATGGCAGAAGCATATGGTGTACCTGTTATTTTACATACCGATCATGCTGCTAAAAAGTTGTTGCCTTGGATTGATGGTTTATTAGATGCTAGTGAAAAACATTTTGCTGAAACTGGTAAGCCACTATATAGTTCTCACATGATTGATTTAAGTGAAGAACCATTAGAAGAAAACATTGAAATTTGTAAAGAATATTTAGCTCGTATGAGTAAAATGGGAATGACTTTAGAAATTGAATTAGGTATTACAGGAGGTGAAGAAGATGGAGTTGATAATTCTGATGTTGACGTATCTAAATTATACACACAACCAGAGGAAGTAGCCTATGCATACGAAGAACTAATGAAAGTTAGTGATCAATTTACAGTAGCAGCTGCCTTTGGAAATGTACATGGTGTATACAAACCAGGAAATGTAAAATTAACTCCGAAAATCTTAAAGAACTCTCAAGAATTTATTTCTGAAAAATACAATGTTCCTCATAATACTATTGACTTTGTATTTCACGGAGGTTCTGGTTCTACCTTAGAAGAAATTAGAGAAGCGATCGATTACGGAGTGATAAAAATGAACATTGATACTGATTTACAATTTGCATTTACAGAAGGAGTTCGTGATTATATGGGAGCTAAAAAAGATTATTTAGCTACACAAATTGGAAACCCTGAAGGAGATGATGTACCAAATAAAAAATATTATGACCCTCGTAAATGGTTACGTGAAGGGGAACAAACATTTAAAACTCGTTTGAAAAAAGCTTTTGAAGATTTAAACAACGTAAACACACTTTAATCTTCAAAAAATCAACACATTAAAGCATCTATATAAACTATAGATGCTTTTTTTATGACCGAAAAAACTAAAGTTCACAAAAAACTTTTACATTTGTAGCCAACTCTTTTTTAAAAACTAGAGAGTTATCTGAACAAACAACAATAATACAGACTAAACTATGGCTTGGTTTAAACGTAAAGATAAAGGGATTCAAACCCCTACAGAAGAAAAGAAAGATACTCCAAAAGGCTTGTGGTATAAAACCCCAAGTGGAAAAATAATAGATACAGATGAATTAAAGAAAAACTTATATGTTAGTCCAGAAGATGGATACCATGTACGTATAGGTAGTAATGAATACTTCGAGTTATTCTTTGACAACAATGAGTTTGAGGAGTTAAATGCTAAAATGCAGTCTAAAGACCCTTTAAAATTTGAGGACACTAAAAAATATCCAGATAGATTAAAACAAGTACAGAAAAAAACAGGATTAAAAGATGCTGTTAGAACTGCTGTGGGTAAATCTATAGGTAAAGATATTGTTATTGCTTCTATGGATTTTGCTTTTATTGGAGGTTCTATGGGAAGTGTTGTTGGAGAAAAAATTGCACGTGCAATTGATTATTCAATTAAAAACAAACTTCCCTTCTTAATGATTTCTAAATCAGGAGGGGCTCGTATGATGGAAGCTTCTTTATCATTAATGCAGTTAGCAAAAACCTCTGCTAAATTAGCACAATTGGCAGACGCAAAAATTCCATACATCTCTTTATGTACAGATCCAACTACTGGAGGTACAACGGCTTCTTTTGCTATGTTAGGAGATATTAATATTGCAGAACCTAATGCTTTGATAGCATTCGCAGGACCTCGTGTTGTAAAAGATACAACTGGTAAAGACTTACCAGAAGGATTCCAACGTTCGGAATTTTTATTAGAACATGGATTTTTAGATGGAATCTACGAAAGAAAAGACTTAAAAAAACAGGTTAACTTGTATATCGATTTAATACAAAACTTGCCTGTTAGAGCATAAATGAGAAGCCTGCGAAATGCAGGCTTTTTCTTTATATAATGAATATAAAAGAGTATTCAAATCAAAAAAATAATTGTACATTTGCAACTTCAATGAAAAAATCATTGATATACATAAAAATCATTTAAATAATATTGGCATGTATTTAACAAAAGAAGTTAAACAAGAAATTTTCGCAAAACACGGTAAAGGAAACAACGATACCGGTACTGCAGAAGGACAAATCGCTTTGTTCACATTTAGAATCAACCACTTAACTGAACACTTAAAAAGAAATCGTAAAGATTATAACACTGAGCGTTCATTAGTAAAGATGGTAGGTAAGCGTAGAAGTTTATTAGATTACTTAAAGAAAACAGATATCAACAGATATCGTGCGATTATCAAAGAATTAGGAATTAGAAAATAATCCTTACAAAAAGAGGCGGTATCAACCTGCCTCTTTTTTTTTATCAAAAATTTCGTAGTTTAGACTTCGAAAACTCACATAGTGAAGAGTCAAAAGTAACATCCGTCATTATTTGGCATTCCATTGGAACAACAAACAACAACAACTCAGAAAACAAATTAAAAATTTTAGAAAAACATTGTATGATTCCACAAGTATTTACCCAAACAATTGATTTGGGAGATGGAAGAACCATCACATTAGAAACAGGAAAATTAGCAAAGCAAGCTGATGGTTCAGTTGTTGTAAAAATGGGGGACACTATGTTACTTGCTACCGTAGTATCAGCAAGAACTGCAAACCCAGGTATCGACTTTTTACCTTTAACAGTAGATTATAGAGAAAAATTTGCTGCCGCTGGTCGTTACCCAGGAGGTTTTATGAAGCGTGAGGCACGTCCTTCAAACGAAGAGATTTTAACGATGCGTTTAGTAGACCGTGTATTGCGTCCTTTGTTTCCAAAAGATTATCACGCAGAAACTCAAGTTATGATTCAATTAATGTCTCATGACCCAGAAGTTATGCCAGATGCATTAGCTGGTTTAGCAGCGTCTGCAGCAATTCAATTATCAGATATTCCATTTGAAGCTGCTATTTCTGAAGTAAGAGTAGCTAGAGTTAATGGAGAATTCATTGTTAACCCAAGTTACAAGCAATTAGCAGAAGCAGATATGGACCTTATGGTTGGAGCTTCTAAAGATTTTGTTGCAATGGTAGAAGGGGAAATGGATGAAGTTTCTGAAGAAGAAATGGCTGATGCTATTAAAGTAGCACACGAAGCTATTAAAGCCCAGTGTGATGCTCAAGTTGCTTTAGCAGAAGCGTTTGGTAAAAAAGAAATTCGTGAATATGAAACAGAGGAAACTAACGAAGAGTTAGCTCAAAAAATTCACGATGCTGCATATCAAAAATGTTACGACATCGCTAAAAAAGGAACTTCTAAACAAGAAAGAGGTTTAGCTTTTTCGGAAGTAAAAGATGAAGTAATGGAAATGTTTACTGAAGAAGAATTAGAAGAATTCGGAGATTTAGTAGGTAAATATTTTGGTAAAACTCACAAAGCAGCTGTAAGAGATTTAACATTAAATGAAGGATTACGTTTAGATGGACGTAAAACTACAGATATTAGACCTATTTGGTGTGAGGTAGATTATTTACCACGTACTCATGGATCTTCAATCTTTACAAGAGGAGAAACACAAGCCTTAGCTACAGTTACTTTAGGTACTTCTAGAGATGCTAACATGCTTGATTCTCCAACAATTCAAGATGAAGAGCGCTTTTACTTACACTATAACTTCCCTCCATTTTCAACGGGTGAGGCACGTCCTTTAAGAGGTACTTCTCGTCGTGAAATAGGACACGGAAATTTAGCTCAAAGAGCTTTAAAAGGAATGATTCCTGACGATTGTCCATACACAGTTCGTGTTGTTTCTGAAGTATTAGAATCTAATGGTTCTTCTTCAATGGCAACAGTTTGTTCTGGTACAATGGCATTAATGGATGCTGGTGTACAAATGAAGAAGCCAGTTTCTGGTATTGCAATGGGATTAATTTCTGATGGTGAACGTTATGCTGTATTATCTGATATTTTAGGTGATGAAGATCATTTAGGAGATATGGACTTTAAAGTTACTGGTACTGCAGATGGTATTACTGCTTGTCAAATGGATATTAAGATCAAAGGACTATCTTATGAAATCTTAGTAAAAGCATTAAAACAAGCTCGTGATGGTCGTTTACACATCTTAGAAAAATTAACAGACACAATTGATACTCCAAATAAAGACGTTAAAGCACATGCTCCTAAAATGGTTACTGTACGTATTGCAGGAGAGTATATTGGAGCTATGATTGGACCTGGAGGTAAGCACATCCAAGAGTTACAAAAGGAAACAGAAACCACTATTGTAATTAATGAAGATGAAGCTACAGAAGAAGGTATCGTTGAAATTTTAGGAACAAATCAAGAAGGAATAGATAAAGTATTAGCTAGAATTCAAGCAATTACTTTTAAACCAGAAAAAGGAAGTGTATATGAAACTAAAGTTGTAAAAATCTTAGATTTCGGTGCTGTTGTTGAGTACACCGAAGCTCCAGGAAACGAAGTTTTATTACACATCTCTGAATTAGCATGGGAACGTACTAACAATGTTACTGATGTTGTTAAAATGGGAGACATAATCGACGTGAAGTACTTTGGAGTGGATCCGAAGACACGTAAAGAAAAGGTTTCTAGAAAAGCTTTATTACCTCGTCCACCAAGACAAGATAAAAAGCCTAAACCGCAAGAAAACAAAGAAGCATAAATAGAAAAAGCAGCCTAGTTTGGCTGCTTTTTTTTTACCCTAATCTCTCTTAGTTAGTTAAAGAAAATTTTATCTTTTAAAACATAATTCCCCAAAAATGATTAAAAAACTCTCTTTAATTTCAAGAAATTCACAACTATAACAAACCAATTACGGTTTACCCTACTTTTTATTTCATTAAAGTAAACCTAAAACAACTATTTGCTTTTTTATTTCTCTATACAGGTGTTTTTTACTTCCATTTGCCAATCTAAATGGTAATAGAAGTAGCAGTTTCAACAATTTCAAAGTTTCTACAATAGTATATAATTGTTTCATAAGCGTTCCCTTTTAAGTATAACAACTTAAACCATAAAAATCCCACCAGAATCTTCATTTTAATAAAAAGTAAAAATTAAGTTTAGTTTTACCCTAAAAGTTTTTGGAGTTTTACTTTTCTTTGCATTCTCTAATATGAAGATACAACGCATCACATACTTATCGTTAGGAACAAACCAGGGTAACAAACTTAAAAACCTGCAAGACGCTATACATTTAATTGCAGAAAAAGTTGGAATAATTCAACAAATTGCCTCAGTTTACAAAACAGCTTCTTGGGGATTTGATAGTGATGATTTTTACAACACATGTATTAAAGTATCTACTTATTTACCTCCTGAAACTTTGATAAACACCTTGTTATCAATTGAACAGGAATTGGGAAGAACAAGAACGGAAGAAGATGGTTATTCTGATAGAAGTATTGATATTGACATCCTACTTTTTGATGATGAAATTATTTTTTCGAAAAACTTAATCGTTCCGCATCCTAAAATGTTAGAACGTAAGTTTGTTCTCGTTCCATTGGTTGAGATTGCCAGAAACATAATGCACCCTATTAAGAAAAAGCATTTGTTTATTTGCCTTGAAAATTGTGATGACACTTCTGAGATACTAAAAACTAATGAAGCGTTGATAAGACCAGTTCCTATTTCAGAAAAATACAATTACATCGCTATAGAAGGAAATATTGGTGCAGGAAAGACTTCTTTGGCTAATATGCTTTCTGATGATTTTAATGCTAAAATTGTGTTAGAGCGATTTGCTGACAACCCTTTTTTACCAAAATTTTATGATGATAATGAACGATATGCTTTTCCTTTAGAAATGAGTTTTTTAGCAGATCGTTACCAACAATTATCAGATGATTTGGCACAATTTGACTTATTCAAAAACTTTATTGTTTCTGACTATTATATTTTTAAATCTCTCATTTTTGCTCAAGTAACATTACAGGCAGATGAATATGCACTTTATAGAAAAATGTTCGATTTAATGTATAAGGAAATAACTAAACCTGATTTATACGTATATCTGTATCAAAATACTGAAAGGTTATTACAGAACATTAAAAAACGTGGTCGTGATTACGAACAGAATATTGAAGCTAGTTACTTACAAAAGATTCATGATGGATATAGTAACTTTATCAAAACACAACAAAATCTAAATATTTTAATTATTGACGTATCTGAATTAGATTTTGTAAATAACCCACAAGATTATCGATTTATTATAGATAAAATTAACAACCACTCTTCAACGATATAAAAAAAGCCTGCAAATGCAGGCTTTTTTTATTCTATTTTCGAAAAAATTACTTCTTTACAAGCTCTAGTTTTTCAGCAAAATAATCACAAAAATCACGCATGGTAGCGCTCATTTTTTGATCATCTGTAGCTCTTTCAAAAGTATTTGCCATAGAGACTAATGTTTGATGAAAAAATTGCTTCATTTCATCAACTGGCATGTCTTTAGTCCACAAATCCATACGTAATGTATCCTTTTGTTTGTGATCCCACACAGATAACATAATTGCTTTAGAAGCAGCATCTGCTATCCCTCCATCTTCAGCATCCCATGAAATTGTTTCTGGTACTCTATTTTCGTCTAATCCTACTTTAAATTTTATTTCAGACTCATGTACAATTGCCATTACTTTCTTGGTTTATATTTAGATTTTTTAAAAATTTCTTCTGCATTCAACTGCATTAATTCATGCAAAGATACATCATTATTCTTCATAAAAGCACGTACAATTTGCCATCCCATCCACACACCTACCCTACCAGGTGTTTCACTATCACTTTCTAAATAAAACTTAGAAAATGGGGCTATATCTAAAAAACGTTTATTCAATTTAGAATCGGTACTGTACAATAAATCTTTCTCAATAAAATAACGCCAAACACCTTCTTCATTTTCCAAAATCCAATGATATTTATTCTCTGCATACCCTATTTTTTCACGATCACTTTCATTAGGTAAATACATATCTAGCACGTACATTTTCTTCCCTTCAGCAATCATTTTTTCAATGAATGTTCTTTTTGAATTCGGTTTGATTTGCTTTTCAATAATTGCATTAGCAACGTCTACAATAATATGCTCTTTAGTATTGTTAGTTTTAACATACAACGGATAATCACCATAAAACTCATGTTCCTTTCCTAAATACACATCTAAAGAAATTGTCAAATAATCACCTATATAAATTACTCTATTATTATAATCTATATTAGATAATGTAGTAATTACAACGGGCTCTTTAAAGTTAGGATTGTAATACTTTATATGTCTAAATAATATATTTAACTGTTTCTCTAAAGAAGAAATATCTCTATAGATCTTTTGAGTTTCTTTAAACAACTCTTGCTCATCCGCATTTTTAATCTTGTTCACCCAAACACTATCAACATCATGAGGAAAAAACAAAGGGTATTTACTTTTTAACTCAGGAAGTGTTTTTTCTGAAGCATTATAAAAATCTACTTCAAATCTAGCCACCTTTGTTTCTACTGCTATATTTGAAACATCTACCTTCTTTTTATCTTCTTCTTTGCATGAAACAAGTAGTGTAAGGAGTAAAAAACTCCACAAAATTTTTCGCATATTCTTTAGTATATTAGCCTAATAAATTAAAAACGTCTAAATTATTAAATTAGTTTAAAATGAATACACCAAAAGTAGTAGAACATATTGTAAAATGGTTAAAAGACTATGCTGAAAACGCAAAAGTCAATGGATTTGTAGTTGGTGTTTCTGGAGGAATAGACTCAGCCGTTACCTCAACCCTTTGTGCTAAAACAGGATTACCAACCTTATGTGTTGAATTACCAATTCATCAAGCAGAAAGTCAAGTTAATAGAGCTAATGAACATATTAAACAATTAAAAGAACGTTTTAGTAATGTAGAGGAAGTTGAAGTAAACTTAACTAGTACATTTGAAGATTTTAAGGTGGTAGTACCTAATGTAGAATCATCACCTAAAGTAGACTTAGCTTTAGCCAATACTCGTGCTCGCTTACGCATGACAACATTATACTATTTTGCTGGCTTAAAAGGTTTGTTAGTAGCAGGAACAGGTAATAAAGTAGAAGATTTTGGCGTAGGGTTTTTTACTAAATATGGTGATGGTGGTGTAGATTTAAGTCCTATTGCAGATTTGGTAAAATCTGAAGTATATGACATTGCTAAATATTTAGAAGTTCCTCAATCCATTCAACAAGCGCAACCAACAGATGGTTTGTTTGGTGATAGCAGAACGGATGAAGATCAAATAGGCGCTTCTTACGATGAATTAGAGTGGGCAATGCAAATGCAAGACCAAGGTAAAACTACCAAAGATTTTGAAGGTCGTAAACTAGAAGTATATAAAATATACACCCGTTTAAACCGAATAAATCAACATAAAATGATTCCTATACCTGTATGTGAAATACCTAAAGAGTTAAAGTAAATTAACCGACATCATAGCACGCTTTATCTTTTGATAGGCGTGTTTTTTTTGCCCGTTTGTTATCTCAAAAGGTAACAAAATAAGTAGTTTGATCAGCTCCAAAATTTGCAGCAATTTTCTCATAATTTAATAGTCTTTCTTGTTCTTTTCGACCCCTAAATTACGAAAAAGTCACAAAACATATTAAAAAAGTATAATATTTTACCTTTTCTTAATATGAAAACATGTTCCATAAACACCTTAAATTATGTTATTTACC
Source organism: Tenacibaculum sp. 190130A14a (assembly GCF_964048965.1). Taxonomy (NCBI): domain Bacteria; kingdom Pseudomonadati; phylum Bacteroidota; class Flavobacteriia; order Flavobacteriales; family Flavobacteriaceae; genus Tenacibaculum; species Tenacibaculum polynesiense. The sequence goes on along the minus strand of NZ_OZ040189.1, from coordinate 889,396 downwards.
CTTAAAAACCTGTTGCTTTCTAGCTTAAAAAAATAGTACTTTTCACAGGGTTAAACCCTTTATATTATTTGTAGATTTTAAAAATTAAATCACACGATTCAATTTTTCAAAAATTCGTCTTTTTAAATTAGTATAGTTCGATATTTCTTCTAAATCAGGTAACGAATTATTGGTTTTTACATCTTCTAAAATTCCAACTATTTTCTTCTCTATTAAAACACGTCGTAAGTTTAAAATAGCATCTGTCACTAATTTAGGAAGAATCTTTACCGTCTCAGTTACGGTTACTTCTTTTCTTGACCAATCACTTAAAAAATACTTTTCTTCATCCATTAAAATAGTAGTCACCATATTTGCAACTTCATTATCAACATGAGTAATTAATTTATCTATCGCTATTTTTTCTTGCTGATTTAATTGATGAATTAATTCAAAGTAGATTTTCTTAAAAACTTCATTGGTAAACTCTATTTCATCTTCCTGTAAATTCAAATAAAGCTCTTTGGAAATTTGATTAGTATAAATTTCCTTTTCCAATTCTATCCTACCATTTTTGCCTTCAATTTCAATCCAATCAATAAAATCTATTTCTTCGTTTCCGTACAACAGTAAAATTCTAATAATTTCTTTTTCTAAAAGAAACAAAGAATCAACTTTTGGAGGTCCTTGCTTTTGATTTTTTACTAAAGCCATCCCTCTCGATCCCGATTGATTTCCTCCAGAAGCTACTTGAGTATCTGCTCCTGAGTTTTGCTGATTAAAAGTACTTGTTTGCTTTTTGGTATTTCCTTTACTAATTAGTTGGGCCAATTCACTAAACAAAACTTGCTCAGAAATATCCATAATTCGAGCACATTCTTGTACATATACTTCACGTTGAATTCCATCAGGAATTTTCGAAATACTCGTTACAATATCTCTAATTAAGCCCGCTTTTTTAACAGGATCATTCTTAGCATCTTTCATTAACAAAGACACTTTAAACTCTATAAAATCTTGCGATTTGTCTTCTAAATACTGTTTTAACTCAGCAGTTGAATGAGCTTTGGCAAAACTATCAGGATCTTCTCCTTCAGGAAAAGTTACTACCCTAACATTCATTCCTTGCTCCAGTATTAAATCAATTCCTCTTAAAGAAGCTCTAATTCCGGCTGCATCACCATCAAACAGTACGGTAATATTCTTTGTTAAACGATTAACTAATCGTATTTGATCAGGAGTTAATGCGGTTCCTGAAGAAGCGACTACATTCTCTATTCCTGATTGATGAAAAGAAATAACATCTGTATAACCTTCTACTAAAAAGCAATTATCTTGTTTAGCAATATCCTTTTTAGCTTGGTATAATCCGTAAAGTATTTTACTTTTATGGTAAATATCACTCTCTGGAGAGTTTAAATATTTTGCCGCTTTTTTATCGTTAGTTAAAATACGCCCTCCAAAACCAAGTATTCTTCCAGACATTGAGTGAATTGGAAACATCACTCTTCCTTTAAATCGATCGAACTTCTTTACTTCTGCCCCACCTTCTTTTACAATGGTTAATCCTGTAGCTTTTAAATACTTTAAATCATATCCCTTCTTTAGAGCTGCATTTGTAAAATTATCCCACTCATCTTTACAATATCCTAAATCAAACTTCTCTATGGTTTCTTCTCGAAATCCACGCTCTTTAAAATAAGACAACCCAATAGCTCTTCCTTGTTGGGTATTTAATAATACATCATGAAAATAGTCTTTGGCAAATTTAGACACCAAAAACATACTCTCTCTCTCATTCATTTGCTCCTTTTGCTCATCTGACTGCTCGGTTTCTTCTATTTCAATATTGTATTTCTTTGCTAGCCATCGAATTGCTTCTGGATAAGAAAAGTGCTCATGCTCCATCAAAAATGAAATTGCATTCCCTCCTTTTCCTGTACTAAAATCTTTCCAAATTTGCTTTACTGGAGAAACTACAAAAGAAGGCGTTTTTTCATCTGTAAAAGGACTCAATCCCTTAAAATTACTTCCAGCTTTTTTTAATTGTACAAATTCACCAATCACCTCTTCTACTCGAGAAGCTTCAAAAACTTTATCTATGGTCTGTTGGGTTATCATCTACAATTAAAATTTGGCTGACAAAGGTACTACTTTGAATTTGCTAGCAAAAACACATTTTAGAATTATATAACATACGTTATTTGGTAAAAACATATAAATATATAAATTTGGCACAAATTCCCTTATATATGAAATTTTTCACTTTAGTAACATTAACCTCTCTATTATCGTTAAGCTTATCTGCGCAAGAAACTATTAAAATTCCTGATATTGGTTTAGAAGAAGCTTTGATTGCCTTAAACTTCGACTCAAATGGTTTAACGGGCGATATTTTAGTTAGTGATGTAAAGTACATCGTAAACTTGAATATCAACAATGCTGTTGATAATAAAAAATTACCAAATGTTAATTCTAAGATAAAAGATTTAACTGGTATTGAACACTTCCCTAATTTAACCCGTCTAGATTGTAGCGGTAATGCAATTAGAAAAATCAATCTTACAAAAAGTACCAAACTTACTTTTTTAAATTGTAGTGATAATAAAATTGAAACTTTAGACTTAAGTAACAGTCCTGAATTATTTTCAATTAGTTGTGATTATAATAAGTTAACCTCTCTAAAACTTGGAAACAAGCCTGTATTAAGAGATTTGTACTGTAACAATAACTATTTAGAAACTCTAGACATAACTGGTTGTACAGCCATGAAAAATCTTGACGCAAGCAGCAATAGAATGGGAAATATTCTCATTGACAAAGAAGTGTATGATAGGTTATCTGAGGGATGGTATAAAGACGGTAATGCAAAATTTAAGGAAAGTACGGGGAATACAATTGTAAAGAGGTTACCTATAGAAACTGTAAAAGCTGATGATTCTGTAAGCACTCCACAAACGAAGACTCAAAACGTTCCTTCAACAAAAGTTACCGCAAAAACTACGGCAACACCTGCTACTGAATCGACTGCAAATTATTATGAAAAGTTCCAAAAATCAGTTGTTGCAGAGTACGATAAATTAGCATTGTCTCCTGATTACTTAGAGAGCAAAAAGATTATTTTACAACAAAAATACGACATTGCTCCTAGTAAATTAGATGAGTGGATTACCAAGTATGCCAATTTGAATAAAACAAATAATGCGATAAATCCAGAAAAAAACTCTTCTATTTTTCATTCTAAGTTTAAAAAATCAACTGTGGAAGAATATGAAAGGTTAGTTTTAAATGAGACGTATTTGCAAAGTAAAAAAGAAGAAATACAGAAAAAATACGGTATCAAAGGAAGTGATTTTAATAAATGGATTGAGTTATTGGGTAATAGCGCTCTTAAAGCAAAAAAAGAAATTCCTATTGAAAATGCTGCTAGTCATTACGAAAAGTTTAAAAAATCTGTAGTAAACGAATATGAAAACTTAGTCTTGAATTCAGACCACTTTAAAACAATTAAAGTACAAATTCAGAAAAAGTATAATATCACTCCAACACAACTTAATGAATGGATTCGTAAAAGAAGTACTCTTAAAATGTAATAAATATTATAACATTAAGAATAAAAAAACACCTTAGATAATCTAAGGTATTTTTTTATGTATAAATCTAATTTTTTTACTCTTAAGAAGCTGCTTTCAGTTTTGTTAAAGCTGTCTTTGTTAACTTATTCTCAGCATATTCTTTATCTACAACAAACTCCTTATCTTCACTACTTGGCAACTCGAACATTGCATCTGTTAAGATGGCCTCACACAACGAACGTAAACCACGCGCTCCTAATTTATACTCTACAGCTTTATCTACTATAAATTGTAATGCTTCCTCTGTCATTGAAAAATCCACATCATCCATAGTAAACAGCTTTGTATATTGTTTAATTATAGAATTCTTAGGCTCTGTTAAAATAGCTCTTAACGTTTTTGCGTCTAAAGGATTCATATAACTTAACACTGGTAATCTACCAATAATCTCAGGTATTAAACCAAAACTCTTTAAGTCAGAAGGAATAATGTATTGCAATAAGTTTTCTTGATCAATTTTATCTTCTTCAACCGATGCACTATACCCAACTGCTTGCATATTTAATCGGTTACTAATAATCTTATCAATCCCCGAGAAAGCTCCTCCTGCAATAAATAAAATATCTTTAGTATTTACTTCAATAAACTTTTGTTCTGGATGCTTACGCCCTCCTTTAGGAGCTACATTTACTACCGCTCCCTCTAACAATTTTAAAAGTGCTTGTTGCACTCCTTCTCCAGATACATCTCTTGTTATTGATGGGTTATCTCCTTTACGAGCAATTTTATCTATTTCATCAATAAATACAATTCCCCTTTCTGCTTTTTCTACATCATAATCTGCAGCTTGTAACAACCTACTTAAAATACTCTCTACATCTTCTCCAACATAACCTGCTTGCGTTAAAACCGTAGCATCAACAATAGAAAAGGGTACATTTAACATTCTTGCAATTGTTCTTGCCACTAATGTTTTCCCTGTTCCTGTTTCTCCTACTAAAACAATATTCGACTTTTCTATCTCTACCTCATTTTCATCATCTTTGGTTTGCAATAACCTTTTGTAGTGATTGTAAACAGCAACAGACATTGCTTTTTTGGTTTGGTTTTGCCCAATAATATATTCATCTAAAAAAGCTTTAATTTCTTTCGGCTTTTTTAAGATTAAATCGCTTGACAAATCACTAGTTTTTGCTTCTGCAATCTCCTCCTCTACAATACCATGAGCTTGCTCTATACATTTATCACAAATATGAGCATCTAAACCTGCTATTAATAAATCTGTTTCTGGTTTTTTACGACCACAAAACGAACATTGTAAGTTTTCTTCTTTCGACATTATTCTTGCTTTCTAAACTATTGACTCATTTCTAAAAGTCAATAATATTAAATCTTATTTTCTACTTAAAATTTCATCTACCATTCCGTACGCCTTAGCTTCATCTGCTTTCATCCAATAATCTCTATCAGAATCTTCATGAACTTTGTCGAAAGGCTGTCCAGAGTGCTTAGAAATAATATTGTATAATTCTGTTTTTAACTTTCCTATTTCTTTTACAGTAATTTCCATATCTGAAGCTTGTCCTTGAGCTCCTCCTAATGGTTGGTGAATCATAATACGAGAGTGCGGTAATGCAGAACGCTTTCCTTTAGTTCCTGCACACATTAATACAGCTCCCATTGAAGCTGCCATACCTGTACATATAGTGGCTACATCTGGTTTAATAAATTGCATGGTATCGTAAATACCTAAACCTGCATATACACCTCCTCCTGGCGAGTTAATATAGATTGAAATATCTTTAGAAGCATCTACACTTTCTAAAAACAATAACTGTGCTTGAATTACATTGGCAACTTGATCGTTAATACCAGTACCTAAGAAGATGATACGATCCATCATTAAACGAGAGAAAACATCCATTTGCGTAATGTTTAGCTGACGCTCTTCCATGATATATGGGGTTAAACTACTAGTGATTTTATTATAGTAAGTACTACTAATTCCATGATGTTTTGTAGCGTACTTTTCGAATTCTTTTCCGTAATCCATTATAAAATGTTTTTCTGATTTATGAAATGTAAATATAAGAACAATTTCAATATTATTTTGTTTCAGTTGACTGCCAAAAAAACCTGAACTTTCGTTCAGGTTTATATTATGGTTTTCCGTAAATTATTTCTCTACGTTATACACTTCTTTTATGAAATCTTCGTAAGAAACTTCTTTCGTATCAAACTTCATGTTTTCTTTATAAAAAGCCAATAATTTTTGACTAATTAATTGCGTTTGTAACTTTTGAGCTTCATCTTGATTTTGTAAGATTCTTCCTGCGATATCATCTAACTCTTTTTCTTCTGGATTCATGTTTCCAAACTGAGCCATTTGTGCACGGATAAATCCTTTTGCATAATCTACTAATTCAGCATAGTCTAACTTGATATCATTATCTTTCATAATCTTTCCTTCGATTAATTGATAACGTAATCCTTTTTCAGACTTTTCATATTCAGCAGCTGCCTCATCAATTGTTAATTCTTTTTCTCCAGCAGTTTGTAACCACTTTTGTAAGAATTCTTTTGGTAAATCAAATTTAGTATTCTCTACTAAACTCTCAGTTACAGCATTTAATAATTGTTGGTCTGCTTGTTGTTGGAATTGTCTTTCTGCGTCTTCTTTGATTTTGTCTTTTAAATCAGTCACAGTTTTTACACTTCCGTCAGCAAACAACTTATCAAATAACTCTTGATCTAACTCTGCTAATTCAGTTTCGTTAATTTCTTCGATAGTAAAAGTTACAGGAACTTCTAATCCCTGAGCATCATCTTGAGACACACCTAAAGCATGCTGTAACTTGTGCTCATCTTCGAATAAGTTTTTAGTTTTTAATTCTAAAACATCTCCTACTTTAGACCCTACAAACTTCTTTAAGTTTGTTTTACCTTTAATATCTTTTACAGAAATAGTCGATTTCTTATTGATCTCTTTTTCTTCATTAACAAAAGTACCAGTAATGTTAGCCTCTTCTGTAGCTTCTTCTTTAGAAATCATTTTCCCATAACGAGATTGAATGTTTTCTACTTCTTTTTCAATTAACTCATCAGTTGCTACAATGTTGTATTGCTTTACTTTATCAGATTTTAAATCAACATCAAATTCTGGTGCTAAACCTAATTCGAATTCAAATGAAAATTTATCAGCATCCCAGTTAAAATCATCTTGTACTCTTGGTAATGGATTTCCTAAGATATCTAATTTCTCTTCAACTAAGAACTTGTTTAAAGACTCTTGTAAAAGCTTATTAACCTCATCAATCATTACAGCTTTACCATATTGCTTCTTTACCATTCCCATTGGCACATGTCCTTTTCTAAATCCTGGAATGTTTGCTGTTTTACGGTAATCGTTTAAAACCTTTGTTACTTTATCTTGATAATCATCAGCAACAATATCAACTTTTACAACTGCGTTTAACGCATCTATGTTTTCTTTTGTTATATTCATCTTTAAAATCTGTTTCTAAAAAATCGCCTGCAAAATTACTACTTTTCTTATTGATAACCAAGACTTTTAACCTTAAGAATTCTTCTTTCTTGGTAATTAGGCTAATTTCCTTATTTATTGATTCTTATATTATTAATTAATTCTATTTCTTTTCTTCTTTCAACAACGAAAATAACACAGACCTGAATACTGACAATAATACACTAAACAAAAGTGCTGAAAAGAATCCGCTTACCACAAACCCTGTCACTAACTTGCCTGCTAACAACACGATAATAGCATTAATCACAAATAAAAACAACCCTAAGGTAACTATAGTCGCTGGTAATGTAAAAAACACGAGCAAAGGGCGTACAAACATATTTAACAAAGCAATTGTTACCGCTACGATTACTGCTGTTACATAATTAGTGACTGCAATGCCAGGCAAAATGTTTGCTAATACAATTACCGCTATAGCCGTCAATAAAATCTTTAAAAATATTTTCATGTATTTCTTTTTCTATTACTTACGCGATAACCGTACCAAATTAAAAAACAGGAAATTTTGGCAGACTTACGTATCTTCGCCCGACAAAAATTAAATCATGAAAAAACTACTTACCCTACTACTATTATTCTTTAGTTTTTATACACATGCGCAAATAGGTTTTAGTTCTAAACCCTATAGCGGACGCAAAAAAGTTGACAAAAAAACATATGAAAATTTTAAAAAATCAACCACTATCTTTATACTTTCAGAAATTTATGACGTTGAGACTTATGATAAAATTTTAAAAGACAGTTGGAAAGTAACTCCCTATAAAATAGTTACCCCTAAAGATTATAACATTGAAGATTATCTTGATGGTAATTATTCATTCATTAATTTATATGGTGTAAAAGTAAGAACGCAAAACACCTTTTACTTGTATTTCAATACAAGATTACATTCTTACAATAATGAAAAGATAAAAGCCAGATTTAAAAAACTACGAAACCAAAACAAGTTAACGGATGAGAAATACGAGAAAACAATCTCTAATAACACTAACCTCCTTGCTATTTCTTACTTAAGCCCTAAAGAAAATTTTGTAAACGAATTGCTAGGAGGAGAAAAAAAGAGCATCGTAGACGAAATGTACACCAAAGAAGTTTTTCAAAATTACCAACCAGGGTTTTTAAAAAACTATTTCCAAAAACTAAGCAACCTTTTAGAAACAAGAGAAGCCTATTGGCTATATAGCGAAAACAAATCCAAAGAACTCGCTAAACTTGCTAAACAGAAACTATACATTCCGAGTTATTTAAACATAAAATTCAACCCACTTACAGGAGAAGATCGTATTATGTATAGCGAATACACTAAGGAATTATTCAAAAAATACAAATACGAATTTCAAATAGAAAAAGTAGAGACTATCAGCGATAGAATTATGAAGGGTGAAGAATTTTACTATTTCAGATATTGTAGAATGAATACAGATCGTTTTATACAAGTTGTTAATTCTCTAACTGGGGAAACTATTTACAAAGAATATGCGCCGTTAGGTTATAATTTAAAACCAAAACATTTTAAAGCTATTAGCAATGCGATAAAAAGAGCCACAAAAAAGTAGGTTTTCTTATATTCGCAAATAATGAAACAGTTATTACTTGTATTCTTAGGAGGTGGACTTGGAAGCGTATGCAGATACATACTTGGTAAAAGTCTTAATAGTTCAACATCAGGGATTCCTTACGGAACTTTCTTAGCGAATGTTTTAGGAAGTTTATTAATTGGTCTTATTTTAGGTTTAGCTGCCAAAAGCCAAACCTTAAATCAAAATCAAACGTTGTTATTAGCTACGGGGTTTTGTGGTGGATTTACTACTTTCTCTTCCTTTGCCTATGAGAATCATGTCTTTTTAAAATCTGGCGATTTCATGAGCTTTGCCATGTATACTATAGCAAGTTTTATTCTCGGTTTTTTAGCTGTTTTCTTTGGTATGTATTTAACAAAACTTATATAGAATGAATGAATTTGTAGTATATAAAGAAGAGGAGATTTATGCTTTAGTTACCATTAAAAATGGAAAAGCAAATGCTATTTCTCACGAAGTTGCTGATGGCTTAAATCAAGCTTTAGACAAAGCGGAAGAAAACCAAAAAGTAGTCATATTAACTGGACAAGATGGTATTTTTTCTGGGGGTTATGATTTAAAAACAATGACTAGTTCTCCTGAATCAGCTTTAGAATTAGTAACAAAAGGTTCTAAACTTTCACACAGAATGTTATCTTTCCCGTACCCTATAATAATTGCCTGTAATGGTCATGCCATAGCAAAAGGAGCCTTTTTATTATTATCTGCAGATTACCGTCTAGGAACAGAAGGTAACTTTAAAATCGGCTTAAATGAAGTTATGATTGGAATGACAATGCACAATGCTGGTATTGAAATAGCTAAAGCTCGCCTAGCGCCCGTTTATTTCGAAAGAAGTGTAAGCAATTCTGAAATATACACCCCTAAGGATGCTGTAAATGCAGGTTTCTTAGATAAAACAGTACCGCAAGACCACCTTCTTCCAACCGCAATAAAAATTGCAGAAATGTTTGCTAAATTAAATTTTAGAGCTCATAAAGAAACAAAACTAAAACTAAGGAAGCATTATCTAGAAAGCATTTATAATGCCATTGAACAAGATACTAAGGAAGGCTTAAAACCTCCAACAAAATAAAGAAAACCAGCATTTGCTGGTTTTTCTATTTTTTATAAGCCATTACTCCAGCTTCTATCTCTATATCTAAATAATTATCTCTTGGTGTAATTGGACAAGAATAGCGATCACTATATGCGCAATACGGATTGTAAGCATGGTTAAAATCTATTTCTAACACTCCTTCCTTTTCATCGGTGGTTAACACATCAATAAACCTTCCTCCTGCATATGATGTTTCCCCATTAGTCTTATCCAAAAAAGGAAGAAACAAATGATTTTCATACCCTTTTTCTGGGAACTCATCTTTATAGATAGCCAATTCATATGTAACACCATCAATTATAAAACTAACTGTACCATACTTTTTATACATAACTATCCTTTCGGTAGTTGTAGGAAAATTTAAAATGGGACTATCTGGAGTTTTTACAAGTTTGGCTTTTACTTTAAATTTAGTATTAACAGGAAAAAAATCTAATCCTTTAAACTTTCTTAATCCTTTTTTGGTTAAAGGAGAGGTGGTAGCATCTTTAAATTTAGCATTCATTTCCTTTTGAAAATCGGTTTCTCCTTTTGGCTTTCTTTTCTGGGCACTATTACATGCTAAACCAAAAACTAATAAAAATAAAATTGCTACTTTTTTCATAAAATCAAACAAAGGTTTAAAATGACAAAACTAACAACATCTTAACATTATCACCAAAAAACGTTTAATTATTGTTAATTTTTAAGCAAAACACTTTAAAATTTCAAAATCGTTTATTATATTTGGTTAAGAGAGAGGTAATTGCTAATCACAAAAAAACGGGTTGAATTTAATTTAAAAAGTATAAGTATAAATAATAACTTTATAATTAAATTTTATACATATCACTATAAATAATTCAAAAATAACTCTAAATTTGTCGCCCTTAATTTTATCCGATTAGCTATATCGTTTAAAACTAAGAGCTTTAACAATTATAAAAGTCAACTACTAAACTATTTATTATTGAATTGCTAAAGTTAATTTAAAAAACTAAGAATGTATGAATTCAGATTTATTAGATAGAGCAGAAGAGTTTGAAAACAGAAAATTTAAGTTCGTTACTACCAGTGACAGAATTTTAGCTTCTCGTGAAGCTAAAGCTTTAATATTAGAAATCAATGAGGTATACAAACAAACGAAAGAAAGTAGCCTTATGGAGATAATGAAGCGTTTAACGGTAGTAAAGCAACGTATTGACAAACGTTTAAAAGGAAAACCTTTAACTGCATAATACTATTTACAAATAACCTTCGTTATATAACAGTACGTTTTAGAAATTTCAATTTCTAGACAATTACAATTTTATTCTTGATAAAACTCACAATTATATAATACTTGTGAGTTTTTTTATGTCGCAAGATTATTATTCTAGAAATCTTCATTAATATTCATAGCCCCTTCATAAAACAACTATTTTCACCAACACTCAACCACCTCAAAATAAAACACATAAAAAAATCAATCAAAAAAAGTTTAAAAAAACACAAAAAGTGCTTTGTCAAATTCAAAAAAGCTTCTATATTTGCAACCGCTAAAGCAAAAAGCCGATATAGCTCAGCTGGCTAGAGCAGCTGATTTGTAATCAGCAGGTCGTGGGTTCGAGTCCCTCTATCGGCTCAAAAAAACAAAAGCGCTAACTTAAAGTTAGCGCTTTTTTTGTACGCTAATTTTCCTAAATTTGTTTCATCTAAAAACACTACATGAAAAATATATTTGTTATTGGTATTGCAGGAGGTACTGGAAGTGGAAAAACCACTGTAGTAAATCAAATTATTAATGAATTACCTGCTGATGAGGTTTGTGTTATTTCTCAAGATTCTTACTACAAGCAAACAGACGATTTAACATACGAAGAAAGAACCAAAATAAACTTCGACCATCCTCGAGCCATTGATTTCGAATTATTAGTAGAACATTTAAGACAATTAAAAAATGGAGAAGTTATAGAGCAACCTGTTTATTCATTTGTTGCTCATAATAGAACCAAAGACACCATAAAAACGCACCCAAGAAAGGTTATTATTATTGAAGGTATCTTAATATTCAATAATAAAGATTTAAGAAACCTTTGTGATATAAAGGTATTCGTTCACGCAGATGCAGATGAGCGTTTAATACGTCGTGTACGAAGAGACATCAAAGAAAGAGGAAGAGATATTGACGAAGTACTTAGTCGTTATCAGAGTACCTTAAAACCAATGCACCAACAATTTATTGAACCTACCAAAAACTACGCGGATATTATTATTCCTAACGACAGGTACAATACTGTTGCAATTGACATCGTTAGAACTGTAATTAGCGATCGATTATAAGATGAACTTTAAATCCATAAAAAACAAACCAACATTTAGAATTGCTACAAATATTTACGTAGTGATTCTTACCGTATTTGTTGTTTGGATGTTATTTTTTGATGAAAATTCGTATCTTACTCATAGAGAATTTAACAAGGAAGTAAAAGAATTAAAAACTTGGATTGAATTTCATCAAAAAAAGATCGCTGAAGACAAAGAAACCATTAAAAAACTTCAAGATTCTTTGGAGCTAGAGCGTTACGCTCGTGAAAAATATTTAATGAAAAAAGATAATGAAGATATTTACATTATCGAATTTGATACTATACAGAAATAATGAGCAATTATTTATTTAAAGATTTCGAAGGAGTATCTCCTAACGCTTGGAAACAAAAAATTCAAGTAGATTTAAAAGGTGCCGACTACAATGACACCCTTCTTTGGAAAACTAATGAAGGAATTACCGTAAAACCTTTTTATACTAAAGAAGATAGAACTCATCAAATAGTTAACCTTCCTAAAAAAGGTTTTGCTATTTGTCAAAGCATTATAGTTTCAAATGAAAAAGAAGCCAATGCCTTAGCTATTGATGCTTTAGAAAGAGGAGCTTCTGCAATTGAGTTTCTTATCAAAGAAAAAATTGATTTCAAAACCTTATTGAATACTATCAACCTTCAAGAAACTTATATTTATTTTAAACTTGAATTTCTTGATGCAAGTTTTGTTTCTGAAGTATCTAACTATACAAATTCAAGCAAGGTTTTTTTCAACAATGATATCATTGGAAAACTAGCAAGTACTGGTAACTGGTATCAAAACCTTAAAGATGATCATTCCGAACTGGAAAACATTATCAAAAACAACAATAGTTTAGCTATTAATGTTTCTATTTATCAAAATGCAGGAGCCAACTGCACACAACAATTAGCATACGCTTTAACCCATGCAAATGAATATTTAAATCATTTTGGTGGAGAGGTCGCTTCAAAAATACACTTCAACTTTTCTGTTGGAAGCAATTATTTCTTTGAAATAGCCAAACTAAGAGCTTTTCGAATTTTATGGAACTCTCTTTTAACAGAATATAAGGTAGAAAAAACTGAAGCCCATATATTTACACAACCAAGTTTACGTAACAAAACTTTGTATGACTATAATGTAAATATGTTACGTACAACATCTGAATGCATGAGCGCTATATTGGGAGGTTCAAATACAGTATCTAATGTCGCTTATGATAGAATTTTCCATAACTCTAATGAATTTGGAGAAAGAATCTCTAGAAATCAACTATTAACACTTCAGCAAGAAAGCTACCTATCGGAAGCTCAACATTTTGCTGATGGAGCTTACTATATAGAAGCCCTAACAGACCAGTTAGCAGAAAAGGCCTTAGAAATTTTCAAATTGATAGAACAAGCTGGAGGCTTTTTAAAACAACTCAAAGAAGGGGTTATTCAACGAAAAATAAAAGAATCGGCAACTAAGGAACAAGAACAATTTGATAATGGTGAACTTGTTTTATTAGGAACTAACAAAATTCAAAATGAAAAGGATCGAATGAAGAATGATTTAGAAGTAAATCCTTTTGTAAAAGTTAGAAATCAAAAAACGTTAATTGAACCTATCATTCAGAAAAGATTAGCCGAAAAACTTGAACAAGAACGTTTAGACCATGAGTAGAAAAGATATTTCAAATATCAGTATCGATAAAAATCAACAATCGAATATTGAAAATCGTAAACACGAAAGTTTTGTTGCAGGTATTGCACCAAACTTACGTGGACCATACTCTACTATGTATGTTCGTAGACCATGGACAATTCGTCAATATGCAGGGTTCTCTACAGCAGAAGAAAGTAACGCTTTTTATAGAAGAAATTTAGCAGCCGGACAAAAAGGACTTTCTGTAGCCTTTGATTTAGCTACACACCGTGGATATGATTCTGATCACGAACGTGTTCAAGGAGATGTTGGTAAAGCAGGTGTGGCAATAGATTCTGTAGAAGACATGAAAGTCTTATTTGACCAGATTCCATTAGATAAAATGTCGGTTTCTATGACAATGAATGGAGCTGTACTACCTGTATTAGCTTTTTACATAATAGCAGCAGAAGAACAAGGAGTAAAACCAGAGCTGCTTTCTGGAACTATTCAAAATGATATCTTAAAGGAGTTTATGGTACGAAACACATACATCTACCCTCCTACTCCTTCTATGAAAATTATTGCTGATATATTCGAATATACCAGTAAGAACATGCCAAAATTTAATTCAATCTCTATCTCAGGATACCATATGCAAGAAGCGGGTGCTACTCCAGAAATTGAATTAGCTTATACGCTTGCAGACGGACTGGAATATATTAGAAAGGGATTAGAAGCAGGAATGGACATTGATGCATTTGCCCCGCGTCTTTCTTTTTTCTGGGCAATTGGAATGGATCATTTTACTGAAATAGCAAAAATGCGTGCTGGTAGAATGCTTTGGGCTAAAATCGTTAAGCAATTCAACCCTAACAACCCAAAATCTTTGGCTTTAAGAACTCATTGCCAAACAAGTGGTTGGAGTTTAACAGAACAAGATCCGTTTAACAATGTAGCTCGTACAACAATTGAAGCAATGGCAGCTGCTTTTGGAGGAACACAAAGCTTACACACCAACGCGTTAGACGAGGCAATTGCCCTACCTACTGACTTCTCTGCAAGAATTGCTCGTAATACTCAAATATATTTACAACAAGAAACGCACATTACTAAAACAGTAGATCCGTGGGCTGGTAGTTACCATGTTGAAGAATTAACAGAAAACATCGCCAACAAAGCTTGGGAATTAATTCAAGAAGTTGAAGAATTAGGAGGAATGACTAAAGCAATTGAAAAAGGAATTCCTAAAATGCGTATTGAAGAAGCCGCCGCGAAAAAACAAGCTAAGATAGATAGTGGTCAAGATGTAATTGTTGGTGTAAATAAATATCAATTAAAAGAAGAAGATCCTTTACACATTTTAGAAGTAGATAATGAAGCCGTTCGTCAATCTCAAATCAATAGGCTAAACGAGCTAAAATCAGAAAGAAATGAAGATGATGTTACTCAATCTCTAGAAGATTTAACAGAATGCGCTAAAACGGGTAATGGAAATTTATTAGATTTAGCTGTAAAAGCTGCGAGAAACAGAGCTACTTTAGGTGAAATTTCTGATGCTTTAGAAACTATTTTCGGAAGACATAAAGCAGTACATAAAACAATTAGCGGTGTGTATAGTAAAGAAATAAAAGACGATGCTTTATTTAAAGAAGCAACCCAACTAGCCGATAAATTTGCAGAATTAGAAGGTCGTAGACCTCGTATTATGATAGCTAAACTAGGGCAAGACGGACATGATCGCGGTGCAAAAGTAGTTGCCACTGGATATGCTGATCTTGGTTTTGATGTTGATATAGGACCTTTATTTCAAACACCTATTGAAGCAACGAAACAAGCTATTGAGAATGATGTACACATTATTGGTATCTCTTCTTTAGCTGCCGGACATAAAACCTTAGTTCCGCAAGTAATTGGCGAACTTAAAAAGTACGGTAGAGAAGATATAATGGTAATTGTTGGAGGAGTAATTCCTGCACAAGACTATCAATTTTTGTTTGACGCTGGTGCCGTAGGTATTTTTGGTCCTGGAACTAAAATTGCTCAAGCTGCCATAGACATGCTAACTATTTTAATTGATAGCACAGAAGAATAATTGAAATATGAAAATACAGTACATTGATAGAAAATCAGGAACTTTAATAACCGAAACTCCACCTGGAGAGGGGTTTTTAAAGCTTTTATATCAAAACCCTTTTGGTAAGGTTGCACTATTACCTATGGTAAAGCGCAAGGCCTTATCTTCTCGTTATGGAAAAATGATGAGCAAAGCTTCTTCTGTGAAGAAAATCCAAGGTTTTGTTGACAAACTAGGAATTGACATGAACGAATCTGAAAAATCAGTTTCAGAATTCACTTCTTTTAATGATTTCTTCTACCGAAAACTTAAACCAAACGCTCGTCCAATTGAAAACGGATTTGTGAGTCCTGGGGACGGAAAACTGATCGCTTTTGAAAACGTTTCAGACATTCACAACTTCTTTGTAAAAGGAAGAAAATTCACTTTAAAAGAGTTTTTAAATAGTACTTCATTAGCCGAAAAATATAAAAACGCTTCACTTTTAATCTTACGATTAGCTCCAAACGATTATCATCGTTATCACTTCCCTTACGAAGGAATAGCTTCTGATATGACAAAAATTAAAGGTGACTACTTTTCTGTTTCTCCTTATGCATTAGCTTCTAATTTCACCAAAGTCTTTTGCGAAAACAAACGTGAGTTTTGCGAATTACAAACAACAGATAAAGGTGACGTTTTAATTGCTCCAGTAGGCGCTACTATGGTAGGTGCAATTATAGAAACCTTTACCCCAAACTCGAAAGTTCAAAAAGGGGATGAAATGGGGTATTTTGCATTTGGTGGCTCAACCATTGTTTTGCTTATTGATAAAGAAAAAATCACCATTGACAAAGACATTATAAAAAACACCCAAAACAACATTGAAACCGCCGTTAAAATGGGTGAAAAAATAGGTTTATAAGAAAGTCCTTAGTAAAATTACTAAGGACTTTCTTATAAGCATACTTACTTTACTAAGTAAATTCTTACCAACTCTTACCGTATTCTTTTCTTTTTTGCTCGTTCTCACAAGACATCTTCGCAACTATTTATAACGAGATCTGTTTCAATATACCCGTTTTAACTTAAAATTAACACCCTATCTTTCCTTAAATAATGATTCAAATCATAAGGCTATTAACGCTTTAATCCGTAAATTTGCATCGTTTTATTTATACGTAATTTTATAATGAAAAAGCTCCTTAATATACTATACTCAACTCGCCTAATGGCCGTTCTTTTCTTTGTCTTTGCCATAGCGATGGGAGTTGCTACTTTTATTGAAAATGATTTCGGAACCCAAACCTCAAAAGCTTTGGTTTATAACACTTGGTGGTTTGAAGTTATTATGATCTTCTTTGTGATTAATTTCTTTGGAAATATTTTTAGATATCGTCTATATAAAAAAGAAAAATGGTCTGTTTTACTTTTTCACGTAGCGTTTTTATTTGTACTCATTGGTGCAGGTATTACCCGTTATATTAGTTTCGAAGGTTTAATGATTATTGATGAAGGGGAAACTACCAATACCTTTTTTTCTGACACAAACTACTTAAACGTTATTATAGATGACAATGAATTTCAGAAAGAAACGCACAACAAATTACTTCTTTCTGCATGGGGTTCTAATACTGCCAATTTTACTGAGTCTTTTCAACCTAAAAAAGATGGAAAAGAACATGAAATAGCATTTAACCTTGTTGATTATATTCCATGGGCGGAGAAAAAGTTTATCGAAGATGAAAACGGAGTGGAACATATAAAATTCGTTGAAAGTTCTAGTGGAAGTAGACACGAGCACTTTATCAAAAGAGGAACCATTCAAAATGTTCATAATATTCTAGTTGGATTTGATGCAAAAGATGGAAATGCGAACATCAATATTTTTAAAAGTGGCGATACCTTAAAAATCCTTACAAAGTCTGAAGGTACTTTTCAAGTAATGGCTACACAAGAAAAAGGGCTTGTTACAAAAGATACTGTACAAAACTTCAAATTACGTTCTTTATATAATGTCTCTGGATTACCTTTTGTTGTTCCGCAATACCCTATAAAAGGAGAAGTAAGAACAGTTAGAGGAGAAAAAGACCCTAAAAAATACGATATGGTTGTTTTTGATGTTACTTCAGCAGGAAAAACAGAACGCATTTCTTTAACAGGAGGACAATTTAATGTAGATAATATAGAAACCTTTAGTCTAGGAGACCTAAACTTTAGAGCTTGGTATGGCGCTAAAAGATATACTACTCCATTTAAAGTAAAACTAAACGATTTCCAATTAGAAAAATATCCTGGTTCTGAAAACGCAGCTTCGTACGCTAGTGAAGTAACAGTTATTGATGATAAAGAAACTTTTGACTTTAGAATTTTCATGAATACCATATTAAATCACAAAGGTTATCGATTGTTCCAAGCTAGCTACAGCAATGCTGGGCAAGAAATTGAACAAACACACTTATCTGTAAACCATGACTTTTGGGGTACTACCATAACTTACATTGGTTACTTTTTATTATTCTTTGGGCTAGTAGCTTCGTTATTTATTAAAAACACTCGTTTTGCAGATTTGAAAAAATCTTTAGAAAAAATAAGAAAAAAGAAAGCTACCATTTCTGCCATACTATTATTTTTAAGCACCGTTTCTTTTGCTCAACATAAGCAACACCAACCAAAAAAATTAACTGATATACAAATCGATTCTATTTTACAAAAATCGATTGTTTCAAAAGAGCATGCAGATTCTTTTAGCCAATTAGTAATTCAAGATGCAGGAGGAAGAATGAAACCTGCACATACTTTTGCCTCTGAATTGGTTAGAAAAGTTGCGCATACAGATAGCTTTAGAGGATTAACTCCTAGTCAGATTTTAGTATCAATTACTGAAGCTCCGATGTTTTGGTTAAATGTTCCTTTTATTTATTTAGAAAAAGGAAATACACAAATTAGAGAAGCACTTGGATTACCAAAAGATGTACAATATGCTCGCTTTATCGATTTTTACAACCCAGATGGATCTTCTAAAATTTCACATTTAGCAGTTGAAGCGCAAAAAAAACGTATTCAAAGTAAACTAGAACAAGATGCTATAAAAATTGAACGCAGAGTGTACTTACTTTCACAAGCGCTAAGTGGTAGTATTTTACGTATTTACCCTGTACCAAACAATGAAGAAAACAAGTGGGTATCTCAACCAGAAACTTTACAAGCTAATTTTAAAGGAACCGATTCTGTTTTTGTAAGACAATCTCTACCTGTATATTTTCAATTATTACAGAATTCGAAACAAACAGGAAATTATACTGAAACTAGTAAAATATTAGATGGTATAAAGAAGTTTCAAAGAAAGTTTGGAGCTGAAGTAATTCCAGCAGAAGACAAAATTCAATTAGAAATAGCTTACAACAAAGCAAACATATTTGTTCAGCTCTCAAGATACTATGGAATAGTTAGTTTGTTAATGATTGTATTTGTCTTTTTACAAATATTCAACAATAAACCCTGGATCAACTATGTGGTAAAAGCTTTTATAGGAATTATCATTGTTTTGTTTATAGCCCACTTAACAGGATTGGCCATGCGATGGTACATTAGTGGAAATGCTCCTTGGAGTAATGCCTATGAATCCATTATTTTTGTTGGATTAGCAACCATGTTATTTGGTTTAATACTGGGTAAAAACTCTTCATTAACTATTGCAGCAACTACATTCTTAGCGGCAATCATTTTATTCTTTGCAAACCAAAATTGGTTGGATCCTGAAATTGCTAACCTTCAACCAGTTTTAAACTCTTGGTGGTTGTATGTTCATGTATCTATCATTGTAGCCAGTTATGGACCTTTTGCTCTTGGAATGATCTTAGGAATTTTTGCTTTATTCTTGGTTGTTTTTACCAATGAAAATAATAAGAAGAAAATGGATTTACACCTAAAAGAACTAACAGTTATTAACGAAATGGCATTAACTGTTGGGTTGGTTATGCTAACCATTGGTAACTTTTTAGGAGGTATGTGGGCCAATGAAAGTTGGGGTAGATATTGGGGATGGGATCCAAAAGAAACTTGGGCTCTAATTTCAATTATGGTATACGCTTTTGTATTACACATGAGATTAATACCTGGTTTAAGAGGTAAATACACATTTCATTTATGGTCTATAATTGCTTTTGCTTCAATTATGATGACCTATTTCGGTGTAAACTTCTATTTAGCAGGATTACACTCTTATGCAAGTGGTGATAAAGTAATTACTCCAAACTCTGTATACTATTCAATTACTTTTGTAACTGTTTTAGGGGTCATCTCATGGTTTAAATACAAGAAGTTTTACCAAAAATAACGAACAATTAGGTATAAAAATGTACTTTTGTGCCGCTTTTAAAAAATTGAAACATGTTTAATAAGAATATAAAATTAGTTTTAGCTGCATTAACTTTAGCTTGGGCAGTATATAGTTTTACTCAAGGAGAAATAGGTAATGGAATTGCCATTTTACTTCTAACTGGTATATTCATTTTATTATATTTTAAGAATGAGTTTATATTATTAGCGTTCTTAAAATTAAGAAAGCAGGATTTTGAAGGAGCTCAAAAATGGTTAGGATATATCAAAAATCCATCTGCGGCATTAACCCAAAAGCAAGAAGGTTATTATAACTATTTACATGGTATTATGTTATCTCAAACAAACATAACCAAAGCAGAGAAGTTCTTGAAAAAAGCGGTAAAACTAGGCTTGGCAATGGATCATGATTTAGCAATGGCTAAATTACAATTAGCAGGTATTGCTATGACCAAACGTAGAAAACGCGAAGCGACTATGTTAATGAATGAAGCTAAAAAACTTGACAAACATGGTATGCTAAAGGAGCAAATGCAAATGATGAAACAGCAAATGAAAAGAATATAAAAACTCTTTTTGATTCATCCGCATACTGTTTTTTTTAGTTTTTGTACTTTTACCCCAAACAAGAAATCATAAATGTTAAAGAATTGGGTTTTAAAAGCTTTAGATAAATACGCCTCAAGATGGGTTGTACTTATAATTGATATAATTTTAGTATGCTTTTCTTTTATCCTTGCTTATACTATCAGGTTTAACACTTCGCTAAATTTTGATACGGAAAAACTAATCTACCAACTTCCATTTATAGCTTTGGTAGCCCTATTTAGTTTTTTAAGTGTAGGTTCTTATAGAGGAATTATAAGACACACTGGGACTAGAGATGCATTTAATGTATTTATTGGATTGTCACTAATGTCTTCATTAGTAATTATTGCAGTTCTAATAAATAGTACTTTTAAAATTTTTCCATCTATAACGATTCCAAAGTCGATTATAATTATTCATTTTCTTACCTCGGTTATACTCCTTATCATTAGCCGATTTGTTTTTAAAGCTTTTTATGAAATAATTTCTACAGAATTAGATAGCATTACCAACGTTTTAATCTATGGAGCTGGTGATTCTGGTTTAATTACCTATGGTGCCTTAAACAGAGATTCTAAAAACAAATATGAAGTATTAGGTTTTATTGATGATGACCCTAAAAAACAAGGAAAAAAAATTGATCGAATAAAAATCTACGACGGGAATAGATTAACCAAAAATTTTATAGAGACAAAAGACGTCGATGAAATTATCATTTCAATTCAAAATATTAAATCTGAAAAGCTACTTGTACTAACAGATAAATTATTAAGCTTAGGAACAAAAGTTAAAATAGTTCCACCACTTTCTAAATGGATTGATGGTGATTTAGAGGCTACACAGATTAAACAAGTTAAGATTGAAGATTTATTAAACAGAAAACCAATATCAATTGACAACCCTATAGTAAGTAGAGAAGTCAATAACAAAACGGTAATGGTTACTGGAGCTGCGGGATCTATTGGATCTGAAATTTCAAGACAGCTCAGTTCATACAACCTACACCATCTTATTTTAGTTGATCAAGCTGAATCTCCACTGTATGAAATCGAGCAAGAATTAGTTCAAAATGGTATCACAAACTTCACGGCTTTTGTAGCAGACGTTAGAGATGTAAACCGTATGAATGAAATTTTTGAAGAGTTTAAACCTCAAAAAGTTTTTCACGCCGCTGCATACAAACATGTTCCTTTAATGGAAAAATCACCCTATGAGGCTGTCAAAATCAATGTCCTAGGAACTAAAAATATAGCTGATTTAGCAATCAAACATAAGGTGGAACGATTTGTAATGGTTTCAACAGACAAAGCCGTGAATCCAACTAACGTAATGGGAGCTACAAAACGAATTGCTGAAATGTATATTACTTGTCTTAGTAATAACAAAGAACATACTACCAAATTTACTACAACTCGTTTTGGAAATGTTTTAGGTTCTAACGGATCGGTTATCCCTTTATTTAAGAAACAAATTGAAAACGGAGGTCCTTTAACAGTAACTCATAAAGAAATTACTCGTTATTTTATGACCATTCCCGAAGCATGTCGTTTAGTACTGGAAGCGGGAACGATGGGTAACGGAGGTGAAATATATATTTTTGACATGGGGAAATCAGTTAAAATATATGATATTGCTAAAAGAATGATTCATTTATCAGGACTTTCTTATCCAGATGACATTGATATTAAAATAACTGGATTAAGGCCTGGAGAAAAATTATACGAAGAACTTTTAGCAAATGGTGAAAATACCACTCCTACATATCATGAAAAAATCATGATCGCTAAGACTCAAGATATTGATAATGAGTATATTTCAAGAAAAATACAAAAGCTTTGCTCATCATATAACAATATAAACAACTTAAATACAGTTTCTTTGATGAAAGAAATTGTCCCGGAGTACATTTCTAAAAACTCTATTTATCAAGAATTAGATGCAATCAAAGAAAAATTAAATTAGTACTTTCGCAAAAAAAATATCAATGCAAAAAATTAAAAAAACACTCTTTTTTGTAATATATACCTTAATATTTACTTCATGTGTTTCTAAAAAGAAAATTGTTTACTTTCAAAATGACAAAACCCCGACTCAAGAGGTTAAGGCTTATGAAACTGTTTTTAAACCAGGAGACATTTTAAATATTTCAATATCATCTTTAGATCCAGTTGCGTCTAAGCCTTTTAATTTAATTCAAGGAAGTTCAGAAACCGCCAAACCAGTTGATTATCTTATTGATAATAATGGGAACATCGAATTCCCTTTATTAGGTCAAATCAAGTTAGGAGGACTTACACGAAGCGAAGCTCTTAAATACTTTAAAGAAAAACTTGATCCAGATTATATCAAAAACCCAACAGTAAACATTAGAATATCTAATTTTACTATTACTGTTTTAGGAGATGTTAAAAGTCCTGGAAATTATATTATCCCTAATGAAAAAGTAACAATTATTGAAGCAATAGGTTTTGCTGGAGATTTAAATATTTCTGGTATTAGAAACATAGAGGTAAAACGAGAAGTGGATAATAAAATCACCACTTATTCTTTAGATCTTAAATCAGATAAAATATTTAGTTCCCCAGCGTATTACTTGCAACAAAACGACATAGTTTATATTGAGCCAAATAAAGCAAAATCTCAAGGTGCTTCGTACAATCAAAACACGGGGTTGTTTATCTCTGTAGGATCAATATTAATTTCTCTAATTACTATTCTAACTAGATAATTTTTATGGAAAAAAAGCATTCATCATATATTGAAAACAATGAAAATTTCAATATCCGAGCTGAATTAGAGAAGTATCTATTTCATTGGAAATGGTTTGTACTTGGAGTTATTTTAATGTTGAGTGCTGCCTACTTATATTTAAGGTATTCCACACCTATTTATAGTGTTCATACTACCATTTTAATCAAAAATGACAAGAAAAGTGGAATATCGGAAGAACTTGCTGCTTTTGAAGATTTAGGAATAGGTGGCTCTGGTAAAAACATTGAAAATGAGGTAGAGATTTTAAGATCCCGCCAATTAATTGCATCGGTTGTAAAAAAACTTGATTTCAACAAATCGTTTTCTGTAGAAGGTAGAGTTAAAGAATCAGAAGTTTACTCTGATCAGCAGTTAAAATTTATAGATTTAAACAAAGACAGCACTAAAGTTGATAAGCTATTTGCTAATTACAATCTAGAAATTGCTTCAGAAAATAAATTTAAACTGTTTGATGTTAATCAAAAACTTTTAGGCGAGCATAGTTTTAATGACAGTATTTATACCGATGTATTAGGTAGCTTTTCCATTAGTAAAACCAACCTATTGAATAAAAATTCTGTTGGCCAAACTTTTAAGTTAACCATTACACCAGTAGACTTAATTGCTAGTTCTTACAAGAATCGCCTTGTCATATCTCAAATGAATAGAAGATCAAGTGTTTTAAAACTTTCTCTTAATTCTCCTATTAGAGAAAAAGCAATCGATTTTCTAAATGAGTTGGTGAATCAATATAATTTAGATGCGATTAACGATAAAAAGGAAGTTTCTATAAAAACGAGAAACTTTATTTTAGATAGACTTAGTAGTGTAACAGAAGAACTTTCTCAAATTGACAGTAAAGTTGAGAAGTTCAAGAATGAGAACAAAATTACAAATATCACCACAGAAGTAGATTTAAACCTTTCAACAAATCTTGAAACGAGACAAAAATTAATTGAAGCAACTACAAATTTAAATTTAGCTAAATCTCTTTTAAAAGAGTTAGATACTGAAGGCTATCTTCCAGCTAATTTAGGTTTAGACGATGCCAATATTAGCAAGTATATCAATAACTATAACAACCTAATATCTAAAAAAGAAGAATTAAGTAAAAGTGCAGGTAATAAAAATGTTATTTTAATTGATTTAAACAACGATATTCAAAGTATTAAATCATCTTTAAGAAGAAGTATTGAAAACACAATATCTTCTCAGCAAATTGCTGTAAACAACCTTAAAAGAGAAAATAATATTTACAATAGTAAAATATCTTCAATCCCTACAAAAGAAAAGGAGTTTTTCGATATTTACAGGCAACAAGAAATTATAGCTGGGTTGTATGCTTATTTATTAAAGAAAAAAGAACAAACAGCAATTACTTTAACAGCTAACACTATATCAAATGCAAAAATAATTGACTCAGCATTTGGTTATGGAAGTCCTATAAGTCCGAAAAAAAGAATGGTATACTTTGCTGCACTAGTTTTGGGCTTACTAATTCCTTTTGCTTTCATTTATTTAAAAGAATTATTAGACACAAAAGTTCATACTAAAAAGGATATTGAAGAGTTAACAAACATTCCTTTCTTAGGAGATATCCCTCATTCTCATGTAAAAGAAAAAATAGTAATTAACTCTAATGCAAGATCTAGTTCAGCTGAAGCGTTTAGATTGATTAGAACTAATTTAGACTTTGTTTTATCTAATGTATCACATGACAAAGGAAAAACAATTTTTGTTACTTCCACAACAAGTGGTGAAGGAAAGTCATTCTCTTCAATCAATTTAGCAGCTTCTTTAACATTATCAGGAAAAAAAGTAGTTTTAGCTGGAATGGACTTAAGAGCCCCTAAGATTACAGAATACTTAGAGATTCCAGATCGTAAAGGGATTACTAATTATTTAGCTAATAACGGAACAACCTTAGAATCTTTAACTTTCAATATTCCTGAAATTAAAGATTTAGATATTATAGCATCGGGAGCCATTCCTCCTAATCCAGCTGAATTATTAATGAGTGGAAAGATTGAAACTCTTTTTAATGAGTTAAAGGAAAAATACGACTATGTAATTATTGATACCGCTCCAGTAAACTTGGTAACTGATACTTTACTTATTGCAAAATATGCAGACATGGTAATGTATGTTACAAGAGCGAATTATCTAGACAAACGTATGCTCGTAGTTCCTCAAACATTATACAATGAAAAGAAATTACCTAACCTTGCAATTGTTTTAAATGATACCGATTTAAAGCGTGGATACGGATATGGTTATGGTTATGGTTACGGATATGGTTATGGAGTTCCTGAAGAAGATGACAGACCATGGTATAAAAAGATATTTAGTTAAAAAAAAGGGAAACTTAAAAGTTTCCCCTTTTTTTTACAACAACTTTGTATTGTTATGCAATAATCCTGCTATTTGCTTCTTTATTTTTTGGGTTCCAATTTTCTTCAATAAACTCAAATGCTTCATGTGATGCGTATCTGTTCCTACAAAATCATATAAATTCTCTTTAATCAATCGTTGAGCACTTTTTTGAACCCCTTTACCGTACTGTTCTGTTAATGACAATAAATTCAATTGAAACAAACAACCTGCTTTCTTTAATTTATAATAGTTATTAAAATCATCATGATAAAAATTATACCTTTCCGGATGAGCTAATATTGGCTTATAACCTTTTAACTGAATTTCAAATAGTATATCATATAAATTATAAGGAGCACTGAAATATGACATTTCCACCAAAATATAATTATCCTTAATAGTTAAAATGTCATTATCCTTTAACAAACCAACAAAACGTTCATCCATCATATATTCAGCAGCAGCTCTTATATGAATATCTTTCAACCCTCTAGATAAAAGTTCATTCTTTACTTCTTGTAATTTGTCATTGATTAAAGTAGAAGAATTTGGATAAACATCACCTAAAACATGTGGTGTCGTTACAAAGTTTTTAATACCATAAGAATACATTTTAGAAATTAGCTCTACTGTATTCTCCATACTCTTTGCTCCATCATCTATTCCAGGAAGTAAATGCGAATGTATATCTATAAATTTATCCGGAAATAGTTCTTTTAAAGGTATTTCTTTCTTTTTAAAAAAAAGCATATTTAAAATTTAAAAGGAATACAAATTTATGGTTTTTTATTAAAATTAAAGTTAATTCACTAACGAAAACGATTGAGTTTTTATCACCTATTGTAAGTAAAAAAGAGAACGTCTATATTTGGCTCAAATAACGAGTAAAGATGATACTAATTGCAGACGGCGGTTCTACTAAAGCAGATTGGATAGCTATTAATAACCAAAAGGAAGAAGTTTTTAGAGTTCGTACATTAGGATTAAATCCTGCTGTAGTACCCCAAGATGAGTTAAAGAACAGAATTATTAATATGTTTCAATTAATGAACATTAAGGATAGTGTTACTGAAATATATTTTTATGGTGCAGGATGCGGAACTGAAAAGCCTTCAGCAATACTAACTCAATTGCTTCAAAACATATTTACAAACGCTGAAGTTCATGTAGCTGAAGATATGCTTGCTGCAGTATATGCAAGCGCAGGCAAAACACCTTCTATTGTTTGTATACTTGGAACAGGATCTAACAGCTGCTATTTTAATGGTAACTCTATGGAAATGTTAGTTCCATCACTTGGATATATTTTAATGGATGAGGCAAGTGGTAATTACTTCGGGAAAAAACTTATTCGTGATTTCTATTATGAAAAAATGCCTAAAACTATTGCTAAAAAATTCAAAGAAGCTTTTAATTTAGACGCTGATCATATCAAGCACCACTTATATAAAGAAACGAATCCGAACATGTATTTAGCTTCTTTTGCTAAATTTATGTTTGACTACAAAGATGAAAAGTACGTTAAAAAGCTAATTCGCAAAGGTTTTATTGAGTTTTTTAAACACCGTATTTTACCTTATCAAAAAACAAAAGAAACCCCTATATATTTTATCGGATCCATTGCTTTTTATTTTAGAGATATTCTAGAAAAAGTAGCTAACAAGTACGATTTAGAGATTACAGAAGTAATTCAACGACCAATTGACAACTTAGTTAGTTTCCACAAGGAAAACATTAATTAAGATACTCTAAAACCCTTTCTAGCGCCATACCTCTAGAACCTTTTACTAATATTGTGGCATTAGTATATTTTTTAGTCAAAAGTTTTTCTTTTAAACTTTCAAAATTTATAAACTGTTGACTATTCGTTGTGGTATCATAAAAATTTGCTCCTACTACAATCGATTCGTCAAACTCACAAGCATCCATCAAATCAACAATATATTGATGTTCTTTATGACTATTCTCACCTAATTCAAACATATCTCCTAAAATTACCACTTTAAAAGAATCTTTCAATAGTTTAAAGTTTTCTATTGCCGCTTGAACACTCGTTGGATTCGCATTATAGGCGTCTAATATAATTTTATTACTATTCTTTTTGATAATTTGAGATCTATTATTATCAGGAGCATACGATTCTATTGCTTCTTTTATATCATCCATTGCTACGTCAAATTGTACTCCAATAGTAATCGCCACTGCAATATTATTATAGTTGTATTTACCTATAAGGTTACTTTGAATTTGAACCGTGTTATAAGATAACTTCACAAAAGGATTCACTTCTTCGAATCTAATATCTGAGGAAAACAAAATTCGTTTCGCCTTTTCTGTTTTCTGCATTTGAATTTTATCGGAAGGATTAACAAATACTTTTTTATCGTTTACTATCAGAAAATCATACAATTCTGACTTAGCTTCAATAACCCCTTCAACAGATCCAAAACCTTCTAAATGGGCTTTTCCAAAATTAGTTATATAACCAAAATCTGGTTCAGCAATTCCGCTTAATAAAGCTATTTCTTTATGATGATTAGCTCCCATTTCTACTACTCCCACTTCAGTATCCTCTGTCATAGATAATAAAGTTAGTGGAACACCAATATGATTGTTCAAATTTCCTTTAGTAGCGTTTACTTTATATTTTTTTGAGAGAACTACATTAATAAGTTCTTTTGTAGTGGTTTTTCCATTACTCCCAGTTAATGCAATAATTGGACACTTTAATTGTCTTCTATGATAGTTTGCCAATTTCTGTAAAGAAGTTAACACATCTTCCACTAGTATAATATTCCCTTTTCTTTTATACTCTTCTTCATCAACAACAGCATAACTAGCTCCCTTATTTAAAGCTTCTTCAGCAAACTTATTCCCATTAAAGTTAGCTCCTTTCAACGCAAAGAAAATACTACCTTTCCTAATATTTCTTGTATCTGTATCTACTAAACAACTCTTCTTAAATAGCTCGTATAATCCTTCTATATTCATATTGTAAAAATAAATAACCTCATTGAAATTTCAATGAGGTTATTCTATATTATCTTAAATCTTGAACTCTTATCTACGTTGTTTTACATATCTAGGAGTTGCTGTTTTTCTTTCATTCAACATCATTGGTCCCATTTTATCTGTAGCACATCTAAAACCAATAAAGCTTGTTGCCATGTACTCTGGGAAATAACGTCTCTGAGCTGGATCTAACCAATATTCTCTATCTGCCCAAGAACCTCCTTTATACACTCTAGATCTATCACTAATTAACGTAGTTCTATTCTTAGCATCATATTTATAGTTATCAATAACTCTACCTAAAGAATCCTTTTCCGCTTCTGGCTTTACAGGAGCATTATACATTCTTGTTCCTTGGTCTAACTGATCTTTCTCTAAATCATAGAACTTAGAAGAAGCTTGATCTCCATCACCTAAACTAGAGTTATTAGCTAAGTTGTAATTTCTTCTCATGTAAGTATCTTCTCTTGTAATTGGAATATACTTCACACTTCCTGGTAAAGCTTTTGGTACTATTCTACCGTTTTCTAAAGTATCGTATTCTACTTCACCTATTTCATCTCCTACGATTACTACTTTACCATTTTCATCGATTAATTTCTTAGTAAAAATGTTACCTCTAAAATAGTTAAAGTCATTTGCTTCGTTGTCAATAATTGGTCTATATACATCAGAAACCCATTCTGCAACATTACCAGACATATCAAATAAACCAAAAGCATTTGGAGGATAACTCTTAACAGCATTTGGAATATCAGCACCATCACTACTCCATCCAGCAATACCACTATAGTCTCCTTTTCCTTGCTTGAAGTTTGCTAACTGATCTCCTCTTCTTCTCTTATCTCTATCTCTCGTATATTTTCCATCCCAAGAATACTTCTTTCTTCCTCTAATGTTATTATACTCTCTATTTTCAAATAATGCTTTTGCTGCATACTCCCATTCTACTTCGGTTGGTAATCTAAATTTCTGAGATAAAATACCATCTGAAGATGTTACTTGTCTTCCTGAGAATGTTCCTTTTGGAGCTTTTGGTTCTCCTTTTACTTTAGGAACTGGTAACCCTTTTTTATAGATTGTAGAGTCTCCATCAAAAATTGCATATGGATCTGTTAAGTAAGTATCTGTATCAAAATTATCTTTACCGTAAAAACTTAATGAATCTTCTTTAAAGATATTCTTAATAATACCTTTATCCATTAAAATCTTAAGATTTACTGCATTAGTACGCCACTTACAATATTTATTAGCTTGTATCCAGCTAACTCCTACTACAGGATAATCTGCATAAGACGGGTGTCTTAAATAACTTTCAGATAATAAATTTGTATTACCTAAACCTTTTCTCCATACTAAGGTATCTGGTAAAACAGACTCATAAATATTTTTAAATTGAGGTTCTTCAGCAGGGAATACTTTTTTCGTATACTGCATGAATAATCCATATTCTGCATTGGTAACCTCCGTTTCATCCATATAAAATGAACGCACGTGCATTTTTCTAGGGGTAGTATTCCAATCGAACATTACGTCATCCTGAACTAATCCCATTGTAAAAGCTCCACCTTCTATATGTACCATCCCAGGAGGAACATCTTTATTAGGCTTATGACTTCCTTTAATAAAATTACCATAGTTAGGATCATTAAAATTCCAACCTGTTAATGAGGAACTATTACCTCCTCTTCTTCCGCTACTACTCTTACAAGAAGCAAATGCTAAACCTGCAATTACTAATACGCTAACTAATTTTGATGTACTTCTCATGTATCTTTTACTATTTTTAAGGGTGTGGCAATTTACAATATTTATCATAGTTTACAATATAAACTCTCTAAAATATCATTCACCTTACAATTCACATGCAAACTAAAAACGATAGTTTTTTTACTTTAGTATTACGAAACTAATAAAAAGATTAAAATAACTACAAGTAAGTTGCGTTATTTCTTTTAGAAAAGAATTTTATTTAGGGTATTTTTGAACTAAACTGTTACCTATTAGGTATTAGCAAATTTTAAAGGATACTTTGAAATTATAAATTAGATTTATTAATACTGTAATAAAATTATATATTTGCCAAACTAAATTCAACTTTTACATGAGAAAATTAACTTTCATCTTATTATTTGTTGCTTTTGTTACAAAAGCTCAAGATAGAATAACTACAGCAACCCCCTTCTTGTTGGTTAATACCGACGCACGTGCCGGAGGTATGGGAGATGTGGGAGTTGCAACCTCTTCAGACGTTAACTCTATTTTTCACAATCCTGCAAAAATTGCTTTTCACAAAAGCAAAATAGGTATTGGATTAAATTACACACCTTGGTTACGTAATTTAACAGATGATATTTTTGTTGGAGACGTGTCTTATATTAATCGTTTCAAGGAAAATTCTGCTTGGGGTGTTAACATTAAATATTTCTCGTTAGGTCAAATCGATTTAACAGATGCAAATGGAGTATCTACAGGTTCTGATAATCCAAGTGAATTTGCTATTACAGGGGTGTACTCTCTTAAATTAAGCGAAAAATTCTCTATGGGTATTGGGTTAAAGTATATTAACTCAAACTTAGATGTTAACTCTAGCTTAACAGCTGTAAACTCTTTTGGTGTTGATGTATCTGCATACTACCAATCAAGCGAACAAAATTATGGAAGTTTTAATGGACGTTACCGCTTAGGTATTAATATTGCTAATATTGGACCTAAAGTAGAATATACACCTGGTCAAGAAAACTTTATTCCTACAAATGCTAAGTTAGGTGGTGGATTTGACTTTATATTTGATGACAAGAACATCTTAGGATTAAATCTAGAATTTGCTAAGTTACTTGTTCCTTCTAGTAGTAGTAACTCTTCAAGAGGATGGTTCGAAGGAATGTTCACTTCATTAGGAGATAGAAGTTTCAGCGAAGAATTACAAGAAGTTACATGGGCTTTAGGTGCTGAGTACTTATACAACAATGCTTTTGCTTTAAGAACGGGTTATTTCCACGAAAGTTCAGAAAAAGGAAATCGTCAATACTTTACAATGGGTGCTGGTTTTACTGCTAGATCATTTACATTGAACTTATCATATTTAATTAACACTTCTCAAATTAACAACCCATTAGAAAACACTTTACGTTTTTCATTAGGGTTTGATTTAGGAGAAATCTTCGAAGATTATTAGAAATTCGTTTATTTTTAATAAATTCGTACCGAAAATATACAAGCAGTCAAATCGACTGCTTTTTTTGACTAAAATTTTGTCATGAAAAAAATAGACTTTACTGCCTCAGCTACTATATATGATGATGTATCTCAATTATCATCAGAAGATCAGATGTTAATGAATAAAGCTGTGGAAGCTCGACAAAAAGCATATGCACCTTATTCTAAATTCAATGTGGGCGCAGCCCTTCTATTAGATAATGGTGAAGTTATATTAGGAAATAATCAAGAAAATGCAGCTTATCCATCTGGAATGTGTGCTGAAAGAGTAGCTATTTGGAAAGCTGGATCTGAATACCCTGGTATTAAAGTAAAAAAAATTGCCATCACCGCTGCTTCTACTAATTCAAAAGTTGACAAGCCTGTTGGACCCTGTGGAGCATGTAGACAAACATTATCTGAATACGAAATCAACCAAAAAGAACCTATGGAAGTTTTATTTATGGGAGAGGTTGGAAAAATTGTAAAAACTGAATCTTTGTTGTCTTTACTACCATTTTCTTTTGATAGTTCTTACTTATAGAGTTATTGTATTCTTATTTAAGCAACTTATTTTTAAGTTTTCATTAAAAAAGAACACCTCTATTTATTACTCTCATAAAAGTAATTCATTTTTAGTTTTTTACGATTAAAAAGCGTTCATTTGTTACAATCAATTTCCTAAATTAACAAATGGTTTCAGCAAAAATTACAGGTACTGGCTCTTATATTCCTAATATTAAAAAAGAGAATTCGAAATTTAACTCCAATCGATTTTTAAACTCAGATGGTTCTGATTTTGGAAATTCAAATGATGTGATCATCGATAAATTTAAAGATATTACTGGAATAGAAGAACGCAGATATGCCGAAACCAAATACAACGCTTCTGACCTAGGTTATTTTGCTGCTCAAAAAGCCATTGACGATGCTCAAATTAATCCAGAAGATTTAGATTATATAATTCTTGCTCATAATTTCGGAGATGTTAAAAGTGCTGCTATACAAAGTGACATTATACCTAGTTTAGCCACAAGAGTGAAATACAGATTAGGAATTAGCAATCCTAATTGTGTAGCTTATGATATTTTGTTTGGTTGTCCTGGATGGGTAGAAGGTGTTATACAAGCACAAGCTTTTATCAAAGCTGGTATTGCTAAAAAATGTCTCGTTATTGGTGCTGAAACATTATCACGAGTAATAGATAAACATGATAGAGACTCTATGATTTACAGTGATGGTGCTGGGGCTTGTATCGTTGAGGCTTCTAATGAAACAAGTAACGGAATCATAAGTCATGCTTCGCAAACTTTTACAAAAGAAGAAGCCTATTATTTATTCTTCGGAAATTCTTACGATAAAAATGAACACCCAGATGTACGCTATATAAAAATGCACGGGCGTAAAATTTATGAATTTGCACTCACCAATGTGCCCAAAGCCATGAAAGCCGCCGTAGATAAGAGTGGGGTTTCTATTGATGAAGTTAAAAAAGTATTCATTCATCAAGCAAATGAAAAAATGGATGAGGCTATTATCAAACGTTTTTACCGTCTTTATAAAAAACAACCTCCAACAGGTGTTATGCCAATGAGTATTCATAAACTCGGAAACAGCTCTGTAGCAACGGTACCTACTCTTTTAGATTTAGTTCTTAAAAATCAAATTGAAAACCAAGAAGTGCAAAAAGGAGATGTTATTATTTTGGCTTCTGTTGGTGCTGGAATGAATATTAATGCCATTGTTTATCGCTATTAAAAACTTGTAAAAATTCTATTTTTAAATACTAAAAATCTAAATTGTAAGTACTATTTTTGCGCATGCAACAACACAACGTACTTATATTAGATTTCGGATCGCAATACACGCAACTTATTGCGCGACGAGTAAGAGAATTAAACATTTATTGTGAGATACATCCTTACAATAAAATTCCTCAAAATTTAAACAACTTTAAAGCCGTAATTTTATCAGGAAGCCCATCTTCAGTTCGTTCTGAAGAAGCACCTCATCCAGACTTATCAGAAATAAGAGGTAAAAAACCACTATTAGCTGTTTGTTATGGTGCTCAATATTTAGCTCATTTTTCTGGTGGTTTAGTAGCGCCTTCTAACACAAGAGAATATGGAAGAGCTAATCTTTCTTTTGTAAAAGAAAACGAAACCTTTTTTCAAAATATTTCAGAAGGAAGTCAAGTATGGATGAGCCATTCAGATACTATCAAAGAACTACCTACTAATGGTGTTTTATTAGCAAGTACACACGACGTAGTAAATGCAGCTTATAAAATAGAAGGTGAAACTACCTATGCCATTCAATTTCACCCAGAAGTGTATCATTCTACTGACGGAAAACAATTATTAGCCAATTTTTTAGTTAATATAGCAAAGGTTGAACAGAACTGGACACCAGATTCATTTGTAGACGAAACTGTTAAAAACTTAAAGGAACAAATTGGTAATGACAAAGTTGTTTTAGGTTTATCTGGAGGTGTAGACTCTTCTGTAGCAGCAGTATTATTGCACAAAGCTATCGGAAGCAACTTACACTGTATTTTTGTAAATAACGGATTACTTCGTAAAAATGAATTTACCGACGTATTAAAACAATATGAAGGTATGGGACTTAACGTTAAAGGAGTAGATGCTTCGGCACGCTTCTTGAATGAACTTGCTGGATTGAGTGACCCAGAAGCAAAACGTAAAGCAATTGGTAAAGTTTTTATTGACGTTTTTGATGATGAAGCAGCTCAAATAGAAGATGCTAAATGGTTAGCGCAAGGAACTATTTACCCAGATGTTATCGAATCAGTTTCGGTAAATGGAGGTCCTTCAGCAACTATTAAAAGTCATCATAATGTGGGGGGATTACCAGATTTCATGAAGTTAAAAGTAGTGGAGCCTTTACGAATGATTTTTAAAGATGAAGTTCGTCGTGTTGGAAAATCAATGGGTATTGATCAAGAATTATTAGGTCGTCATCCTTTTCCAGGACCAGGTTTAGCTATTAGAATTCTAGGTGACATCACCTCAGAAAAAGTTCGTATTTTGCAAGAAGTTGATGCGATTTTCATCAACGGATTAAAAGAACACGGACTTTATAATAAAGTTTGGCAAGCAGGTGCCATTTTATTACCGGTGAACTCTGTTGGAGTAATGGGTGATGAAAGAACCTACGAAAAAGTAGTTGCATTGCGTGCTGTAGAAAGTACGGATGGTATGACAGCTGATTGGGTAAATTTACCTTATGAGTTTTTACAAAAAATATCAAATAAAATAATAAACAATGTAAAAGGTGTAAACAGAGTTGTATATGATATAAGCTCTAAACCACCAGCAACCATTGAGTGGGAATAACATCTTTTTAAAAGTGTATACATGAAAAAAATAAAGTTATTAGTATTTCTTTTCGGATTGACAATTGCTGTTTCTTGTGGACAACAGAAACGCTATGTTTCTTATAAAGTTCAAAAGGGAGAAACTATTGAAGACATTGCCAATCGTTTGAATATGAGTGAAGATGATTTACTTCGCTTAAATCCAGATGTAAGCGCAACTCCTCCTACAAATACCGTTATTATTATTCCTAACAAAACGATTAATAGTACAAACTCTCCTGTAGAAACAACTTCAGAAGAAGAGATAGTGGAAGGATCTACTCCTACAGAAGAAGAAACTACTGAAGAGGCTACTAAAAACGACGACGTATATACTGTAGTTACTACCGATTACGAAACACATACTGTACAGCAAGGAGAAACGGTATATCGTATTACTAAAGAGTACAATATCTCAAAAGATGAACTATTAAAACTAAATCCAGAATTTCCTGATTTAGTTTTTAATAAACTGTCAGTTGGACAAGTATTAAAAGTAAAGGCCAACACAAGAACTATTGTTGTAGATAAAAATGAAATCTTGAAAAAATATGTTACTCACGAAGTACAAAGTAAAGAGACCATTTTTAGTCTTACTCGTTTTTACAACATTTCAAAAGAGGATTTAATGTATTTAAATCCGGAGTACCCAGAAATCAAAGACAATGTTTTAAAAGTAGGTCAACTAATTAAAATAAGACCAAAAGACGAAGAGACAGAGCAAGTTGAATATAAGTTTTATAGAGACTCTATTACAACAGATGCTTCCGTTAACGTTGCTTTATTGCTTCCTTTTAGAGCAAATGAGTACGATACTATTGCTAATAAAGAAATATTCAAAAGAAACAGACTTGCGAATATGGTTACTGACTTTTATTTAGGAGCAGAAATAGCAATTGACTCTTTAAGTAATCAGGGAATTACTGTTAATACATTAATTTTAGACACTGGTAGAAAAGGAAAAAATATTGAAAGTATTATTACATCTGATCAATTAGACGATATGGATGCAATCATTGGTCCTTTTTATTCAGAAGAAGCCATTGAACTTGCTAGAGAGGTAGACAATCCTATTATTTTCCCTCACTTTTCAAATAGTCAAAAAGACTTTTCATCATCTAAGTTGGTGAAAACCGCTCCAGATAGCAACTTATATACAGAGTATTTACTATCGTATTTAAAAGACAACTACAACAATGAAACTATTTTTGTAATTGGAGATGGGAAAAAAGTATCAAATGCAATGGTAGATAAAATCAGTTATGGATTACGAAGACATGATTCGATCAAAACAGTTCATATACTAAAACCTGAAGAAGGATATATTAAAAAAGACCGTTTTATAGAAAACCTAAAAGACAATAAAAAAGCTTGGTTTATTATGACTTCAGATGACAACGTTGCTGTTGCTGATGCCTTAAACAGTGCTATTGGTTTTCCTGATGACGTAAGCGTTCAAGTTTTTGCAGTGAATAAAAATAAGGGTTATAACAAAATTGACAACAATAAATTAGCCCAAATTCATTTTACTTATGTCACCAATATGTTTGCTGACATCAACTCGAAAGAAGTGAATGTTTTTAATGAAAAATACTTAGAAAAGAACAATTCTCTACCTTCTGAATATGCCGTTAAAGGGTTTGATATTACATACGATATTATTATGCGTTTGGCTTCTGGAGAAAAGTTAAGTAGAACTTTTAAAGATGGTACTTCTTTTAGACTAGAAAATAAGTTTGAATATCGTAAAAAGTCAGGAACTTATTCGAATCAAGGATTGTATTTAGTTAGATACAACAATGATTTAAGTTTAACACGATTGAAATAAGATAGAATCAAAAAATAAAAAAACTCAGCAAATTGCTGAGTTTTTTATTTTACTTCATTTTTTTATTCACGGTATACATTGCATATAACAAACTTATAACAATCTTACTAAGCCAAAATCGCACCCATTGGTTATTTGCAAAATGTACATTATAAACTGTTTCAAAATCACCAGAAAAAATAGCTCCTCCTGTTTTAAAAAATAATGAGAACGCAGCTACAACGAGTAAAAACACCATTCCGATTTTTAAAACATTGATCCAGAAAAATCCTTTTTTAATATTATTCGCTAAACTCATTATTTTAATTTTTCATTATTATGATGACGATCGTGATCTCTTTTTGTTTTAAAATCCAGCTTTTTATCAAAGGCTTCTTGTAGGTTTACACCAGTTTGATTTGCCAAACATAAAACAACAAAAACTACATCCGCCAGTTCTTCTCCTAAATCCTTTTGTTTATCACTTTCCTTTTCACTTTGCTCTCCATATCGGCGTGCAATAATACGTGCTACTTCCCCAACTTCTTCCGTTAATTGAGCCATATTTGTTAGCTCATTAAAATAACGAACTCCGTGATTCTTAATCCAATCGTCAACTTGCTTTTGTGCGTCTTGTATATTCATTGTAATCTATTCTAATTTGGAGTTCAAAGATAAAACTTCCAGCTAATTAATTCGCCAAGGAGGATTTTTTCTATGTTCCCCTGCCTTAAATAAGATTAATTTATTTCCATCAGGGTCCTCCAAACGAGCTTCTCTCCATAACCAAGTTTGATCTTTTGGCAAATGAATAAAATTTACGCCCTTATCTTGTAATTGATTGACAAGTTCATCTAAATTGTCATTTTCAAAATACAATACAATCCCTTCTCCTTTGGGTAATGTTTCTACTTGATGAATAGATAAAGTACTTTGGCCTTCTGGAAGTTCAAATCGAACATATCTAGGACTTGCATCTACAATAAGATGCAAGCCTAGTTTTTTATAAAACTCTACAGATCTATTCACATCTACTGATGGAATTGTAACTTGATTTAAATTCATCCTTTGATTCCTTCTTTTTTAATTAAACTCATTAACAATAATAGAAATACCAAACCTACAATTGATAATATAGCCATAATACTCCATGTACTATTAAAGCCAATCTTATCTACCATTTGCATTCCAGAATTATGTCCGAATATATGCGAAATGGAAAATGCAATACTATAATAAGCCATATACTCTCCCTGTTTTCCCCTCTTTGCTCTATCCATTACAAAAGCATTTGAAAAAGGAAATGCAATCATTTCTCCAATTGTCATAAACAACATCCCAACAATTAGTACACCTACCCAATTAGTTAATAGTAGTACAAAAAAGCTAATTCCAGTTAACAGGAGTCCTATAAATATTAAAAACTCTTTTGAATACTTACTATCCTCTAACCATTTAATTAAGGGCATTTCTAATGCAAAAATGATAAATCCATTCATTCCCATTAACAAACCTATTTCCAACTCTGTTAAATGATGCGTATCCTTATAATACAAAGGCATCGTTGAAAAATATTGTAAGAATATGAATCCAAAAACAAACATACTCACAAAAAATACCCAGAACGCCTTATCAGAAAAGATAGACACCGGGTTTTCTACTTTTACCTCATCTACTATTTTTGCTTTCTTTGGATGCAATACGTTCATCAGTAGAAATGTAGCTAAAATACAAGTGATTCCATCTACCCAAAAGAGTCCATTATAACCTAAAGAGGTAATAATTAATCCTCCAACTGCTGGACCCGCCGAAAAACCAAGATTAATAGCCAAACGTATTAAGGTTACCGACCTTGTTTTATTTTCTGGTTTGCTATAGTTACTCAAAGCAACAAACATTGCTGGTCTAAAAGTATCTGCCACTAACATTACTAAAAAAATACCGATGCAAAAACCAACAAAAGTTGTTACAAATTGTAATGCTATAAATAATAATCCGGTTAAGAATAAGCTTACCTTCATCACTTTATAAAAGCCAATTTTATCTGTTAGCTTTCCTCCAAGCCAAGACCCAATTACCGACCCTAATCCAAAGCAAGTCATAATCCATCCAACATCTTTTAAACTAAAATCTAGGCTTTTTGTTAAGTACAAAGACAAGAAAGGAATCACCATTGTTCCTGCTCTGTTTATTAATGTAATAAGCGCCAACCACCATACCTCTGTTGAGAGGCCTTTAAATGTGTTTAAATAATTTAAATACAGTTTTTTCATAGTTTCTAAGTTTAGTTGTTTTCTTTTTTTATAAAAATAAAAAGTCCGACTATGAAGTCGGACTTTTCGTAATAGTTATATTTTATTTAAAAATAATTATAATACATACATAGCCCGATATCTCCTGTATCTTACAGTAGATTTCCATTGCTTACATGTAGTATAATTTGTCATTTGTCTATTTAATTGAGTGGTAAAACTATAAAAAAAAGAAACAGGTTTTACAAAAAATCAATCCTTAACGTTTATTTCATATTGAATCTAAATAAAAAAACACCTTTATATCAGTATTTTAAATAACGAAACAGCAATACCTTTAATAGGTATTCAAATTCCATTCATCGATACAAAACGACACTTTGACTTTTAGTTGCTGAATTTATTCCTATGCTGTTATATCTTTGAAGTATAAATGAAACATAAAGTAAATCTCGCCAAACAGATAGAGGTCCCTAAAAAGAAACATTTATAAAAAATGTAAATAACAAACCTTGATTAAAGGTCGTCGCAAGAGTAAATTTTTATCAAATCGCTAAACCTACTACATTTCGATTTTATACAAAATTGGTTTACTAGGAGTTGCATCGTTTTCAAAAGGTGCTACCATCAAATTTAAAAAATAAGTTCCATCTACCACATTATTGGGCACATATATGAACTCAGTAATGGTAGCATCAAAACGCAGCACTCCTTGAGTATTCCAAAAAGCATTGTGAGACAACAATTTACCATCGTCTTTTTCTTTATCGACTGAAGGTAGGTCTATAAGCAAGTGTTTTATTCCTTTCTCTTTTAAATACACTGCTGCCTCTTCCAACATGTATGGAGGATTGGTATTAGAATACCTCATCTCTTTTTTATCTAAAAGATTCGGAATTGTACGAATAACAATTGCATCTCTTTTCTTGTTTCCTAAATTATGTTGCAATTGCTTTTTAGAAATTACAAAATCTCCATTTTCCAATTGTTCTGGAGCTATGGTAACTACTTCTGCTAAAAAGAAAAACGTGTTTAAATGCTTATTTATTGAATATACTTCTTCCGTAATATGCCCTACACATTCGGTATGTGTAATATGAGAATGTGGATTAAATGATATATTATTAAAATTCACATCTGCTCCTTCAGCAACACTCCCAACCCAATCTCCTGAAGCTACAGGAACTATTTCAGGGTCATCTAAATACCACGCATTAATATGCTGTTTAGAAGTATCAATGGCTATGGAAATATCT
Organism: Tenacibaculum sp. 190130A14a; assembly: GCF_964048965.1. Classification (NCBI taxonomy): domain Bacteria; kingdom Pseudomonadati; phylum Bacteroidota; class Flavobacteriia; order Flavobacteriales; family Flavobacteriaceae; genus Tenacibaculum; species Tenacibaculum polynesiense. Next base: position 848,679 of record NZ_OZ040189.1, on the reverse strand, counting down.
AATGGTTCGGTTAAATCTATAGTGTATTTACGAGAATTATGATGGATAGTTGCTTGCATACCCAAAGGTACTTAAATTATAAACAATTCAGAAGCCAATCCGTCAGCTAAAAATTTTCCTTTTGGAGTTGTTTTTAACTTCTCGATACATTTTTGATTTTCATCAAAATCACTCGAAGTGACAGTTAATAATCCTTCTTGAATAAATCGATTGGCATTTTTAAGTAAGGTTTCTTTGAATTCGGCACCAAACTCTTCAGCAACTTGATTTAAGGACACTCCCCATATGGTTCGTAAACCCGTCATTAAATATTCGTTAAACCGATCTTCTTTGGTTAATTCTTCTACTTCTAAAGGAAGTGTTCCTTCTTTTAAGACTTTTATATACTTAGCATTATTAGCTACGTTCCAACTTCTATGTGTTTTGTTAAAGGAATGTGCAGAAGGACCTATTCCTACGTATTTTTTATTCAACCAATAAGAGGTATTGTGTTTTGAAAAGTAATTAGGCTTTCCAAAATTAGAAATCTCATAATGTACAAATCCGTTTTTTGCTGTTTCTTCCACCAGAATATCAAAATGTTCTTTGGCTACAGTTTCATCTGGCGAAGGTATTTTTCCATTATTTATAAAAGATTCTAAAGCTGTTTTAGGTTCTACCGTTAACGCATAACTCGAAATATGATGAATCCCAAAATCAAAAGCTATTTGTAAGTTTTCCTTCCATCGCTTGTTAGTCATATTCGGAACTCCGTATATCAAATCAATCGTTATATTGTCGAAGTATTGAGTTGCTACTAATAAACAGTTCTTTGCTTCTTCTGCATTGTGCGCACGATTCATTAATTTTAAATCTTCTTCAAAAAAAGATTGAATTCCGATGCTTAATCTATTTATAGGAGTTTTAGATAGTTTAATGAGTTGTTCTTTAGATAAATCATCTGGATTTGCTTCAAGCGTAATTTCCGGGTCTTCTAAAACTGTGTAATTTATTTTTATGATGTTTAGTAAAAACTCTACATCTTCAGCAGCCAATAAGCTCGGAGTTCCTCCTCCAAAATAGATCGTTTCAACAACTTCATCCTTCAATTCATCTTTCCTTAAAATTAACTCGAATTTTATTGCAGAAAGCATCTCATCATACTTCTTCAATGATGTTGAAAAATGAAAATCGCAATAATAGCAAGCTTGCTTGCAAAAAGGTATGTGTATATAAATTCCTGCCATGATTAATTTCTAAGCCAAACGATCAATAAGGACATAAAAAACCCTAGTAAGGTATAGGTACTAAATGATAATAAAAACACAAATATAGTTTTGATTAACACAACAATTTTATTTTTCTGAAAAAAAGAAATCAAAGCATATATCAAGTACATCAAAAAAAGTATCATTGGAACTACTTTGTAATTAGGTCCTTTATACTTTAAATAAAACATCGTTATGGTTCCGAATATGGTATATACACCAATTAGATAAAACGCTATCGCAGTATACTCTGCTAAACTATATTTTTTATAGAAAAAAGCTTTTAAAAACACCCCTAGAGAGAACACAAAAACAAACATGATATTGTTGATATTCTTTACCATGTATTTACCAGCTTTGGCTAAAATATGTCCATCTACTTTAACACCTGCCGTAGTCATGGGATCATAATTTATAAGCGATCTTGTTAGCAAATACACAATCATGGTAAGTACAAAAAAAGATACTGGTTTGTAATAGGTTTTTCGTTTACCTTCTAAAAATGCCCTAAAGAGTTTTCCTGGATTTAAAAAGAGTTCTTTAAATGTTAAGTAAAACGGTGCATCTACAGAGAAGAAAGCATTTGCTAAGTCTTGGAACGTTTCTTTGAAAGAAACTTTATCTATAGCAGTTCTCTGTCCACAATGATTGCAGTAGTTCCCTTCTATTTTCGATTCGCAATTTTTACAAATAGCTTCCATAATGAATTACCCTATCTTTTTAGGATTCTGTTTTACAAAGGCTGCCCAACCAGTATAGTTCTTCCCTCCTATTTTGGTTCCTGAGTTATAATAATGACAAACCGCAGCTGCTAAACCATCTGTAGCATCTAAATTCTTCGGAAGTTCTTTCAGGTTCAATAAAGATTTTAGCATTAAAGCTACTTGCTCTTTACTAGAAGTTCCTTTTCCTGTAATCGCCATTTTTATTTTCTTAGGCGCATATTCGGTTACTGGAATTTGTCTGGATAATCCGGCTGCCATCGCCACTCCCTGTGCACGACCTAACTTCAACATCGATTGTACATTTTTTCCATAAAACGGCGCTTCTAAAGCAATTTCATCTGGATTGTATGTATCAATCAATTCAATGGTTCTTTCAAAAATGATTTTTAACTTTAAATAATGGTCATCGTACTTTTTTAGAAGTAGCTCATTCATTTGAACAAATTCCATCTTCTTTCCGATGATCTTAATAATTCCAAACCCCATAATAGAGGTTCCTGGGTCAATACCTAATATGATTTTTTCTGTCTTCAAATTTTCGTACTTTGTACAAACACAAAACTAATCATTTAAATTGTTTATGGGCGTTTTTGGTTTACGAACATCTAATCCGGCTTTTAATCGATACTTCTGGAAAAAATCAAGGTACTACTCAAAAACCAACATGTCTATTGGAGGTATTTTACTAAAATCTCTTTGTATGCTCAGCTTGGTTGCTTTAACTGCAAGTTATACTTGGCATTTATTTTTTAGTGGTGTGAATACCAAATGGTATACGGCTATTGGTGGATTTGTTGCCATTGCTTGTAGTTTATTTATCTCCTTTAAACATAGTGCTGCTAAATATGTATTACCTGTATATGCTTTGGCTAAAGGCTTTTTCTTAGGGGGCATTAGTGCTATAGCTCATCAACATTTTCCAAACCTACCCTTTCAAGCTATTGGAGTAACCATCATTACTTTTTTTGTAATGCTTAGCTTATATAAATGGCGAATAATTAAGGTTACCAAAGAATTTAGAGCCATTATTATTACGGCAACTGTAAGTATTTTTATGTTCTATTTTATTGGGTGGATTTTATGGTTCTTAAAAATTGACGTTCCTTATTTATGGGGAACTTCGTGGTTTGCCATAGGTTTTAACGTTATTGCAGCTTTCGTGGCTTCGTTTAGCTTACTCTTAGACTTTTATTATATTGACAAACAAGTAGGTCGATGTCCTAAAGAACGTGAATGGCTGGCTACTTGGGGATTATTGATCACCTTAATTTGGTTGTATGTAGAAGTGTTGCGTTTGTTGAAAAAATTAGCTATCCGATTTTAATCATATTCCACAAATATCTGCTCTTGTTCCATTTATTTTCACTCTTATTCATAAATTAATACCTAGCCATTTTTTATTTACTACTTTTCGGTTGTCTAATCATTCAAAAAACATATTATTATGGGAAAAACATTAATACCAAGTACGGCAACTAAAGAAAATACTACTTCTCCTAGCAGTGATTTTCATTTTGGCACTGATGCCAAAGGAAATCAAATACTTGTTGCTAAACCATTAAGTGCTTACATGAACCCTATTGGTTATGACCCCAATAGAATGCCTTATGACTTAACTATTGTAGTTGGTATAGACTCAGGATATACTGGAACACCTAGTTTATATTATGACGATTCGGAATCTGCTTTTATTGTAGAATTTAACTATGAACATACCGAAATACCTTCAAATCTATATAAATGGACCATAAGTGTTCAAAATGGTGATGGAAGAATATTGACAGGTACTAAACATCCATCTGTTCATCTATATGACTCTATTAACACTTCAATCCACATAATGGTTAACGGAGATGGTACCGAAACCTCAAAAGGTACTGAAGTATCTTTTAGTAAACCGCCTGAAGAAGAAATAAAAAATAAATAAAACAAAAAAACGTTCTGATTGAAATCAGAACGTTTTTTTTTTTAATTTGTGAGTAATTTATTAAACCAGATATGCGTCAAAAATTACTTTTATTTTTTTTTTATATATCTACTTTTTGCTTCGTTTACTCCCAAAAAAAAGATAGTCTTCTCTATACAAAAGTACTTGAATATTCAAACCAATTTAAAAGCTCTCCAAATCTAAGAAAAGCTGCAACATTTTTCTCAAAAAAACAGTGGGATTCTACATTAATATATACTGAAAATCAAGTTATAAAATCTTCTAAAAACAAAAAATCCGTTGAATTATATCACTATTTTAAAGGAATAAGTTTAACTAACAAAGGAATTTTTAATGAAGCAGAAAAACATTTGCTTTTGGTCTCAAAAGATTTTAAGTTTTACAATATTAAAGAATTTTATTTAGCTTATATATATATGTCAATATCTGATTATACCAAAGCTATAGAATACTTGATTCCCCTTTCCAAATTACCAGAAGAAAAAGTACTTTACTTTGATAAAAACTCTATTTATAACAATCTTGCTCTGTGTCATTTTTTATTAGATGAATATAACAAAGCTGATTTTTACTTTAAAAAACTTGATAATAACATAAAAGACACATTAAAACTCATTGATAATTCTAATAATATTGCCAATTTATATTATTCAAAATCAAAAGATATCAAAGCTTATAATTATTTCAAGAAAGCTTATAAATTATCAAAGAAATTGAACAACATTCAATTTAATCAAAAAAAAGACTTATTTGATATTAAAAGAAAAACTGCTAAAAATATGGCTGTTTTTGAAGAAAATCGCAAAAATTTTCAAGATGCTTTAAAATATAGAAAAGAAATGGAAATTTGGGTAGACTCAATATATAATAAAGCAAGAATTTATGAATTGGGTCAAAAAGAAAAAGAATTTGCTGTACAGCAAAAACAAAATGAGGTTGATATTTTACAGGTACAAAATGAATTGAAAGAAACCCAACGTAAGATCTTCTTATATTCTGCTATCGGTTTATTAATCCTATTAGGCATTGCTGTTTATTTTTATAGAGAAAAGGTTAAATCAAATAAAATTATTGCTTCTCAAAAAGAGACTTTAGATGAACTCAACACAACCAAAGACAAACTTTTTTCTATTGTAAGTCATGATTTACGTTCTTCCGTAAATGCTTTAAAATCGAGTAACAAAGTACTTATTGATAATTTAGAATCTAAAAACCTAACTGCCCTAGAGAACTTATTACAAAAGAACAGTAGTATTGTAAATGGTGCCTATGGGTTATTAGACAATCTTCTAAATTGGGCTTTACTACAAACCGAACAACAGTATTTTTATATAGACAAACATCGTTTGTTTATTATAGCAGAACACGTTTCATACAATTACCAACCTTTACTACTAGAAAAAGAATTGTCTTTTGAAAATACCGTTTCTAAAAAAGAAGTCATATACGCCGATCAAGAATCTCTTAAAATTGTATTGAGAAATTTGTTAGACAACGCCATTAAATTCTCTAAACCCAACGGAAGTATTAAAATATATTCTAGAAATTCTTCTGAAGATTATTGCGATTTGGTTATTGAAGATACCGGATTAGGAATGAGCGAAGAAACCCGTTTAAAATTATTAGAAGACTCTGTTCTTTTAAATAAAAAAGAGCATGAAGATGTGATTGGAACCGGTTTAGGGTTGCAATTATGTAAATCGATGATAAAAAAGAATCACGGAAAATTTGATATTGAAAGTGAATTAGGAAAAGGTACTAAAATGATTGTATCTTTACCTAAAACACCTCTTAATGGATAATGTAAATATTTTAATAATTGAGGATACCCCTCAAGAAAGCGATCGATTAGTTAAAGTACTAGCAGACAATAACTATACGGTATCTGGGATTGCCCGTAATTTTAAAGATGCTTTGGGGTTATTTTACAAGGTAAAAGTAGATATTGTAATTATTGATATCTTCCTAGATGGAGTACCTGATGGAATTACTTTTGCAGAAACCATTAATACGGTACCAGAAGCTTCGAAACCATTTGTGTTTTTAACCAGTAGTACCGACCGTAAAATATTTGAACGCGCCAAACTTACCCAACCTTTTAGTTTTTTAATGAAGCCTTTTAATGAATTAGAGGTTTTATATGCCATAGAAATGGCTGTGGAGAAGTTTTACGAGCAAGAGGATGTATTTATTACGGAAGAAGAGGATACTGTTATTAGCAATGATTACTTGTTTATTAAAAAAGGGAAATCCTTAAAAAAAGTACTGCTTTCTGACATTATTTATATTGAGGTAGAAGAAAAGTATTGCAATATTATTACCTCTAGTGAGAAGTTTGTTATTTTGATTTCTTTGAAAAAGATTTTACAATTATTAGACAATACCAAATTCTCTAGAACTCACAGAAACTTCATTGTAAACATTGAAAAGATTACCGAGATTGTTCCTACCGACAATTTAATTGTACTACAAGAAAACCATACGGTAACGCTTAGCGAACGTTATAAGGATATCATTAAACGATTCCGTACACTAAAGTAAATTCGTAGCCCCAAATAAAAAGATTACTTCACTCCACTTTGTTCAGTTCGTAATGACCTCAACTGTCAGTTCGAGTAGTTTTTCTGAATGCAATGGAGGAAAAATTGTACCGAGAACTATTTTTGCTTCTTCTCTTCTCGATACTAAATTATAATTCGCCTCGCTTCTTATAATTTCACTCGAAGTGACACCGAAAACTAACTTATCTTTGATAAGATTACTTCACTCCACTTTGTTCCGCTCGTAATAACCTGATCTGTCAGTTCGAGTGGTTTTTCTGAATGCAATGGAAGAAAAATTGTATCGAGAACCATTCTTACTTAATTCGCTTCGCTTCTTACAATTTCACTCAAAGTGACATCGAATAACACAACTACATATTAAATTCTCACAACTCACAACTCACAACTCACAACTCACAACTAATAACTAAACTACCATATTCCAACAATTCCTTTTTTTATGGAAAAGAAATCCGCTCTTATTCCATTTTAATCTTTTCACCTCTTATTCTACTGTAGTTTTACTTCAGAAATAATCGCTAGCATACTTATTTCAACTAACCAACCTTTTGTGGAGCAGTCCCCACTAAAAAAAACGAGGCGGAATCCGAAAAGCCTTACGAGTAGGAACCTTAAAACTATTAACTATGCCAAATACAATTAACATTTTAAGCGTTATTGACGTTGAAACTATTTTAAGCAATAACCTTCAAGGTGGTAACTCACCACAATCAGCAACATCTTTAGGGTCTTACGGAGATTCAGATGCTTATGTATACATGATTACAGCTCAAGGTTTTATTGACTCAGACGAAAGAATTAGAGCAAATTCAGAATTAACTATAGACGCCAGAATAGGAGACACTATTCAATGGGAACTTACTTGTCCTGGCTCTGGTTTACAATTTAACGCAATTATTGCAGGGGTTAACCCAGGAGCGCAACCTAATCCAATTTCTTTAACTCCTCCTGAAGCAGTAATGACAACTAGACACATTTATACTCAGCCAAATCAATATGGGTATCAAATTGTACAACAAAGAGATTATGTTTCTCATGTTATAAATACAGGAATAACACAATACAATGTTGTTTTTCAAATCATGAATAAAGAAGGAACTAGTTTAGGGTTCTATTCTTGGGATCCATTTGTAAAAGTATTAACGAATGAAGAAGATTATAAAGCTGCAAAAGCTGAATCTCTTAAAAAACCTCAATTGGCTTAAAACAACAAAATACTAACCAAACTTTAAAACAAATTTATTATGGCTACAACAGCAAACAAAACAGCACAAACAGTTTATTTCAAAGGAACTATGGGAAAAGTTGCTAATCCTTTATCACCATTATTAAGGTTCTCTCTTTTAATTCATCCAGAAGAAAATACGGTTGATGGAACAGTAAAACTAACTATAAGCAATGGAGATGAGGAAGTTTACTCAGGTCAAGTAACAGGAGTTACTCATGCTTCTGGACTTAATGATGTTGTTAGGTTGATCAGTATTAGAGGAAACTTTCCTCCACAGAACAAATTTAGCGGAATAGTACTTCCTTTTGAAGCTCATATGGCTTTAAATTCAGATTGGAAAGGTTCAGGTGGAATCACTTTTAGAGGTAAAAACTATGAAAACCTTCCTATAAACGGAGATACTTTTAACCTATAAACTCAACTAATTCAATAAGCTCTTTGCTTTATTTCAAAGAGCTTATTTCTCTCAACTAACTTAACTAACCAAACTACTACATACTATGAGCGTTTTAACTATAAAATTTAACAAAGGGGAAGTAACCGAAGAAAACATTTACATCGGTTTTGTTTCTGGAAGTACAGACGATGCGTTTAACATCAGTTATAAAGCTGGAGAATTTGAACCTCTTGAAGTTGATATTAAACCATTAAACACTGAAGCTGGTACTGGAAACTGGTATTCTTATGAAGAATTAAAAGAAGGAGTTCAAGTAACGAACTTTAGTGGAAGAATTTATGTTTGTTACGGACAAGCTTGGAAGGTACAAAATGCCTACTACGAACCTGCGCAAAACATTACCGATCCAAACTTCTTTTTAAGATACGACAAAATGGAACTTACGTTTAATGGAGCTGCTACTGATGTGGCTGATTTAACAAGTATCGATTATTGGAGTATTCCTATGAAGTTAGAAACTTCATTAGATGGTTTAATTCCTGTACAAACAGATTATGGTTTAGAACCTGGCGTTACTTCAAGCCAAGTTTACAACGCTCTAAATGGGTTAACACAGACTCCAAAGTCTGGATTAGCCAATGCAAAACCTGCTTTAGTTCCTGGAGATTTCACACAACATTCAAACCAACCAGGATCTGGATTTGCAAGAATTATTGGTCCATCTTCATACCCTCCAATTGGCGGAGTACCTATTACACCATACCATTTATTTGAGTCGTATTTAACGTATTTAAACGATAATTTCGGAACATCTCCTAAAGCAGGAGCAGTTAGTATTAACGGTTTAGGAAAGGGTACCATTGCAACTATTGCAGGACATTTTAATGGTGTAGGACCTAACGTACCAACATCAGGTCCACAAAGTGCTCAAGATTACAACTTAACAGCTTCTATTGATGATAGTTTAGATATTACCTTAAGTGGAACTGTTGGAGGAAGTACTGTAACTATAGTATATAAAAAAGGTGATTTAATTAATCCTGATGGAATCTATGGTGCCAATGCTATGTTCTCTTTAAACGGAGCTGCTAAACAAAGTCCAGCAAATGATGTATACGGATGGATTACTGGTGATTTATTAGCTGGATTCAATATTGGAGCAATTGGTTCTACAACTTCTATCAGTGGTACAGAAGCTGGAGCTATGAAAAGTAGTGATTGGTTTAGCAAAATACCAAACACAGAACTATTTGGAAATTTACAGAGTAACGATGCCTACTATAATGAGTACGCAGCTACTTTACAAACATTATCGCAAGCATACAACTTTGCGTATTCAGATCGTTTCTCTGCGGTGCAGATTTCTTTAGATCCTGCAAAAGTAAATACACTGGAAGTATCATTTTTTGATGTAGCTACTTTAGCATAATACTTACCAAAAAACAATTCAATAATAACTAAAACAGATTCAAAATGTCAAACAATACAGCAACATCACCAATTAAAGGTGTCAAAAGAATGGGAGGTCTTGAAATCTCATACAGTATCGACACCACAACGAATATCATTACTACTTCATCAAATTTTGATGGATTAGAATTAGGAAATGGAACAATGAACCCTGAAAATCCTCAACAAACTTTATGGAAAAATACAGGGATACAAGAATATAGTGGAGAGCTTACTACCAACTACTTCAATTCTTCAATAGAATGTACATTTGAAATTACCGAGTATGGTCAAGTTGTTTATAAAAACAAAGAAACTGTTGTTAAATGGTAACTATTTATAAACCTAAATAAAACTAATCTTATGAAAACTTTAGACAAAAAAGAAGTCTCTGTTGATTATGAAGTAATCGTATCGGAGCCAAAAACAACAGAAGAATTTGTTGAATTTTTAAGAAACCAAGGTTTTAAAGGAAATGTAGGTGTGAATCCTAATTATCCTCAAAAAGTTTGGTTAGGACCTAACCCAAATATTAAATAGGTTACTATATTCTAAGTGAATATGAGTTTATATAGTATGCGCTTCTTTTAGTTAAGAAGCGCATATTTCATATATTAAAACCATTATTTTACTTCAACAGAAGTAAACTGAAATGTACTTCCGTTAAATAATCCTTTGTCTGATAACTTTAATGCTGGTATTACCAATAGTGCCATAAAAGACAAGGTCATATAAGGCGCTCTTAAAGAACTTCCCATAGCTTTCGCCATCGCATCCAATGCTGCATATGCCTTTCCTATTTCTTCTGCTGGTTTATCACTCATAATTCCTGCTACAGGTAAAGCAACCACTTTTTCTTCTGTATTCGATACGGCACAAATTCCACCTTTGTTTTCAATTAACAAGTTTACTGCTTTACAAATGGCTTCGTCTGAAACTCCAACAGCAATGATATTATGAGAATCATGTCCTACAGAACTTGCAATAGCCCCTTCTTTTAATCCGAAGTTTTTTATAAATGCTATAGAAGGCTCTGCATTTTTGTAACGATTTACCACCGTCATTTTTAACACATCATTTTCAGTATTAGAAACTAGGTTTCCATCTTTAATTAAAGAATCTACTTCAATTTCATTGGTTACCAACTCTCCATCTAAAGCTTCAATTACTCTGATTTTCTCTGATGCAGAATAAAATTCAAACTCGTTTACCTCCTTTTTATCGGTATCAAAATTATTCAATACTTCAAAATCTACATGCTTAACAAACGATTTTCCATTCTCAGCAACCAACTCTCCATCAATATAGGTTTTGATTACGTTGAATTTTTCTAAGTCTTCTACTACAATAAAATCGGCCTCATCTCCTTCTTTTAATAATCCTACATCTAAATTATAATGTTTAACAGGATTTATACAAGCCGCCTGCAATACTTTGAATACATCCATTCCTTTGGCTACTGCTCTTTCACAAAGTTCGTTTAAATGTCCAACTAACAAATCATCTGGATGCTTATCATCTGAACAGAACATCATATTTTCATAGTGCTCAGGAAGTAAATCTATCAATGCTTCAAAGTTTTTAGCAGCACTTCCTTCACGAACAATTACCTTCATTCCTTTTTGTAACTTTTCTAAGGCTTCTGCATAGGTAAAACATTCGTGATCGGTATAAATACCTGCAGCAATATATTTGTCTAAATCTTCTCCTCTAACTCCTGGTGCATGACCATCAACAGGTTTGTTGTAATGTTTAGCCCAAGCTATCTTTTTTAATACTTCTTCATCTTGATAAATAACTCCCGGATAATTCATCATCTCTGCCAAATATTTAATATCCGGATTCTCCATCATCTTCTTGATATCATCAGAATCAATTACCGCTCCCGCACTTTCAAAAGAAGTTGCTGGTACACAAGAAGGTGCTCCAAAGTTAAATTTTAACGGAACTTTCTTTCCGTTTTCTATCATAAAGTCAACTCCTTTTACTCCTAATACATTGGCAATTTCATGCGGATCTGAAACTGTAGCTACTGTACCGTGTGTTACTGCTATTTTGGCAAATTCTGAAGGTACTAGCATAGAGCTTTCTATGTGAATATGTGCATCTACAAAACCAGGTAATATATAATTCTCTATAGAATGATCTGCTTCTCTAACAGCCACTATCTTTCCATTGGCTATTTCAACTTCTCCTTTAAAAATTCGTTTGTTTTCTATATCAACTATATTTCCTTGTACTTTCATATGATTCAAAATTAAGACTGCTAAAATAGGTAGTATTTCTGCATAAAAAAAGCATCCAATTGGATGCTTTTAGTTTTATCTCTTATTTAGCGCTTGGTGGTCCTCCTGCTAAAATCTCTTCGTTTGCATATTCTTCAAACTTCTTGAAGTTCTCTCTAAATGAATCCGCTAACTTATGTGCTGTTTTATAATACTCTTCGTCATTATTCCAAGCTTGACGTTGGCTTAATAATTCTGAAGGTATTCCAGGACATTGTCTTGGTTGTGCTAAACCAAATACAGAGTGAATGTGATAGTTCTCATGAGTAATCTCTTGAGGTAACCCTCCAGTTAACGCTGCATTAATCATAGCACGCGTGTACTTTAATTTCATTCTATCTCCTACTCCATAAGGTCCTGCAAACCATCCTGTGTTTACTAACCATACATTTACACCAGTTTCTTTCATTTTCTCACTTAACATTTCTGCATAACGAGTTGGGTGTAACGGCATAAATGGTGCTCCAAAACAAGCTGAGAAACTTGGTTGTGGCTCAGTAACTCCTGCCTCAGTACCTGCTACTTTTGCAGTATAACCTGAAATAAAGTGATATGCTGCTTGCCCAGGTGTTAATCTTGAGATCGGAGGCAATACTCCAAATGCATCTGCTGTTAAGAAGAAAATATTCTTTGGATTCTTTCCTATAGATGGCGTTTGAATATTCTCAATATGGTAAATAGGATAACTTACACGTGTATTTTGAGTAATAGATGTATCGTTGAAATCTACGTTCTTTTCTCCATCCATTACAATATTCTCTAAAATTGCTCCTCTCTTGATCGCACCATAAATTTCTGGCTCTTTTTCTTGAGATAAGTCAATTACTTTCGCATAACAACCTCCTTCGAAGTTGAATACTGAATTCTCAGAAGTCCAACCATGCTCGTCATCTCCAATTAAACTACGATTTGGATCTGTAGATAACGTAGTTTTTCCTGTTCCTGATAACCCGAAGAAAATAGCTGTATCTCCTTCTTTACCAACGTTTGCAGAACAGTGCATTGGTAAGGTATTTTTGAATACTGGTAAGATAAAGTTTAACGCAGAGAAAATTCCTTTTTTAATTTCTCCTGTATATCCTGTACCACCAATTAAAGCTACTTTTTTACTAAAGTTTAAGATAGCAAAGTTGTGTTGGCGTGTTCCATCAACTGCTGGATCAGCCATAAAACCTGGAGCATTTACTACGGTCCATTCTGGAGAAAAACCTTTCAATTCTTCTGCAGTTGGACGTAAGAACATGTTATAAGCAAACATGTTACTCCATGGATATTCGTTTACTACTCTAATGTTTAATTTATAGTCTTCGTCTGCACATGCATAACTATCACGTACAAAAATCTCCTTACCAGAAAGATAAGCAGTTACTTTATCGTATAATTTGTCAAATTTGTCTGAATCAAATGGAATGTTGATATCTCCCCACCATATTTCATCCTTCGTGATATCATCTTTAACGATGAAACGGTCCATTGGAGAACGTCCTGTGAACTCTCCAGTTTTAACAGCTATTGCTCCAAAACTAGATTCTTCTCCTTGTCCTTTTTCAATTGTAATATCATGTAACTCGTCTGAAGTCAATTGATAACGCACGGTAGCATCTGTTATACCAAGATTGTCTATCGAAATCGTTTTCGCATCAAGATTTGTCATCTTAAAATATTTTAGTTGTGTTTTATTTTCGACAAAAATAGTTCTTTTTGTCTAAACTCATTAATCATAGAAAAATTTTATTAACTATTCTTTTTTGATAACTTTTTCGACGAAACGTAAACATAGTAAAATCCACCCTACAATTAACAAAACTCCTCCTAAAGGCGTTATAAACCAAATACTTTTGGCAGGCACTCCTCCAAGGTAAATAGCATAAATAGAACCTGAAAACAATAGAATACCCCCTATCAAAAATGTACTTATGGTTCTTTTTTGTTTTTCTGAAAAACCTGCAAACATGTTTACAAAAAGTAAAAGTAACACATGAAAAAACTGGTATCTCACAGCCGTTTCAAAACTTTGCATAGCTTCTGGGCTCAATTTTGATTTTAATGCATGTGCTCCAAAGGCTCCTAGAGTTATTGCGATTACTCCTAAGATGGATGCGATTGTTAAATTTTTATACATTTTATCTATTTTTGTTTAATTTTAAACTTTTTTAGCGATATTGTCGCCTCAAACATTAGATAACAAAAGTACATTATAAATGAGAAAAATATTAATTATAGGTGCAGGTAGATCGAGCTCTTCTCTAATAAAATACTTACTAGATAAGTCATCAAACGAAAACTTACATATAACTATTGGTGATGTTTCTGTTGAAAACGCACAAGCAAAAATTAACAATCACCCAAACGCAACTGCTGTTCAATTAGATGTTTTTAATGAAGAGCAGCGTGTTGAAGCTATCCAAAACGCAGATATCGTGATATCGATGTTACCAGCTCGTTTTCATATTGAAGTTGCTAAAGATTGTGTTACCTATGGTAAACACATGGTAACTGCCTCTTATATTTCTAAGGAGATGCAAGCTTTAGATGAAGCTGCAAAAGAAAAAGGATTGGTATTCATGAACGAGATTGGTTTAGACCCAGGTATTGATCATATGAGTGCTATGCAAATTATTGATAGAATTCATGATCATGGTGCTAAAATGTTATTATTCGAATCTTTTTGTGGTGGTTTAGTAGCTCCAGAAAGTGATACCAATTTATGGAACTATAAGTTTACTTGGAATCCAAGAAATGTGGTTTTAGCAGGACAAGGTGGTGCTGCCATGTTTAGACAAGAAAACACATACAAATACATTCCATATCATAAATTATTTAGAAGAACTGAGTTTTTAGATATTGAAGGTCATGGAAAGTTTGAAGCATATGCAAACCGTGATTCTTTATCATATACAAGTGTTTATGGTTTAGATGATATTCCAACCATGTATCGTGGAACGATTAGAAAAGTTGGTTTTTCTAGAGCATGGAATGCTTTTGTTCAATTAGGAATGACCGATGATACTTATACGATTGAGGATTCTGAAAACATGAGCTATCGCGATTTCACCAATCTTTTCTTAGCCTATTCTCCATCTGATTCAGTAGAATTAAAGTTCCGTTCGTATTTAAAAATTGATCAGGATGATATTATGTGGGATAAGTTCTTAGAGTTAGATTTATTTGACCCAACTAAAAAAGTGGAATTAAAGAACGCTACTCCTGCTCAGATTTTACAGAAAATATTGTCTGAGAAATGGACATTAGAAGCTGATGATAAAGACATGATTGTAATGCATCACAAATTTGGTTACCAGTACAAAGAGGAAAAGCGCCAGATAGAAAGTAGTATGGTTATTAAAGGTGATGATCAAACCTATACTGCTATGGCAAAAACCGTTGGTTTACCTGTAGCAATGGCAGCTGTAAGAATTTTAAATGGTGAAATTACCACTCCAGGAGTGCAATTACCTATTACCAAAGAGGTATACGAGCCAATCTTAAAAGAATTAGAAGACTACGGAATTACTTTTGTAGAGAAAAAAGTTCCTTATTTAGGTTATAACCCAGAAAGTGTAAAAGGATAATTTATCTTAAAAAAACTTATATCAATTCCTCAAATTTATTAGTAAGTTTGGGGAATTATTTTTAACAAAAAAAAGCATTGAAAAAACAAACATTGATTATGAAAAAAACAAAAAACTCCTTAGTATTTTCTCAAACAAATTTTATTAGTTATTTATCATTTGTATTCTCCTTTTTAGTATTAATAAGTTGTACAAGCAACAGTGAAGATGATTTAGGTGATGGCACGGAGCCAACTGCACCTACAGATATTATACATGATGGAAATGTTTATCTTAAAAATCAGCATGAACTTAATACTTTTGCAAAAAAGGGCTATACAATTATTAATGGTACTTTAGTTATTGGTGTATTGTCAGATTGTGATATAACTTCTTTAAAAGGATTAGAAAGTTTGACTCAAATTAATGGAGGCTTAAATATTCAAGGCACTATTAATCTAAATTCACTTGAAGGATTAAACAACATCAGATCCACTCAATTTTTATCGATAATGGATGCAGATAAAATTACACACATTGATGAATTAAAAAATATAAAATCTATTGTTGATGATAATGAAAAAGATGGTCTTTGGGTTTCATTAATAGTTTCAAACGATAATTTGGTTAATATCGATGGGTTAAGCAATCTTGAAAACTATAAAGGTGTACTAGAGATATTAAATAATAAATCACTACTTAATGTTGATGGATTAAAAAATATAAACTCATTTAGCGCTCGTAGCATATCAATAATACGAAATGAGAGTTTAAAAAACATTGACGGATTATCAGTTGTCAATTCTCTTAGTAATCTTCTAGATATTAGTGAGAATAATAGTTTAGAAAACCTTAACGGTTTAAATAATTTAAGTTCTGTTAAAAACACTTGTTTCATAAGAAACAATCGTAACTTAAAAAACCTTTGCGCAATAGAAAATTTAGCAGGTAATGGTGAAGATTTTGATTTATATATTGATTACAATGCATACAATCCAACTAGACAAGATATAATAGATGGAAATTGCTCTCAATAACGATTTTGCAAACAGTTTCTAAAAACTAACAACAAAACATTACATTTTCAAGTAAAACTCTTTGGTAAGATTAATATAGGCATCAGTATACTGGTGCCTTTCTTTTTCAATGATTAATTCCTCTTCCGCAACCGAAGTTTCGGTAAAAGTAAATGCTAATAAACTTCTTTTAATCTCAGAAGTTTCATTACCTCGAACTCTGCATATTTTTTTAGCAAACAGATTGTGCTTTTTAGCCAATTCAATAAAATTACTTTCTTCTTTAAATGGAATGATTACTGAAAATACCCCGTTTTCAGATAACAATTTAGAAACTCCGTTAATTAAAGATTCAAAAGATAATGAAGAAGTAAATCTTGCTTTATTTCTAGCTTCATCCTCCGATTCAAAGGTATCTGTATAGAATGGTGGATTAGAAACAATCACATCATACTGTTCTTCCTCTTCTGCCATTTCCTCTGCAAATTCATCAAAAGAGGCATTGTAACAAAACAATCGATCTCCCCAATCTGATCGCTCAAAATTTTCTACAGTTTGCTCATAAGCATTTTCATCCACCTCTACGGCATCAATTGTCATAGCATCACTTCGCTGTGCTAACATTAATCCAATTACACCTGTACCAGAACCTATGTCTAACATTGCATCCGGATATTCACCTAACTCACACCAAGCTCCTAATAAAACTCCATCGGTACCTACCTTCATTGCAGTTTTATCTTGATGTACCACAAACTCTTTAAATTGAAATGGTTTCATTTATAAGATCTTTTCTAAAAACTTTTCAGCATTAAAAAATAAATACAGTACAATAATTAATAGAAGTACTAAAAACAATCCTTTTTTAGGATTAGTGCGTTTTCTATTACCAAATCTTTTTTCGAACTTCATTTCTACAAGTATTTTACGCTTCGAAGATAGATATTCTATTCTGAAAAGAATTAAAAAAGTAAGGTTTTCCTTTTTAATCCGCCTAAATCAACAAACCTTATTTTTATGACGAGATTTCTTTTTTTAGCTGTAATGTTTCACTTTTCTCTTTATGCTCAAACCACTACCACAAAAACTCAAACACCCTATTTAGTTTTACAATTATTTACTTCTCAGGGTTGTAGTAGTTGTCCGCCAGCAGATGCGCTTCTAGAAGAAATTAAAAAAGAAACACAAGATAAGAACATCTCTATTCTGTCATACCATGTTGATTATTGGAATTATATTGGCTGGAATGATCCTTTTAGCTCAAAAGAATTTACCAAAATTCAATATGCCTATGGTAAAAAATTCAGAAAAAACAGAGTATATACTCCACAATTGGTTGTAAACGGAAATGAGCATTTTGTAGGTTCTAATCAAGCACGTGTTCAAAGAATTCTCCGAGGATATACTTCTAACATTGCCTCAAATACAATTTCTTTACCTGAAGTACAAAAAACAAAGCACACAATAAAAGTTAACTACGCAGTAACAGGAAATATTGAAAACAAGAATATTGTGTTTGCGCTAGTTTTAGAACGAAAATCTACACTTGTAAAAAGCGGAGAAAATAGAAATAGAGAAATTACGAATAGCAATATTGTTTTAAATCAGTTAACTACCCCACTATCTTCATCCCCCGGAAACATTTCTATTGAAATTCCTAAAAAGTTTAACAACGAAACTCGTTTAAGATTAATTGCTTTCGTTCAAAAAAACAATTTAGAAATTACGGGAACTATTCAACAAGAGTTATAATTTTCTTTAAGTATAAAAAGTTAGCTTACAATTCAGGTTTAGTAGCTCGTAGCATTTCGCGTTTACCCGGAGGCCCTGGTAATCTTTCTACCGAAAACCCAACTGCTTGCATGGCTCTGCGTACACTCCCTTTGGCAGCATAGGTTACTAAAATTCCGTTAGGAACTAATGCCTCATACATTTTCTTAAAGATTTCTTCAGTCCAAAGTTCAGGTTGTACCCTAGCTCCAAAAGCATCGAAATAAATCAAATCAAACATTTCTTTATCATCAATATCTTTAAAGAACTGCTCTCTTTTTGTTAGTTGAAAATCTGTAGTAATTTGATGTCTTTCTTCCCAAGAAACTTTATGAATCTTATCAAAAACACCTTGATGCTCTTTTGCGTCTAATTCAGCTACATAATTGAGCTTCTCAACCTCATCTTGTGCTACTGGATAGGCCTCAACTCCTACATATTCAATTGGTTTCTTTGCTTCTAAAAAAGTAATAAAACAATTTAAACCGGTTCCAAACCCGATTTCTAAAATAGCAACTTTATTGTTCGTTACTACTTCTAATCCACTCTTAATAAATACATGATACGCTTCTTGAATAGCACCATGTTTCGAATGATACTGCTCGTTCCAGTCGGGTAAATGAATGGTTGTAGAACCATCGGATGTTATGATTATTTCTCGCTTCAAATTATTTAATCAATAATTTCTCAATTCGCGGAATTGGTCCTCTACACTTGACTTGATGACATGCAATACAAGATTCAATAGCATTGTTATATTGCTCTTTTCTTTCTTCTTTGCTTACTTCAAACAAAGCTCTATGTGTTTGTTCAAAATGCTTTGCAAATGTTAAAAAAGTTTCATCATAATCAGTACTATCGGTCAACTTTGCTGTATGTATTTTAATATACTCTTTATTAAAATCACCAATTTCTTTCCCGTCAATGATCTGCTCTCGAACTTCCTTGTTCTTTGCCAACATATTCCTCATAAGCTCCGCCATTTCAGATGTTTTATACATCTGAAAATTTGACGGAATCTTTTTTACAATCTTTATTTCTTTTGTTTCTTTTTTTGATTGACAACCAATCATCAAACTTAAAAAAAGTCCCAATAAAAATTTATTCTTCATCTGCTTTTGCCTCCAACAATACTCCATCAGCTAAGAAAGAATACGTTACTTTCGGTTCTGTAATTTTTGCTATTTCTTCTTCAGATTTTCCAGCATCTTTAGCATAGTGTTGTAATTCTTCTACAGAAACTTCGCTTTTAAATGCTTTTCCATTTAAAATCACCTTGCTTTTTGCAGAGTTAAAAGGCATAAAGAATGCATAATCTTTAAACTTTACAAAAGATGTTTTTTTCTCATCTAAAGGAACTTTAATCCAGCATCCTTTTTTCTGACATACCTCTCCTATTTCACCCATAAATTTTACATCAAGGGTATCACCAACATTCATCGTTTCAAATTTCTTAGCCATATCTTCTTTACTAATAGCATGATCGGCAGAAATTTCCTTTCCAAAAGAAACGAGCTCAATTGCTTTTACTTCCTCTTTCTTTTCTTTCTCTTCATTTTTTTCGACTTTACATCCTGTAAGTAAAAACATTAAAGACAGACTATAAAACAGTAGTTTTTTCATTATCAATAATTTAGTTAAAACAATACAACAAAGATAGCTAATAATCAAATAGCTTTAACCAATAATACACTAATTATCAATGTACTTTTTGTACCTTCGTAGCGCTTCTTAAATGCAATTTTTATGAACATTAACACACAACTAATACAACAATCTAAAATTGACACTGTCGATTTTAATAATTTAAATTTCGGAAGGGTTTTTACAGATCATATGCTGGTTTGTGATTTTAAAGACGGAGCATGGCAAACACCAAGTATAATGCCTTACGCACCTATTAGCTTTGAGCCTTCTGCAAGAGTTTTTCATTATGGACAAGCAGTTTTTGAGGGTATGAAAGCTTTTAAAGACGATAATGACGATGTTTTCTTATTTAGACCTGATGAAAATTTTAAACGTTTAAACAAATCTGGTGAACGTTTAGCTATGCCCCCTGTACCTGAAAATGTATTTATAGACGGGTTAAAACAGTTACTTAAAATTGACAATGATTGGATTAAAAAAGGTTTTGGTAACTCTTTATACATAAGACCATTTATTATAGCTACTGAAGGAGCTATCGCTGCTTCTCCTGCTGAAGAATATAAATTTATTATTATCTGCTCTCCTGCTCAATCATATTATGCTGGAGATGTACGTGTAATTATGGCAGAAAAATATAGTAGAGCTGCTGATGGTGGTGTTGGTTATGCTAAAGCTGCTGGAAACTATGCTGCTCAATTTTATCCGACAAGTCTAGCTCACAAAGAAGGATACCAACAAATTATTTGGACAGATGCGAGTACGCATGAGTATCTTGAAGAGGCAGGTACAATGAATATATTCTTTAGAGTTGGCGACAAGTTAATCACTGCTCCTAACAACGATCGAATTTTAGATGGAATTACTAGAAAATCTATTATTCAATTAGCAGAAGACAATAATATTGACGTAGAAGTAAGACGTGTTTCAGTTGCTGAAATCAAAGAGGCAGCAAACAATGGAGAATTGAAGGAAATTTTTGGTTCAGGTACTGCTGCCGTAATTAATCCAATTAAAGGATTCAAACACAATTCAGATGCTTTTGAATTACCTGTTTTAAAAAATTCTTATGCTTCTCTTTTTAAAGAAAAACTGTTAAATATTCAATACAACAAAAGTAACGACAACCACGGATGGCGTGTGAAAATTTAGTTTTTATGTTAAAAAACACTATATTAGTAGTACTAAAAAACACTTTTTCATAACAAATAGGGGAAATATGAAAAACCTAATTCCGGCATTATTAGCAACTATTTTAAGTTTTGGAGCTACCACGTTTGCTTTGAACAATTTAAATATTGTTCCTGCAACAAACAACTCAAAAACAAAGACTGCTAAAAAGAAAACTGCCAAGAAAAGTAAAAAGGAAAACACCACAGCAAGTAAAACAAACACTGCAAAACCTTCTGGTGAAGAAGAAGCAATTCAAAAAAGCTATGCTGACTGGAACAACTACACCAAAAACAATGTAGATTTAATGTCTTCATTTAGTGGTTTAGATGAAAAAGGAGAGGAAGTAAAGAAAAGTATTTTCTTAGCATTATTAAGAACGGGAGCTTATATCCCTGTAAAAATGCAACAAGAAGGAAAAGACTACTATAAGTTAACTCCTTTAAACAGTGACGCTGATCCAAAAATTAAAAAATCGATTCAAGGAAAAGCTTCTATGGCGAATAGCTACTACAAAATGGAAGGAAAAAAACTTCCAACATATGACTTTGTAGACATCAACGGTAAGTCGCACAATAAAGCTGATACAAAAGGAAAAATGTTAGTATTAAAGTGCTGGTTTATTACTTGTAAAATTTGTGTTGAAGAGTTTCCTGAGTTAAATGACTTAGTAGATAAATATAAAGATGAAAATATTGAATTTATCAGTTTGGCTTTTGATGAAAAAGATAAACTAGCTGAGTTTTTAAAAACCAAACCATTTAAGTTTTCAACCATCCCTATGCAAAAAGACTATATGGCTAAAAAGTTAAAGGTTAAACAATATCCTTCTCACTTAATAGTTGATGAGGATGGAAAAATATTAAAAATGGTAAACAGTGTAAAAACACTGTCATCAGAATTAGAAAGAATACTAGAAAAATAAAAAAGTCAGCTATATGCTGACTTTTTAGTTTTCTAAGATTTCTTTAATATTTGGCTTAAAGTAATTAGGTCCTTTTAAGACCTTTCCATCTTCTCTGTAAATTGGTTTTCCGTCTTCACCTAACTTACTCATATTACTTCGTTGAATCTCATTAAAAACCTCTTCTATTTTATGTTGCATTCCATGCTCTATAATTGTACCACATAAAATATATAACATATCTCCCAAGGCATCTGCTACCTCAACCAAATCATTATTTTGAGCTGCTTCAAAATACTCTTCATTTTCTTCTTTCATTAAATTAAAACGAAGTGTATTTCTATCTTTACCAATACTCGCTGTTGGTTCGTTTTTAATTCCTAATCCGAATGCTGTATGAAACTCGTGTACTGCGTTTATTTTACTTTTCATTCCTGTGTTATATTATATAATTCCTAATTCTGTTTGTACTTTTTTAAAATCAAATGAACTCCAATCTTCAATATGACTTTTTATACCTTCTTCTTTAAAATCTGATAAATTTTTATTTCTAATTCCTAAAAAATGTAAGTTTAGATTTTTAGCTGTTCGTAAATCCCAAATACCATCTCCTACGGAAATAATATTTTCGAAATTCTCCACACCAAAATAATTGCTTGCTTTTGTAATAGCAGAGGTTACAATTTCTTCTCTTGTATAAAAACTACTTGCCGTTTCAATTACATCTGGTATAAAGTTAATCTTGGCTTGTTGCAACTTTATTAATGCCGGTTCTAATAATGACCCTGTTGCAAAACAAATAGCATAATCAGTTTCTTTCATAAAAAAATTGATAATCGCTCCCGCACCAGCTATTTCTTCTGTTTCAGGTAAAGAGCATAAATGTGCTGTCATTTTTTCCTCAAATTGAGGCATTGCAGAAAAATTAAATTCTTTATGAAAGTTACGTTCGAAATTTTTCTTTAGAATATAACTATCTGTCATGTTTTTATACGACTTCCAATCTTTATTTATTTCAGTTATTCCTATACCAAGCATTGCCTCTACGAATGCTGTTTGATGCTGATTTTCGCTTTTTGTTAGCGTATCATCTATATCAAAAACGATTAGATTTTTCTTTCTCATAAAATTATGTTGCTAGTTTTAACATCCAAGAAGGTACTAATTTTAACACCCATGCAATGAGCCTCCATCTTTTTGAAATATAGGCTACCCTCCTTCTTTTTTTTATTGCTGAATAAATTTGTTTTGTAGCTTTTTCTAATGGAACCATCCAAAAAATTCCGTCTCCTAGCGCCATTGCTGTATCTACAAAACCAGGTCGAATATCGGTAATAAACACCTTTCTAGATTTGATAGATTTTGTTTTAATGTATAAACTTTCCAAATAGGCTTTTTGATACGCCTTTGAAGCAAAATATGCAGGTGCTGCTCTATTACCTCTCAAAGATGCTATTGATGAAATTCCTACCAAATGCCCGAATTCTTGTTTACGAAATAGATTGTATGCCAAATCATATAGCTTTGTTACACCAACTACATTGGTTTGAATGGTTTCATTTTCCTTTTCCCAAATTAGCTTAGAGTTTACAAAACCTACTCCTGAAGATTGAATAATCAAATCTACTTCTTTAAATGTTTCGACAATCTCATGAAACACTTTTTCTACATCCGCTACTTGTTGAATATCATTTTGCTTTACCAAAATTTGTGTTGGATAAGCTTTCTTTAAGGCTTCTAGCTTTTCTAACCGACGACCTGTTATTGCAACCATATAGTTGTCTTTTACCAAAAGTTCGGTTAGGGCTTTTCCTATTCCTGAAGTTGCACCAAAAACAATAGCTTTTTTCATTTAAATAAAATTAAATAAGGTTAATAACAATCTAAAAACATATTCAGAATAGCCTACAATTTACAAATAGTATTTCTACCAATATCTCACAGATTCTATGTAATTTTGCTTAAAAATATAAAATATTATGTTTACGCTTATTGCTGCTAAGATGTTTACTACTGGAAGAATTATTTTTGCTAGTTTATTTGTAATTGCTTTTGTTGCTATGATGCTTTTTAGTTATAAGAAAGATGCTAAAAACAACAAGAAACATTATCAAAACGGAGCATTATATGTAGCTATTGGTATAATTGCTGTTATTGGTTTCTTATTTCTTTCGAAGTTTTTAATCAAGGGGTAAATTAATCCATCGGTATCACTTCATTTAGCTTATCGTGATCTAAAATAGTGTACCCTTCATTATCAAAACTAAAAGACGGAGTGTATTTCACTCCAGATTGCAGTTCTGCAAAATCATAGGAAGTCATTTGATATACTTTTTGTCCAAATGATTCTTCATGATACTGAATAAGCACATACAATTTTGCTTCTAGATTTTCTATTTCTTTATCTGAATATTTGAATAATGGACTTTTATCATCAACTTCATGCACAATGGTCCAAACCGTTGGTAAATACATAATCTTATCGCGTTCTAGCTTTAATCGATAAAACTCTCTTTTATATTCTCCTTCTTTATTTTTCTCATTTATAGAAAGTGTTACCGTAATTTCTGGCTCTATCATTACCGTTTTTCTACTATTCATTAAACGAAACATGATTGCTCTGTGTTCTTTAAAATCTCTTAAAATTACATTATCACTAAAGTGAATTGCTGCTTTCGCTTTTGAAAATCGACCGTACAATAGCCCCGTAATAAATGAAAAACTAAGTAATCCTATCATAGCTTCAAACGCAGCTATCATATTGGCTGTTACTCCTTGCGGTGCAATTCCACCGTACCCCACTGTTGTTAATGTTTGTGCACTAAAAAAGAATCCATTTAAAAAATCATCGATAAAATTACCTCTCGAAGGAGTGATTTCTTCTATACCTATGGCCATATACACAAAACCAAACACAATATTAAGTAAGGTATATCCTAATAACACAAAAAGGAAAAACTGCCACCAAGTTAACTCTATAAAGAAGGTATATAAATCATCTAAATTGAACTTTTTATTAAGATGAATCACATTAGAACTCCCATCTTTATTTACAATCCCCTTGATATTTTTCTTGGAGTTATGTCCTAACCCTGGATCTTTTATCTTTTTTGCCATACTACTCACTTTCTGCTTTAAAAATACAAAAAACCGACACTTTAAAAGTATCGGTTTTTAATTCTTACTTTTTATCAATCTTAGTTCTTTGCTGGTAAGAAACTATAGTTTTTAGCATAAAACTTCATTTGTTCCTCAAAAGTTTTAGGCTGTGCTACTTTAACATCTGTAATGTTTCCTTCTGCATCAACTACAGGTTCTAAAACTGGATTTACAAACCCACTATATGGAGCCGATGTAAATTGCTTATTACGATCTAATACTTCTTTATGAATAGCTTGATCTACTTTTACACCATATCCTTCTACTAAAGCTTTTGCAGCTTCAAAATCTCCTTCTGATTTGATTCTTTGTGTTTCTTTTAATAATCGTCCGAAGATATCACGTAATTTCATGTAATCGTTTACTACGAAAAATGTTTTACCATCCTTTACCACTTTTTCAATTACATTGTCTTTCTTTCCTTGCTCAAAAGCCCAAGCAGATACCCATTGACGGTTTACCATATGATCCTCTTCAATATCATCTCCTAAATTGATACGGATTAACTGTGTCATTAACCCATTTCTAATATATCCATCATAAGCTGCTTTTCCAACTTTTTGCCAATCTTCAACCAGTCCTAATTCTTGTAATTTAGGGTCCATTAAATAATATAAACCAACTAAATCTGCTCTACCCTCTTCCATTGTAGATGCATAATTTTTCAAGGTTTCTTTTGGTTGCCCGATTCCTTCATTAATTTTACCCGATGCATGACCAATTACTTCATGTAATGCTGTATGCAATTTATCAGCTAACTTTCCATATTTAATTTCTAAATCAATCTCTTCTTGATCATGAGCAAACTCCTTTAATCTTCCTGTTCCACCGGCATTGTTGTATGACCCAATAATATTTCCTAGCGATACTGATTTTGATCCATGCTCTTGACGAATCCAGTTGTTATTTGGTAAGTTTACTCCAATAGGTGTACTTGGTGAAGCATCTCCTGCTTCTCCTGCTACGTTTACCGTTTTATAAGAAACTCCTACTACGTTTTCTTTTTTGTGCGCTTGATCTAAGGGAGAGTTATCTTCGAACCATTGTGCATTATCTGATAATACCTTCATTTTCTTAGACATATCAAAATCTTTAATTTCAACAATTGTCTCATAAGAACCACGGTATCCTTTTGGATCGTTGTATACTTCAATAAATCCGTTAATCCAATCAATATTTCCTTCAGTAGATTCTACCCAAGCAATAGCATATTGATCCCAAGTATCTAAACTTCCTGTTTTGTAATATTCCACTAACAACCCAAGAGCTTTTGCTTGCTTTTCATTTTCTGCAACTCCCTGTGCTTTTTCTAACCAATACACAATTTTATCGATTGCGGCTCCATACATTCCACCAGACTTCCACACTTTTTCAACAAGTTTTCCATCTTCACGAACAAGCTTAGAGTTCAATCCTGCTTCTACTGGCTTTCCTTCTGGTCCTTTGTATGCAGTTTTATAAAATGTATCTACATCTTCACTTGTAATATCTGGACCATAAAAGTTTACTGCCGATGCTAATACGTTATCTACCCCTGCTTTTTTGTTTACTTTTTTACTGTCTTTATTATTAAAAATTACTTCTAAGGCTTCTCCAGACAACGTTGTGCTAGTCTCTTTTAGTAGGTTTTCTAAATACTCTTTAGAAAATTCAGCTTTAATTTTATCATTTGAATAATGATGATGAATTCCATTTGAAAACCATACACGTTTTAAATAGGTTGTAAACTTTTTAAAGTCTTCAGTATCTCTGGCTCCTTTAAATTCATCGTTTACTTTCTCTAAAGCTTTTCTAATTTCAAGATTATGACGATAGTTTTGATCCCACATAATATCTCGCCCTGCTAGACCAGCTTGCGTTAAGTAGTATACTAACTTCTTTTCTTTCAATGTTAATTGATCAAACCCAGGAATTTGGTAGCGCAATACTTTAATATCAGCAAACTGTTCTACTTCATATTCAAAAGTTTTTTCTGTTTTTGCCTCTGTTTTCGTTTCTGCTTTAGGGTCTTTTTTAACCTCTACAACACAAGAGACCAATAAGCTTGTTGCCACTGCAGCACAAAGCATATATCTTAATTTCATTGTATAAATATTTAAATTGATTTGTTTTGGGAGCCTAAAGGTACAAATTAAACTTCGTTATATCGGAAACAGTCTGTTGTGTGATCATTTACCATACCTACTGCCTGCATAAATGCATAAATCACTGTAGATCCAACAAATTTAAATCCCCTCTTTTTTAAGTCTTTAGAAATTTGATCAGATAAAGCCGTAGTTGCTGGCACATCTTCTCTTTTAGAGAATGCATTCTTTATAGGCTTTCCATTTACAAAGCCCCAAATGTATGATGAAAATGATCCAAATTCCTCTTGTATTTTTATATAAGCTGCCGCATTACTTATAGTCGCTTTTATCTTTAACTTATTTCTTATAATTCCCGCGTTTTGTAGAAGTTCTTCAAATTTGTTTTCTCCATACCCTTTTATTTTTTTGTAATCGAAATGATCAAAGGCTTCTCTAAAATTCTCTCTCTTTTTGAGTACGGTTATCCAACTCAATCCTGCCTGAAATGTTTCTAATATTAGAAACTCAAACAAACGATCATCATCATATACTGGTACTCCCCATTCATTATCATGATATTCTATATATAAGGGATCTTCACTAACCCAAAAACATCTTTTCTTCATTTTTTCTTTGTTTAATGCTGAAAATTACTGTTAAACAAGTTAAAAATCAATGAAAAACGGAATAATTTTTGCAATTTTATATCTATTAAAATTTACTGATTATGAAAAGATTACCACATATATTATCCTTATTTATTTTAGGAGTTTTTTTATGGGCTTGTGGCTCAACTCCTAGCGCATCTACTTCAACTGAAAAAGAAGAACCTGTTGTTATTAAAAATGACAGTTTAGAGTATGAAATTATTATAATTGACCCTGGGTTTACGGGGTATTTAAATTCAATAGCGAGGCCTGTTGGTTTTCATAGTCAGTCGTTCTTAGAAAACCGTAATCGCTTAATGGTTCCTATTTGGAATTACCGCGCACAGACACCATCACGTTTTGATCCTGCTATTTACGAAACTATTATTGATTATAGACCAGGTATTAATTATGGGTATGAGGTAAATTATAAACTTTTTAATTATTTCATGTTTGCACAACAAAAGTACAATATGCGATTAGGTAATTTTACAAATGTGAATCGATAGTGGTAAATACGAAATTCTTTAAATAATGTATATTTGCCGCTAAAAATAAAACACATATGAAATTTTTAAGAAACTTATTGGCGTCTATTTTAGGTTTTTTTATTGCCCTATTTTTAATTTTCTTACTCTTTATTGGTATCGCTGCAATTGCGGGAAGCGGAGATGAAGTAATTGTTGAAAATAATTCTATTTTAGAAATCGACTTATCTACTGCTCTTAAAGATTATGCTCCAAAGGAAGACAATCCTATTGCTGAAGCGTTGGAGTTAACAGATGAAAAACTAGCGTTAAATAAAGTTTTAAATGCTATTGAGAATGCTAAAACAGACTCTAAAATAAAAGGGATTAGTATTCAATCTACCATAGTAAGTGCTGGTATTGCACAAACTCAAGCAGTTAGAAAAAAGTTAGCAGAGTTTAAAGAGAGTGGAAAGTTTGTATATGCTTACAATGATTTTTATACTCAAAAAAATTACTATTTAAGTTCTGTTGCAGATAGTGTATTCTTAAACCCTGCAGGAATGGTAGACTTCAAAGGATTATCAAC
This sequence comes from Tenacibaculum sp. 190130A14a, assembly GCF_964048965.1. Lineage (NCBI taxonomy): Bacteria > Pseudomonadati > Bacteroidota > Flavobacteriia > Flavobacteriales > Flavobacteriaceae > Tenacibaculum > Tenacibaculum polynesiense. Next base: position 819,853 of record NZ_OZ040189.1, on the reverse strand, counting down.
TGAGATTTTATATTATAAAGATTTTGAAGATAAGTATGGTGTAAAAATGGAAGTTATTCGTCATGGAAAATACAAAAGTGCAGTTGAGCCATTTTTATCGAATAAAATGAGTGAAGCCAACAGAGAGCAAACTACTTCATTCTTAAAGTCTATTTGGTCACAAATTACTAAAGATATTAGTGAGACTAGAAATATTTCTACTGAAAATTTAAATGCAATTGCTGATAGTTTAAATGCAAGAACTCCTGAACTAGCAAAAGAAAACAATTTAGTTGATGGTGTTATTTATATGGATGAGTACTTAGAGAAATTGGATAATGCAGCAGATGCAGAAGCAAATACAATTTCGATTGAAGCGTACATTAAATCTGGTAAAGGACGTATTTCTTCAACTGCTAAAAACAAAATTGCTGTTATTTACGCTCAAGGAGAAATTATTTATGGTGAAGGTGATGAAAACCGAATCGGTCAAGGGCTAATTAATAAAGCTATTCGTAAAGCTAGAAAAGACGATAACATTAAAGCGATTGTTTTACGTGTAAATTCTCCTGGAGGAAGTGCCTTAACTTCTGAACTTATTTGGCGTGAGTTAGAGTTAACCAAAAAAGAGAAACCTATTGTTGTTTCTATGGGTAATGTTGCGGCTTCTGGTGGGTATTATATTGCTTGTAATGCTAATAAAATTATCGCAGAACCTACAACTATTACAGGGTCTATCGGTGTTTTTGGAGCCATCCCTAACGTTCATGAATTAGCAAACAATATGGGTATTAATGCTGAGCAAGTTGCAACAAATAATAGCCCTAGCTATAGTATATTTGAACCTATGACTCAACAGTTTTATGATGTTACTAAAGAAGGAGTTGAAGATATTTACAAAACTTTTGTAAACAGAGTTTCAGAAGGAAGAAACATGACTTTTGAGCAGGTTAACGAAATTGCACAAGGTAGAGTTTGGTCTGGAACAGAGGCCATTGCTAATGGTTTAGTTGATGAACTGGGTGGACTAGATACTGCTGTTAAAGCGGCTGCTGAATTAGCAGAGGTTGAAAATTATCGTGTAAGAAATTACCCAAACTATCATAAAGACATTAAAGACGCTTTTAAATTATCTCCTTTTGGTAAAGTTTCAAGAGATGAAATTATTAAAGAAGCTCTTGGTGAAGAAAACTTTAGATTATACAACAACATTAATCAAATGAGAAATTTAAAAGGAATACAGGCTAGACTTCCTTTTATCTTAGAGATTAAGTAATAAAACAAAAGCCTTGAGAATGTCTCGAGGCTTTTTTATAGTTGAATATTACTTTTCTTTTAAGTAACCTTTAATTTCCTTTTTTATTACTTCTTTAACTACAACATCTTCCTCTAAGAAGAGTTCTAGCAGTACCGCTTTAATTTTATCTTTAAATTCTAGTTTTCTATATTCAATAGGAGTATCGTTTATTTCTCCATTTTCATTTTTTAAGAACATGGTTCCTTTTCCAGTTAATAACCATGTTGGGTCTACTTCTGGAAAGGCGTGTAGAATTTTGTTTAACACATTGCTTTTAAAAGCTGACTTTCTTCTTATAGCGGTACCAATAGAGTTGTTAGAAACATTAATCTTTTCTTCAAAAGACCTTATATTTAACCGGTTATAATTAATAATCTCTTCAACTCTCTTGTATGTTTCATCAATAAAATCACTCATTAAAAAAATAACATTTTTCTAATTTATTTATATTTTTGTTTCTTTTTAAGAATTTTGTTTGTGTCTTTGTAGTGTTATAAGTACAAGACACGTACAAATATAGATGAATTGTAACGTGTTTTATAAAAATTAGCTAGAGTTTTTATGATAACAACCACACAACGAAGTGAATTAGAAAAAATTAAACCTCCTAAATACAGGGAAAAAGTGAAAGAATATCTAATTCAAAAAGGTCATCATTTTTCTTTAGAAACGATTCAAAAAGTTTATTCTGGAAAGAGAAATAACTTAATGATTGCCAAGGCAATAATTATAGTTTTCAACAAGCATTTAAAAGAACAACAATCAGTACATCTAAAGATTAATAATTTAATTAACCAAATAAACAAAAACGACTTGTTATGAAAAAATGAAAAAGAAACTAACAAAATGCTAAACCTACCCATACATTTTATAGCCTATATTCTTTAATTAACTCTATTTCTCTCCATTCTTATTAAAGAAAAGCTAATGTCTCTCTCAATACATATATAATTTTCTGTAGCACTACACCAGTAGCACTACACCAGTTTAGAATTATATATCTCAAAATCAAATTTCAACTATACTTTTCCTGTAAGGAAGTTAACTTATAACCGAGTTACTTTCTTCTCGTTAAGAATTACATTCTGTAAAATCACCAAACATGAAAAAAGAAATTCAAGATGACTTTATATCTTATATTACAGTAAACGCCAACCACCTTGTGAATAACTTTAACCAAGCCTTAAACAATTCGCTAGATTATAGTGTAGAAAGTTTACTTGTTCTTGACGACGAAATCTTAAATCATTTACATAATAACCAACAGGTTATGAATGAACAAGAACTAACCAATATTATTCATCGTATTGGATGCTACATTTTTGAAGTAGCTCGAAGAAACTTCGGAGGTAAATATGATTGGCATTGGTCATTAAACCAACCAGCATTAATTACCGGGTATCCCAGCTTTGAAATAACCATACTAACTTTTACAAAAGTCAAACATCGAATCATTTATGGCTCTAAAGAAAGTATTCCTTCCTTTTTTAATATCTATATGAAAAAAGTAAAGACTGCTAAAAAAGGAGAAAAATTTATTCTTAAGTAAAATTCAATCTAACAACCTATTCCCCTGCCCTATTGGTTATAAAATGCTATTAAAGCATCGTAAAAACCTTTAGGGTTTTCTGCATGTAACCAATGTCCAGAGTTAGCTACTACAGTTATTACAGCTTCAGGGAAATGCGCTTTAATTAAAGGAACATCTTCTTCTGAAATATATCCAGAATTCGCTCCTTTTAAAAATAGTGTTTCTCCTTCAAAAATAGTAAAAGACGGTAACGATTCTCCTACTTCACTATTATTCTCTGTTAAAGATTTCAAATTAAAACGAAAAGCCAATTCTGTTTTATCTTTTCGGTATACACTTTTCAATAAAAACTGACGTATTCCTACTTCAGGTATCAATTCAGCCAGTTTTTCATCGACCAATTTTCTGGAGTTCTGAACTTCAAAATCTATCGAATTTAAGGCAGCTAAAATATCATGATGATGTGGTGGATACATCCTTGGAGAAATATCTGCAACTATTAATTTATTAATCAATTCAGGATATTCTGTTGCAAATAACATAACGGTTTTACCTCCCATGGAATGTCCTAACAAATCAACATTTTTAAGTTGATGATGTACAATATAACTATGTAAATCTTCAACTAATAATTCATAATCGAAAGCATCTGCATGAAAACTACGACCATGGTTTCTCTGATCTATTAAATGCACTTCAAAACCTTCTTCAGCAAGATTGTTTGCATGAGTTTTCCAATTATCACCCATTCCAAAATACCCATGAAGAATTAGTAATGGGTGACCGCTACCTACAATACGTGAGTGGAGAATTTGCATAAGCTATTGTAATCTGTGTAAATACATGTTTACGACATTTTCAATTCCTAAATAAATACTTTCAGAAATCAATGCATGCCCTATTGAAACCTCTGCTAAATTTGGTATGTTTTGTTTAAAGAATTGAATGTTTTCAAGATTTAAATCATGACCAGCATTAATCCCCAAACCTAATTCATGAGCCAATACAGCTGCTTCTGTATAAGGTTTTACTGCCTCCTTATTTCCTTTTTCAAATTCAGACGCAAAACTCTCTGTATACAATTCTATTCTATCTGTTCCAGTTTTTGCTGCTGCTTCAATCAATTTTAAATCGGTATCAATAAATATAGAAGTTCTAATTCCTGCTTTTTTAAACTCTGCAATTACTTCCTTTAAATAGGATTGATGGGTAACCGTATCCCAACCAGCATTTGACGTTAATACATCTTCTCCATCTGGCACTAACGTTACTTGTGTAGGATTCACCTCTAAAACTAAATCCATGAATTGCTTAATAGGATTTCCTTCTATATTATATTCTGTAGTAACAATTGGTTTTAAGTCATAAGCATCTTGATAACGTATATGGCGTTCGTCTGGTCTTGGATGAATCGTGATTCCTTCTGCTCCAAACTCCTGAACATCTTTTGCTACTTGTAATAAGTTAGGTACATTTCCTCCTCTTGAATTACGTAAGGTTGCAATTTTATTAATATTTACGCTTAATTTTGTCATGTCATAAAATTAGACCACAAAGGTAACGCATTCCAAGATTTTAAACTATATTCGTAGTAATGAATATTAATGATTTCATACTAAAAGAAATTAAAGCACTTGAACTAAGTAATACAGTAAAAAGTGCACAACAAATGTGTAAAGATCTCCCGATTACGCATATACCCATTGTAGAAAATGGAAAACTTATTGGGTGCTTACCTGAAAGTGATATACAAACGATTGAGGAGAATGACCAATCTCTAAAAGAATATGCCTATTTATTAGATCATTTTCACACTAATGAAAAGGCTACTTTGCTGGACTTAATCGTTTTATTTGCTGATAATGATTGTAACCTAATTCCTGTTTTAAACAAAGACATGAATTATATTGGTTACTATGAGTTAAGTGATATTCTAGATGCTTTTGCTGATAGCCCATTTTTACATAATGAAAGTGAGACTTTAATTATAGAAAAAAACAGAAATGACTATTCTATGAGCCAAATAGCTCAAATTGTTGAAGCTAACAATGCCCAGTTATTAGGATTATATATCTCATCTCAAAACCAAGACAACGTTCAAGTTACGCTAAAAGTAACTTCTGAAGAGGTAAATGAAATCATTCAAACATTTCGTAGATATAATTACAATGTTGTTACACAACACGAAGATGACACTTACCTTGAAGAACTTAAAGACAGAGCTGAATATTTGAGAAGATATTTAGACATGTAAGCAACACTTACCAGCTAATCAAATTTTTTATTACGTGAAGAAAGTAGCCATATACGGACAATCATATACCATAACTGCCGAGAAAGAAATACAAATACTTTTAACTTGTTTAGAAAAACACAATACAGAAGTATTTTTTGAAAGTAGTTTTCACAAACTTTTACAAGAAAACAATTCTTTAAATGGTAGTTACTCAGTATTTTCTGATTTTAAAGATTTAACCGACGATTTTGAATGTATGTTTACTATTGGTGGTGATGGAACTATTTTAAGAGCAGTTACCTATATACGTAACTTAAACATTCCTGTTATGGGAATAAATACTGGTCGTTTAGGTTTTTTAGCGACTGTTCAAAAAGATCAAATCGTAGAAGCTATTGAACAACTAGCTAATAAAGAGTATCGAATTCAGGAAAGAACCTTATTGGAAATCGAAACCAGTCCTAAAACTCATGAATTTTCTGAATTAAACTTTGCCTTAAACGAAGTTACCATCGCTAGAAGAAACACTACTTCCATGATTGGAGTGAGAACCTATCTTAATAATGAATATCTTACTAATTATTGGGCGGATGGATTAATAATCGCGACCCCAACAGGATCTACAGGATATTCTTTAAGCTGCGATGGTCCAGTAATCTTACCTAATGCGAACAATTTTGTGATTACCCCAATAGCTCCACATAATTTAAACGCTAGACCAATGGTAATTCCAGATAATACTTCAATTGAATTAGAAGTAAGCGCTCGAGAAAAAGATTTTTTAATCTCCCTCGATTCTAGGATTACTACGGTATCCCAAGAGACCAAGGTTAAAATAAAAAAAGCTAGCTTCACTATAAAAAGTATACAGCTAAACAAGCAATCTTACCTAAAAACTCTAAGAAGCAAACTCTTATGGGGTGAGGACACAAGAAATGAATCTATTTAATCAAAATCGCCTTACAATAAAACGCAGAAAAAAAAGTTAATCAAAAAAGACATATCATTAACTTTTTAAAGCAAATTCAATTATCTATATTTGCACGCTATTATTATAATGGGAAAACGTATATTATTTATATTATTGTTAAGTTCGATAGGCTTTGTACAGGGGCAAAGTCATGAAATTGGATTATTTCTTGGAGGTTCTAATTATGTTGGAGACATCGGAAGAACCAATTATATATATCCTAATGAATTTGCGGGAGGTATTGTTTACAAATACAATTTAAACCCTCGAATTGCCTTAAGAGCTAACTATAATCTTATTCCTATTTCTGGAAACGATAAGGATGCTGAAAATGCATTTAGACAACAATCTGGACGAAGTTTCACAAACACAATACACGAATTTGCAGCAGGTGTTGAATTCAATTTCTATGAATATAATATAGCAGAATATAGAACTTCATTTACCCCTTATATATTAGCTCAAATTGCTACAATCAATCATAAAAGTTTTAATCGCCTTGTTAACACCAATACTATTGAGGTAAAAAACTCTTTTTCTTATGCACTACCTGTAGGTATAGGAATTAAAGGACGATTAACTAGTGATCTTGCCTTTGCAGTAGAAACTGGAGCTAGATACACTTTTACTGATCAATTAGATTATAGCACTAGTGCAGTTCAATCATTAAACTTTGAAGGAAACGGAAATGACTGGTATTTCTTTTCTGGAATATCAATTGTTTATACCTTTGGAAGACCTGCTTGTTACAACGGATTAACAAAATAAACATATGTCAAAACTACTACAAAGCATTAATTTACAAAATACACCTAATCATATTGCCATTATCATGGATGGTAATGGTAGATGGGCAAAAGGTAAAGGAATGCAGCGAGTATTTGGACATAAAAATGCCTTAACAGCAGTAAGAGAAGCCGTTGCTGGCGCATCTGATGTAGGCACGAAGTATATTACTTTATATGCTTTTTCTACCGAAAACTGGAATCGACCTAAACTTGAGGTAGACGCTTTAATGAGTCTTTTAGTGAATTCATTAAAGAAAGAACTTCCTGAATTTCAAAAAAATGGAATTAAAATAAATAGCATTGGTAACATTGAAAGATTACCTCAAAAAGCGAGAAAAGTTTTAGCTGAAGTAATTGATGCTACCCAAAACAATTCTACCATCACATTAACTTTTGCTTTAAGTTATGGTGGAAGAGAAGAAATTGTTAATGCTATCAAAAACATATCTAAAAAAGTTGTTAATAACGAATTAGATATCGAAAAAATAGACGATAAAATTATAAATAGTCATTTATATACATTTAATTTGCCCGACGTTGATTTAATGATACGTACAAGTGGTGAACAAAGAATAAGTAATTTCTTATTATGGCAAATGGCATATGCTGAACTTTATTTTACTGAAGTTTTATGGCCAGATTTTAGAAAAGAACATCTTTATAGCGCAATATTAGATTATCAAAACAGAGAAAGAAGATTTGGAAAAACCAGTGAACAGATTGAAAGTAATGAATAGATATTCGTTTTTAATTGCATTTATATTAACCGTATTTACGGTAAGTAAGCAACAAGCACAAGATATAACTCCTAAAGACAGTACTAAAACCAATGTTATATCTTATGAAAAGGGTAAGGACTACATTTTAGGAGGAATTACGGTTACTGGATTACAAAAATTTAGTGAACAAACTGTAAGAGTATATACCGGTTTAATTATTGGTCAAACTATCAAATTACCTGGTGATAAGTTAACCAGTGCGATAAAAAAGCTTTATGAAAGTAAGCAATTTAGTGAAGTAGATGTTTATCTTTCTAAAAGAGACGAAAACACTGTATACCTTCAATTTAATGTAACAGAACTTCCTCAACTTACAGATGTAATTATTAAAGGTGTTAGTAAATCTAAAGCAAAAGACTTAAAGAAAGAAACAGACCTTAAAAAAGGTACTATGGTTACTGATAACTTAATTGTAACCACAAGAAACTTTATTAAAAAGAAATATACAGATAAAGGTTTCTTAAAAACAAAAGTTACTTTAAATACCGAAAAAGACACTACTGATATCAATACGGTAAGTATGAAAATATTTATTGATAAAGGAAATCGTATTAAAATTAAGAAGATTAGTTTTACTGGTAACGAAGCCTTTTCAGATGGTGCTTTAAGAGGTTTAATGAAGAATACAAAGCGTAAAATGCTTGGACGTTTCTGGAAAGCTTCTAAATATATTTTAGATGACTACAAAGAAGATTTAGAAAGCATTTTAGAAAAGTATAGTGAGAAAGGATATAGAGATGCTCGTATTATTTCTGATAACCTTACTTGGAATGATGATAATACTATCAATTTAGAAATTGAAGTAGAAGAAGGTAGACAATATCGTTTTGCTGATATTAAGTTTATTGGTAATAAACAATATACAGATGAACAACTTCATGCCTTCTTGCGTATAGACAAAGGTGATATTTATAATGGAAAAGTGTTAAAAGAAAGAATTTCTGGTGATGGTACTCCTGATTCTCAAGATATTCAAACACTTTATCATAACAACGGATACTTATTCTCTCAAGTAAATGCTGTTGAAACACAAGTAAAAAACGATTCTATTACAGTAGAAATTCGTATTCGTGAAGATGAACCTGCAACCATTAAGAAAGTTACTGTTGTTGGTAATGAAAAGACAAACGATCACGTTATTTTTAGAGAACTAAGAGTAAAACCTGGAGATTTATTCAGTCGTCAAAATATTATCAGATCTATTCGTGAAATTGGTCAGTTAGGATTCTTTGACACGAACGTTACTCCAGATGTTAAACCAAACTATCAAGATAAAACCGCTGATATTGAATTTACAGTTACCGAAAAAGGAGGTAGTCAAATTGAGCTTCAAGGAGGTTATGGTGGTGGATCATTTATTGGTACCTTAGGTTTATCATTCAATAACTTCTCTATTAGAAATATTTTTAATAAAGATGCCTACAAACCTTTACCTATGGGAGATGGGCAAAGCTTATCTTTAAGATTACAAGCTGCTAGAACTTACGAAACCTATAGTATATCTTTTACAGAACCTTGGTTAGGTGGTAAACGACCACAATCATTATCGTTCTCTTTATATTACTCTAACCAATTTAGATTTGATTTCCAAACGAATAGAGTATTAAAAGATCAAGGATTAAACATTATTGGTGCCTCTATTGGATTAGGTAAAAGGTTGCAGTGGCCTGATGATTATTTTACACTTTCGCAAAGTATCAGTTACCAAAGAATTAGTTTAGATAACTATCAATATAGAGTTGGTTCTTCTAACGACATCTTGAGTCAAGGAAATCTTAACAACTTAGCTTATAACATTGCATTAACACGTAATTCAGCAGGTCCTAGTTTAATTTTCCCAACATATGGTTCTGAATTTACTATTAGAGCAAAAGCTACATTCCCTTACTCATTAGTAAACGGAAAAGATTTTACAGAACCAGATAACCCTACTGATGAAATAAGAAATGATTATTTAGCTAACAAATACCAGTGGTTAGAATACTACAAATTATCTGCAAAAGGTAAATGGTATACCTCACTTGCTAACAAATTAGTATTAATGTCTAATTTCGAAGTGGGTTACTTAGGGTCATACAACGATAAATTAGGATTAACTCCTGTAGAAAGATATTTTGTTGGAGGAGATGGTATTGCACAAGGGCAATTAGATGGTCGTGAAGTTGTAGGATTAAGAGGATACGAAAACAATAGTTTATCTGATTTAGACGGTGGAGCTATTTACAATAAATTCCAATTAGAATTACGTTATTCTATAACTGATAAACCTTCTGCATCTATTTATACATTAGGATTTTTAGAAGCAGGTAATTCTTATGACAATTTTAGTGAATTTAATCCGTTTAAGCTTAAGCGTTCGGCTGGAGTAGGTATTCGTATATTTATGCCTGCCTTTGGATTATTAGGAATTGACTTTGCTCATGGTTTCGATCCGTTACCTTTAGTAGACCAATCTTTAAACCCAACAAAGTCTGGATGGCAAACACATTTTATTATTGGTAGACAGTTCTAAAAAACCTTACATTTGTAATGTGTCTGGTTTTTGGCACGGTTTTTTCTAAACACATTATACAAGATGAAAAAAAACATTTTATTAATCGTTCTTTTATTTACTAGCATTGTTAGTTTTGGTCAAAAAAACCAGCGTATTGCATACATAGACATGGAATACATTCTTCAAAATATACCTGAGTATATTACAGCGCAAAACACGTTGAATGACAAGGTAGAAAAGTGGAGAAAAAGGTTAGATGATGAAGCACGAAAGATAGAAGTTTTAAAAACCGATCTAACCAATGAAAAAGCAATCTTAACAAAAGATTTAATTGATGAGCGTGAAGAGGATATTACAATCAAACAAGAATCGTTAAGAAGATTAGAATCTTTATACTTTGGTCCTAACGGAGACATGTATAATTTAAGAAAGCAATTAATAAAGCCAGTTCAGGATCAAGTATACAATGCTGTACAGACCATTGCTTCAAGAAAGAAGTATGATTTTGTCTTTGACAAATCAAGTGAATTGGTAATGTTGTATTCAAATAAAAAACACGATATTAGCGACCTTGTTGTAAAAATGATCAATATTGATCAACGTAAACAAGAAAAGAAAGATAAAATAGCTGCTAAGAAAGAGTTATTAAAAAATAATAATTTATCAGAAGCACAACAGGCTAAACAAGCAAAAAAGGATGAGGCTAGGAAGAAAAAAGAAGAAGCACGTTTAGCTCGTATTAAACAAATAGAAGAAACTAGAAAAGCTCGCTTAAAAGAAAGAGCTGATAAAAGAAAATTATTATTAGAGAAAAGGGCAGCTTTAAAGAAAGCACAAGAAGAAGCTAAAAAGAAAGCTGAAGAAGAGGCAAAAAAGAGGAAAGAGCAAGAAGAAGCTAAAAAAGACAATTAATCAAGAATAAAAACAATTATTTAATTAAAACAACAAAGAATGAAACATTTAAAAACGTTATTATTAGTTGCAATTTTTACAGTTGGTTTGGGTGGTGTTGCGAATGCACAAAAAATAGCACATATTAACACTGATAAATTATTAGCTGAAATGCCTGCAACTAAAGCAATGAAAGCTGATTTAGAAAAATTAAACAAGACTTATCAAGACGAGATTGAAGGAATGTTTAAAAAATTAGAGGCTAAAGTAAAGAAGTATGAAGCTGAAGGAAAAAGCCAAACTCAAGAAGTAAATCAAAAAAGAGCTCAAGAAGTTCAATTAGATAGACAAAAAATTGAGCAAGCTAGACAAGCTGCAGCTCAAGAAATGCAAAAAAAATACCAAGAAAAAACTATTCCTATCTTAGAGAAAGCTGAAAAAGCTATCAAAGATGTTGCTTCAGAGAAAGGAATTGTTTATGTATTAGATGCTGCTCCAGGTAAGGGATTAATCGTTTACGATAAAGGAGAAGATATTTACAACGCTGTAAAAGCTAAATTAGGTTTCTAATTTTTTCAAAAAAATATATCTTAAAAATCCTGCTAGTTTAGCAGGATTTTTATTTTTGCTATAACATGAACAAAATAACGAACTCACCTATAGGTATTTTTGATTCGGGTATTGGGGGAACTTCTATTTGGAAAGAAATTTACACCTTATTACCTAATGAGCATACTATCTATTTAGCAGATAGTATCAATGCTCCGTACGGTCAAAAATCTAAAGAGGAAATAATTCATCTTTCAAAAAAAAATACAGAGTTCTTATTAAACAAAAACGCAAAGATTATTGTTGTAGCCTGTAATACTGCTACCACCAATGCCATTAAATATTTACGCGAACATTATGATGTTCCCTTCATTGGTATTGAACCTGCTATAAAACCTGCGTCCCTACAAACACAAACCAATGTTATAGGTATTCTAGCTACCAAAGGAACGTTAAACAGTGAACTTTTTGAAAAAACATCTTCTCTTTTAGATAATAATATTACTATCATTGAACAGGTTGGAGAGGGTTTAGTTGACCTTATAGAAAGAGGCCTTATAAACACCCCTCAGATGGATCTTTTATTAAAAAAGTACATAAACCCTATGTTACATAAAAAAGCAGACTGTATCGTTTTAGGATGTACGCATTATCCGTATTTAATAGATGCCATTAAAAGAATTACTGGAAATTCAGTACAATTAATTGACTCTGGAGAAGCTGTTGCTAAGCAAACTCAAAACGTATTAGAACAACACCATTTACTGAATACTACCAAAACAAAAACAGCTTCGCATTTATTCTACATAAATAAAAACAAAGCTGTTTTAGAAAATATTTTAAAAACTATTAATCCTAGTTTAATAGTTAATGAGTTATCGTTTTAGAATAATCCTCCGTTAATATTAGGACAAGCAGAAGCTCTTCTCTTTCTACATAAAATATTCATACCTAAAGATATTTGGTGGAATCCTCCATTAGAAAACACGATATCACCAGTTTGTTGCGTATAAGTATAAGCAACCATAAATCTATCAAAATTAACACCTACAATTGGCGTAAAATATTGTGCTTCTCCAAATACACTTCCATCAAAACTAGATCTGTATGACAACGCTGCCCAAAACTGTGTGTTTCTAATTTTCTTATATACTTTAAAGTTAATATCAGCAATCTTTTCTCCAGTTAACTCTTTATACTGAAACATTAAGGATGGCTCATATTGTAATACATCTTCTTCTCCAAAAAAGTAACTTGCTCCAAGAATATAATTTCTCAGGTTTAACGACTCAAAATTCGGATTCAAATTACCTTTTGCGGCTAAAAATAAATTCTTTACTGTAAAATAAGACGCAAATCCTTTATAGTGATACGCCATACCGAAATCGGCATTAAAATAAAAATCACTTTCAATAACCTGGCTAATTACATCTGCTCTATCTCCAGAGAATGTTCTTTGATCTACCTGGTTTTGAACTACCGACATTGATAATCCAAATGATAATTGATTGAACAAATTATCATTTCCCATATTTAAGTGATATGCATAAGTACCCTGAAATCCAATTTGAGAATGGTATCCGTTACTATCATTAAATAAAATAAAACCATATCCAGAATTTGATTCATTTCCAGCTTTGGCATGATAACTTAATGTTTGTAAACTAGGAGCGTCATCTACACCGAACCATTGCTGACGCGCTGTAAAACGAATTTTTCCACACTCCCCTATTCCTGCGGCCGCAGGATGTAGTAAATAAACGTTATCAGATAAGTAATCTGCATAAATAGGTAATGTCTCTTGTGAAGTAGCCTTCAAAGAGAAAAATAATAAAAATAATACTCCAACAATTTTTTTCATATATCCAACTTGATAAATAGCCGTCAAATATAACCAAGCTAAATAAGATTTACTGTTAAAATCGAAAAAACTATGCTTAAAATGTAACATTTAATCTAAATTAATGAATAATTCTATAAGCAGAAGGAGTTACTCCTTTCAACTCTTTAAACTTTCTGTTAAAATTAGAGATGTTCTTAAACCCAGATTTTTCAGATATTTCAGTGATTAGAAAATCTTTATCTTGTAATAATTTACAAGCTTTTTCAATTCTTAACTCATTTAAAAAACTAAAATATGTTTTATTAGTTCTTTGTTTAAAATACCTACAAAACGCATTAGAAGTCATGTTTGCTACCTCAGCTATTTCCTCTAAATCTATTTTTCTATTAAAGTTTGTAAGTGTATAATCCATGATGTCACGCATCCTCTTCCCTTCATTATCCGTATAGTTTTTATTATACACAAATGAAGACAATGATTTCGTTTCTGAATTCAAAATAACATCTATAATCCTAATAAAAACAATGAAGCGCTCCAAATCCCTACTTTTTGGCAATTTTAAAAACAATTTTTCTAGCTTTTCTTTGTTTGATGTTAATCTAAAACTAGTTTTCGACTTATTAAAAAAAGTACCTACTTCTTTAAAATCATCAAGCCCGAAAAAATTATCTCCAAACGAAATCTCCGTAAAAAACAACGAAATCATATAGGAATTTTTTACGGAGGAATTATCGCTTTTAAAAACATGAGGTTGGTTGCTTCCAATAACAATGATATCTCCTTTTTTATATTCCTCTATAGAATCTCCAACTACCAACGTTCCTTCTCCTTTGACAATAAAACATAATTGAATTTCTTCATGCTGATGAAACTTATCATAAAAATATGCTCCCTTATCTTCTTGGTAGATTAATCCAATGTTTTTTGCCTTTGGAATTTTAAATGGTAATACTTTCATTTTTTTAAGGATTTACATCAAACTTATAAAATATACACCAAAAACAATACTAAAACAAACTCAAAGGGTAATATTGTATCACTACTAGCTAAAAACTAACAAAAAATAAGACTTCTTAACCTATAACTTTGTCATCAAAACAAGAATTATGATAAAATGGGAAGGCGTAATGCCAGCTGTAACAACTAAGTTTACCTCAGACGACACTTTAGACTTACAAATGTTTGAAGTAAACATTAAAGCACAATTAGATGCAGGTGTTCACGGAATAATATTAGGAGGTACCCTTGGTGAAGCATCTACTTTATCTGATGACGAAAAAAGAACTTTAGTTCGAGAAGCAGTTCGTATTGTAGATGGTAAGGTTCCTGTAATTATCAATATTGCAGAACAAACAACCAAAGGAGCGATAGAAGCAGCTCAAAAAGCAAAGGAAGATGGCGCTGCTGGGCTTATGATGCTTCCACCAATGCGCTACAAAGCTGATGCAAGGGAGACTGTAGAATTTTTCAAACAGACTGCACAATCTACAGATTTACCAATTATGGTCTATAACAACCCTGTAGATTATGGTATTGAAGTTACTTTAGACATGTTTGATGAATTATTGAGAGACTGTCCAAACATTCAAGCTGTTAAAGAATCTACAAGAGATTTATCTAACGTAACGCGTATTAAGAATCGCTTTGGAAATCGATTAGCTATTTTGAGCGGCGTAGATACATTAGCTTTAGAAAGTCTTTTTATGGGAGCCAATGGTTGGGTTGCAGGATTAGTTTGTGCATTCCCAAAAGAAACGGTTGCTATTTATGAATTACAAAAAGCAGGAAAAGCAGCAGAAGCTTTAACTATTTACCGTTGGTTTTTGCCTTTGCTTGAATTAGATATTAATGCTAAATTAGTACAAAATATTAAATTAGCAGAAGTAGCAACAGGAATTGGTACCGAAAATGTACGAGCTCCTCGTTTAACTTTAATAGGCGATGAACGAAAACGCGTTTTACAGATTATAGAAGAAGGGCTCAAAAACCGCCCAACATTGCCAGATTATAAAAACCTAGAATTAGCCGTATAATTTAAAGTAGAGAATTCGTTCTCTACTTTTGGTGTTTTTAAACAATGCTTCATTAAAACAAAATAACATGACCACAATAACCTCAACAATTACAGGGAAAAACTATATAGGAAACAAGCTTTCATCAAACGGAAATAAAACACACAAAACTTTTAATCCACAATTGAATAAAGAAAATGATTGTGATTTTTATGAAGCAACTACCGAAGAAGTGAATGAAGCTGTAGCATTAGCACAAAGTGCTTTTTTAGAATACAAGAACTATTCAGGAGTTCAAAAAGCTTCTTTTTTAAACGCTATTGCTGATGGAATTTTAGACCTAGGTGATGAATTAATTCAAACCTATATGTCTGAATCAGGTTTGCCAGAAGGACGCGCTATTGGAGAGCGTGGAAGAACTGTTTTTCAATTGCGAATGTTTGCCGAATTAGTTGCCAATGGATCTTGGGCAAATGCAACGATTGATACTGAAGTACCAGATAGACAGCCAATGCCCAAGCCAGATTTACGTAAAATAAACATTCCTTTAGGTCCTGTTGTTGTTTTTGGAGCTAGTAATTTTCCATTAGCATATTCAACAGCAGGAGGAGATACTGCCAGTGCTTTAGCTGCTGGATGTCCAGTTATTGTAAAATCTCATCCAATGCACCTCGGAACCGGAGAATTAATCGCTTCTGCTATTATCAACGCAGCCCAGCAAACAGGTATGCCAAATGGTGTTTTTTCTAATCTTAATTCTACCGGAATTGAAGTAGGACAACAATTAGTTACACATCCTAAGATAAAAGCAGTAGGTTTTACAGGGAGTATTAACGGAGGAAGAGCTTTATTTAATTTAGCAGCCAATAGAGAAGAACCTATTCCTGTATTTGCTGAAATGGGAAGTATCAATCCAGTTATTATAACACCGACAGCAATTGTAAATAGAGCGGAAGAAATTGCTACTACTTATGCTGGTTCAATCACTCTTGGCACAGGTCAATTTTGCACCAACCCTGGTTTATTATTAACTATTGAAAATGAGCAATTAGACTCTTTTATTAAAGATTTAGGAGAAAAAACAACTGCTATTGCACCGCAGTGTATGTTGCATCCAAATATCAAAAAAGGATATCTTGCTAATAAAACATCCGTCACTGCACAGGAAGGAGTTACAGTTGTATCTGAAATTTCTAATGATCAAACTACAAACAACTATGCTCCAACACAAATAGCTACTATTTCTGGAGCAGATTTTATAAAAAATTCTAAAACTCATTTAGAAGTATTTGGTCCATTTTCACTTGTTGTAAGATGTAAAAACGAACAGGAGTTAATCGAAATAATACAGCAGTTAGAAGGTCAGCTAACAGGAACTATTATTGCTGAAGACACTGATTATAAAAACTTAACTGATATTATATCTGCACTCCAAAACAGAGTAGGAAGAATTATTTTTAACGGTGTACCTACCGGTGTAGAGGTAACTTCTGCAATGACGCATGGAGGCCCTTACCCAGCTTCTTCTGATAGTAGATTTTCTGCTGTAGGAATAAGCTCTATTGATCGTTGGGTTAGACCTTTTAGTTTTCAAGATTTTCCAAACGAATTATTACCTGAAGAGTTAAAAAACAACAACCCTTTACAAATTTTACGTTCGGTTAACGGAAACTTTACAAAAGAAGAGATTAATTAATAAAAATTAAGAATTTCTTTAGACACCCCTTCAGGTAAAAACCTTACCTTTGCGGTCGTTAAAGAAATTGATAACTAAGCCAACTTAGCCTATCTTGAACAGTTAAATATGAAGGGATTTAACTCGAATAGAAGGTTACAGTTGGCTGTTCAATTTAATATGAAAAAAACTTTTTTTTGCGTTGATGCGCATACCTGCGGAAATCCAGTTCGTGTGGTTGCAGGTGGAGGACCAAACTTAACAGGTGCCAATATGAGCGAAAAGCGTCAACATTTCTTAAAAGAATATGATTGGATTCGCAAAGGTTTAATGTTTGAACCTAGAGGACACGATATGATGAGCGGTTCTATTTTATATCCGCCAAGTAACCCTGAAAATGACTTTGGAATTTTATTTATAGAAACTTCTGGTTGTCTTCCTATGTGTGGTCATGGTACTATTGGTACTATTACTATTGCTATTGAAGAAGGTTTAATCACTCCCAAAGTTCCAGGAAAAATAAAAATGGAAGCTCCTGCTGGTTTGGTTGAAATTGAATATCAGCAAACCAATAAAAAAGTAGATTGGGTTCGATTAACTAACGTAAAGAGTTATTTAGCAGCAGAAAATTTAACAATTGAATGCCCTGAACTCGGTGAAATTACTTTTGATGTGGCTTATGGTGGGAATTATTATGCGATTGTAGATCCTCAACAAAACTTTTCAGGAATTCAAAATTTCACTGCTTCAAAGATTATACAATACTCGCAGGAAGTTAGAAAAAGGATTAACGAAAAATACCCTGATATGTTTATCCATCCAGAAAATGATACCATTAGAGACGTTTCGCATATGTTATGGACTGGAGAACCTTTAGACCCTACTTCTTCAGGAAGAAATGCTGTGTTTTATGGAGATAAAGCAATTGATAGAAGTCCTTGCGGAACAGGTACGTCTGCACGTATTGCTCAACTTCATGCTAAAGGAAAACTAAAAAAAGGCGAAGCGTTTATTCATGAAAGTTTTATTGGAAGTAAGTTTATTGGTCGTGTAGAAGAAGAAACCACACTCGATGGTAAGGTTGCTATTGTTCCTAGTATTCAAGGTTGGGCAAAAGTATACGGATATAACAATATTGTTATTGATGATGAAGATGATCCATATGCATTCGGTTTTCAAGTGATTTAATTATGAGTAAAAATGTAGTTGTTATTGGAGGTGGAATCATTGGTATGTGTTCTGCCTATTACTTACATAAAGAAGGGCATCAAGTTACTGTTATAGATCAATCTGATTTTAGCAAAGGTGCATCCTATGTAAATGCAGGAATAATTACCCCTAGTCATATTATCTCTTTGGCTGCTCCTGGAATGATTAACAAAGGAATAAAATGGATGTTTAGTTCTACAAGTCCTTTTTCAATTAAGCCTCGTATTGATTTTGATTTTATCTATTGGTCTTGGCTGTTTAAAAAGGCTTCTACAGCGCAAAAAGTGGAAGCTTCGATTCCTGTGATTAAAGACATCAATCTATTCAGTAAAGAGCTTTATGAAGAGATGCAAAACAGTAACGATTTTGATTTTTATTATCAAGACAAAGGTCTGTTAATGCACTATCAAACTGATAAAGCAGGGGAAGAAGAATGGAAAGTTGGTCAGCGTGCTATTCAAGAGGGTTTGAAAGTTGAAAATTTAACAAAAGAACAGGTTCAAAAATTAGAACCTCATGTAGATTTAAATATTAAAGGAGCTGTATACTATCATTCAGATGCTCATATGAGTCCGAATGAATTTATGCAACAACTCAAAGCATATTTAGAAAATGCTGGTGTTACCTTTATAGCAAATGAAGAAGTACTTGATTTTACAACTTCTCAAAACACTATTAACTCTATAACTACTAAAACCCAACAGATTTCAACAGACGAATTTGTAATTGCTACAGGTTCATGGACACAAAAGCTTTCTAAGAAACTAGGAATTCGCATTCCTGTACAAGCCGGAAAAGGGTACCGTATCAATGTAGCTCAAGAAACAGGAATTCAAGTCCCTTCCATTTTAATGGAAGCTAAAGTTGCTGTAACTCCGATGGATGGTTACACCCGTTTTGCAGGAACTATGGAAGTAGCTGGTATAAATGAAGACATTAACATAAAAAGAGTACAAACAATAGCCAATGCTTCTGAAAATTATTACCAAGGATTAAAGATAGATTCAAAGGCTATTCAAAATACTCAATCAGGATTACGACCTTGCTCTCCAGACGGATTGCCGTATATAGGAAAACTATCTCGTTTTCAAAACGCTACTGTGGCTACCGGACATGCCATGATGGGATGGAGCTTAGGCCCCGCAACAGGAAAGGTTATTTCTGAACTTATCTCTGAGAAAAAGACAAGTTTAAACATAACTCCTTTCCACGTAGAAAGATATCATAAGAAAAGCCGTAATTAAAAATTACGGCTTAACACTAAACAATCAATCAAAAGTTAGTTTCCTTCGTACCTTCTTCCGCTGGTACCAGGAAGATAACTTTGGTTAACTCCACATTGAGTTGCTATTGTTGTCATATCAGTCCAACTTCTTCCACTACGAATTGGAACTCCTGTTCTTACTCTATCTTTGAAATGATCCCAATAAATGTCAACTAAATCAGAATCCAATTCATTATTAAACATCTGTTTAAAGTCATTTTTATTTGTAGCTGTATAGCCAGAGAAATAATCGGAATAAGCTAAAGGTAATATGAACGTGTAAGGAGTATCTACGTCTGCCGAAGAATAGTTTCTTGAAGCTAACTCTTGTTTAATTGCGGAAAACGATTCTCCATCTTGCAACATCCCCTCAGCAAATATTTCAATAAATAATGCAAAAGGATCTTGACTTTGGTTTGCAGATATCCTTGTATTAAATGTTTTTACAGCCCACATAAACGGGTCTATCTCGGCAACATGCATCGAAGTCATGGTCATAATCATTCCCATAATTGTTTCGTTATGCACGATAAATTTAGGTGGTATGTCTTGAATTCTATATCCTCTATAACTAGAGTTTATGTTAGTTCCATTACTTCCTGTCGCTTCTCGAATCTCATCATACAACCATACATGCCCGCTGTATGTTCCAAAGATTTGTGCCATCCACCTTCTCCATTGAGGAGGTGCATTTCGTTCTACCCTAATAGTTCCGTTTGAGGTAAACCAATTAAAATGATGTTCAAACAAACTAAAGTTGTAATAAAAAGGTGCTACGTGCGCAATAGATTCCATATAAGCAAATCGTTTGCTAGGAACAGCTTCGGTATAAAAATGTGTTCCATCTTGTCCGTAATGATACCAGTGTCCATCTACATAAAAAGGAAGGGGTAACGAATTCGTTTGGTCTTCTGCATGCATCAATTCATGTAAAAATGTTTCTTTTAACCAAGCCTGTCCGTTAGCTCGTGCAGTACCTCTTGAAGTTCTGTTAATGTAATAAATTCCAATATCCATATAACCTCCCCAATTTGGTTGCTGACTCGTTGTCCAGTGCGATGCATGTGGCCAAACTCTACCTCGACTATCTGGTCTAGGATTGTGTATATTAGAAGGAACTTGCGATTGGTTGAATGTGGTTAAATCATTCCATAAAAACACCGCTATTTTCCTGCTATTCAATCGTAACATCTTAGCAGTATAATACTGTAATGATTGATCTCCTCCATTGCTTGGATCTTTTAATAATGCTCTAACAAAAGTTCTTAAAGGTCCTGTATTAGCATTCGTCCAAAAAGCTCCATTCTCTGTTCCTGCTGCTACTTGTGTATTATTTACTCCAATCAAACTATCTACTCTTGGATTGTCGTAATAAAAGAATTCTAGCTTACTTGCTATTAAAGCTCTGTCTGTAGTTTGAGAAACTATATTCGATGATAGTGTCCCAAAAAATAGTATAAAAATTATGGTTACTTTTTTCATTTTTTTTAAGATTTTAGTTTGGTAATTCATCAACATATAATGTTTCAAAACTTGTTGTTTTTCTTCCTGATTTCTTTTCTTGATTACCCCATAATCTCCATGTTACTTCATAATCATATTCTTGTTTTCCATCTGGAAGCATAAACTCTATTTGTCCATTTACTATATCTTTTTTAGGATTAATAGTAAATTGTTTTCTTTGCTCTTTACCTCCCAAACTATAGTACAGTTTCACATCTACTGCCCTAACATTAGCATCTGCTAACAAATCTTTATCGGCTTCAATGGTTACTATTTTTCTGCTTAAAGGAGGCGCCAAATTAATAGCACTTCTATTGGTAGATTCCCAATCGGTTTCAAAATTATTTCCTCCGAAGAAACTCCAAGCTACTTTGTAATCGTAATCAAACCATTTTTCTCTTGCATTATCTCCTTTCCATCCATATAACATTTTGAATAAATTACCTTCTTGATTGAAGTTTTTACGTGTAACTCTAACCTCATCATATGTGTATTCGCCTGATTCATGTTTTTTACGCAATTGTACCGTTCCGTAGTTGATATACTTATCAAAATCATTTGCGTTTAAACCATCTAATAAGGTTAAAATTTCTCTCTGTTTAAAAACTGGATCATCTAAATTGGTTTCAACAAAACACTTCGGACAGCTATTTCTACTCACTCCTAAATTACCTCCAAAAGGCATTGGAATGGTAGTTGGATAACTTTCTTTAAATGTGATTACCTTCTTCCCTGAAATTTTAATTTTCTTTACCACATAAGAAGCTACCACTGCAATTGAAGGAACACTTGGTTCTTCTTCTAAATTCGGTGTTTGTGGAGCACGTCCGTTAGTTGCTCTTTCTGAATCTCCAGGTCTAACATTCCCTGGTGTTTCTGCTACTAATGAATCTCTTGGCTGCTCATTATTAGGTCTTGTTGTAGAAGTTCGATTTCTTTCATTCTCACGTTCTGTTCTCGCTCTTTCTGCTTCATTTCTTCTTCTTACCGCATCACGTTCAGTTCTTGCATCTCTACGAGAAGTGTTTAACAAATCGCTTGCTCTATCTAAAAAACTTTTATTATTCTGGGAGTTTACCGTAGATGTTAATTGTTGTAAACTCGGTCCTTGTGAACTTCCTAATGGTGTAAAAAACTCTTCTGTTGCTTTTTGAATGGTTCTATCAATAGCTTCTTTCATACTAAAGTTTTCTCCTATTTTTTCAATAGTTATAGCTCCATTATCAATTAACTCTTCTACAAAAACACCTATTTCAGCAGATAACCAAGGAGTGGCAACTCCTGCTTGAAAACTTTGACTATCATATACCTGCTCTCTATTCATGGTAATTTTTGCTTCCATAGGAGAATTGTATCCCGATAAAACCATATTAAAGTTAAACGTAACAAGCGGATTTGGTGTATCAAAAGAGTCCCATAATAAAGAAGCCGAACGCTTATCTAATTGCATATTCACAGCCACATAATTTCCTTCCATAGTTGGTGCAGGACTCGTTGCTACAATCTCTTCTTTATCTGGATCATTTATTTTTGGCACCGATACTGCTACCGTTCCACTTTTATAGATTACTGCACCTACTATTTTCCCACTACCATTAATTTTTCGCAGTTCCTTTCTTGCTTCTGTCAATTCTTCGTCGGTAATTTCAAACCCGAATACGCAGTGCAACACACCTCCACCAATACCTTCATTAGTTCCATTGGTAGTATTGTGTACCCATTTTACAAATGATAATTTTGGTGTACCATCTTCGTTTTTAGCTAAACGTAATTTGTTCGGTAAATACCAATACGAATCCTTGTCTTTTACTCCTGGAAACAGTTTTAATTCTCCAGCATCTACTGGTTTATCTAAAACGATTTGCATATTGAAATCTCTTTGAGCTTGTACTGAAAAACTATACAACAATGCTATTAGAAATATGCTTATATATTTTATGACTTTCATCTTTCTTTTATTTTAATTTTATTCTGTTTTTATTAAATCCTTGAACTTATCTAACACCGTTTCTTTAGCGGTTTTAATAATATCTTTTCCAGCTTCTTTTGCTTCTTTAAATATCTCTGATTCCTTATCTAAAAACTCTTCAGGGATTGAAGCATAGATATAGTCATCATTGATTTTTGTTTCCCACGGAAGCGCTAATTTCCCCTCTCTCTTATGTGTGAAAATTAATCGATAAGCATAACCTTTGGTATCTTTATCTGTAAAGAAAGTTTCTGTAATTAAAGGGGTTTCTTTTGATACTGTTAATGGGATATTGGTTTCTACTTCTTTACCAAACTTAAAGTATCTTATAGCCGCGGTAACACGAACAATGTCACTGTCTTTTAATTCATCGATGTCTGCCTCTAATTCAACAGTTCTAGGACTTACTGGAGCAGCTAATGAAACTCCTTCCCAATCTCCAACAGTCCAATCTGGATCTTTAGGATAAACTTCACCTCCACGTAAGCTCCACTGCATTTTATATTCATATACATCTGGATTTTTATCTTCTCCTCTAGCATAGGTCAATGCAGCTCTTGTTCCTTTATTTTTTAAATACTCTGTATCAATGGTAATTTGGTCTTGAAAGTCATTTCCTTTGTTTCGTTTTTTTCTAACATTTACGGTTACATAGTTTACCTCTTTACCAAACATATCTTTTGCTTCTACATCTAAAATTAAGTTGATATCTCTATGTCTGAAAAATGCCTCGTTTAGATTAACATGTGATACACATTTCGGATTATCTCTTACCGCATCGTACCATGAACCCAAGTTTCCTGTTAATGGAAAGTGTTTTGAAATAGCTATTCTATACTTTAACCTATAAACTTCTCTTAATCTTTGAAATCTCTTTTCTGCTTTGCTTCGGTTATACACATAGTTACTTCCATGCTTAATATTTGGATTCTTAGCTTTCTCTTCTTCCGATGGAGGTGCTGGTGGTGTTTCTGTATCTCTATCAGTTAGTGCTTCTGTAAATACATTCATAAAACTTTCTACAATTTTATCTACTGTTTCATCATCAGTGGTATTCTTATCTATATTAAATACTACCGCTTTACTTTCCATCATGTAATCATAGATTTGTTGTACTTCGTTATAGGTATATCTATCATCTTTTCCGCTTTTTGTATCTCTATCATTACGAGTATACTTTGCACGAAAGCTTTCGTATGATTTTTGCACTTTTTTCCAGTCGATAATAATGATTCCATCTACTGCAGGAAACAACACATCATATTTAAAACTTAGCTCTAATGAAACATCGGTTATAGATCTATTCTTTTCAAAAGTAGCCGCCAATAATTGCGC
The DNA here is from genome assembly GCF_964048965.1 of Tenacibaculum sp. 190130A14a. Taxonomy (NCBI): domain Bacteria; kingdom Pseudomonadati; phylum Bacteroidota; class Flavobacteriia; order Flavobacteriales; family Flavobacteriaceae; genus Tenacibaculum; species Tenacibaculum polynesiense. The sequence goes on along the minus strand of NZ_OZ040189.1, from coordinate 795,529 downwards.
AGCATTCTTATCTAACTTTGCTGCAACGGCCATTTTCCCACCTGGTAATGGAGAAGCACTACCTGCTGCAACTACTTTTGCCATTCCATCATCTGTTAATACAGAAGAGATGATTCTAAATGAGTTTCCTTGTTCTACAGAAACATCCGCTGCTCCTATAATTACTGGATTCTTTACTCTTTTGTATTTACTTCTTGGGTTTTCATTTAGCTGATCTATTTTTTGCCTTAGTTTAACTTGTGCTTCTGCTTCTTGTTGTGGCGTTAACCCCCATTCCATTAAGAAATGCATTAAGGCTCCTTGTGTTCCTCCAGCATCTTCTCTTTCTTCAGTTGTATATTTTAAGAATAAAAACTCTGGTGTTCCATCTGGACGCTTTGATAAGTGTAGATTGGTAGGTAGGTACACATATTCACTTGAAAAAGATCTATTTCTAGTTTTTGCTTTTCCGTACATTACAACCTGAGTTCCGTCGCTTAATACAACATCTACTCTATTTTGTGAATCCATTATTACTTGTCCTTGAGTGAAATGGACACTTAAAATAAAGATCAACATCTTACCTATGTTTTTCATAAGTAATAGTTTATTTAATTTTCGTTTTACAGTTTTCATAATTTCTAATTTTAATTATTGTTTGATTAATCGTTCTAGTGTAAATGATCCCTCAGCTTTTTTACTCCCATCTTTTAAAATGCTTGTATTTCTAAGCTGTTCAATTGCTTTGTAAAGTTTGTTTGGTGTTGTTGATTTTCTAAATAGAATTGCTTCTTCTGCATAGATTTCACATGCACAAAGTTTTTCTATAATGAGTTCTACAAAGTCTGCGCAGTTAAATGTTCTCACATTAAAGGCTTTGTTTTCATCAATAAGCTCTTCTATATAGTTCTTTAATATCTCATCCGATGAAGAGGTAGATGAAATTTTAAGCAACCCATCAACTGGGTAATGTTCTTCATGTGGAATACCTTTGGTAATTAAAGAGTTTACAGTGATTCGTTCCTCCCAAGTAGCTTTCGGAAGTTTAAAATATTTAGCTTTTACATCTTTATCTACATTTTGAGCATTGAAATCGTCTTTCTCTGGCCACAGGTCATAGTAGGTTAAGGTTCCTGTTTTAAGCTTTTCATATTTTCTTACGAGTTCATTTTTTTCATTCCTGTACTCTTTAACAACTGTTTTGTAATTGTCAACTGCAATACCAGCATGCCCACTTTTTCCATTTATTGTTGCATAAAAAACAAAGTAAACATCGCTTTTACTTGCATATGAATTGAAACAAAGTGACAATAACATGCTAAACAGTAGTATTGTATATTTTTTCTGTGCTTCCATAACTTAAAACCATTTGGTAAGTTTCCCTTCTATTTGAATACTTGATTTTTTAGCTGCTTTAATCGCAGAACGACAGTTATACGTAATTAGGTGGTACTTCATTCTAAATTGTACTCCTCTAAACTTTGAAGGATTCTTTATTGCCTGCTTTACTAGCTTGGCATCTGATGTATTCATTCTAAATGAAACCGCCATTTTACCTGAAGGCATTGTTGGTAAAGACCCTTTACTTTTTAATGATTTTTTAAAAATCGCTCCTAAAGGCTTTGAAGTACTTATTATCAATTCATTGTTGACACTTTCTAAATGAACACCTCCCAATAGCTTAGCTTGTTCTCCATGTTTTTTTTGTACGTATCTTTTCAACTCATTCAATTGTTTTTTATCCAATCCCCAACTTAGCATACAATGAAGAATTGCTCCAGTTGGAGTTCCTTTCCCGTATTCTAAAAAAGAGTATGCTGGTTTTCCATTTTTCTTAAGCAATTGTACTTCAGCAGGCACATAGTAAAATCCTTGCTTATTGCTTACTTCTTGATATAGATATACTGTTGTATTACCCGATAATCGAACAAGTTCTCTCGTCTTTTCACAAATTCTTTGCGAGTATAACAATGAGCTAAACAGACTCATTATTAGTATGATTATTACTCTTCTCATCTTATTCTTCTTTAGGTAGTTCATCAATAAAAATTAACCCGTATTTATCTTTACCTTTTTTAGACACAGGTGGATTATTCTTCCTTAACCATGTAATGGTATAGTCTACTTCTTCAATGGTTATGGGTAAGGTGATTTCAAATGATTTTTCATCCAGCTTATCTGTAGGACGTATGGTCATTCGATCTTTCTTAACTTGATTAAAAAATGGATACTTAATTTGAATGGATATTGCTCGAACTTCTTGATCTTTCATAGAGGATAAATCACCATCTAAATAGATTGTTTTTCTTTCAAATGGAGTAAATAGATTTACCATAGCTCCATTCTCCTGATTCCAATCAGACTCATAGCTACCTCCTCCTTTAAACTTCCACACAGTTCTGTATTCATAGGTTAACCAATCGGTTCTTATAGAATCTCCTTGATTTAAATATCTCATGGAAAGATTTCCATCATAGTCTTTAAAACTTTCTTTGTTAATAAATACTTCGGCTAAAGTTTCATTTCCATTGGCATGTTTCTTTCGGAGCGATAGCGTAACACTATTCAACATGTTCTCAAACTCTTTTTCTAGTTCTCCATCAACTCCTACAAAAACTTCACGTTGTTGAAATGCAGGATCCCAAATAGGTACATCTTTAAAGAATCGTGTATCTTCTCCATAGGTTTGATGTAAATCGCCAATATTAAAAGTGATAAAATGATGACGATCTACTGTTGAGCGTCCTTTAAAAAACAATCTTGATTGTCCTTCAACTCTTAATTCTTTCATTTGAAATGAAGCATTCAATCCGAAATTGAAAGTATTTCCGCTTGATAATGGCCCATCTGGACCTACCATAGCTGTTAAAGCATCCATTAATCCAGCTCTTTCTGCTTCTGGTACAATTGCTGGCTGAACTGGTTCAAACATTAATTCTAATAGTTTTTCATATACGGTATTTAAAAGCGATTCCATTTTATCATCACTTCCGTTCGTAATAAGTTTTATGCTATTGTCTTTGAAAAGTTCATCCAAGCCCAATTCCACATCAGCACTAACGAAATAAACATTTCCCCCTGCGCCAAAACTTTTGCTCTTTTTTACTTCAGACCAATCAATTTCTAAAGTAGCATCATATGCTTCTGAAAGTCCTGAAAATTGTAAATCAAAAATCAGTGAGATGTCTGGTGTATCCATTTTAAAACTCTCTAACAGTAATTTGGAGTTTAACGGATTCACTTCAAAGGAAAGTGCTATTCTACTGTTTTCCATAACAGGAGCGGTTCCTACAGAAAGTATTTTTCGCTCACTTTCTTTACTCTCTTTGTTTAAAATAGAAGAGACCAAAGTATATGAGGCACTTTCAAAAATGATAGGTCCTTTGATAATTACCTCATCATTATCTAACTTTTCTTTTAACTGCCTTTCCGCCTCTACAATTTGCTCTTGCGGTGTATCGTATAACACTAAAAAATGTAGAATACCTCCACCTCCTGCTTCTGAAACACTATTGGCATTGTCTTCTGAAGGCTTCTCAGTGATATATCTCATAAATGAAAACTTAGGATGCTTTTCTTCATCTAAAGCCAACCTTGCCTGAGTAGGCAGATATAGATAGGTATTGGTATCGTTGTGTAATGGAAAACACCATAAACCATTTACCTGAGTTCCTTGATCAATATAAATTTGTTGAGAAAATATTGAAATAGAGCATAGTAAAGCAATATATGTGATAATCGTTTTCATAATTACTCTCTATTAAAATCTTCTGCTTCAGGAGTTACTAAGAATAAATAGTCTTCTTCAAGTTGCTTCAACCCTTCTACAAGCTTTCCTTTTTTACTATACCAGGTTACTTGATATGCGATAGGTTCACCCTCATCATGGTATAACTTTACTTTGGAAGTATTTTGTGTGCTTCCTTCACGAACCACTAGCGTGCGTATTGTAGTTGGTTTCTTATTCAACACCACCATGAATCGTACAACTACCGATCGAATACCACTTTCTTTAAATCCAGCTACATCTGCATCTATTTCAACATTTTTCTTTTTAAAAGGTGGAACCAGAGTCATTAATGAAGTATTGTCTGTTTTCCACATACCTACTCCTCTTGGAATTTCTATAGGCTTAGGCTCTCCTTTTAAATTCCAACTAATCTTATAATTATAATCGAGCCATTCACTTCCAGCAATTCCAAGTCTCGGATAAATGATTTGCTTAAAATCTTTACCTTCTTTTAAATCCTTTGCAGTAAACATTAAGTCACCTGTAGCATCATCAGTTTCTTCCGAGTACTTTTTTCTGAAAGAAACAGACACAGAGTTTAAAATGTCATTGAAAGCATCCGTAAATCCACCATCTATTTGAAAGTGTACCGTTCTTTTTTGAAAGTCTGAATCAGCTAAATTGACTACTTTAAAATAGCGATCATCATTTTTCATTGCTTCATAAATACCTCCAATGTTTCCTGAAGTATGAATTGGTACTTTTATCGTTGTTGATTTACTTAAGTTTAAGTAAAACTTATTCATTCTAACATCTTCTCTTCTCTTTACTACGTACTGATTATCTGAATAATATTCTGTATTGTCCTTCCCTCCAAAAACATTACTAAACCATCCTCGTTTTTGTCTTCCTTTAATTTGATTTGCCTCTACCGCAACTTCTTCAGTTGGTTTTTGAGCCCAACCTGTTTTGGTATCGAACATTAATTCGATTAATTTTTCAGTTACAACATCTACAATACCCTGCATATCTTTTGTATCTATTCCCAATCCTTCTGATCGATCAAAAACTTCTACATTCAATACTTGATCTTGAATCATTTGATTGGTTATTTTTCGCATTTGATCGCGCGTAAATCCTTCTTGAAAATTTTTAATCTTACTATAGTGAGTATAAATGGTACTTGCTTCTGCACTTACGGTGGCGTTATAACCTTTTACTACGGCCTCATAATATCCATGAACAGATACTGATACATCTGAAGTAGTTCCTTTTAAAGATTCCCAAAGTAATGTTGCTCCTGCTGGATTCAATTTAGCCGCTATTGCTGCTTTTGAATTAGGAAGAAGTGGTGCAAACCCTGAGGTTAAAATATTGGAAGTAAACGCATCTTCTCCTTCTGTATTCGTTAAAATTGATGATACTACATCAAATTTACCAATACCTTTATCTCCTTCTTGTGTAAACTGACGCATAGGCACCGGTCCAACAATTTTAGCATTCTCCCCTACTTTCTCTTTCAATTTAGCTTCTACAGCATCTACTGTTTCTTTTGGTAAAGAAAACTCTACTAAAGCATGAAAAATACCTCCACTAGCTTGTTCGTCTTCTCCTACATACTTAATACATAAAAACTCAAAACTTCCATCTTCTTTTTGAGAGAGTCTTACAAATCGTGTTAAATAGTAATATGCATTTTCATCTTCACTATCTTGCAACAATTGAATTCCATCAATTTGCACTCTACCTTCATCATATTTTACCGTTGCAAGCATGCTAAGGCTTACGAACAGTAAAACTACTAAGGCTATAATGTTTCTTTTTGTGTTCATAATTATTCTTTTTATTGATTGTTTGGTTTCTGTGTTATATCCAATCGTTCATGCCAAGATTCATTCTCTTTCCATTTACTTCGCTCATAAGTTCCATCTGTGAATATTGTAGTAATTCGATACTCATAAGGTTCACTTAGTTTTACTGCATGCGTAAAACGGATAGTTTGTGCATAAACTTCTGGTTCATTTGCTTTGAACATTTTTTTCAAAACAATATCGCTTCCACTTACTCCTTTCGCTTTTATTTCTATACGTTTTGCATATACTCCTTCTGCAATGTCATTGTTGAAATCGAAACAGTAAATATCTAGTGCTGCATAATCTGGAGGAATTGTTCGTTGATTGATATCAACTCTTTTTAATAAATCAGGCCACTTTTGGGTATCTATTTGAATATTAAGAGCTTCCGATTTAAATATTTGTTCAGACAGGTTGTTTGTTTTTGTTGAATCTATACTTGACAAACTTTCTTCTAAAGTTTTTCTTAAGTCTCCATTTCCTGTTAGTTTTAACTCAGTTGCGTCAGCGTTTAGAAATTTTGCAGAAAACGTGTAGTTTACGCTTAACGTAGGTTGTTCTCCCTGTAAGGTGCTCCAAAAAATTTGCGAATCATGTTCTGAGAGTCTTATTGTAAAATCACGTTCTTTCCAATTGGTGGCAGATGATTCATCTTGGCTATTCTCAAAAAAACCTCCAGATACTTTGTTTGTTATAGTATCATTATAGTCACTTGCTCCATGAGTTAAATAAGCTTTCAAATTACTTACCGCTATTGGTTGCAGTTCTTTGATATTTTTGTTTGAGTTTTTTAAAAATTCTCTAACTCTGGCCAACCTTTCTTTAGTTGGTATGTGTTGTACAACTTTAAAATGGATTAAACTTCTAAATCTTTTAGTACCTTGATCTGCTGTTGCCCTAGTACCTGTATATCTTATTTGTAAAAACTTAAAACTAGGTTTTCCTTCTTCTGATTTTATCAACTCCAAACCATATGGCGCATAATAAAACACTCCTTTTTTATAGAAATCTTGATACACTACAACACTATCAACCAATTGTTTTGATGCTAAATTAGGCTGTCCAAAAACCATATATATAGGCAATAGTAGTGCTATGAAAAAACTGTGATGGGTTTTCATGATTAAAAATTTAGAAGTGATGTATACTGTTTTTTACTAGTCTTGAGGAGTTGTATTTAAACTTGAAATATTCTCTTTTAAAATCTTTGAACCTAAAATGAGGTCTACTTCATCTGAAAAAATCCAGCTATCTGATCTATGAACTTCTCCATCGGGCATTACCACGGTAATTTGGTATTCGAAATTTGGAGTATCTTCCTTTTTAAGATATAAAGGTCCGGTTGAAAACACCTCCATGTCTTTATCTATTCGAATAGTTGGTAACTCTATTACTGTTTTTCCTTTTGGATCTGCCTGTTTCGTTCTAACTTTAATTTTCATAAAAGCTGGCTTTATAGATTCGAAAACCCCAACACTTTCAAAAGCTATTTCCTTATTTAACAAAGAGGTTGCATTTGATATTTCTTCAATAATTTCATCTACACAACTAGGGCAATCATCAATGCTATAGTCAATCCAAATTTGTTCTGTTTTTCCTTTGGTTTCAATCCACTTTGGCATTTTTGATGTGTCAAACTCAACACTTGCTTTTGCAGGTACAGTTACATTGTTTAAACTCCATGAGTAAACTATAGGAATTGTCTTGTTTCCTTGTTTTTCTATAATTAATGCATGAATCATTTTTAGCTTTAATGGAAATTGCGTTTCATTTTTCCATTTTTTATCTCTCCATGAATTTGGCTGTAACATAAACTTTCCTAAAGTTCTTTTATCTGCTAACGTAATTCTAACTGGAATTAACTGCTCTGGTACAGACTCACTATCGGGAACGAGTGTCATTGCTCCTTGCACTCCTACTCCTTCTGATAAAGCCACTTGAATTTCTTCTTTTGTTTTAGTGTCTGTAACCCAAGAAATGTCAATAGGATTAGAGATAGAAGATGTTACGTTTACATTTATTTTATCTGAAGAAATATCATACTGTCCTTCTAAACCAGAGGAAAGTGAAATTTTCGGTGCAGATTGAATTGGAATAATCTTTAAATCGGTAAACTTATAGCTCGTATTGCTTTTAACATATGACTCTAATAATGTTTTAATAAGTGCAATTTCTTTTGAACTAATTCCTGGTGTTAATGTACCCACCATTCTAACATTCGCTCCATTATCTCCTTCTGAAGCTTCTCCGTATAACATTCTGAATTTATATCTTTCATCTGCATTCCATCTTAAATGATATGCGTTTGGCAAGTAATAAAATACCCCTGATTTTAAATTCTTGTCAGGATATACATCCATTCTTATATTGGTTATTTCATATGGAAACTCAAAATCATTATCCGCCACTAAATCTTCCCACAATGAAATCGGATTGTTATCTGGTCCTTGTGGTGTCTTATCTTCTTCTGGTTGTGTGGTTCCTCCTGAAGTTGTAGTAGTTCTTATCCCAGTATAAATGGGCATAAAAATTTGAAGTTTCTTAAACGTTTCTGTAGTCGTTTTAACTCTTGATTGGGACTTATACTTTCTAGTATGTCTTGCCGATAAGTTTTTATTAAACGTGAATGTAAAGGTAGAGGTAGCTATTCTACTATCAAAAACAGCTCTATACATATTTAATCCTCTTAAAGGTGATAACGTTTTTGTTCCCCAATCACAATCTCTAGGACTACATTTACCATACACTCTAACGTTTTTACCATTGTTAGAAACTACCACTTTGGTAATACTTCTGGTATTCGCGTTTGTATTTACCCAAGTACCGTCTATGGTATTTTTATTGACGGTAGGTGTTAAAGTTCTTGTAGGAGTTGTTCTAATTGTTGATAAAATAGCCTTGTTATAGTTAAGTTTTATCTGCGGTTTTTTCTTAGGAATAATAATTTTCTGATTATTCTCTTTTAAATTAGCGGCACTTCCAATAGGATCTAAAACCGCTTGAATAGTAATGTTTTCTGGATTAACATCTGTTTTCCATTGCTTATTTAAGTTATATAAATTGGTGTTCTTTACGAATTCATTTTTAGATTTAGATAACTTGATTTCTAAGTAAGGTGAGTCTAATGTAAGCCCTTCGGGAAGATCTTCTGAAAGTGCAAATTCTAATTCTAAAGGACTCGTTTTTCCTTCTAATGAATATTCTATCTTAGGAGTTCCTTTTAATTGCTTTTTCTGAGCGTCTAAAACGCTTGCTTTAAAATAAGCGTTGCTTAGTCCAGTATAAGCAATGCTAAGTTTTAAGGTTCTCTCACTATCATAAGTGACTGTGACAGATTCAACCTTTCCATCTAATTTCGAAATTAAACCTGTTAACAATCCTGTAACATCGTCTAATTTATTGAGCTTTTTGTTTTCTAATCCACTAAAGTTCTGAGCATTTAATTGAATTGTACATAATAATAGGTACGTAAAAACAAAACAATAGAATAATTTCCATTGATACATGGGTGGTGTAGTTTTCATTTCCGAGTAAGTTTTTTGTTGACGATGTAAAATTACTTCGGTACCTCCCATGCAATCAAGGTTGAAAACATTGATTCTTTTTTAACAAAATCCCTAAATAAATTTGAGAAAAATCTTCTTCGATTCAGGGAAACCCTATTAAAAAAAAACAGGAAAAACCCCATTTAAAATTAAGGAAAATAAAAAAGAGGCAATTTAAAATTACCTCTTTTCTTTATTAGTTATTATTATTTGGAATTTAAGGACAGGTAGTATAATTATAACCTGCTGTACTATCTTTTATCCATTTTGATGGGTTTGGTTCAAAAGTGTTATCTATTTGAATACACATTAAATTTGGATTTTCACTTACATTAAAATATTCTACAAGACGATTGTTTCCATTAGCAATATGGATAGCAACAAGTTTACTATTTTTGGTAATAGAAACATTCGTTAAATTTATGTTTTTTGATAAATTTACAGAAAACAACTCGTTATAATCTAATTTGAAAATTTTCAAATGAGTGATCTTTGTAACATCGATTGTTGAAATTTGATTGTGCTGTAAATTTATTTCGTTTAACATATAACTATTTGGTAAAGTTACTGTTGTCAATTGATTCTTTGCTGCGAATAAAGTTCTTAGAGCACTATTATCTTCTATATCTAAGTTTGTTAAACTATTGTAACTACAATCTAAAAAAGATAAACTTAAATTATTTGAAACGTTCAGTCCTGTCAATAGGTTTTGAGACACATTAAGAGACTGCAACCTTGCATTATTACTTAAGTTTAGTGAAGACAATTTATTAGATTTACATACCATTACTGCCAAATAAGGATTATTTGAAGTGTTTATGGCAGTAATTTTATTATTTGAAAGATACAATTCCCTTAGCTTTGTATTTTGAGAAATATCTAAACTTGTAAGTTCATTCTCTCTTAACATCATTATCTCTAATAAAGGATTTTTGGTAACATCTATTGATAATAATTGATTGGTATCTGCTACCAACGACTTTAGTTTTACATTTTTACTTACATCTAAACTAGATAAAGAATTACCATCTGCGAACAATACCTCTAAGTTCACATTTTTTGATAAGTCAACATTGCTTAGTTTATTATTACTAAAATATAACTGAGTTACCTTAGGAAAGTATTCTATTCCTGTTAAATCGCTAATCGAATAATTGGATACTATTAATCTTCCTACATAACTTTCTGCTTCACTTTCCTGAATTTCAGTATCGTTATTTGTATTTAAACTAGTATTAACTATAAGTGCTTTCTTAAAATTATCATCTGGTATATGAACAACAGGGTCTTCTTCAACATCGGTAACATTAATTATAATTTCTGCTGTTGTTGTTAAAGATCCATCTGAAACTTCCACAGTTATTTGGTGTTCAGTTTTAGTTTCATAATCTAAACTAGCTCTTGGAGACAACTTTAAATCTCCTTCTACTGAAATTCGAAATATGTCTTTATCGTTCAATTTCATACTAAAACGCACTTCATCTCCATCTACGTCTGTTGCAACTACCTTTCCAATAATTTGAGTCGCAGTTAAATCTTCGGCTACGGTAAACGTTTGATTCTCCATTACTGGCACTTCGTTTTCATCTGTAACATTAATTGTAACTTCTGCTGTAGCAGCATGGGTTCCGTCTGAAGCTTCAACAATGAAACTATATTCTTCTTTTGTTTCAAAATCTAATTCTTTCCCTTCAATTAAACTTAATTCTCCTGAATTAGAAATTTCAAAATGTTTACTTGATATTCTATAAGTTAACACATCGTTATTAGGATCTGTAGCAATTATAGTTCCAATAACATGAGTCGCCGAAACATTCTCAACTACAGTAAATACTTGATTATTTATTACTGGCGTTTCATCAACATCTTTCACTTTAATACTAATCTCTGCCGATGCTGTTTGAGTTCCATCTGAAACCTCAACAATCAGTTTATGTATTCCTTTTGTTTCATAGTCAAGACTCTTATTCATAGCAACCGCTAATTCACCTTCTTCTGAAAGTAAAAATAAGTCGGCATCATTTTCTTTAATCTTAAAAACTAGCTGGTCGTTCTCCGGATCGGATGCTACAACAGAGCCAAACTTTAAACCACTTTCAATATTTTCTAGTACTTCTAATGTTTGATTGGTTATGACTGGAGCTAAATTTATTTCTTCTTCTTCATTACATGCTAATAGCGTAATTAATACTAAAGGTAATACCTTAAAGTAATTCTTAATTTTCATTTTTTTTATTGATTTAAATTCCCGCAGCGAAACTAATGTATAGGCTAACGCAGTTCTTCACCCTAAAAGGGTGATATTTCAAATCTCATTTATCCGAAAACTAGAAACTCTTTTTTAATGAATAGCATTTGTAGATGAGGAAAAGTAAAAAAACCTTTTTGAGGATTTCAATATTTAACTTTTATATTTGTTATATATCAGTAACCAAGAATCTCAATTTTAAAACCTTTTTTGGTACATAACAACGTATATTATACGCATGTAAACATGATAGAAATAAGTTAATTGAAAAAGAATGCCTACTATATCTCACTATGATAAAATCTCACTTAAATACTTTATTAGTAATATCGGAGTTCTAGAAGATTTATCTTCACTTTCTTCAGTAAAGAGTATTTATGACCAAAGCAAATCATACTATAATGAAGTTGAAATATTAAGAAAAGATGGTAAATTGAAGAAGGTGTATCAGAGTTTTTATGAAATTTATGTAAATGACAAACCATTATCATTTATACTTGATCAATATTTTGAAAATAAAACACCTATAATTTACAATTGGGTAGGAATGATAGGAGCTTTTAGTAAAAAATTAGATTTAATCACCATCAAATTATTACTTAAACAAGAAATTAAAAAAAATGATGTAATTGCATTATACACTAAACATAATGAAACTTGTGATAACATAATAGAACAATATAGTTATGAAATTAATCAATGTTTAGAAGCCTTTAAAAATGAAAACATCCATATTTATGGATGTCCTCAATGTGGAGAATTGGAACATGGAGGTTATTTTGTAAAGATCAAAAAGAAAAAAGGTTATTTTCAATGGGAGTTTGAAAAAGAAAGCAGGCAATCCGTCAATCCAGAATATATACCAAAGAATAATGAAAAAGATAAACTAATTATAAAATTTGATAAAAATCAGTACACAAAAACATTTTATAATTACATAAAAATGAAAAATATTACTCATCCTATCTATAATTAAATGTGGCATTTAGTCCACTTAAAAAACAAACTATTATGAATAGAAAAACTAAACTTTTTACCTTGATAATTATGATTGCTACATCATCTACTATGTTGACAGCACAATCAACTACTGAAGAAATCATAACTAATTTTTTTAGCACCTATAAAAAATCACCTCAAGAAGCGGTTAATTATGTCTTTTCAACTAACAAATGAATGATTGATCGAAATAAAGACGGAATTGAAAACGTAAAAAGTCAATTAACAAATTTTCTTGGTTTAGTTGGCGATTATTATGGTCATGAAAAGATTACAGATAAAAGCATTGGTAAGAGCTATAAACTTGTGAGTTATATGGTTAAATATGACCGACAACCTATTCGATTTACATTTGTATTTTACAAACCAAAAGACAAATGGCAGGTTCAAAATTTCCGATTTGATGATAATTTGGATGATGAATTGAGAGAATCAGGAAAAGTATATCGTTTAAAAGAAAACTGGGAATAAGAATTACTTACAACTGTGACTATGACTAAAACTGCTATAAATATTGAAAAATGAAATATGAAACCCCGATATATATTGGAGATTTATTAGATAGATATGAGACGGGAGAACGTCAATTCCCTAACTGTAACTTTGAAAAACATGAAAACCTTCAAAATCTGATTTTAGACAACTCAAACCTTGAAGGCTCTTCATTTTTTAGTGCCGACTTTACTGGAAGTAGTTTTCGAAATTGCAATTTGAGAAATTGCAAATTTAAATGCTGTAAGTTTCAAAATGTTAACTTTGAAAATGCCGATTTAAGTGGGTGTGTATTAAGTGCAGTTGAATTTATAAACTGTAGTTTCTTAAACACTAAGTTTGATGGAGCAAACTGGTACGGAAATACTATCTCAGCAGAAGACTTTATGAAAAGAATAAACAGCACATCTTATTAATTATCTTTTCTCATCAACAGAAAAGGACTGGCGTTCTTTTCTGTAAAAATCATTCACAAAACCACCATATGGGCAATCCAATGAAAATAGTTTTTAAAACATTATTAATTACATTCATTTCAAGTATTACTTATGGTCAAACTATTGAAAAAACTTTTCAAGGTTGTTGGGGTGATACGAATTGGAAATTTCAATTTTCAAAAAATGGTAATTATAAACGTATTTCAGATGGACATTATGGATTTACCACTGTAAAAGGAAAATATAAAATTGAGAATGATACGATAAGAATAATTTCTGGATATCAGAAAACGCATAGTACTATCAACGAACTATATATAATTGATGACAACGTTTTAATTGACGTTCATTTAGGATATGGATATGTATTGTCTAAACCAAATTCTCCCATTTACTTTTATGACAATTGTTGTTTACAATACCCTAATATTAAAGGAGTAAAAGCTGAATCGATAACGCAAATGGAAAAAGTTCTTAATCTAGCTCTTAATTCTAATGTGATTAAACAATTTTATCATTTTAACTCTGTTAATGAACGGAAATTAGTGATTGCTAACTATCATAAATTACAGGCTAACATTGAAGTTAAGAATATAAAAGCAATCTTTAAACCTAAAGAACAAATTCAAGAAACCTTTTATCTAGAATTTGAAGAAATTAAGAGGTGTTATCATATAATTTCCTTCACTGTTAATATTCATGATGAAGGAGTTAAAATAAAATTTATTTTTAAACAGGAAAATGACAAATGGAAACAAATTCATTCCGATACAACTGAAAAAAAAGATAGCCCATAAGAAAATGAAAAAAGATAAAGAATTATTAAAAAAAATTATACCTACTATTTCAAGACCTGACGGAAAAGACAGGGAATGGTTTAATAACGATGAAATTCTATCAAAACTTAATAAAGAAGAATTAAAAATTGTTGAGCATGGGTTAATAAAAATGCTTAAAACTGATAATGACATCCTAATTCCTCAAACTCTTATCAAATTAAAATCATTAGATTCTGTGCCAACCTTATTGAAAAAATTAGAATCGATTAAAGATCCTTTTGAAAAAATAACTTGGGCAAGTTTCATTAATGAGATAAAAGGCGGAGATTTAGAAATGGAAAATATTGCATTCGAACAATTGCAAAAATTAGAATTTATTTACGAGGTTCAAGGTCCTATTTTTAATGATTTAATAAAATTCAAAAGTGAAAGGATTAACAATCTAATTAAAGGGTTCGTAGAACATAAATATTTTTTAGTAGCTCATCATGCAAAGTTAGTTCTCAATTTTAATGGTTATGCCGACTCTTATGAAATGGATAGTTCTCCTAAAAAATGGCTGGAATTTTGGAAAAAATAAACCAAGTACAACAATGGCTATAATTCATTGAACTAAGTAACCAAAAGAAAAAAAATAGATGATTGCTAAAAATTGGAAAGAAATACTTGTCTTCACAGTTTCATTAATTATATCGTTGATGACTTTGGTAAATGGAGAAAAGTTTCTTGGAAAGGATTATTCATCAATCGTATTTTCAATATTTCTCACTGTAACAATAATATTTGGAGTATGGATATTGATAAATATTTCGGTTGATAAAGATTTGGAAAAGATAATTGAAACTAAAAGAGAACTGACTGAGGAGGAGATCGAAGAAAGAGAAAAGTGGGCGGGGAAACTTGAAATAATAAATAACGAAATAGTTTTTAACTACAATCAAAAACAACTAGTTAATATTAAAATTTCAGACTTAAAAGTCATAGGTGAATTCACTACAAATGCAGACCCAATTGCAACAGACTGGTACTTAATAATAGTTAAGAAGAATAATGAAGTCATATATATTCCTACATATGCAGTTGGACTTGAAGATACGTTAAAACAATTATCAAAAACATTACATCACGAAATAGTACCAAAGCTGTTTTCAAGTATCAATTTTGACAGCAATGTAATTTATCCGAAATCAATTACCGGTGAAAAACTTTTTCAACTAAGTAGTTTGAATCCAAATGGATTTTGGAAAAAAATAAAGGTAAATATGGGATTTAGCCCAATTACTCCTATTTTAAGAAATGAAATTACTGAATTAAAAGAATAAAAAAAAGGATTGTTAATTAACAATCCTTTCTGTTTAGTAGCGGGAACAGGACTCGAACCTGTGACCTTCGGGTTATGAGCCCGACGAGCTGCCTACTGCTCTATCCCGCGATTTGCGGTTGCAAATATACAACCTTTTCTAGATAAAATCCAAATAAAATCACATTTATTTTAACCTCAAATGAAGTCAAAAATAAATTATACGCACAATCGGAACCAATTTTTAAACAATCTACTCTCAAAACCTTTAAACCAAAACATCTCTAAAAAACTAAAAATCGTTTGAGACTTTTAATATTTAACTTTATTTTCGACAAGCAAAAATGTATCCTATAAACTACTCATTGATTCATTAAATCAAGGAAGTAATATAAAAAACGCTATAGATGAAAAATAAACTAAAAGTATTCATTAAAGAAATGATTCCTGTATTGCTAGGTGTATTAATTGCTTTATGGATTAATAACTGGAACGATAGTAGAAAAGATAAGAATTATATAAAAAACTTCTATACTTCCTTAAAAAAGGAATTTAACGAAACCAATAGAGAAATAAACAATAAAATATCTTCTCAAAAAATGTTAGTAGACTCTCTTAGTTTTTATTCAAACAATGAGAAATTGACATTAATTAATGTAATTACTAAAGCTGGAGGTATCAATGGTCCTCGCATTAAATTAAACTATTGGAAAGCCCTTTCTAACTCAAAAATAGATCTCATTTCTTATGATAAATTATCTCTGTTAGCAGACATTGAAGATGGAAATAACCTCTTAATATACAAAAGAGACAAAATCATAGACTTTGTCTATGCAAACTTGACCGCAACAAGTGCTAAAGAAAAACGCATTCTTAAATTAATGATGGAAGAACTCCTTAGAACTCAAACAAGTGTGCAAAAGGATATTTTAACAATATTGAATGAGTAATAAAAAATAATACTTGATTGTATATAACCAGTTAAGCATCAGCTGAAGAAACCTAAAACAAATGGCAATTTATCAATATTATTTAGCAGCTATTCCTAAAAAAGGAATTCTAAAAAAACACGATTTGATTCCAACCAAAATCGGAGTTTGTACCGAATCTGGATACTTTGAGTCTGATGCGGAATTATATTGGAAAGAAATTGACAAAAAAGCAGAGGAAATAACGCCAAAAATTGACTCAATTGTAAAAAGAGCTAATTAGGGAAATAGTAGTTCAAGTTTTAATTGGAAAACTTATACTGAAACTTTGGACAATGATGCATTTATGGGATTGGATGAAGAAACATTCTCGATAACTGAATTTTCCTTTAGAACGGATTTGCGAGAAAATGGATTTACGTTCTTGAAAAATATGATTGAATTGGGAAAAGAAAACGACTGGATGTTTATGGACAGAAAAGGCAAACTAATGAACGCCGATTTTGAAGAAATTAAAGAAAGTATTCGGAATTCGGACGCTCATAGTTTTTTGAAAGACCCAATTAAGTTTTTAGATAATCTCGATAACGAAAATGAATAAAGCCGAACGCACAACAATGTATAAACTCGATTACAGCCGATTCGACTACGTCCGAATCCACTCGTATTTTAAAAACATTGGTGCATCATTAAAAATTAGTAATTTTAAACGGTAACTGACGATTATATGAGACCGTTGTACACAATATCACTAGGCAAAAACAAAAATGAAAAAACCTAAAAAAGATTGTCATAAAATAGACTTTATTGAAAGTTGGAATTCTATTGAAGAATTTTACAGTTCTTTTGAAGGAAGTTGGAGTTCAAGAGGTAAAGATGCTATACGCTTGATTAAACAAATGCGAGATTTAGGGTTAGATGAAAAAATAAGAGTTGGACAGACATTGACAACTTTCATATTATCAAGAAATAGAAACTATGGTTTAGATAGAGAGCCTCACATACAAATCCTTTTTCTTGGAAATAACAAAATGAGTGTTAAGCCAAATTTTAATGGAGAAGATATTTTTAATAGTCCAGATGTAAATGTCAAATTTGAAGTTAATTATACTGGATATCTTTATGAAATGATTCAAAAGTTATTAAATGAAGAAATAATATTGAATGAATATGAAGAAGAAGACCTTGACACATTTTTTGCTTCTTTAGATAATGATAACAAAAAGTAGGACTCTAAAAAATACTGTGTACAACAAAGTATAACGGCAATTACGACAGATTCCACTACGTCCGAATCCACTCGGAATTGCTAACGTCAGTTCTTAACCGAAAAATTTGCGTACTTTAACCCGTAACTAACGATTATACGAAACCGTTGGCCTGCATTAAAAAAAGCTATGAGAAAACTGAAAAATATAATTATTCTACTGACAATGATTCTAACCAGCTCAGTCATATTTGGACAAGAAACAGAAAGGTGGAAAATAACCGAAAAGCAAGCTAAAGAAATCATTCGTGAAAGTTTGTCTGACTCAACTCGTCATAATGTTATCGGTCTACGACCGATTCTAACAAAACGAAAAAAAGTTATTGAATTTGCTGAACTTGTTCTTTGGGATATTTATGGAAAAAAGAATATTAAGAAACAAAAACCATACGACGTTTTTCTAATTGATAATTATTGGTTTTTGCGTGGAACTTTACCGAAAGGATGGAAAGGAGGAACATTCACAATAATTATTGATTCTCGGAATTGCAAAATAGTACGACTGACACATGGGAAGTAAAACGACACACCAACAACAGCTATAATTCAGCGTGCTGAATGAATAATAAAACAAAAACTTTAATTTTAAACAGGCTGATTTCCAAAGCGGAAAAGTCTACAACTTATTCCACAACGAAATCATAGCCTAAAACTTTAGAAATAATTATGAAAACCTTAATTTCCTTAGTTTTACTATTAACAATTTTAAATGATATGGATATAGATAAACAAGTAATATCATATTCAATTGTCACAGCAAAATCAGATTTAATCGTAGAAGGAGAAATTAAGAACGTTAATGATGAAACATATGAATTTTCCATTACAGACTTCATAAAAGGAAAAACCAGCAATACTATTACAGTAAATAAATGGAAAGAGTGGATGTGTGATTCAAGACAAATTAAACATTTAAAAGGACAAAATCTCATTTTATTTTTACAGAAAAACCAACATGGTGAATATAAAATTATTAACGGAAGTACAGGAGAATTGATTATCAATAGTGACGGTAGTATATTACGCTATGATTATGAAAGATTGCCAAACAAATCTGTAGTAAAGAAAGGAATAAAAATGTTACTTAATTCTATTAGATACAACGGAGAACTATACTCGAATGGTGAATTTGAGTTTTTAGTGAATAAAACTGAATTTGAAAAAATGAAAAAAATGAATTCATTCTATTTCAAATCTACAAGAGGAATTACATATTAAAATAAACTATTGCTAACAAGATGTATAATTAATAAAATTGAATTTCCTAAACAACGGAAAAGAACTCGCGTCCTTTTCCCGAAAAAAATCATACACAAATACGTTGTAAGTAATTCGAGAAAATGATAAATGTATTTAAAAAGAAAAAGGAAGAAATAATAGAAGAGTTCACCATTGGAGAATTTGATTTTAAAATTGATTCTGGTAATTCGACCATAGAAATTGATGGAAATAAAATTATTGACTTAACAATCAAAGCAGATGAAAATGTTTATGAAAATCTATGCGAAAACGATAATTTTGAATTTGGATATGGACTCTATCCCCCTGAATTTTATGCGCGTGAAATCGACCTCGGAAAAAGGAATCAAATAGTAATCAATGAAAAAAATCAATATAATTATGAAACTGTTCTTTATTTTATGGAACACAATGACGTTGAGATAAATTTAAGTGTTTACGATAATTGGATTTTAGTTGAAGGTTGGACATATATCAGTGGGAAAAAGCATCCGATTATAATTAAAAAGAAAAAATAAAACTACTTACAACACCACCTAAACTTCATTAAAACGCAACTTAGCCAAAACGTTTACAAACATTTAACTAAACCATATGAAAATCATTCTTTCATTATTGACCATAACATTTTTAGTCCTATTTGGACAAAACACAGAAACTGAATTGGTCGGAACTTATTACTCAGTTGACAATGAGTTCGAAAGATGGTCGATTATTGAATTACAAGCAAACGGAACTTTTAAATACAAATACGGACTTAGTGCTTGTCAAGCTGAAATAACTGGAACTTACTCTGTTGCTGACAAAAAAATAAGATTTAAAAATGACCGAGAATACACCAAAAAATATTTACAATCTGAACGAGATTCAATAATAAAATCTGACTCAACTTTTATTGGAATGGGAATTCCAGTATATCCCGATTTGAGTTTAACAGAATGGAAAATAAAAAAGAGCGGAATAAAGCCAATTTCGGAAATTGATTGTGGATGTATAATTGAGAATGGAAAACACAAGAAAAGATAAAAACGATTTACCAAAAATGTATAACCCCAATTACGGCGGATTCGACTACGTCCAAATCCACTCGTACTTTAAAAACATTGGTGCATCATTAAAAATTAGTAATTTTAAACGGTAACTGACGGTTATACGAGACCGTTGCACACAATTAAAACCAATACTAAAATAGCATGAATGTAATTGAGAAATTAAAATATCATCAAGAAAATGAACTTGATGAATGGATTAACAGTGATGAAAAAGAATCTCGAAAATTTTCAAAAGAGTTGGTCAAATATTCAAAAGCTAACTTGAATGAAATTAAGCAATACTGTATAAATACTATTCCAAGTGAATTTTCAAGTTTAAGTATTATTTATGAAGCGTTTTCTGAATTTTCAATTGATTTTAATGAATTTTTATTCGAGGAAATACAGCGTGTGGTTAATTTGGCAAAAAATAAAAGAATTAAACCCGAATATTTAGAAGTACTTACTGATATTGAGACTGAGGATATTTATTCTAAAACTGAAAATATCTATATTGATATTATGGAGTTTTTAACTTCTAATCTTAATTTTCAAAATGAACCAAAATTTAATATAGAACTTTTAGATGTTATTAGTTGGTTCTTAATTGAACTTGATGAAGATGATGAAATTTCAGAAGCAGAAACTTGGATTAATCGAATAATAGAATTAGCTAATAATGCAGATGTAAGTGTAAAAATTAAAGCTCGAGAAGTCCTTAAGGAATCAGATATTTCAAGTTCTTTGCCCCCTCGTTCGATTATTGAAAAAATTAAAGGAATATTTAAATAAACTGCATACAATAATGTATAATGGCAATTTAAGAAAACCAATAAAGCCACAAAATGATAATTCAATACGGTAAACCTTTAAGATATTTAAAACCTCTAAAACCTGAACATTTTTCCAGTTTAGAAAATATAAATTGGTTTAGTAATTGTGGAAAAGAAATTGAATTCTCTTCTAAACACAAGCTAAAAAGAATTGAATCTTTAACGCAATCTGTTGAATTATGTAATTCTATTGAATGGGAAAACTTTCAATTAGAGAAAATAAATGATTTAACTTCATTCTTGAACAGAACTCGACAAAATGAATCGGCTGAATGGAACACAATTACTGTTGGAATAAAGAATTATTTGGATAACGGAATATTTAAAACTGCAAGAGAAAAATTAAATCAAAGTGATTTACCCGACTCAATATTTGCTTCTCTAGAATGGGATATTTTGAGTTACTACCAAGAAGTAGCGTATAAAAAATATAATATTCCAACATTCTATTCTGATTTGATTCCGATTTACAAAAATGGACATTTACCTTGTGGATATGAAGGTGAGTTTCCGAATGGAACAATTCTAATGCATTAAAAAACAAAATATAAAAATTCTGCTCCATATTAATTCTTAAAGTTAGTGTCTTTTTATACGCTACGTTTCATACACAAATACGTTGACAAACATTAAAAATTCAACTATGAATAACTAAATAATACCAAAGCTGTTTTCAAGTGTCAATTTCGACAGCAATGTAATTTATCCGAAATCAATTATCGGTGAAAAATTTTTTCAACTAAGTGGTTTGAATCCAAATGGATTTTGAAAAAAAATAAAGGTAAATATGGGATTTAGCCCAATTACTCCTATTTTAAGAAATGAAATTACTGAATTAAAAGAATAAAAAAAGGATTGTTAATTAACAATCCTTTCTGTTTAGTAGCGGGAACAGGACTCGAACCTGTGACCTTCGGGTTATGAGTTCGAAGAATCACCTTTTTTTCACGCTTTTTCTATGTAAAAAATTGTAAACTGTTTACGAAACCGTTTACGGTAAATTAAACAATTAACTGCATCCCAATATAGAAATTTCCATACATTATTTTTAATAAAAAGTATAAAAATTATTTTATTTTCGCCAGCCTTTAAATGTTATGAAAAATGTATAAGCGAAATTATCATCCATTGATGATAGTATTATACGCTGTCTGAATACCTGACAATCAACAAATTACTCAAATCCCCAAGACCACTAAACATAATTGAAATCAGTTTGCACATGAGCATTACTATGGAAGTGATTGGGTTCATACTTGTGAAAATCAGTTTGATACTATCAAAGATGTTTTTGCTTCTAAGTTTTTATTTAAAGCTATGCGTTTTTTATCGAAACTAGAAAAGGGTATTTACACATGCTAGGAGAATTTTCACAAAATAAAAACTATTAAAACTACATACTTCAAAAATTGTTGCTTCTGTGCAACATTTGGCTTCTTTATCAAAAATATCAGTAGCTACTGCTTGTAAATATTATGGGATTTCTAAAGATTGGTATTATCAAGAAAAAAGAAAAATTATTTGTAGCCTAAACCCCTTAAAAAAATGTTATAAACAATACCCCAATCAACTAACGATACAAGAAATAATTACTATTGAACAATTAATTAAAGACTCTATCCATTTTGGAAAAACTAAAACCACTTTATACTATTACGCTCTTAAAAACAATCTTATTTCCTGCGGAAAATCTACCTTTTTCAAATATACTGCTGCTTTAGGATATCAAAAGATAAAACGATTCAAAGTTACTACTATTGAAGATGGCATACAAAAAGTTGCCTTTGTAAAAGATAATTTTTCTAAAGCTATTTTGCATGTAGCTTCTACAGATGGAAAAGCAGGAAGCAGGTTTATTAAAAACCTTTTTCAAGAGACTTTTACAAAGTATGATTTACTCAACACTACTAAACCTATTAGTATTTTGTCTGATAGAGGCTCTGAAAATAAAGGAAAACTTCTAACTTGGATTAATAGCATAAAAGCCCCTCCACTTGTTACTAAAATTACTGCTAGGACAAAAGAATTTCCATTTTCTAATTCAATGGCTGAAAGTACGCATAGCATTTATAAAACCGAGTTTCTCCACGGAAAACATTCTTTAAATCAACAAATACATTTGCTCGATTTACAGCGTTTTATAGAATATTATAATCATCACAGATATCTAACCGAATTGTATGGATATACTCCTATGGAAATCATTCAAGGTAAAACTCCAAATAAAGACCTCTATAAGCAACAAATACAACTTGCTAGAAAAAAAAGAACAATAATCAAGAATTTAACAATTGTAGTATAAAAGTGTCTTGTATAGCACAATAGAAACCAGAAAATACAGGATAACTACCACAAATAATTTTTGTAGCAACAAAATTTTAAATCTAAAATAACCTCTACTTTACAATTAAAAGTAGAGGTTATTTTGTTAAGCCGTAATTAACTGGTAATAAAAACATATCAATTAAGTGTTCCAATATTCGAACCCTTTTGTTGTGGTTTTTAATAAAAAGTGCACTACGGTAATTTTATATTTAATTCTTGCCACTAACTTACAAAAAAGCTATACAATATGTATAGCTTTTTAAAAATTATTCCTTTTTTTGATTAGTTACTTTAATATTGTCTCCTCTTTTTACGATATAAAAATAAGATCTTCTATTTTTTTGATGTTCTTCTTCAGTACATTTACTTTGATTTGCATCATCGCAATCATTCAGTAGTTTATCTTCACCATAACCAATAGCACTTTCAATTCTATCAGCATTAATTCCTCTAGAAATTATATAATCTCTGGTAGATTTTGCTCTGTTACTGGATAAGGTTTTATTGTATTCTTTGGTACCCCTACTATCTGTATGAGATTCTATTTTGATAATTAAATCTGGATTGTTATTTAAAACCGAAACAATATGTTCCAATTCATATTCTGCATCTTCTCTAATATTATGCAAATCGAAATCAAAATAAATTGGATTGATTACTATTTGATTTTCTACTATCAAGGATTCTAATTGAATGTTCTCAACCACTGTTTCTTTATTTATATCCAACGTTTTTGTATCCTTTTTTGCATTCCTGTAATTTTCTTTTGAAACTACTACTACAAAGTTTTTCTCACAATCTATCTTTTTAAACAAATATTCTCCCGCTCCCCTCGTTCTTTGTTCTTCTATAGGTTCTCCTTTTGAATTCATTAATTGAACCAACACTTCCGAAATTGGTTCTCCAGTTCTCGAATCTGAAACAATTCCTTTTATATCTTCTTTACAATTGTAGATTGTAAAACTATAAATATCATCATCTCCTTCTCCTCCTTTTCTATTAGATGAGAAAAAACCATATGTATGCTCATCATTAATTACAAATGCAAAATCATCAAAGGGACCATTAACAGGACTTCCTAAATTTACCGGTGATGTAAACCTGTTATTTTCTTTCTTTGACTCAAAAATATCTAAAGCTCCTAATCCTAAATGTCCATCAGAAGCAAAAAACAAGGTTCCGTTATTCCCCATAAATGGAAACATTTCTCTTCCCTCTGTATTTATTGATTTACCTAAATTCACTGGTTCTCCGAAAGTATTATTTCCTAAAATATCAGCCTTATAAATATCTGTTCCTCCATAACCATTTGCCATATCAGATACAAAATATAATGTTCTTTCATCTGGACTTAAAGCAGGATGTCCGCAGGAATAATCTTTACTATTAAATGGTAATTCTTGTATATTCCCCCAAACATCTCCTATTCTTTCTACGGAATAAATCTTAAGATGAGAAACTCGGTCTTTATCTCCTTGCAATCGTTTCCCATCAAAATTATCTCTTGTGAAATATGCTTTTTTTCCATCTTTTGTAATAATTAAATTAGATTCATGATATTTTGAACTCAACTCATTGATCATGTTAGCATCCTCAACCTCTAAAACTTTATTTTCCTTAACTTCTTTCTTTTCTGTTTTATAGATATTTAAAAATGGCTGTCTATTCCACCTATATAACTTCTTGTCTTTTTCTGACTTCGGTTTTGCCGAAGCGAAGTAAAAACCATTCTTATAAAGAAATCCTCCAAAATCGGAATATTTAGTATTGGATGAAATATTATGAATATTTATGTATGTCTTTGGCTTGTTAGAATATTCAACAAAGTAATCTTCATTTTTTTCCAAAGCTTCTGCTCTACTATCATTTCCAATATTTTTTAATTTAAACAACCATTTGTCTGATTCTTTTACTTTTCCATTAGTCTTTAAAACTTGTGAATATCGAAAAATATGCTTTGGTGAAGCAACAGACATATAAGAATTCATAAGCTTGTTATAGTATTTCTCTGCTAAATCAAACTCAAAGTTAAAGTAATGTGAATCGCCTAGTCTGCTCAATACTAAATAGGAATCATCTCCTTTTTCATAAATTACTTTATACAACTCCGTTGACTTTTTATACGCAAATTCATTAAAATATCTATCTGCAGCATACTTACGTTGCCCAAACGTAATTGTTGTAAATAGTATACATATCAATATTTGTAGTGGTATTGTTCTTCTCATTTTTACTTTTTTTAAAAGAATCTTGGAGATTTAGTTGCTAACTCTCGGAATATCTCCCATTTTATCATTAATTCATAGGTACCTGAGTTGTAGTTACTATAATTTGAAGTGGTCAAATCATAAGCAAACCCAATATGTAAATTTTCGGTAGCCTGTAACCCAAGTAAAGCACTAATGGAGTCATCCCATCTCCAAGCTGCTCCTGCTGTAAATTTTTGGTTGAATAAAAAATTGGCAGACACATCTAGTGATAAAGGAGCACCACTTACAATTTTTGTTAAAAAAGCAGGCTTAAACTTGATACTCTCATTTAAATCAAAGACATATCCACCTATAAAGAAAAAGTGCATTCTTTCTTCTGCTACATCTCCGCCACTATTCGCATCATCATAATGCTCCGTTCTTATGATATTAGGAACTGCTCCTCCTAAATACCAATTATCAGTGTAGTAATAAATTCCCGCTCCAATAGTTGGTAAAAATCGATTGATATTCCCTCGTAACCTTTTATCTTCCCTATCTTGAATCAATCCTCTACTCCAGTCTACATTTAAATGTCTTCCACCTAATTTCAATCCAAATGATAAATTCCCTTCATCACTAGTTCTTACTCTATAAGAAGCATTAATATCTAAAAAAATCTCTCTTGCTGGTCCAATTCTATCATTGGTAAGGTTTACTCCTAATCCAACTCCGCTATAACCAAGCGGAGCATCATAACTTAGGGTCTGCGTATCAGGAGCTCCATCAACCCCAACCCATTGTGTTCTTCCTAATAAATTTATTATGGTATGTCCACTAGAACCAGCATATGCAGGGTTAACACTCATTGTATTATACATGTATTGTGTATACTGTGGATCTTGTTGTGCATTGATATTTAATCCGCTAAATATCAATGCTACTATTGTATATATATATCTTAATTTCATATTATTTTTTTATCTGTTAATATATAACCATCCTACTTTAGGTTTAGACCCGTCTCCGAGATCAATGACATAATAATAAGTTCCTGAAGGTAATTTTTCATCAACATTTATATTCGCTCTTCCGTTTGAAATACCTCTAAAAGCAACGTCTTCATTATTATAGCCTGATGCTTTGTAAACAGTATTACCCCATCTATTAAATATTTCAACTGAATTGTTTTGATATTCCAGACTGTCAATACAAGAAATATAGAATACATCATTATCTCCATCTCCATCTGGAGTTAAAATATTGTACGGAGTTCCACAAGGGTTGGTATCTGAATCTAAATAATCTGGAATACCATTTCCATTTGTATCTAAAGCATCATTTGTTGTTGGATCTCCATCTCCTGGACCTTCATCCATGGTATCAATTCCGTCATTATCATCATCGGTATCTTGATAATCTGGAATTCCATCTCCATCAGAATCAGGAATATCAACTGGATCTCCTCCATTGTCTGGATCATAAGAATCGTCTATTCCATCTCCATCGGTATCATTTCCAGAAGGAAGTACATCTGGAATTCCATCTCCGTTATCATCATTTCCTTCTATTACGTCTGGTACTCCATCATTATCACTATCAGAATCTAAACTATCTGGAATTCCGTCTCCGTCAGTATCAACAGATCCATCTCCTTCATCAACATCTAAAATTCCATCGTTATCATCATCTAAATCTAAGGCATCTACAATTCCATCTCCGTCGTTATCTGGTTCTACAATTACAATTGCTTCTGCAGTATCACAATTACCAGGATTTAAGACCTCACATATTTGATACTGAATAACATAAACCCCTTCCTGTGTATTTGCTGGAACAATCAAATTACCTTCTGCATCTATTGTAACACCAATTAAGCCTCCATCATCAACTACATTTATAATAATATCACTATCATTAACTAATATTCCATTTAATGTATCATTCACTGTTAAATCTCCTGCAACCCCTCCTGTAAATCCATTTACATTTGACAAATTAATTGGGGTTAAGTCATCCGTTGCAATTATTGGCGCCCCCGTTACCTCTACTACAGAAGTTACTGTATCACAATTAGTAGGATTGTTTACCTCACAAATTGTATACTCTACATTATAACTTCCCGCTGGTGTATTTGCCGCCACTGTTACTGTTCCATCCGAATTTAATGTCAATCCTGTTGGAACTGTTACTGGTGTTACTGTTACATCTCCTGGGTTTGTACCTACTGTTACTGGTGACCCATTTAATGTATCATTCGCTGTTAATGCAGAAGTTGTTCCTCCTGGTAATCCATTCACTGGTGTAGTAGTCTCTGTTACCGCATCTATAACCGGTGCACTTACCTCTACTACAGAAGTTACTGTATCACAATTAGTAGGATTGTTTACCTCACAAATTGTATACTCTACATTATAACTTCCCGCTGGTGTATTTGCCGCCACTGTTACTGTTCCATCCGAATTTAATGTCAATCCTGTTGGAACTGTTACTGGTGTTACTGTTACATCTCCTGGGTTCGTACCTACTGTTACTGGTGACCCATTTAATGTATCATTCGCTGTTAATGCAGAAGTTGTTCCTCCTGGTAATCCATTCACTGGTGTAGTAGTCTCTGTTACCGCATCTATAACCGGTGCACTTACCTCTACTACAGAAGTTACTGTATCACAATTAGTAGGATTGTTTACCTCACAAATTGTATACTCTACATTATAACTTCCCGCTGGTGTATTTGCCGCCACTGTTACTGTTCCATCCGAATTTAATGTCAATCCTGTTGGAACTGTTACTGGTGTTACTGTTACATCTCCTGGGTTCGTACCTACTGTTACTGGTGACCCATTTAATGTATCATTCGCTGTTAATGCAGAAGTTGTTCCTCCTGGTAATCCATTCACTGGTGTAGTAGTCTCTGTTACCGCATCTATAACCGGTGCACTTACCTCTACTACAGAAGTTACTGTATCACAATTAGTAGGATTGTTTACCTCACAAATTGTATACTCTACATTATAACTTCCCGCTGGTGTATTTGCCGCCACTGTTACTGTTCCATCCGAATTTAATGTCAATCCTGTTGGAACTGTTACTGGTGTTACTGTTACATCTCCTGGGTTTGTACCTACTGTTACTGGTGACCCATTTAATGTATCATTCGCTGTTAATGCAGAAGTTGTTCCTCCTGGTAATCCATTCACTGGTGTAGTAGTCTCTGTTACCGCATCTATAACCGGTGCACTTACCTCTACTACAGAAGTTACTGTATCACAATTAGTAGGATTGTTTACCTCACAAATTGTATACTCTACATTATAACTTCCCGCTGGTGTATTTGCCGCCACTGTTACTGTTCCATCCGAATTTAATGTCAATCCTGTTGGAACTGTTACTGGTGTTACTGTTACATCTCCTGGGTTTGTACCTACTGTTACTGGTGACCCATTTAATGTATCATTCGCTGTTAATGCAGAAGTTGTTCCTCCTGGTAATCCATTCACTGGTGTAGTAGTCTCTGTTACCGCATCTATAACCGGTGCACTTACCTCTACTACAGAAGTTACTGTATCACAATTAGTAGGATTGTTTACCTCACAAATTGTATACTCTACATTATAACTTCCCGCTGGTGTATTTGCCGCCACTGTTACTGTTCCATCCGAATTTAATGTCAATCCTGTTGGAACTGTTACTGGTGTTACTGTTACATCTCCTGGGTTCGTACCTACTGTTACTGGTGACCCATTTAATGTATCATTCGCTGTTAATGCAGAAGTTGTTCCTCCTGGTAATCCATTCACTGGTGTAGTAGTCTCTGTTACCGCATCTATAACCGGTGCACTTACCTCTACTACAGAAGTTACTGTATCACAATTAGTAGGATTGTTTACCTCACAAATTGTATACTCTACATTATAACTTCCCGCTGGTGTATTTGCCGCCACTGTTACTGTTCCATCCGAATTTAATGTCAATCCTGTTGGAACTGTTACTGGTGTTACTGTTACATCTCCTGGGTTTGTACCTACTGTTACTGGTGACCCATTTAATGTATCATTCGCTGTTAATGCAGAAGTTGTTCCTCCTGGTAATCCATTCACTGGTGTAGTAGTCTCTGTTACCGCATCTATAACCGGTGCACTTACCTCTACTACAGAAGTTACTGTATCACAATTAGTAGGATTGTTTACCTCACAAATTGTATACTCTACATTATAACTTCCCGCTGGTGTATTTGCCGCCACTGTTACTGTTCCATCCGAATTTAATGTCAATCCTGTTGGAACTGTTACTGGTGTTACTGTTACATCTCCTGGGTTTGTACCTACTGTTACTGGTGACCCATTTAATGTATCATTCGCTGTTAATGCAGAAGTTGTTCCTCCTGGTAATCCATTCACTGGTGTAGTAGTCTCTGTTACCGCATCTATAACCGGTGCACTTACCTCTACTACAGAAGTTACTGTATCACAATTAGTAGGATTGTTTACCTCACAAATTGTATACTCTACATTATAACTTCCCGCTGGTGTATTTGCCGCCACTGTTACTGTTCCATCCGAATTTAATGTCAATCCTGTTGGAACTGTTACTGGTGTTACTGTTACATCTCCTGGGTTCGTACCTACTGTTACTGGTGACCCATTTAATGTATCATTCGCTGTTAATGCAGAAGTTGTTCCTCCTGGTAATCCATTCACTGGTGTAGTAGTCTCTGTTACCGCATCTATAACCGGTGCACTTACCTCTACTACAGAAGTTACTGTATCACAATTAGTAGGATTGTTTACCTCACAAATTGTATACTCTACATTATAACTTCCCGCTGGTGTATTTGCCGCCACTGTTACTGTTCCATCCGAATTTAATGTCAATCCTGTTGGAACTGTTACTGGTGTTACTGTTACATCTCCTGGGTTTGTACCTACTGTTACTGGTGACCCATTTAATGTATCATTCGCTGTTAATGCAGAAGTTGTTCCTCCTGGTAATCCATTCACTGGTGTAGTAGTCTCTGTTACCGCATCTATAACCGGTGCACTTACCTCTACTACAGAAGTTACTGTATCACAATTAGTAGGATTGTTTACCTCACAAATTGTATACTCTACATTATAACTTCCCGCTGGTGTATTTGCCGCCACTGTTACTGTTCCATCCGAATTTAATGTCAATCCTGTTGGAACTGTTACTGGTGTTACTGTTACATCTCCTGGGTTCGTACCTACTGTTACTGGTGACCCATTTAATGTATCATTCGCTGTTAATGCAGAAGTTGTTCCTCCTGGTAATCCATTCACTGGTGTAGTAGTCTCTGTTACCGCATCTATAACCGGTGCACTTACCTCTACTACAGAAGTTACTGTATCACAATTAGTAGGATTGTTTACCTCACAAATTGTATACTCTACATTATAACTTCCCGCTGGTGTATTTGCCGCCACTGTTACTGTTCCATCCGAATTTAATGTCAATCCTGTTGGAACTGTTACTGGTGTTACTGTTACATCTCCTGGGTTTGTACCTACTGTTACTGGTGACCCATTTAATGTATCATTCGCTGTTAATGCAGAAGTTGTTCCTCCTGGTAATCCATTCACTGGTGTAGTAGTCTCTGTTACCGCATCTATAACCGGTGCACTTACCTCTACTACAGAAGTTACTGTATCACAATTAGTAGGATTGTTTACCTCACAAATTGTATACTCTACATTATAACTTCCCGCTGGTGTATTTGCCGCCACTGTTACTGTTCCATCCGAATTTAATGTCAATCCTGTTGGAACTGTTACTGGTGTTACTGTTACATCTCCTGGGTTTGTACCTACTGTTACTGGTGACCCATTTAATGTATCATTCGCTGTTAATGCAGAAGTTGTTCCTCCTGGTAATCCATTCACTGGTGTAGTAGTCTCTGTTACCGCATCTATAACCGGTGCACTTACCTCTACTACAGAAGTTACTGTATCACAATTAGTAGGATTGTTTACCTCACAAATTGTATACTCTACATTATAACTTCCCGCTGGTGTATTTGCCGCCACTGTTACTGTTCCATCCGAATTTAATGTCAATCCTGTTGGAACTGTTACTGGTGTTACTGTTACATCTCCTGGGTTCGTACCTACTGTTACTGGTGACCCATTTAATGTATCATTCGCTGTTAATGCAGAAGTTGTTCCTCCTGGTAATCCATTCACTGGTGTAGTAGTCTCTGTTACCGCATCTATAACCGGTGCACTTACCTCTACTACAGAAGTTACTGTATCACAATTAGTAGGATTGTTTACCTCACAAATTGTATACTCTACATTATAACTTCCCGCTGGTGTATTTGCCGCCACTGTTACTGTTCCATCCGAATTTAATGTCAATCCTGTTGGAACTGTTACTGGTGTTACTGTTACATCTCCTGGGTTTGTACCTACTGTTACTGGTGACCCATTTAATGTATCATTCGCTGTTAATGCAGAAGTTGTTCCTCCTGGTAATCCATTCACTGGTGTAGTAGTCTCTGTTACCGCATCTATAACCGGTGCACTTACCTCTACTACAGAAGTTACTGTATCACAATTAGTAGGATTGTTTACCTCACAAATTGTATACTCTACATTATAACTTCCCGCTGGTGTATTTGCCGCCACTGTTACTGTTCCATCCGAATTTAATGTCAATCCTGTTGGAACTGTTACTGGTGTTACTGTTACATCTCCTGGGTTCGTACCTACTGTTACTGGTGACCCATTTAATGTATCATTCGCTGTTAATGCAGAAGTTGTTCCTCCTGGTAATCCATTCACTGGTGTAGTAGTCTCTGTTACCGCATCTATAACCGGTGCACTTACCTCTACTACAGAAGTTACTGTATCACAATTAGTAGGATTGTTTACCTCACAAATTGTATACTCTACATTATAACTTCCCGCTGGTGTATTTGCCGCCACTGTTACTGTTCCATCCGAATTTAATGTCAATCCTGTTGGAACTGTTACTGGTGTTACTGTTACATCTCCTGGGTTTGTACCTACTGTTACTGGTGACCCATTTAATGTATCATTCGCTGTTAATGCAGAAGTTGTTCCTCCTGGTAATCCATTCACTGGTGTAGTAGTCTCTGTTACCGCATCTATAACCGGTGCACTTACCT
The DNA here is from genome assembly GCF_964048965.1 of Tenacibaculum sp. 190130A14a. NCBI lineage: Bacteria > Pseudomonadati > Bacteroidota > Flavobacteriia > Flavobacteriales > Flavobacteriaceae > Tenacibaculum > Tenacibaculum polynesiense. The sequence goes on along the minus strand of NZ_OZ040189.1, from coordinate 763,207 downwards.
CTACTACAGAAGTTACTGTATCACAATTAGTAGGATTGTTTACCTCACAAATTGTATACTCTACATTATAACTTCCCGCTGGTGTATTTGCCGCCACTGTTACTGTTCCATCCGAATTTAATGTCAATCCTGTTGGAACTGTTACTGGTGTTACTGTTACATCTCCTGGGTTCGTACCTACTGTTACTGGTGACCCATTTAATGTATCATTCGCTGTTAATGCAGAAGTTGTTCCTCCTGGTAATCCATTCACTGGTGTAGTAGTCTCTGTTACCGCATCTATAACCGGTGCACTTACCTCTACTACAGAAGTTACTGTATCACAATTAGTAGGATTGTTTACCTCACAAATTGTATACTCTACATTATAACTTCCCGCTGGTGTATTTGCCGCCACTGTTACTGTTCCATCCGAATTTAATGTCAATCCTGTTGGAACTGTTACTGGTGTTACTGTTACATCTCCTGGGTTTGTACCTACTGTTACTGGTGACCCATTTAATGTATCATTCGCTGTTAATGCAGAAGTTGTTCCTCCTGGTAATCCATTCACTGGTGTAGTAGTCTCTGTTACCGCATCTATAACCGGTGCACTTACCTCTACTACAGAAGTTACTGTATCACAATTAGTAGGATTGTTTACCTCACAAATTGTATACTCTACATTATAACTTCCCGCTGGTGTATTTGCCGCCACTGTTACTGTTCCATCCGAATTTAATGTCAATCCTGTTGGAACTGTTACTGGTGTTACTGTTACATCTCCTGGGTTCGTACCTACTGTTACTGGTGACCCATTTAATGTATCATTCGCTGTTAATGCAGAAGTTGTTCCTCCTGGTAATCCATTCACTGGTGTAGTAGTCTCTGTTACCGCATCTATAACCGGTGCACTTACCTCTACTACAGAAGTTACTGTATCACAATTAGTAGGATTGTTTACCTCACAAATTGTATACTCTACATTATAACTTCCCGCTGGTGTATTTGCCGCCACTGTTACTGTTCCATCCGAATTTAATGTCAATCCTGTTGGAACTGTTACTGGTGTTACTGTTACATCTCCTGGGTTTGTACCTACTGTTACTGGTGACCCATTTAATGTATCATTCGCTGTTAATGCAGAAGTTGTTCCTCCTGGTAATCCATTCACTGGTGTAGTAGTCTCTGTTACCGCATCTATAACCGGTGCACTTACCTCTACTACAGAAGTTACTGTATCACAATTAGTAGGATTGTTTACCTCACAAATTGTATACTCTACATTATAACTTCCCGCTGGTGTATTTGCCGCCACTGTTACTGTTCCATCCGAATTTAATGTCAATCCTGTTGGAACTGTTACTGGTGTTACTGTTACATCTCCTGGGTTCGTACCTACTGTTACTGGTGACCCATTTAATGTATCATTCGCTGTTAATGCAGAAGTTGTTCCTCCTGGTAATCCATTCACTGGTGTAGTAGTCTCTGTTACCGCATCTATAACCGGTGCACTTACCTCTACTACAGAAGTTACTGTATCACAATTAGTAGGATTGTTTACCTCACAAATTGTATACTCTACATTATAACTTCCCGCTGGTGTATTTGCCGCCACTGTTACTGTTCCATCCGAATTTAATGTCAATCCTGTTGGAACTGTTACTGGTGTTACTGTTACATCTCCTGGGTTTGTACCTACTGTTACTGGTGACCCATTTAATGTATCATTCGCTGTTAATGCAGAAGTTGTTCCTCCTGGTAATCCATTCACTGGTGTAGTAGTCTCTGTTACCGCATCTATAACCGGTGCACTTACCTCTACTACAGAAGTTACTGTATCACAATTAGTAGGATTGTTTACCTCACAAATTGTATACTCTACATTATAACTTCCCGCTGGTGTATTTGCCGCCACTGTTACTGTTCCATCCGAATTTAATGTCAATCCTGTTGGAACTGTTACTGGTGTTACTGTTACATCTCCTGGGTTTGTACCTACTGTTACTGGTGACCCATTTAATGTATCATTCGCTGTTAATGCAGAAGTTGTTCCTCCTGGTAATCCATTCACTGGTGTAGTAGTCTCTGTTACCGCATCTATAACCGGTGCACTTACCTCTACTACAGAAGTTACTGTATCACAATTAGTAGGATTGTTTACCTCACAAATTGTATACTCTACATTATAACTTCCCGCTGGTGTATTTGCCGCCACTGTTACTGTTCCATCCGAATTTAATGTCAATCCTGTTGGAACTGTTACTGGTGTTACTGTTACATCTCCTGGGTTCGTACCTACTGTTACTGGTGACCCATTTAATGTATCATTCGCTGTTAATGCAGAAGTTGTTCCTCCTGGTAATCCATTCACTGGTGTAGTAGTCTCTGTTACCGCATCTATAACCGGTGCACTTACCTCTACTACAGAAGTTACTGTATCACAATTAGTAGGATTGTTTACCTCACAAATTGTATACTCTACATTATAACTTCCCGCTGGTGTATTTGCCGCCACTGTTACTGTTCCATCCGAATTTAATGTCAATCCTGTTGGAACTGTTACTGGTGTTACTGTTACATCTCCTGGGTTTGTACCTACTGTTACTGGTGACCCATTTAATGTATCATTCGCTGTTAATGCAGAAGTTGTTCCTCCTGGTAATCCATTCACTGGTGTAGTAGTCTCTGTTACCGCATCTATAACCGGTGCACTTACCTCTACTACAGAAGTTACTGTATCACAATTAGTAGGATTGTTTACCTCACAAATTGTATACTCTACATTATAACTTCCCGCTGGTGTATTTGCCGCCACTGTTACTGTTCCATCCGAATTTAATGTCAATCCTGTTGGAACTGTTACTGGTGTTACTGTTACATCTCCTGGGTTCGTACCTACTGTTACTGGTGACCCATTTAATGTATCATTCGCTGTTAATGCAGAAGTTGTTCCTCCTGGTAATCCATTCACTGGTGTAGTAGTCTCTGTTACCGCATCTATAACCGGTGCACTTACCTCTACTACAGAAGTTACTGTATCACAATTAGTAGGATTGTTTACCTCACAAATTGTATACTCTACATTATAACTTCCCGCTGGTGTATTTGCCGCCACTGTTACTGTTCCATCCGAATTTAATGTCAATCCTGTTGGAACTGTTACTGGTGTTACTGTTACATCTCCTGGGTTTGTACCTACTGTTACTGGTGACCCATTTAATGTATCATTCGCTGTTAATGCAGAAGTTGTTCCTCCTGGTAATCCATTCACTGGTGTAGTAGTCTCTGTTACCGCATCTATAACCGGTGCACTTACCTCTACTACAGAAGTTACTGTATCACAATTAGTAGGATTGTTTACCTCACAAATTGTATACTCTACATTATAACTTCCCGCTGGTGTATTTGCCGCCACTGTTACTGTTCCATCCGAATTTAATGTCAATCCTGTTGGAACTGTTACTGGTGTTACTGTTACATCTCCTGGGTTCGTACCTACTGTTACTGGTGACCCATTTAATGTATCATTCGCTGTTAATGCAGAAGTTGTTCCTCCTGGTAATCCATTCACTGGTGTAGTAGTCTCTGTTACCGCATCTATAACCGGTGCACTTACCTCTACTACAGAAGTTACTGTATCACAATTAGTAGGATTGTTTACCTCACAAATTGTATACTCTACATTATAACTTCCCGCTGGTGTATTTGCCGCCACTGTTACTGTTCCATCCGAATTTAATGTCAATCCTGTTGGAACTGTTACTGGTGTTACTGTTACATCTCCTGGGTTTGTACCTACTGTTACTGGTGACCCATTTAATGTATCATTCGCTGTTAATGCAGAAGTTGTTCCTCCTGGTAATCCATTCACTGGTGTAGTAGTCTCTGTTACCGCATCTATAACCGGTGCACTTACCTCTACTACAGAAGTTACTGTATCACAATTAGTAGGATTGTTTACCTCACAAATTGTATACTCTACATTATAACTTCCCGCTGGTGTATTTGCCGCCACTGTTACTGTTCCATCCGAATTTAATGTCAATCCTGTTGGAACTGTTACTGGTGTTACTGTTACATCTCCTGGGTTTGTACCTACTGTTACTGGTGACCCATTTAATGTATCATTCGCTGTTAATGCAGAAGTTGTTCCTCCTGGTAATCCATTCACTGGTGTAGTAGTCTCTGTTACCGCATCTATAACCGGTGCACTTACCTCTACTACAGAAGTTACTGTATCACAATTAGTAGGATTGTTTACCTCACAAATTGTATACTCTACATTATAACTTCCCGCTGGTGTATTTGCCGCCACTGTTACTGTTCCATCCGAATTTAATGTCAATCCTGTTGGAACTGTTACTGGTGTTACTGTTACATCTCCTGGGTTTGTACCTACTGTTACTGGTGACCCATTTAATGTATCATTCGCTGTTAATGCAGAAGTTGTTCCTCCTGGTAATCCATTCACTGGTGTAGTAGTCTCTGTTACCGCATCTATAACCGGTGCACTTACCTCTACTACAGAAGTTACTGTATCACAATTAGTAGGATTGTTTACCTCACAAATTGTATACTCTACATTATAACTTCCCGCTGGTGTATTTGCCGCCACTGTTACTGTTCCATCCGAATTTAATGTCAATCCTGTTGGAACTGTTACTGGTGTTACTGTTACATCTCCTGGGTTCGTACCTACTGTTACTGGTGACCCATTTAATGTATCATTCGCTGTTAATGCAGAAGTTGTTCCTCCTGGTAATCCATTCACTGGTGTAGTAGTCTCTGTTACCGCATCTATAACCGGTGCACTTACCTCTACTACAGAAGTTACTGTATCACAATTAGTAGGATTGTTTACCTCACAAATTGTATACTCTACATTATAACTTCCCGCTGGTGTATTTGCCGCCACTGTTACTGTTCCATCCGAATTTAATGTCAATCCTGTTGGAACTGTTACTGGTGTTACTGTTACATCTCCTGGGTTCGTACCTACTGTTACTGGTGACCCATTTAATGTATCATTCGCTGTTAATGCAGAAGTTGTTCCTCCTGGTAATCCATTCACTGGTGTAGTAGTCTCTGTTACCGCATCTATAACCGGTGCACTTACCTCTACTACAGAAGTTACTGTATCACAATTAGTAGGATTGTTTACCTCACAAATTGTATACTCTACATTATAACTTCCCGCTGGTGTATTTGCCGCCACTGTTACTGTTCCATCCGAATTTAATGTCAATCCTGTTGGAACTGTTACTGGTGTTACTGTTACATCTCCTGGGTTTGTACCTACTGTTACTGGTGACCCATTTAATGTATCATTCGCTGTTAATGCAGAAGTTGTTCCTCCTGGTAATCCATTCACTGGTGTAGTAGTCTCTGTTACCGCATCTATAACCGGTGCACTTACCTCTACTACAGAAGTTACTGTATCACAATTAGTAGGATTGTTTACCTCACAAATTGTATACTCTACATTATAACTTCCCGCTGGTGTATTTGCCGCCACTGTTACTGTTCCATCCGAATTTAATGTCAATCCTGTTGGAACTGTTACTGGTGTTACTGTTACATCTCCTGGGTTTGTACCTACTGTTACTGGTGACCCATTTAATGTATCATTCGCTGTTAATGCAGAAGTTGTTCCTCCTGGTAATCCATTCACTGGTGTAGTAGTCTCTGTTACCGCATCTATAACCGGTGCACTTACCTCTACTACAGAAGTTACTGTATCACAATTAGTAGGATTGTTTACCTCACAAATTGTATACTCTACATTATAACTTCCCGCTGGTGTATTTGCCGCCACTGTTACTGTTCCATCCGAATTTAATGTCAATCCTGTTGGAACTGTTACTGGTGTTACTGTTACATCTCCTGGGTTTGTACCTACTGTTACTGGTGACCCATTTAATGTATCATTCGCTGTTAATGCAGAAGTTGTTCCTCCTGGTAATCCATTCACTGGTGTAGTAGTCTCTGTTACCGCATCTATAACCGGTGCACTTACCTCTACTACAGAAGTTACTGTATCACAATTAGTAGGATTGTTTACCTCACAAATTGTATACTCTACATTATAACTTCCCGCTGGTGTATTTGCCGCCACTGTTACTGTTCCATCCGAATTTAATGTCAATCCTGTTGGAACTGTTACTGGTGTTACTGTTACATCTCCTGGGTTCGTACCTACTGTTACTGGTGACCCATTTAATGTATCATTCGCTGTTAATGCAGAAGTTGTTCCTCCTGGTAATCCATTCACTGGTGTAGTAGTCTCTGTTACCGCATCTATAACCGGTGCACTTACCTCTACTACAGAAGTTACTGTATCACAATTAGTAGGATTGTTTACCTCACAAATTGTATACTCTACATTATAACTTCCCGCTGGTGTATTTGCCGCCACTGTTACTGTTCCATCCGAATTTAATGTCAATCCTGTTGGAACTGTTACTGGTGTTACTGTTACATCTCCTGGGTTTGTACCTACTGTTACTGGTGACCCATTTAATGTATCATTCGCTGTTAATGCAGAAGTTGTTCCTCCTGGTAATCCATTCACTGGTGTAGTAGTCTCTGTTACCGCATCTATAACCGGTGCACTTACCTCTACTACAGAAGTTACTGTATCACAATTAGTAGGATTGTTTACCTCACAAATTGTATACTCTACATTATAACTTCCCGCTGGTGTATTTGCCGCCACTGTTACTGTTCCATCCGAATTTAATGTCAATCCTGTTGGAACTGTTACTGGTGTTACTGTTACATCTCCTGGGTTTGTACCTACTGTTACTGGTGACCCATTTAATGTATCATTCGCTGTTAATGCAGAAGTTGTTCCTCCTGGTAATCCATTCACTGGTGTAGTAGTCTCTGTTACCGCATCTATAACCGGTGCACTTACCTCTACTACAGAAGTTACTGTATCACAATTAGTAGGATTGTTTACCTCACAAATTGTATACTCTACATTATAACTTCCCGCTGGTGTATTTGCCGCCACTGTTACTGTTCCATCCGAATTTAATGTCAATCCTGTTGGAACTGTTACTGGTGTTACTGTTACATCTCCTGGGTTTGTACCTACTGTTACTGGTGACCCATTTAATGTATCATTCGCTGTTAATGCAGAAGTTGTTCCTCCTGGTAATCCATTCACTGGTGTAGTAGTCTCTGTTACCGCATCTATAACCGGTGCACTTACCTCTACTACAGAAGTTACTGTATCACAATTAGTAGGATTGTTTACCTCACAAATTGTATACTCTACATTATAACTTCCCGCTGGTGTATTTGCCGCCACTGTTACTGTTCCATCCGAATTTAATGTCAATCCTGTTGGAACTGTTACTGGTGTTACTGTTACATCTCCTGGGTTTGTACCTACTGTTACTGGTGACCCATTTAATGTATCATTCGCTGTTAATGCAGAAGTTGTTCCTCCTGGTAATCCATTCACTGGTGTAGTAGTCTCTGTTACCGCATCTATAACCGGTGCACTTACCTCTACTACAGAAGTTACTGTATCACAATTAGTAGGATTGTTTACCTCACAAATTGTATACTCTACATTATAACTTCCCGCTGGTGTATTTGCCGCCACTGTTACTGTTCCATCCGAATTTAATGTCAATCCTGTTGGAACTGTTACTGGTGTTACTGTTACATCTCCTGGGTTTGTACCTACTGTTACTGGTGACCCATTTAATGTATCATTCGCTGTTAATGCAGAAGTTGTTCCTCCTGGTAATCCATTCACTGGTGTAGTAGTCTCTGTTACCGCATCTATAACCGGTGCACTTACCTCTACTACAGAAGTTACTGTATCACAATTAGTAGGATTGTTTACCTCACAAATTGTATACTCTACATTATAACTTCCCGCTGGTGTATTTGCCGCCACTGTTACTGTTCCATCCGAATTTAATGTCAATCCTGTTGGAACTGTTACTGGTGTTACTGTTACATCTCCTGGGTTTGTACCTACTGTTACTGGTGACCCATTTAATGTATCATTCGCTGTTAATGCAGAAGTTGTTCCTCCTGGTAATCCATTCACTGGTGTAGTAGTCTCTGTTACCGCATCTATAACCGGTGCACTTACCTCTACTACAGAAGTTACTGTATCACAATTAGTAGGATTGTTTACCTCACAAATTGTATACTCTACATTATAACTTCCCGCTGGTGTATTTGCCGCCACTGTTACTGTTCCATCCGAATTTAATGTCAATCCTGTTGGAACTGTTACTGGTGTTACTGTTACATCTCCTGGGTTTGTACCTACTGTTACTGGTGACCCATTTAATGTATCATTCGCTGTTAATGCAGAAGTTGTTCCTCCTGGTAATCCATTCACTGGTGTAGTAGTCTCTGTTACCGCATCTATAACCGGTGCACTTACCTCTACTACAGAAGTTACTGTATCACAATTAGTAGGATTGTTTACCTCACAAATTGTATACTCTACATTATAACTTCCCGCTGGTGTATTTGCCGCCACTGTTACTGTTCCATCCGAATTTAATGTCAATCCTGTTGGAACTGTTACTGGTGTTACTGTTACATCTCCTGGGTTTGTACCTACTGTTACTGGTGACCCATTTAATGTATCATTCGCTGTTAATGCAGAAGTTGTTCCTCCTGGTAATCCATTCACTGGTGTAGTAGTCTCTGTTACCGCATCTATAACCGGTGCACTTACCTCTACTACAGAAGTTACTGTATCACAATTAGTAGGATTGTTTACCTCACAAATTGTATACTCTACATTATAACTTCCCGCTGGTGTATTTGCCGCCACTGTTACTGTTCCATCCGAATTTAATGTCAATCCTGTTGGAACTGTTACTGGTGTTACTGTTACATCTCCTGGGTTCGTACCTACTGTTACTGGTGACCCATTTAATGTATCATTCGCTGTTAATGCAGAAGTTGTTCCTCCTGGTAATCCATTCACTGGTGTAGTAGTCTCTGTTACCGCATCTATAACCGGTAAAACTGAAACCAATACTGAAGAAGAACTACAGTTAGTAGGTGAAGGTTTACAAACATTATAAACTAAAGTATAATCCCCTACAGGAGTTCCAGGAGCTACGATTACCTCCCCAGTAGCTGTATTAAGAGAAACACCTGCGTTAGTAGAGCTAATCTGAGCTAATTCTACATTACTAACTGAAGGATTTACCACCCCTCCAACTGTATCATTTAACAAAACATTAGTTACTGCAACTCCTCCCAAGGTAGTAGTAGAACCAGAATCGTTACTTGTTGTTATTATAGGTAATCCTCCAACACTAGAGATAAAAACCCCAGAATCATAAGTAGCATCACCAACGTCAGCAATAGCTATTTTCATGTGATAAGTAACTCCTACAATCAAATTAATCACCGCAGAAAACTTTTGTGTTATACCGTTAAACTCAACATGAATAGGCTTAGTTCCTGTATTGGTACTACAAGTACTTCCATCACCTGTATGCCCATTATTAATATATAATGCTGTTTGTGTTAAATCAGCAGCGGTTCCATCTTGGTTACATCCTCTAAAACCTCCATTGATGTTATTTATTGACACAGAATTAGTAGTACCAGGAACTAAAGCTAAATTTAGGGAAGGTTCCTCTAAACCATCATAAAGCCCATTACTATTCAAATCCACTCCATTAGGTATTGATGGATCCGAACCTGAAGGATCTGAAACAAAAAAACCAAACACATCATTAAACCTAGAACCTACATAATCAGGATATTCATCTGAGCCAAATTGATATTCAACCAACACTCCAGAATAATTTGGTTGTGCAACAAAATCAAACTCAAATATTACAACGTCATTATTAGCAGTATTATCAATATTAATTACATCAATATCATTATAAGATATTCCTAAATTATCAGAGTTAGCTGTCAAATTGTTAGTAGAAAAAGCATTTGTAATAGTCGAAGTTGTAAATGCTACTCCAGTATCTAATTCCAAAGCTGCTCCTGCAGTACCATTTGAAAAAACACCTAACTGACTTGAACTACCAGAAGTTATAGTAGGATTACTTATTATTATACCTGCTGTTTGTAATTGAGCGGCAATATCATTTGCTGTAGGATTACTTGTCACTGTCGCTTGAGAAAAAGAATTTTCTTTGTAAAAGAAGATTAAAATAAAAAACAACAGACATCTTATTTGTTTTTTAAAAAAGTACTTTTTATTCATACATTACACTTTATAGTTAATTGATCTTTTTTAATTTTGTAGACACAAAATTAAAAAATAAGTCACAGAACATAATTTCTTAACCATAAGATTATCTTATTATTTATAAATTAATCTTATATCTATAAATATTTAAATTCTTATGTATCTCTAACAAAAAATGGTATCCTTATATCACTACGAATACCATAATTTTGCATAATATAAAACGTCCCCCATATTTTTTCACTGTGTTTACAAATCAAAATTAGAAAATAAAACCATCAAAAACAACACATTACTAAAAGATCTTCTTTATTTTTTGCCTATCTCAAAAAAAACACATATTCCAATATTAAAAAAAGCCGTTCACATCTTTTCCAAGAGCGATGGGAACAGCTTTTTTCAATATCTCAAGCTCTAGTTCTTTTTCTTTAAGTGCTTTGCGTAATTGTTTTACTTCCAATGAGTCTGGTAATGGCTTTGTATTAACCTTTGAAACTGGGTTTGATTTTTGACCAGCCCTCCATTTATAAATACGTTGCACCTGAATTCCTAGCTCATCTGCTAATTCTTTAATATTTTCTCGCTGATAATTTAATCGGACTGCTTCAGATTTAAATTCAGTACTTTAAACTCGTTCATTATTTAAGATATTTATTTTTGATTAAACAGTCTTAAAAACCTGTCCGAGTAAATGTAGTAGTTCCAAAACACGCTTTAGAGCTTTTAACATAATTGATGATTTTAACAGAGAGGTATTACATATAGAGATACATTTTTCTTTACCCAGCAATCGTATTGTATGGGTGCTTAATCACCTTATTAATAAAAAAGGGAAGCCTAAAAAAATAAAAATGGATAATGCCCCGGAGTTTATTCCCAAAATAACCGAAAACTGGAGCAAGATACATACTATAGAATTCAAGTACATACAGCTAGGAAAACTTACTCAAAATGCATTTATAAAAAGGTTCAACGTTAGTTATCTAAGGGGCGTACTTGATAAATATATTTTTGAAAACCTAGAACAAGTAAGAGAACAAACATAAATATGGATAGAAGATTATAACAATTACAGACCGCATGATGCTTTAGGCAAAATGCCACCTGTAAGATTTGCAAAACTTAATTCTTTTGGAGCTAGCTCCAAAAGAATGAAAAACAATAGCTTTATAGAAATTTTAGAAAAACAAGCAGTTCTAATTAGGGGAAGCTTACAATATCCTATACTTATTCTTAAACTTGATTTCAATTAACAATTGTTGTAGTTCTTGAATTTGAATTAACATCATTTCAACATCTCCTTTTGTAGCAGGTAACGATTTTGGATTGAGTATTTTCTTCATTCCATACACAGCAGTATCTGATAGTAAATTACTAACAACCGTATTCGTCATACTCTTAGTATCAAATACTTTTTCTTCTTTTTTTAATAGGGTTTTGAGTTTAGAATCTAGTTCTTTGGGTACCAGTTGAGTTGTTGTTTGGGGTTCTATAACACCTAATTTATCAGTATTCTTTTTATAGCTACCTGAAACATATTCGTACCGATTTCTTTTATAACATGCCATGGTTCTACAACTTGCGCTACAATACCCTTGATTTCTTCTTTTCCTGATAAAAGCTTCTTTACAATGCCTACAATTTATCTTCATAGTTTATTTTATACTTTTTTGAGGCTATAAAACGTTAAATTTTATTCAATTTAACGTTTTGTGAAATAGACAAAAAAATAAAGACCAATCTTTCAATAAGTCTTTATTTTGGTTTTACTTCTTGTTAAAAACATTCTTTAGTAAGTATTGAATAGCATCTTCTTTGGTTAAAACAGGTTTCTTTACCTTTTTAATTTGAAGTGTGTTGATGCTAAATTCTTTTTGTAGTAATTCAAACAATGCTTTTTGCTCTTCCCTTGGAAGTGCTTTAACCACTTGATATACTACTTGTGCGTTCAATATTACTTTTTTGCTTTAAAACTGAATTAAAGCACAATAGTAATAGCTTCTAATATAACCCTGTCACGTTTTGCAAGGATTCAAGAAGATTTGCAAGGTTTTGCTACTTTTTGCAACGATTTGCCAAGTTTCTAAGACCTATTTTATCAATGAAGAATAATCTTGTGGCAATTCTGCATCTATATCTCTTAGATATTTATCTAAGGCTGTAATGGTAGTATGTCCTGTAATCAGCATCAGTTTGCTTTTTGTTTCAAAAGGAGAGTTTGTTTTTCGTAGTTCTCTATATAATTTAGTAATAAAAGTATGTCGAAAACTGTACAAACCATATTCATTTCCTAATTTAAAATAATCTTTGATTTTCTTAAAACGTTTGGTAAAGTAATCTCGTTTGTTACTTTCTTCAATATCCCACGCTCCTCCTATTTCGTTTTGTGTAAATAAAAATGATTTTGCGCTTTTTTGCGTAAGGTCTGGAAGTTGTTTTAGTAATATATCAGGGATAATTTTAATTTTTACAGGACTGTTCTTTGCTTTTACATATAGCTTTTTGTCCTTGACATCAATATCTTCAACCTTCAATCTACACACTTCAATTGGACGTAAAAAGTTGTACGATATAAACTGAATAAATAATAGTAAGTGTTTATCGTTGTCTTCTAAATACTCATAAATATCTTTTTGAAGTTGAGGTGTATAGGTTTTGTTTCTTTTTGGAATTGATTTAAGAACATTTATCTTCTTAACGTAATTTTCTGTAATGAGTTCGTTGTCTTCTAAAATTTGAAATAACGAACTGATGTCTGTTCTTGTGTTATTTCTATTTCTTGCACTTGAGTTTTGCAAAACTTCATTTAGATATTCAATAATCAGTTTTTTATTTAAAGAGTTGATAGACTGTTTTTCATACCCTTTTGTATTTAACCATTTTGAAAAACGATGAATTCGACTCTTATATTTCGTATAAGAATTTTTGTTCATCAATTTTTCTTTTAAACGTAACCCGAGTTCAAAAGCTTTAACAATAGAGATTTCTTCAAACTCTGCTATTGTTTCTGAATTAATTTGCGCTTTTTGCGTTTTTTCTTGCGCTATTTTTGCGTCGACAATAGTAACATCAGAAATAGTATTCTCGTTAGCATCACTAAACAATTGGGCTTCTAATTCCGAATTATCTTGATAAGGATTAAAGCCTGCTTGAAGTAATTTCAACAAGGCTTCTTTCATTGTTTTTAAAAAAGCTATACGTTCCCTTTTTGTCTTTAATTTGTTTACGCCTGCTTTGATGTAAGGTTGACGTTTTAATTTTAAAGTTTCGGGATTTCTGTAAGAATAATATATAAACCAATCTCTACTTAATGCTGTTTTTTGTTCAGATTTCGTCAATTTCGACCACTCTGAAATCAGCACGCCACCAGTGTAAATTTTAGGTTCTGTAAAGTTCAATTTCATCTCAAAAGTGTTTACGGTAGTGTTTACGGCACGTAAAAGTAACAAAGTTAAAGACATAAAAAAACGGATTGTCGTAAACAATCCGTTAGTTTTCAATTCTTTAGCTCTGTAGCGGGAACAGGACTCGAACCTGTGACCTTCGGGTTATGAGCCCGACGAGCTGCCTACTGCTCTATCCCGCGATTTGGACTGCAAACATACCACCTTTTCTCTCTTCTATCCAAATGAAATCTACTTTATTTTCAGTAAAAACAGCTAAGTATCCTAAAAACAGTCAACTAAAAAATTCATTCTTGTAACCCAAAACAACTTATCTTTGCAGTATGACACATAAAGCAGGATTTGTAAACATCATAGGTAATCCAAATGTTGGAAAATCAACCTTAATGAATGCCTTAGTTGGTGAAAAATTATCAATCATTACCTCTAAAGCACAAACAACCAGACATCGCATTTTAGGAATTGTTAATGGAGAGGATTACCAAATAGTATTCTCAGATACTCCTGGAATTATTAAACCAGCCTATGAATTACAAGAATCTATGATGGATTTTGTAAAATCTGCTTTTGAAGATGCCGATGTACTTATTTATATGGTTGAAGTAGGTGAAAAAGAATTAAAAAACGAAGCCTTCTTTAATAAAATAATCAATAGTAAAATACCTGTTATTTTATTACTGAACAAAATTGACAAATCGAGTCAAGAGGAAGTTCAAGAAAAAATTGAATACTGGAAAAAGAAAGTTCCAAGTTCTTTCGTCTATGTAATTTCTGCCTTAGAAAACTTTAATGTAGAAACTGTATTTTATAAAATTATAGAGCTATTACCCGATGCTCCTCCTTTTTACCCGAAAGATCAGTTAACTGATAAACCAGAACGTTTCTTTGTAAATGAAACAATTCGAGAAAAAATTCTTCAACAATATAAAAAAGAGATACCTTACTCTGTAGAAGTAGAAACAGAGAGTTTTATTGAAGAAGAAGATATTATCAAAATTCGATCTGTTATTATGGTTGAAAGAGATACTCAAAAAGGAATTATTATTGGTCACAAAGGAAATGCCATTAAAAGAGTGGGTACCGATGCTCGTAAAGACTTACAACACTTTTTTGACAAGAAAGTATTTTTAGATTTACATGTAAAAGTAAATAAGAACTGGCGTTCGAATGAGCGACAATTAAGAAGGTTTGGTTATAAAGATTAATTACCAACCTTTTTTAATAATTGTAACGTAAAAGCTTTTAATTCATCCATTTGTTTTTGTCCGGTAGACTTTCCCAGTCTTCCTAAAAAATATAAAGTAACCCATATAATTGGGAGTACAATTAACATAACCACTGGAAAGAAGATATCCTTATCTAATGACCAATTAGAATAGGCAATAATTCCAAATATGATAAAAGCAGTTGCTACTCCAAAATGAATAAACATAAACAAACTCCATACCCCGGGTTTAGGACCGAACAACCCTTTAAGTTTTGATGCATTCTCCTCCATCGGTTCCACTTCAACATGTAGTTGTGGTGACCAAAAATGCTCGTCCTTTTCTGGTACATCTACTACCAAATGATTATCTACAATCTTTGTTCTATATTTTGCCTCTTCTTGTAACTGTGTTGCTACCTTTGAAATTAAAATATCAGCATTCATTTTAAAGTCAATTTGAAATCGAGGTTTTAAAAAAATTTGATTGTAAATTTTATCATCCATTGTTTAAAATTTGCCTAACAATGTACAAAAAAACATCCTACCAAATTAAACACAGTTAATCTTATTGTAAGTTGTATCTTTGCACAAATTTTTGCAGAAATGAGTAGTATTGTTGCCATAGTAGGAAGGCCAAATGTAGGAAAGTCAACATTTTTTAACCGATTAGTAAAGCGTAGAGAAGCTATTGTAGATTCTGTAAGTGGTGTTACTCGTGATAGACACTATGGAAAAACAGAATGGAATGGAAAAGAATTCTCTGTAATTGATACTGGTGGATATGTTGTTGGATCGGACGATATTTTTGAAGGAGAAATTAGAAAGCAAGTCCAATTAGCTATTGATGAAGCAGATATCATTGTTTTTGTGGTGGATGTTGAACAAGGAATTACGCCAATGGATCAAGCCGTGGCTAAAATTCTTCGTCAGGTTGAAAAACCTTTATTTATGGCCGTAAATAAGGTAGACAATGCTATGCGTGATGCTGATGCTGTAGAATTTTACAATTTAGGATTAGGTGACTATTTTACTATTTCATCTATTAATGGAAGTGGAACTGGTGAATTATTAGACGCCATTGTTGAAGAGATTCCAGAACCACTTGATGATGAAGAACAACAAGATGAACTACCTCGTTTTGCGATTGTTGGACGACCAAATGCAGGGAAATCATCTTTTATTAATGCTCTTATTGGTGAAGATAGAAATATTGTAACCAATATTGCAGGTACTACAAGAGACACTATTGACACCAAATACAATCGTTTTGGATTTGAATTCAACTTAGTAGATACTGCCGGAATTCGTAAAAAATCTAAAGTAAAAGAAGATTTAGAGTTCTACTCAGTTATGCGTGCAGTTCGTGCTATTGAACACTGTGATGTTGCAGTACTCGTAATTGATGCCACAAGAGGATTTGAAGGACAAGATGAAAAAATATTCTGGTTAGCAGAAAAAAACAGAAAAGGTGTTGTTATATTGGTAAATAAGTGGGATTTAGTTGAAAAGGAAACCAATACTATGCGTGATTTTGAAAACGAAGTGCGTAAGAAAATTGCTCCTTTTACAGATGTGCCAATTGTATTTATTTCTGCATTGACCAAACAACGTATTTTTAAGGCAATCGAAACTGCTGTTCAAGTGCATGAAAACAGGTCTAGAAAAATACAAACGAGTAAATTGAACGAAACAATGTTAGACATTGTTCAAAACTTCCCGCCACCAGCAACAAAAGGTAAGTTTATAAAAATTAAATATTGTATGCAATTACCAACGCATACACCTCAATTTGCATTCTTTGCCAATTTACCTCAATACATTAAAGATCCGTATAAACGTTTTGTAGAAAATAAATTACGCGAGCATTATGATTTTAATGGTGTTCCAATTGGAATTTATTTTAGACAGAAATAATAAAAAGTTTAACAATATTTAAACTTTCTTTCTAGTAGTTTTTTCTTTTTTTTGACGCTTGGAAAAAATAGCTCTCAAAAACTATGAAAAAACTACTACTCATTTTCAATTTATTACTTGCTACAAGTTTGTTTTCACAATCTTACCAGTTTAAAATTTCTGGAAAAATTGAATCAGAAAAGGAACACAGTCCCATTGAAGCTGCTACAGTTCACTTAGAAAAAGCAAAAGACAGTGCGGTAATTTCTTACACCATTTCTAACGAACAAGGTAATTTTTCTTTAACTGGAAAATCATTTCATAAAGATGTAAAACTGTTTGTTTCATTTGTTGGAATGGACAATTACAGTAAAACAATTGCCTTAGATCAAAACCCAGTGGTTAATCTTGGTACGATCACTTTAAAAAATGAAACTAATTTACTAAATGAAGTGGTGGTTAAATCAAGAGCTCCCATTACCATAAAAAAAGATACTTTAGAATTTAACGTAAAGTCTTTTAAAACAAAAAAAGACGCCAATGTTGAAGATTTATTAAAAAAGCTTCCAGGTGTTGAAGTTGATGAAGAAGGAAAAATTACCGTAAACGGTAAACCTGTAAATAAGATTTTAGTGAATGGGAAACCTTTTTTTGGTAACGACCCATCAATTACAACTAAAAATCTTTCCAAAGAAATTATTGAAAAAGTTCAAATTACCGATACCAAATCAAAATCGGAAGCTTTTACTGGTGAAAAAGGAGATGCAAATAACAAAACGATTAACCTTACTATAAAAAAAGAAAACAATAAAGGATGGTTTGGTAGAGTTTCAGCAGGTGCCGGAACAGATGAACGTTTTGAAGGAGCTACCATGGTTAATAGATTCGATAACAATACTAGAGTTAGTGTTTTAGCCAGCACAAACAATATCAATTCTCCTGGTTTTAGTTTTGGAGAAATTCAAAAAATGTTTGGAGGAGGAAACTCTTCTGTGTGGTTTGGTGGTAACGGTGGATTTAGTATCAACGGACGTAGATTTGGTGGTGGATCTGGAATTATAAAATCTAAAACTGCAGGAGCTACTTATGCTGACCAATATGGAAAAGGAGTAGATGTAAATGCAAATTACTTCTTTTCAGGAAGTAGTTCTTTTGATAACTCTAAAAATAATAGAGAATACAATTTAACAGATAGAACTTATTTTACAAATGCTACTTCCAACTCAAATGACGAAAATGAAAATCATAGCATCAATGCAGATTTTGATATAGAAATAGATTCTACATTTTTAATCAACATATCCCCTTCCTTTATTTTAAACAAAAGGAAAGGAAACTTCTCTAGAGATGAAGAATCTTTAGATGAAAATAGAGTTTTAACCAATAACTTTACAAGTAACGCTTATACGGAAGCTGATGCTAAAAACTTCAGAAATGAAATTGGTATCACTAAAAAAATAGGTAAAAAAGGTGCCTTCTTAAAAGCTTCTTTAGTAAATCAAATTGATCAATCAGATTCTGAAGAGTTGTTTAGTTCGACAAGAGAAATTTTCGGAACAACTCCAAGCATCGAAAACAGAAATCAAAAAAGCACTATTGACGAAAACTTTGATAGGATTCAAACACAATTCACTTTTCGTTTGCCATTAATTGCTAAGAAATTCTTCTTAGACACCAAATATCAATATCAAAATAACGAACGAGAAAATATCGAAAACACCTTCGACTTTAATACAACTACGCAAACTTATAGCGATTTTAACTCAGACCTAAGTTCTAACTTTACTTATAAAGACATTACAAAAACTCCAGCCATGGAATTAGTATATCGTGAGAAGAAATGGCGTTTTAATTTTGAGTTGGGATTGGTGAATAGAACATTAGAAAATATTGACGAACTAAGACCTCAACTTAGCTTAAGGAGAAGTTTTGATAACTTGAGAGTTGATGCTGGGTTTAGATATCGTTTCGACTCAAAAGCTTCTATCTATTTCGATTATAATATCGACAACAGAGCTCCCTCTTTAAATCAATTACAGCCATTTGCTGATGTAAGTAATCCAACAAATATTATAACAGGTAACCCTGAATTAAAGCCATCACAAAGCCATAGAGCCTATATTAACTTTAATAAATATAATTGGCGTGCACGTACGGGTATGTTCTTCTATTTAAGTGGAACCTTACGTAATAACCAAATTGTTTCAAGTTCTAGCATTGATGATAACTTAATTAGAACAACAACCTATAGAAACACCGATGGTGGATACGATGTTTGGGGAGGTGGTTCTTATAGTAAGAAAATTCAATTAGACTCGATTAATAGTATTAAAGTTAGAGTCGGCGCTAGTTTAAATTCATACAAAAACGTTAGCTTTTTTAACGATATTAAAAACAGCGCAAAAACAAACTCTATTAGTCCTAGTTTAGGTTTCTCATATGAAATAGAAAATGTGTTAAGCATAGAACCTAGATATGAGATTTCTTTTTCAAAGACCAGTTTTGAAAATAGCGTAAGTCAAGAACAAAGTTTTACAAGACATTCTTTAAGAATAAGAACTAGAACTAGTGTACCTAAAAAGTTAGAATGGAGAAATGACATTCGTTATTCTTACAACCCAGATGTAATTGGATTTAACAAGTCGGCTTGGTTTTGGAACGCTACCCTAGCCTACTCTATACTTAACGACAAGGCATCTATTACTCTAAAAGCTTATGATTTATTGAATCAAAACAATAATGTAAGAAGAAGAGCAACCTTAAACTACATCGAAGATTCTGAAAGTACAGTTTTACAACAATACTTTATGCTTGGTTTTAGCTGGAAGTTTAATAGTTTAGGTAAAAAAGGAAAAATTAGAAATTATGATTTCTATAATTAAAACAAAAACCGCTTTTAAAGCGGTTTTTTTATGCTTCAAAGCAAGGAAAACTGCACTATTACGACCAATTATCAACTATTTTGTAAATTTGCAATAAAAAGAACCAAGGGGAATCATGAAAATATTATCTGCTTCAGACACTATTAACTTAGAATTACCATTGCAGCTTAACGTTAGCTTTAGCAAGGTATACGACATGATTAAAGAGTACGCTAGTGAGCAATCGAAAGATCATCCTTTTTATGCTTCAGCTAATATTATGGTTGAAAGAGTAGAAAAGCATCCTGAACTAATCGAAGGCTTTTCTGACTTATCATTACTTGAAGAGCATAAAGAAATTATAGAATTTTTGTTAGACGGATTATTCCCAATCGCTTTAACCAATAATGAAATTAAAGCGGCTACCATTCCTTTTTCTTTCACCTCATTCAAGTTTACACAACGATTTGAAAGTATTCTAAAAAACGCAGGTGACAATTACGAATTTAGAGTACGTAATTTTGAAGACGATGTAATGTATATTCATGCTTGTACTTTAATATTAGCATATCACTACAATTACCATATTGATTTAAAAAGGCCTTTCTTTTTTGATATTCCAGATACAGTTCAAAATATAACCAAATATTACAGGGTAGCGTTCAATGGTGATTTTATGGATATTTATCCTACAGAAAATGCACCAAAGATTACGGAAGATGACATCAAGATTTTGTTAGACAATTTTGACAACATTGATATTTGGAAAGAAAAATTCCCGCCGCAGAGTTATGTTTTTAAAGGTTTTGGAATTATGAATCTATTTGATGTGAGTGCAGATGAAACTATTTCTGCCATTCAAAATGATTTATTGAGAGCTGATGAAAACTTAATTGTTGATTTACAACAACACTTAGGTGAATTTTTCAATGTAAAAGACTTACGAATTGGATATTCAATGTTTGATGAAACCATGAACAATTTGGCTTCTTCAAGATTGCGAAAATCTCAAAGTTTGATCTTAAAAGTAGACCACGATGTTTCTTGCTCCAACGATAATTTCTTTTGTCAGGGAATCATTCATAGAGTTTTTAACGAAAAACAGGCTATTGCCATTTCAGACGTAGAGAAATATGGTAAAGATTCTAACTACAACGAGTTTTACTTAAATCTTAAAAGAGAAAATATTGGAAGTATTATTCTTTTGCCAATTCAAGCATCAAAAGAGACTAAAGAAATAGCTATTTTGGAAATTGCTTCACCGAGACCCTATGAACTCAACTCTTTAAATCAAAACAAACTAAAAGATTTAATTCCGGTTTTTAAATCTGCAATTAAACGTGCTTCAGAAGAACACATGAATACACTTGAAGCGACTATTCAAGAGCATTATACGTCAATACACCCTACGGTTAAATGGCGTTTTTATGAAGCTGCAGAAAAATATCAAAAGGATATATTAGATAAAAAGGAAAATATTAAAATAGAAAACATTGTTTTTAATAATGTATACCCATTGTATGGTCAATCAGACATTAAAGGCTCATCAATCGCCAGAAATGATGCAATTAAAGATGATTTAACCACACAGCTTACTTTAGCTATTTCTGTTTTAAAGGAAGCTCTTAAGGCTGAATTTTTACCTATTTACGATGAATTAATGTTTAGAGTTTCTGAATACTTAACAGACGTAAAAGAAGGATTGAAAGCAGGTGATGAAATTGGTATTTTAGATTTCTTAAAACGTGAAATTTATCCTGTTTTCAACCATATTAAAGAGATTAATTCAGAATTAAATGCTTTAGTACAAACTTATATGAATCGTATAGACGATCATTTACATGTAGTGTACGAAAAAAGAAAAAATTACGAGCATAGTGTAACTCTTCTAAATGATAAACTAGCCAAGTTTATTGATAAAAAACAAGAAGACGCACAAAAAATGTTCCCACACTATTTTGAACGTTATAAAACGGACGGTGTTGAATATAATATGTATATCGGACAATCATTAACTAGTGAACAAAAGTTCGATGATTTATATTTATACAACTTACGTTTATGGCAATTACAACTAATGTGCGAAATGGAAAACGTAGCTTTTAAAGCTACCAATGAAATGGAACATAAATTAAGAGTTGCTTCACTAATTCTAGTACACAGCAATCCTTTAGCTATTAAGTTTAGAATGGACGAAAAGCAATTTGATGTTGATGGAGCCTATAATATTCGTTATGAAATTATCAAGAAACGAATAGACAAAGCTCACATTAAAGGAACCGATGAACGATTAACCATTCCTGGTAAAATTGCCATTGTATATTCTCAAGATAAAGACGCAAGAGAATACATAAAATACATCAACTATTTACAATCTAAAAACCTACTAGGAGAAGTAGAAACGCTTGATATTGAAGACTTACAAGGAGTGTCTGGTTTAAAAGCTCTAAGAGTAGAAGTTATTTATCATAAAGATTTTGACGATAAAAAAACGATTACCATTGATGAGTTAATGGAAGAGTTTAAATCATAAAAGAAAAAGCGACGGTATCGTCGCTTTTTTTATGTATATAATTTAAATTTACTATACCGGAACTACTTCTTGTGCTTTAAATGCCATAGCAAAAGCGACAACACTTACCACTATTCCAATAGCAAAAACGGTATATGTAATTCGTAATAATTTATACTTTCTATTCAATACCAATCCTAAGAAGTATAAATCTTTTGTCAACGAGCCGTATAAATAATCACGATCTTTCATCATTTCATCCATTGCCCACTCAAAATCTGGCAAATTCATTTGGTGAAAATTACCAAAGAATAACAAATTCACTTTTTTATTAGCCACATCTTCTTTTGTAAACTTACCTTGAGTAACATTTGGTCTTGTTGACAATACTGAAAGTATAATCGATACAACAGTAAAAGCTACGAAAATTAATGACGGAATAATTAAATAATGATTTGAAGGATTATCTAATTTCGGTAATAGATTAGATAAAGCTAAAGACATTATAATAGCGTTAACCGAAAGTAAAATATTGGCTTTTGTATCGGCAATATCACTTAACGTAATATGATTTCTTAGCGCTACTCTAAACATGGTTTCAATTCCTCGCTCAGGTAATTCTATCTTATTCTTTTTTAGCTTTAACTCCTCTTTCTTTTGCTTTATCTTATTGGTATCCTGTTTTATTTTTTTCTGTTCTTTTAATAACTGTACTAAGTTTTTCCCTTTTACTTTATCCCATTTTTTTGATGCAGTATCCGAATAAAAACGATGTTGTGTAGTTAAAAAGTTAATGTTTTCTTCTATCCAATCATTATCACTCACGACCCTATTCTGCGTCAACTCCCACTCTCTTCGTAAAAGTTCAGAATACTCTGCATAGTTCTTACCTCCTATATGAGAACAATCGGCGTCTTTAAGTAATTTTTCAGATTCTGTTTGAGGAACTACACTCATTTTTGTAGCTTCAATCAATTTAGAAACCTTTTGAATTCTATCTTCAGAAAGTCCTTTTTCTTTTAAAAACTTAGAAGCTTTTTCAATACTCGCATCTTCATGGTTCTCCATAGAACTGATATATCCTATATCATGAAACCAAGCCGCCATTATTAAATTCTCGGCCTCTTCTCCTTCTACTTTAGCATCTACAATCAATTCCTTAGTTTTCTCAACAACTCGCTGTGTATGTGCAATATTGTGATATAAAAATTTAGAATCTAAATTTTCATTTAACTCATGAATAACGAATGCTTCTATCTCCGTGAATAACGCTTCCATATAAATGTTTTTTGCTAAATTAACATAAATTTATCGAATGTATTAGTAGCTATAATTTCGTAAGCTTTACAATACCTATCGACAAAACTAAAAAAAACATAAATTAGTATATTCAAAGTACAAAAAACATATTATGCTTACTTGGAAAGACATTATACACTTTGCCGTAAACGGCAATCCTAAACCAGATAAAAGAGTAGAAAAAACCACAGAAGAATGGAAAGCTCTACTTACTCCTGAAGAGTATCAAATTACACGCTTAAAAGGAACAGAAAGACCTTTTAGTGGAGAGCATTGCTCTACCTTTTCTTTAGGAAAATACAACTGTACTTGTTGTAACACTCCATTATTTGACTCTAGTATTAAGTTTGAATCTAGTTCTGGTTGGCCAAGTTTTACACAACCTATAAAGCAAAATGCCGTACAATACGAAAAAGACACCACTCACGGAATGGTGCGAGTAGAAATATTATGCAATACCTGTGATGCACATTTAGGACATGTGTTTCCAGATGGTCCAGAACCAAGCGGACTTCGTTTTTGCGTAAATTCATTATCTATAAAATTAGAAAACAATGACTAAACAAATAGCTACAGTTGGTGGTGGATGCTTTTGGTGTACAGAAGCTATTTTTCAGGAAGTACAAGGAGTTGAAAAAGTAGTATCAGGATATACAGGAGGGAATGCTCCTGGCAAACCAACGTATAGAGAAGTGTGTTCTGGATTAACAGGACATGCCGAGGTTGTTCAAATAACATACGATGCTAATATTATCTCTTATGAAGAAATACTTACGATTTTTATTACCACTCACGATCCGACCACTCTGAATAGACAAGGAGCAGATGTGGGAACGCAATATCGTTCTTCTATTTTTTATAATAATAAACAGCAAAAAGAGATTGCTGCAAAGGTTATTGAAACATTACAACCTTATTTTGACAATCCTATTGTAACTACCTTAGAAGAACTTACAATTTTTTATTCTGCAGAAGAATATCATCAAGATTATTACAATCAAAACAAAGAGCAAAACTATTGCAATTTTGTAATTACTCCTAAACTTGCCAAGTTTAGAAAAATGTATGCCGATAAGTTGAAAAAATAACTGTCATGAATATTCTACTAAGAAAAACTATTGAAGACGATTTAACTATACTTTTCATAAATCAAACAGACAACGAAGCAAATTATTTAGCCGCCTTTACTCCCAAAGACCCAACAGATAAAGAGGCGTATATGACAAAGTGGAAAAAATTATTGAAAGATAATGATGTTCATATGCAAACTATAGTATTCGAAAATGAAGTAATTGGATCGGTTGTAAAATATGTTATGTTTGGAGAGGCTGAAATAACTTATCAAATTAGTAAAGCATTTTGGGGAAAAGGGATAACTACCAAAGCTGTGAACCTATTTCTAAAGCAAGAACACACAAGACCTTTGTTTGGAAGAGTGGCATTTGACAATTATGGGTCTCAGAAGGTTTTAGAAAAAACTGGTTTTGTTAAAATAGGAACCGATAAGGGTTTTGCTAACGCCAGAAATAAAGAAATAGAAGAATATATTTATCAATTATCTTAGATGAAAATTAAGCTTTACGGTGCAGATCGCTGTCATAAAACACAATACTATATGCAATTTTTAAAAGATCGTAATTTAAAATTTGATTTTTTAGATGTTGAAAAAAATGAGCTATTTGCACAAGAGCTTCGTAATTTATATGAAAATAAAAGGCTCAATTTCCCGACCATAACAATTGGTAAGAAAAAGCTAAGAAATCCGACAGATAAAGAACTAATCAAATGGTTAGAAAAACTTAAACAACCTTAAACCATCTTATCAATGAGAAGTTCTAAACTAAGCATCATAAACAACAAAGGATATAAACTACAAGCACATCTAGAACTTCCCGAAAATGAATCTCCAAAACATTATGCAATTTTTGCTCATTGCTTTACCTGTAGTAGTACATTAAATGCTGTTAGAAATATTAGCCGCGCATTAACAAAATATGGCTTTGGAGTTATTCGATTTGATTTTACTGGTTTAGGAAGAAGTGAAGGAAACTTTTCAGAAAGCTATTTCTCTGCTAATGTTGATGATTTAGTTTCTGTAAATGAATACATTACACAACATTACAAAGCCCCTAGCTTATTAATTGGCCATTCCTTAGGAGGTGCAGCTGTTATTGTTGCTGCTTCCAAACTTTCAAATATAAAAGCAGTAACCACCATTGGAGCCCCTGCTGATGTGAGTCATGTGAAACACCTATTTTCTCATGGTATTGAGGAAGTAAAACGAAAAGGTGAAGTAGAAATTAATATTGGAGGACGACCTTTTAAAATTAACAATGAATTCGTAGAAGATTTTGACAAAACCAACTTAACTGAAATTGTCCAAAATCTTCGAAAACCAATTCTCATATTCCATTCTCCAATTGATACTATTGTGAGCATTCATAACGCTCAAGAACTTTATATAAACGCACATCACCCTAAAAGTTTTATCAGTTTAGATACTGCAGATCATTTACTAACAAACCCTCAAGATAGTATATACACAGGTAATATTATAGGAACCTGGGTACAACGATATTTCCCTAATGAAGTTTAATATTTAAAAACGCAATTATGAATATAATAGAAAGTATCAAAAATTATTTCACAGCAAAAGAACAAGGAGATACTACCATGAAAGCTCCTGAAGGTACGTGCCCGAATTGTTGGGGAAAACAAGAATGGGAAGGTGAATATTATAAAAAAATTAAAGCCAACAACATTACTCCAGAGCATAATACTTATAACAATTTTGTGCACGAAGTAGCTTCTAAGTTAGATAAAATCATACTTAAAGAAGACATCTTAATCTGCGAAACCTGTAATGTTTCTTATAAAAGTTAAATTATGACCTATGCTGATTTTAGAAATTCCCAAAACTTCTTCAACACCCCGGAAGGAAAAATAGCCTATATAGATATAGGGAATAAAGATGACAAAGTAATTCTACTACTTCATGGAATCCCTACTTCTGGTTGGTTATACCGAAAAATGATCGCTATTCTTAGTGCTAAAGATTATCGCATCATTGCTCCAGACATGTTAGGTTTTGGAAACAGTGATTCCCCTGAAGGTTACCATGTATATGAAGAACCTAAACAAGCTCAACGTTTGTTAGATTTAATGGATCATTTAGAAATCAATTCTTGGTCTCATGTGTTTCATGATGTTGGTGGTTTGTGGACCTGGGAATTACTAAAATTAGCTCCACATCGAGTACAGCATTTAATTATTTTAAACACCATTATTTACGAAGAAGGATTTGTTCCGCCAATGCGATTTGGTAAAAACCTATTTACCAAACTCGTGATGGCTTTGTATGCATTTAAATTCACCAATAAACTATTGATAAAGAATTTGTTTAAAATGGGGTTATTACACAATAACCTTAGTCAAAATGATTTAGAAGGATATCAAAAGCCATTGTTGGAAGGAAAGAACAAAGCAATGTATTATTTCTTTTCTAGAACTTGTCATAATTTACCTAGTTATAAAAAGCTATTACCAACATTAAATATTCCTACTTTAGTCTTGTGGGGAAATCAAGATGATTTTTTAAAATGGAAACCTCAAGAGCATTTAGTAAGCAAGGATTTAAACATTGCCCCTGAGAATATTCATATATTAAATGCAAAACATTTTGTTCAAGAAGAAAAGTCTAAAGAAATTTGTAATTTCATTCTAGCATTTATAAAATAAAAATGAAGCTTAACATCCAAGATACTTTTAACAAAGAATTACCTGCCGATAAAATCTTAGAGAACTCACGCAGACAGGTATTAGACGCCTGTTTTTCATACGTGACTCCTAAAAAAACAAGCAACCCAAAATTGATACATGTTTCCGAAGAAATGCTATCAGCAATTGGTATTTCTAAAGAAGAAGCGCAATCGGAAGTCTTTTTAAAAGTATTTACTGGAAATGAAGTTTTAGAAAACACACATCCGTATGCCATGTGTTATGGCGGACATCAATTTGGAAATTGGGCAGGACAGTTAGGAGATGGAAGAGCTATCAATTTAACCGAAGTTGTTCACAACAACCAACGCTGGGCACTACAATTAAAAGGAGCTGGTGAAACTCCATATTCAAGAACAGCAGACGGATTAGCAGTACTACGCTCATCAATCAGAGAATATTTATGTAGTGAGGCTATGTATCATCTTGGAGTACCAACTACAAGAGCCTTATCACTTTCTTTATCTGGTGATGAAGTTTTAAGAGATGTGATGTATAACGGAAATCCAGCCTATGAAAAAGGAGCCATTGTATGTAGAGCTTCTCAAAGTTTTATTCGCTTTGGAAACTTTCAAATTCTGGCGGCTCGCAAACAACATTTAATTTTAAAACAATTAACCGATTATACCATTCAGCATTTTTATGCAGATATTACTTCGGAAGGAAAAGAAAAATACCTCGACTTCTTTACAGAAGTTCGTAATAGAACTATAGACATGATTATTCATTGGCAACGTGTAGGTTTTGTACATGGGGTTATGAATACCGATAATATGTCTATACTCGGACAAACAATCGATTACGGTCCATACGGATGGTTAGAAGGTTATGACTTAGGTTGGACTCCTAATACCACCGATGCTCAATTTAAAAGATACCGATATGGAAACCAAGGCTATATTGGTCTTTGGAATTTATTTCAATTGGCCAATGCCTTATACCCTTTAATTGAAGAAGCCGAACCTTTGCAAGAAATTCTAAATGAATATAATACTATTTATGAAGAAAAATATCTTACAATGAAAAAAGGCAAGTTAGGATTAATAGCTTCTAAAAAAGATGACAAAGAGCTAATTGGTAGATTGGAAGAAACACTACAACTATCAGAAACTGACATGACTATTTTCTATAGAAACTTATCCAATATTTCTTCGGAAGATAGCTTTGAAACAGCTTTTGATAAAATTAAAGATGCCTTTTACACACCAAACGAAATCTCTGAAGAAATCAAAACACATTGGAAAGATTGGTTCGATAGATATTTAAATAGACTACAAGAAGAACCTCTTTCAGACCCTGAAAGAAAACAACAAATGGATTTAGTAAATCCAAAATATGTTTTACGAAATTATATGGCGCAATTGGCTATTGATAAAGCAGATAAAGGAGACTACAGCCTCATTGAAGAATTCTACCAACTTCTAAAAAGCCCTTACAATGAGCAACCAAAATATCAACAATGGTTTGCCAAACGACCTGAATGGGCACGACACAAAGTAGGATGCTCTATGTTGAGTTGTAGCTCATAAAACTACATCAGTAAAATATATACAAGCTTCCGTAAAATGTATACATCGGCACTCTAAAGCTGCTATAATTTTGCATCGTAAATGTTTGATAACTAAAACCATAAAAACTAAACACGATGAAAAAAATAGCATTAATCACAGGAGCAAGTAGCGGAATAGGAAAAGAACTAGCGCATATTCATGCAGCAAAAGGAGGAAGTTTAATTATAGTAGCAAGAAGAAAAGAAAAACTAGAAGAATTAAAAACAGCTTTAGAAGTTAAATACGATATTAGAGTCATTACTATTGTAAAAGATTTAAGTCAACCCAATGCTGCCAAAGAATTATACAATGAGGTTAAAGAAAAAGGCTTTGAAGTAGAGTATTTAATTAACAACGCTGGATTTGGTCTAAGAGGAAAATTTCATGAATTACCTTGGGATCGTCAATTACAAATGATCAACCTAAACATGGTTTCCTTAACAGAGCTTACCTATCTATTCTTACCTGAAATGGTAAAACATAATTGTGGTAAAATATTAAACACCTCATCAACAGCATCCTTTATGCCTGGCCCATTACAAGCTATTTATTTTGCTACCAAAGCCTATGTAACCTTCTTTGGAAACGCTATTGCAGAAGAATTACATGACACCAATATTACCGTAACTACCTTAATGCCTGGGGCTACAGAAACTGAATTTGCCAAAACCTCAGGAATGGATAAAACGGGCTTATTTGAAAAAACCGTTACGGCTCGTTCAGTTGCAGAAGATGGGTACAACGCCATGGAACAAGGAAAGCTTGATGTGGTATCTGGATTAACCTTTGCACAAAACTTAATGATGAAATCAATCCCTTTTACTCCAAAAAGAACCTTACTTAAGCAAATTCGTAAAATGCAAGAAGTTTCTTAAGCAGAATAATACGTAAATTTATAAAACTAATAGTTGATCATTACATAATTCAATGAAAGAAATTATTCATATAAAATCGATTACTGAAATTAACAAAACCTTTGGGGTATCTGCCCCAAAACATCCCTTAATAACAATTATGTGGGCAAAGGATTTCCCTGATTTCAGTCAGTATTACGGTATTAAATATAATTCAGATTTATTCTCAATTTCTCTAAAAGAAGGAATCGAAGGGGTTTTAGGATACGGACGTAACAACTACGATTTTGAAGATGGAACTATGGTATTTTCAAAACCTAATCAAGTATTGTCTATTGAAGAGAAAAAAGTAGCTGAAGATGCTAAAGGTTGGACTATAATTTTTCATCCTGATTTAATTCGTAAATCAGAATTAGGAAGAAATATAAACTCCTATTCTTTTTTCGATTATGAAGTACATGAAGCCTTACATCTTTCAGAAGATGAAAAAGCAACCTTAACCGATTTGGTTAAAAAAATTGAATTAGAGATCAATCAAAATATTGATAAGCACAGCCAAAAATTAATCATCTCCACGCTTGAGTTAATCTTAGACTATTGTAATCGTTATTATGACCGTCAGTTTTATGTGCGTACCAACTTACATCAAGACCATGTAACGGAATTTGAAACCTTATTACGTAACTACTTTACTTCTGACAAACCTACAACTTTAGGATTACCTTCCGTAAAATATTGCGGAGAGCAACTCAACATGTCTCCAAATTACTTGAGTGATTTACTAAAAAAAGAAACTGGTAAAAGTGCAAAGGATCATATTTACGCCTTTGTAGTGAATAGAGCTAAAAATAAACTCTTAGGCACCACAGATTCTGTAAGTGAAATTGCCTATGATCTAGGCTTTGAATATCCTCAACACTTTAGCAAACTATTTAAAAAACAAACCGGAACAAGTCCAGCAAAATATCGTTCTCAAAACTAAAAACACATAGAATTGGTTTACAAACTGTAATATGTATACAACAATCTGTAAAATGCATACATTCTTTGTTATAGAACGCAGCTATTTTTGTACTATAAATTAAACAACAATGAAAGTTATTATTACCGGTTCTACAGGAATGGTAGGAAAAGGAATTTTGTTAGAATGTTTAGAACAACCAAATATTGAGAAAGTTTTGGTAATCAATCGTTCTTCTTTAAACATGGAGCATTCAAAACTAGAAGAGCTTTTATTAAGCGATTTTACACAAGTTGCTAGCCTAAAAGAAAAACTAGTTGGATATGATGCTTGTTTTTTTGCAATGGGAATCTCTTCCGTAGGAATGAATGAGGAAAAATACACCAGTATTACTTTCAATACTGTCAAAGCATTTGCTGATGTTTTGTTTGAATCAAATCCGAATATGGTTTTTAACTATATTTCAGGAGCTGGAACAGATAGTTCAGAAAAGGGACGCAGTATGTGGGCACGTGTAAAAGGAAAAACAGAAAATTACGTGCTCAACAAAGGGTTTAAAGATGCGTATGCTTTTCGCCCAGGAGCTATTATTCCTGAAAAAGGAATCAAATCAAGAACCAACTGGTATAGTGTTATTTATATCATACTGACTCCTTTTTTCGGTTTGATGAAAAAATCGAAAAATATTACCACCACTACTAAAATTGGGCTGGCGATGATTCATACCTTAAATCACTCGCAAACCTTAAAACATCTAGAAAATAAAGACATCAATGTATTAGCTGAAAAGCAATCATAAATCATGAAAAAAATCTTAAAAAAAATGACAATAGCGGTTATTTCTATAATTGCAGTTTTTATAATTGCCTATCAGTTAGTAGTTAACTTTTATCCAAGTTTTGGAGGTAATGTAACTAAAAAAGCATATCAAGGGTATGCTAGTTCCGCACAATATGACAACGGAAAATTCCGAAATGCAGATGCGAATGTGCCTAAAGATTTCAGTTTTGGTGACATGTTAAAAATGTCGCGTAAATTCTTCTTTACAACTGTTGAAAATGGGCGCCCAAAAGATGATTTACAAGTTCAAAAAATAGATTCGGCAAACGTAGCTGATTATAAAGGAGAAACTCGATTAATTTGGTACGGACATTCGGCGTTCTTACTTCAAATGGATGGAAAAAACATTTTGCTAGATCCAATGTTTGGTGAGGTAGCCGCTCCATTAACATTTTTAGGAGAAAAACGTTTTAACAAACAAATGCCCCTAGAAATTGAAAAGCTTCCACATATAGATGCCGTTGTAATTTCACACGATCATTACGATCATTTAGACTATGAAAGTATTGAAAAGCTAAAATCGAAAGTAGCACACTATTTTGTGCCCTTAGCAGTTGGGGTACATTTAAAAGCATGGGGAATTCCTGAAGAAAAAATCACAGAGTTAGATTGGTGGCAAGAAACCACCTACAAAAACATTCAATTGGTATGTACTCCATCTCAGCACTTTTCAGGTAGAAAAATGAACAACCGCCAGAGTACTTTATGGAGTTCTTGGGTGATCAAATCAGCCTCAAGCAATATCTTTTTTAGTGGCGATAGTGGTTACGGAAAGCACTTTACAGCAATAGGTGAAAAATATGGTCCGTTCGATTTTGCTATGTTAGAATGTGGACAGTACAACGAAATGTGGCCAGATATACATATGTTTCCAGAAGAAACGGCACAAGCTGGCGTAGATGTACAAGCGAAAACTATTATGCCAATTCATTGGGGCTCTTTTAAACTTGCCATGCATTCATGGACAGATCCAATTGAACGTGCAACAAAAAAAGCTAAGGAATTAAACCTTCCATTAATTACTCCTAAAATTGGTGAACCTATAATTTTAAAAGATAGTATGAAAACCTATAGCACTTGGTGGAATAACCAATAAAAAACTTTTTTGTAAATTGTTCTCATATGACGCACGAATTTAAAGATATTCTTACCCAAGCAGCCATTAACCAAAGGAATGGTATTCAAAATGTTTTAGCTACTGTTGTTGATTTAGATGGTTCTTCTTATAGAAAACCAGGCGTTCGAATGCTGCTTTCTTCCGACGGAAAAATGGTAGGAGCAGTGAGTGGAGGTTGTGTAGAAAAAGAAGTGCAACGAAGAGCACAATCCGTTTTTAAATCAGGAGTTTCTAAAATAATGACCTATGATGGTCGCTATCGATTGGGTTGTGAAGGAATTCTTTATATTTTGCTAGAATCGTTTACAGTTAGTACAGCTTTGATTGATTCCTTTTCTGAAAGCTTAGAGAAGAGACTTCCTTTTGTTATTGAATCTTTCTATCAAAAAGAAGATGAAATTGAAGGTAATTTTGGATCAATTGTACGTTTTCAAAACAATCAAAACGTTTCTTTTTCAGATACCTTCAATCCAAAGAACTTTCACGAAATACAAGTATTTCAACAAACTTTACAACCTTTATTTCGTTTATTAATTGTAGGTGGTGAACACGATGCAGTAAAACTTTGTTCGCAAGCCAGTCAATTAGGGTGGATTGTAGATGTTGTTAGTTCTGTCAAAGATCCTAAACAACTATCTGATTTTCCGCATGCAAATTCCGTGACGGCACAAACACCCGAAACCATTGTTCTTGATCATATAAATGAACATACCGCAGTGGTTATTATGAATCATAATTTTACTTACGATTTACGTTGGTTGGTAAAACTTCAAGAATACAACCCGATATATATTGGAATATTAGGTGCTGCAAAACGTAGAGAACGATTGTTAAATGAATTATTTGATTTTGCACCAGAAGTTTCAGATACTTTTTTAGAAAAAATACATACCCCAGCGGGTTTAAATATTGGAGCTGAAACCCCAGAGGAAATTGCTCTATCAATTTTAGCAGAAGTATTATCGGTAGTTCGAAAAAAAGAAGTATTTTCATTAAAGAAAATTACTGGACGAATCCATAGTTAAATTTTAGCCATAAAATAAACATAAAACACTCATCCGCCTCCCATTGAGATGACAACAAATAAGATGCAAAATACTGCAATTATCATATTAGCAGCAGGAAGTGCTTCTAGAATGGGAGCCATCAAACAGTTACTTCCTTATAAAAATACCACACTATTAGGCTGGGCTATTCAAAATGCAGTACAGTCAAATGCAAAAGCAACTTTTTGTGTTTTGGGCGCAAATGCTACGCAAATTATTGAAGAAATTAAACAATCATCAATTCCCATCATAATCAACGCTGAATACAAAGATGGCTTAAGTTCAAGTATTGCTTCAGGAATAGAGCATATTGAAAACCGGAGTTTTGATCATGTTTTAATTATGTTGGCAGATCAACCCAATGTAAATACTGATTACCTGAATACATTACTTAACACCTCTCAAGAACATCCCCATAACATTATTGCTTCTGACTATGGGAAAAATGTAGGAGTTCCTGCTATTTTTCCGAAAGCATATTTTCAAAACTTAACTAAACTCAAAGGTGACAAAGGAGCTAAGTTATTTTTACAACATCATCTTTCAGAAGTAATGAAAATAAAAACTATCGACTTAATTGATATCGATACAAAAGAAGAATATCAAAGACTGATAAATTAATTATAAAACCTGCTGTTTTTCCTAAAAACAGAACTCAACAAATTCCTAAAAAAGGAGTAATTTTACATAACAAAAAGCGAGACTCATGAATTTTGTGAAATCTTTTCTATATATAACTACTTTACTATTATTTGTAGGTTGTGCTACCTATAAAGCAGAATATACCAATAAGAAAGACGCAACACCTTTAAACAGTACGAAAGAATTAGTTCATTCGTTCTATTTGATTGGTGATGCGGGAAATGCTGATATGGGAAAAACAATTCCATCTTTAACCTACTTTCAAGAAGCGTTGGAGAAATCAAGCAAAAATGCAACTGCTTTATTTTTAGGTGATAATGTATATCCTTATGGAATTCCGAAAAAAGAACATAAAGACAGAGCCTTATCTGAACATCGTATTCAAACCCAAATTGATGCTGTAAAAAACTTTAAAGGAAGTCCTATTTTTATTCCAGGAAATCACGATTGGTATAATGGTTTAAAAGGGTTAAAGCGTCAAGAAAAGATAGTAGAAAAAGCTTTAGGGAAAAAATCGTTTTTACCAGAAAATGGATGTGGGTTGAAAAAAGTAGAAATCAACGATGATATAACACTTATCATTATTGATAGTCGTTGGTTTATTGCCGATTGGAATAAACACCCAACTATTAACGAAGACTGTGATATTAAAACTCGTGAGCGTTTTATAGATGAAGTTTGGAGTTTGTTTAAAAAGAACCGTTATAAAAATGTGGTCGTTGCAATGCACCATCCTATGTATTCTAACGGACCTCATGGAGGAAGTTTTTCTTTTAAAGATCATATGAGCCCTGCTCCTATTCTTGGAACTTTAAAAAACACTTTACGTTCACATGTAGGAATTCAAACAGATATATTTAACAAAAACTACACTGATTTTGTAACACGAATTCAAACTATTTCAAGAGATTTCAATAAAAACATTGTGTTTGTTTCTGGTCATGAACACAACTTACAATATATCGAGAAAGATGGATTCAAACAAGTTGTTAGTGGTTCTGGGTCAAAGCAATCTCCAGCATTAATTGGTTATGATGCACAATTTACTTACGGTAATCATGGATATGCTATATTAAACTATTATAAAGATGGTTCTGCTGTAATTGAATACTATGCAGCAAATAAAAAAGACGGACATAAATTACTATTCAATAAACAAATTATTGAACCAAAAGAAGTAAAACAGTTTAATGAATTTCCAGAGTATGATGCTCATAAAGAATTTATAGAAGCTTCTATTTATAAACCAGAAAATACGGAAGTAAGTGGTTTCCATAAGTTCATGTGGGGAGATTTACACAGAGAAAAATATGGTAAAAAAATAAAGGTTCCTGTATTAGAATTAGAGAAATTATATGGTGGATTAAAACCAATTCAAAGAGGAGGTGGAAACCAAACCAATTCATTACGATTAGAAAATCCAGAAGGAAAACAATATGTTTTACGATCTATGGTAAAAGATGGAAGTCGAATTATGGGTGGGGTTTTAAAAGGAACATTTTTAATTGATGTGGTTCAAGACATATTTACCATGTCGCATCCATATGCTGCTTTTGTGATTCCTGATATGGCAGAAGCTGTAAATATTTATCATACCAATCCAAGAATGTTTTACATGCCAAAACAACCGGCATTAGGAAATTATAATGATGTATTTGGTGGAGGATTATATCTATTAGAAGAACGTCCTGCTGGTAATAGAGATGATGTTAAAAGCTTTGGTAATTCAAAGAAAATTGTAAGCACATTTGATGTTCTAGAAAAAATAAGAAAAAACGGAAAGCACTCTATTGATCAAGAATGGGCAATGCGTTCTCGTTTGTTTGATATGGTAATTGGTGAT
This sequence comes from Tenacibaculum sp. 190130A14a, assembly GCF_964048965.1. Lineage (NCBI taxonomy): Bacteria > Pseudomonadati > Bacteroidota > Flavobacteriia > Flavobacteriales > Flavobacteriaceae > Tenacibaculum > Tenacibaculum polynesiense. Next base: position 727,212 of record NZ_OZ040189.1, on the reverse strand, counting down.
TGGGACAGACATGAAGATCAATGGCGTTGGGCTTCTTTTAAAACCGATGATGGTAAAACATATTATCGACCAATTCCAAGAGATAGAGATCAACCTTTTTCTAAATTTGACGGAGTTATGATTCCTTTATTTCAACAGTTTGCTCCTTTGGTAAGAAACATGCAAACTTTTGAGCATGACATTAAGGATATGAAGTGGTACAATAATTATCCTCGTTTCTTCGATGCTGAATTCTTAAACAAACTAACCTTAGAAGATTGGTATAAACAAGCTGAATACATTCAGCAAAACCTTACTGATGAAGTAATTGAAAAAGCCATCAAACAGCTACCTCAAGTTATTTATGATATTGATGGTGAAGAAACCATTGCTAAAATAAAATCAAGAAGAAATAAATTAAAGAATATTGCCAAGCGCTATTATACAAAACAAGCAAAAACAGTGTATATCATTGGTACAGATAAAAAAGATAAATTTATTATTAAGCGACTTAATGATGACGAAACTAATGTTACGGTTTATAGAAAAGATGATGAAATTTACAATCGAACTTTTAAAACCAATGAAACCAAAGAAGTTCAAATTTATGGATTGAATGGAGATGATGAATTCTTAATCTCTGGAGATGTAGATGATAGTATTTTAATTCGTTTAATCGGTGGACAAGATCATGACATTTATAATGACACCTCTTCTGTGTCTGGTTGGGGAAAGAAAACAAAGATTTATGATTATAAATCAAAGAAAAACACCGTTAAAGGAAGTAAAGAAACGGCTGATTTACGTTCAGACAATTACTTTAAAAACACCTATAATCATAGAGATATAGAAAACAATACTACGGTTGTTTTTCCAAGTTTAGGAAGTAACCCAGATGATGGATTTTTCTTCGGTGCTGCACTAACCTATACCCAACAAGGTTTTAAAAAACGTCCTTTCGCAAGTCAACATAACCTGGCCGCAAATTACTATACTGCAACAAGTGGTTACGATATTGAATACAATGGAGAGTTCACGGAGTTTATAGGAGATTGGAGTTTACAACTAAGAGCTAAAGTAACAAGTGATAATTACGCAATTAACTTCTTTGGTTGGGGTAATGAAACGCAATTCTCAATGCCAACAGGTGATCAAAGAGATGATTTAGATTATTATAGAGTTAAAAAAGGAGAATTAAGCTTTACACCATCCTTGCTAAAAAGATTAAGAGGAGGCAGTATTTTAAAAGTTTCTGCTTCTATTGAAGGGATTGAAATACAAAATACTCCGAACAGATATATTACGGATGTTTCTCCAAATTCATCTATTGATATTTTCGATACCAATTATTTTATCGGAAGTGAGTTGAGTTTTAACCACAACATAGTTGATGATCAAAGTTTCCCTACCAAAGGTATGAACTTTGACCTAGCTGTAGGAGCAAAATCACTATCTGATGATTTTGATAGAAGATTTGGATATCTCAAAAGTTCATTAGCCTTTTATCAAAATTTAATATACAATCGTTCTTTAGTTTTTGCCTCAGAAATTGGAACACATATTAATTTTGGAAATCGTTTTGAATTTTATCAAGGAGCTACTTTAGGTGGTGATCGAAGCTTACGTGGATTCAACCGTCAGCGTTTTACTGGGAAAGAAAGTTTTTATCATAGTAATGATCTACGCTTGCAATTAGGAAGGTTTAAAACAGCTGTATTACCATTAAAATTAGGCGTTTCTGCTGGATTTGATTACGGTAGAGTATGGAGCCCTAGAGTGGCTCAATCAAGTAAATGGCATACAAGTTATGGAGGATCTGTTTGGTTAAGTGGTATCGATATGTTTACTGCAAACATCTCTTATTTCCAAGGAAATGAAAATGAAAGCCGTTTTTCTTTTGGAATTGGATTTGCCTTTTAAAAAACAACACCATGCAAAGAGTTTTTAATTTAATTTTCACTGTATGTTTTACAATAATAGTTTCTGCCCAAACAGAAACTATTATGTTATCTAAGAATACCAAAGGGCAAATATTAAACACCAATACTGGAATTGTTTTAGTAAAAACTTCAAAAAAAGTAGTTGCTATAAATTCAAGCAAGAAAAAGAATGTTTTATGGGAAAACAAAGACTTAAAAAAAGTAGACTTTAGTTCCTATACAGAAATTCCATTTACGCCCTATGTAATCTTTAGTAAAAAACCTTTTATAAGTTCAAAGTTATTATCGAATGCTTTAGGTACTAAAGGAGTTTCTAAAACCCTAGTAAATGTCTTGGATGGAAACGTTTTTTTCGATTCTGAAACACAAGGTTTCAAAGCGGTCAACAACACCTTAATTTTACCAGAGCAAAAGGCTGTATTGGTCGATGGAATCAAGAACAAGAAATATGTGCTCTCACTTTTTGACTTTCAGACAGGGAAACTCATTTGGGAAACTAATCTTTCGAACCGTGCTTTTTTCAAGGACCTGAAAGGAGCTCTTTTAGATCAAGACATAACACAATTAGATCAAGATAAAAATATCTTTTGGCTAAAAAACAACACTCTTTTAAAAGTAGCTAGTAAAACTGGAGAGGTTCTCTTTCATCAAAAGAACACCACTTCGTTTAACATGAATTCACAAAAAGATGTCATCTATGTGTTCACTAACAAAATTAAAGAAGAAAAATTAAATGAAGAAACGGCCATACAAGCGCTTTCTACAAAAGATTTAAAAGCTTTATGGAAACACACACCGAAAATTACTGGACACATATCTCAAAGTGTTTTTATCAATGATGAACTTATTACCATTACTTCAAAAGGCTTTAATATTATTAATGTTGCTGAAGGAACTAAAAAATGGAATCGTTCAGAAACATTACCACTGATAAAAAAAATAGTTCCAGTATCTAGTGGCTATTTAGTGGTACAAGAAAATTTCCTAACTAAGGTTGATACTCTAGGAAAAAAAGCTTGGAAAAGGAAAGTAAAAATTACCAAATCAAGTAATGAAATACCAATTCATATTTTAGAAGATGCTCAAACTGCCATGTATCTTACCCCTTCTCTTTCCAATAGAATAACAATAGAAAACGGGAATAAAATTTGGAAAAAAGATGTGATTTTAAACAAAGCGGGGTTTATTAGCAGAAACTTAAAATTAAACCATCATTATTACCACGCTTGGTTTGATCAAGCGCACGATTTGTTTCCAGTATACAATGAAAACAATTTCTATATTTTTAACCCAAAAGCAGTAAAAGCTCCTTCTTCTCTGCAAAAGTTTGATTTTGGAAGAGCGATTCCTCATATGGAAATAAGAGAAAAAGGATATTTTATGACTTTAAACAACCAGTTTTATTTCTTTTATAGAGATGGAAGTATAGCTTATCAAAAGAAATTACCCTATCAAGCAAAAGGTTCTTTCTTTAGCGACACTTTTTACTGGGTTGGAAGAGGTATAGGAACAGCAAGGTCAGTTATTGGTTTTATTCCTAATCAAATAGATCAAACCTTTAAAAATGTACTAGTTTCAACCAATTTAGGTTTTGTTACAAGAGCTAGTTCAAGTATTTATGGTACCTATCAATCCTATAAAAACACTTTAAATGACATTACACAGCTTAACTCACTAGGCTTAGATAGTGATTTACTTTCTGTATTTAGTCGTTTTAATAAAGGGCAAAAAAATGACAACTTTAGTATTGTTGTTAGCACAACTAAAGACAAAAAAAGTAGTATTGTTCAATTAGAAAAAGATACAGGTGCTACAACTGTTCTAAAAGAAATAAACTTTGAATTTGACCAGTTTATTATTGACCAAATTGAAAAAGTAATTTATTTCTTTGACGGAAAAAAAGTCATCATTGAAAATTTCATAAAAAAATAAAAAACTACATATGACACCACAAACCCCTCTCATTATAGCCAGTATTTTTGGTATGCTATCCGTTGTTTTCGGTGCTTTTGGAGCTCATGCATTGAAGAAAATTTTATCTGAAGACCAGTTAAAATCTTTTGAAACGGGAGTCAAATACCAAATGTATCATGCCATCGTATTACTATTTATTGGAGCATATTTTAAGCAACCCAATGCATACATGGTTTGGGCTTTTGCAATTGGTATTGTGTTATTTTCTTTTAGTATTTATGGATTGGTTTTATCGGATGCTAAAGGAAAGAAACTTCGTTTCTTAGGACCAATTACTCCATTGGGCGGTTTATTATTTATTGTGGGATGGGTGTTACTACTTTTAGAAGTAATATAATAGCGTAAGATTTACCATTTCAAAGAAAACTCGTACAAATTACCTCCTTTACCATGAGACCTTTCATCGGTAATATAAAGGGTATTGTTGTCTTTAAAACTCACCCCTTCTTTTTGAGAAATATGTTGAAATGGTAATTCGGTTAATGTTCCGTTGAAAAAATTATCTCCGTCAAACTCGGTAAAAAGCAATACTGCTTCATGTGTAAGTAAGACTACTTTTTCTTTGTCGGGAGAAATAGCTGCTGAAGTTACCCAACATTCCATATCATCACAGTTGTTAAACTCTCCTACCAACTTAGCTTCATAATTTCCTTCTTTAGCAGGTATTTTATACAAACTCGTTTTCCCATAGTGTTTTTTTACACGACTCTTTGTAAAAATATATAAGTAACCATCTTTAAAAAAGATAGATTCTGCATCAAAAAAACATTTCTTCTTCTTAGGTGGAAATTTGGTTTGATCGGGATAAGAAAAATGGATTTTCTCCACCTCAACATTTTTCTTTGACAACTCTTGTTTGTTAACTTTTAAAATGACTAAGTTTTGTCTTGCATTCGCATTATTTCCAAAATCTGCTATATACAAATTCCCTTCCTCATCAGAAGTTAAATCCTCCCAATCGTTATTTTTAGCCTGAATCTCTAATACTTTTTCTGTTTTTCCTTTGGTAGAAATAGCAAATAATTGTGGTTTATTTCCGCTATCATTTAGCATCCAAATCACATTATCACTATTTGAATATTCAGTCCCAGACACCTCCTTTAATTTCTTAGGCAAATCGGCAACCAATTTTAGCTGCCCATAATTATTACAACTACATAGGAACAATACAACAACGAAATATAAAACAAACTTCTTCATAGAACAGTAAACGTCAAAAAAAATGAAAGATTATATAGAGCTACCAACTTCCTGAAGCACCACCTCCACCAAAGCCTCCACCTCCGAAGCCTCCGCCAAAACCACCACTTCCGAAGCCACCTGATGAACCACCGAAGCCTCCACTTCCAAAGCCGCCTCGACCAGCATTACTCAATATAATAGTTTCTAAAATATCTCTAGAGTCGGTTCTACGGTAATTACCTCTTCCTCCATTTCCTCTTCCTCCACGAGAAATCAAAATAAAGAAAATGAGAAGAATAATTACAAAGACTATAAATCCAAAATCAAAACCTTCAGATTCTTTACGAGTTCCCTTATATTCACCATTTAAAACTTGAAAAATAGCAGTGGTTGCTCTATCCATTCCGACAGCATAATTCCCCTTCTTAAATTCAGGAATCATGACATTATTGATAATTCGTTCTGCGAGTAAGTCGGTTAACAAGTATTCAATACCATACCCAGTAGCAATATCTACTTTTCTATCTTCTAAAGCTAACAAAATTAAAATACCGTTATCTTCTTTTTCTTGCCCAATTCCCCATTTATGTCCCCAATTGCTAGCTACTAAAGAAATATTATCTCCATTCAATGTCTTAACAGTAGCTACTACAATTTGAGTAGAAGTAGTATCTGAATAACGTATTAACTTTTGTTCTAAAGCTTGTTTTTGAGCAGATGTAAAAACATTCGCTTTGTCATATACACTGGTTTGCTCCTTTGGTTTTTCTGGAATTTTAAATCCGCTTTGCGCTATTGACAGTGCTGATACTAAAAAGATTATTAAAACTAACAATCTTCTACAAACAACTAAAATTTGAGAACTCATTACTAATTTCTGAATCATCCTTTAGAAATTTCGTTAGACAATTCATCTTCATCACTAATACTCCAAGGAAAATGCGCTTTCAGCTCCTTACCAGCTTTCAACACTCCATTAATAATTCCTTGTTTAAAGTTTCCTTGTTGAAACTGTTCTTGCATAGCTTCTTTTGTAGTATCCCAGAAATCGTTTGATACTACCTTATTAATTCCTTTATCTCCATAGATTACAAAGGCATGATCTTCCACAGCAATATAAATTAACACCGCATTTTGCTCTTTGGTGTTAAACATTTTAAGCATACGAAATATTTCTAGCGTACGGTTATAATGAGAAATTTGAGATGTTCTCTCAATATGTACACGTATTTCACCAGAAGTATTTCGTTCAGCTTGTCGAATTGCTTGAACAATTTCTAATTCTTCTTCTGAAGTTAAAAACTCTTCAACTAACGACATATATTATTTAAAATCAAATTTAACATCTGGTGCTTTCTCAGATCCATCTTCCGCTTCAAAGTATGATTTCTCTTCAAAATCATACCAACGAGCTAGCCATTTATTTGGTATTTTTTTTATGTACTTATTATATGGTTTTACCTCTTCATTAAAACGATTACGCTCAACATTAATTCTATTTTCCGTACGTTCTAATTCATTCATCAATTCCATAAAGTTTTGATTGGCTTTTAAATCAGGATAACGCTCAAATACTGCTAACAAACGCGATAAAGCAGAAGTTAACCCACTCTGTGCTTGTTGGAATTGTTTTAACTGTTCAGGAGTAATATTACTGGGGTCTATTTGAATGCTCGTTGCTTTTGAACGTGCTTCTGTTACTTTGATAAAAGTTCCTTGTTCAAACTCTGCATATCCTTTTGCTGTATTCACAAGGTTTGGAATTAAATCAGCTCTTCGTTGATAAGCACTTTCAACATTACCCCATTGTTTTTCAACATTTTCATTCAAATCTATTACACTATTATGAAACTTAATTCCATACATAATAACTCCAAATGCTAATACCAAAATTCCAATGATACTTATACCTAAGCAGCCAAGACTTGCCATTACACCTTTTTTCATGATTTTTTGATTTTTGTTGTTATAATTGATTTTTTATTTTGAGTAATTCTGCTTTTACTGCTTCTAATCTACTAATTATTTCCTGATTACTAACCACTTCCGGATCTTTCTTAAGTTTTTTACGAGCTCCATCAAGTGTAAAACCTCGTTCTTTTACCAAATTATAAATGAGTTTAAAATTCTCAATATCTTCTTTGGTAAACAAACGGTTTCCTTTAGCGTTCTTTTTGGGCTTAATAATATCAAACTCATTATCCCAAAAACGAATTAGAGAAGTATTAACGCCAAAGGCCTTAGCTACTTCTCCAATTTTATAATATCTTTTTTCTGGTAAATCTACATGCATATTTTACCTTGTATCTTATGTATTAATCATACGATTGTCCTTTTTGTTGTGATGCTTTTTGCATGGCAATAAATTCTTCTGGAGTTAAATCTCCATAATAGTAATAAATTGGATTTACGGGTCTACCATTTTTATGAACTTCGTAATGTAAGTGCGGTGCCGCAGAACGACCTGTATTCCCCACATACCCAATCAAATCACCACGTTTTACTTTTTGTCCTCTTTTCGCTGTAATTTTACTCATATGTGCATAGATAGTTTCATATCCATACCCATGATCAATATATACTACCTTTCCAAAAGTTGCACTTCTATGCGCTTTTACTACTTTACCATTTCCAGAGGCAAAAATCGGAGTTCCAGTAGGTGCTGTAAAATCCATTCCATTATGCATTCTCCATGACTTTAATATGGGATGCATTCTCATTCCAAAACCTGAAGCCATCCTTTTTAAATCTTCATTCTTTACCGGTTGAATTGCAGGAATAGATGCCAACATCTTATCTTTCTCCTTCGCTAGTTTAACAATTTCATCTAGTGATTTTGATTGTACTACCATTTGTTTAGACAACACATCTATCTCTTTGGTCACATTTTTAATCATTTCTGTATTATTAAAACCATCTAAATGTCTATACCTATTTACTCCTCCAAAACCTGCTTTTCTCTGTTCTTCTGGAATTGGATTTGCTTCGAAATAGGTTCTATAAATATTATTATCTCTTTCTTGAAGTTCATTTAAAATCTTAGAGCTCTCCTCCATTCTCTTAGATAACAATTCGTAATGAAGTTTTAAATTGTCAAGCTCTCTTTTCTGAGCGCGTTCTTTGGGAGACATTAAAAACTGGCTAAAACCAATAAACCCAAAAAAAGCAACTAGCATAGCTCCTAAAGTCCATAAAACACTTTTCTTAAAAGTATCGCTTTTCTTTGATTCTATTTTTCGGTATGAAAGGGTCTCTGGATCGTAATAATATTTTACTTTCGCCATAATGCTAAATGTACTATTTTTGTGCTCATTAAACGAAGCATCCTATGGGGATGTACTAGTTTGGTTAGTCACAAATTTACAAAATGTTTGAAAACTGCTTTATGAAAGTGGTTTTTTAATTAAAAATTAACATAATTAGATACTAGAGTAGTATGAGATCTCAAGATATTAGAGCTAAATTTTTAGAATTTTTTAAGTCAAAACAACATGATATCGTTCCTTCGGCACCAATGGTGTTAAAGAATGACCCAACATTAATGTTTACCAACTCTGGTATGGCTCCGTTCAAGGAGTTTTTCTTAGGAAATGCTACTCCAAAAAATAATAGAATTTCTGATTCTCAAAAATGTTTACGTGTTTCTGGAAAACACAACGACTTAGAGGAAGTTGGATATGACACGTATCACCATACCATGTTTGAAATGTTAGGAAACTGGAGTTTTGGTGATTACTTTAAAAAAGAAGCTATTGCTTGGGCTTGGGAATTATTAACTGAGGTTTATAAGATTCCTAAAGATATTTTATATGTAACCGTTTTTGAAGGTGATGAGAAAGATGGTACAAAAATGGACCAAGAGGCATACGATATTTGGAAACAATACATTTCTGAAGATCGTATCTTAATGGGGAATAAAAAAGATAACTTCTGGGAAATGGGTGAGCAAGGGCCTTGCGGACCATGTTCTGAGATTCATGTAGATATTCGTTCTGCTGAAGAAAAAGCTAAGGTTGATGGAAAATCATTAGTAAACGAAGACCATCCACAAGTTGTTGAAATATGGAACTTAGTTTTCATGCAGTTCAATCGTAAGGCAAATGGTTCTTTAGATGAATTACCAGCAAAACATATTGATACTGGAATGGGATTTGAGCGTTTATGTATGGTATTACAAGACGTTAAATCTAACTATGATACAGATGTATTTACACCGTTAATTAGAGAAATTGAAACGATTACAGGTGTTGGATATGGTAAAGATGAAAAGATTGATATTGCTATTCGTGTAATTGCAGATCACGTTCGTGCAGTTGCTTTTGCTATCGCAGACGGACAATTACCAAGTAATAATGGTGCTGGATATGTTATTCGTAGAATATTACGTAGAGCTATTCGTTATGGATTTACTTTCTTAAATAAAAAAGAACCTTTTATTTATAAGTTAGCAGAAACCTTAGCACATCAAATGGGAGATGCTTTCCCAGAAATTAGAAAACAAGATACTTTAGTTCATAATGTAATTAAGGAGGAAGAAGCTTCTTTCTTACGTACCTTAGAACAAGGGTTATTATTATTAGATCGTGTAATTGAAACTACTCAAGGAACTACGGTTTCTGGTAAAAAAGCTTTTGAATTATATGACACTTACGGATTCCCATTAGATTTAACGCAATTAATTGCTCGTGAAAAAGGGTATGATGTAAATGAAGAAGAATTTAATGCTGGAATGAAAGCTCAAAAAGACCGTTCTCGTGCAGCTTCTGCAAGTGAAACCGGTGACTGGGTTGTTTTAGTAGAAGATGAAATGGAAGAGTTTGTTGGATATGACACGTTAAGTGTTGACGTGAAACTTACTCGTTATAGAAAAGTAACTACTAAAAAAGATGGAGATCAATACCAATTAGTTTTCAATATGACTCCTTTCTACCCTGAAGGCGGTGGACAAGTTGGTGATAAAGGTTTTATTGAAGCTCCAAACGGTGATGTTATTTATGTGATTGATACAAAGAAAGAAAACAATGTAATCATTCACTTTACAAAAAATTTACCGAAAAACTTAAACGAAACATTCAAAGCAGTTGTAAACGATGAGTTTAGACGTTTATCGGCTAGTAATCACTCAGCAACGCACTTGTTACACCAAGCGTTACGCGCAGTTTTAGGAGATCACGTAGAACAAAAAGGATCTTTAGTAAGTCCTGATTATTTACGTTTTGACTTTTCTCACTTCTCAAAGGTTGACAAAGATCAGTTAAGAGAAATTGAAGAGTTTGTGAATGCGCGTATTCGTGAGAATCTTCCTTTAGAAGAGAAAAGAAATATTCCAATGCAACAAGCTATTAACGAAGGTGCTTTGGCATTGTTTGGAGAAAAGTATGGTGATAGTGTTCGTGCAATCCGTTTTGGACAATCAATGGAATTATGTGGAGGAACACATGTACAACAAACAGGAGATATTTGGTATTTTAAAATCAAATCTGAAGGTGCTGTAGCTGCTGGTATTCGTCGTATTGAGGCAATTACCAACCTTGCTGTAGGTGAATATTTTGAAGATGTAGAGCGTAACTTTAACTCGGTAAAACAATTACTTAAAAACCCTAAAGACATTACCAAATCGGTAAGTGCTTTACAAACTGAAAATGCCGCTTTAAAGAAGCAAATAGAGCAATTACAAAAAGATAAAGCAAAGAATATGAAAGGAGATCTTAAAAATCAATTACAAGAGATTAACGGAGTTCAATTCTTGGCCTTAAAAGTAGATTTAGATCAGGTAAGTATTAGAAACTTATTATTTGAATTGGCTGGAGAGGTTGACAACTTATTTGCTTTATTAGCTACTTCTGAAAATCCAGAAAAAGCAATGTTAACTTGCTATATCTCTAAAAACTTAGCAAATGAACGTGGTTATGATGCTGGTAAAGTAGTAAGAGAATTAGGTAAATACATTCACGGTGGTGGAGGTGGACAAAACTTCTATGCAACTGCTGGAGGTAAAAATCCAGGAGGATTACCTAAAGTATTAGACAAAGCTAAAGAGTATGTAGTGTAACTACAAGCTCTATAAAATTATAAAAAGGTTCAAAGTTTGTATTTCTTTGAACCTTTTTATATTTGTAAAAAATGAAAAAGAAAGTATGCAATCCAAAACCAAAAAATTCGTCCGTTTTTTAATTCCTATTAGCATTGTTGTTTTACCCCGTTTACTAAGAGATTTTTTTGGATTTGATATCAATGTATATATAGATAAAATACCTTCTTATTATTTCACCATTGCTCTTATATTACTTTTGGTATATTCAATTGTAGATACTTATAAAAAATTTTACCAAGAAGTAAAAACAACCAATAATATATTATTCATTGCTAGTGAAAATGATTACTATAGAAAAAACACTGCACATGGTTTTCTAACAGTTCTAACAATTGGATTTTGTTTTTATGCTATGATGCCTAAGGTTCATTCTATAAACAATTCTCTTTTTATAGTATTGCTTTATTTAGCTGGTTTTAGAAAATCCATTTTAAACAAAACTGCTATGTTTGAATTAAAAAATGATACTTTTCTTTATACCAATGAAAAGGAAAAACAAACTTTTAATACCGAAAACCTTCAATCCATTATCATTGCAAACAATAGCATTTCTCTACAATATACATCGTCTGAAAAGCTTATTTCTTTTTTAGAAATCAATGAAGAAGACTTCAAAGAAATCAAATCTTGGTTTCTAAAACACCTTCCCAACATAACGATAACGAAGAGTAATTAAAGCTCTTTGTTCAATGCTTCCTTATAGGTACTAGTTACTCATTCTCTCGTTAATTTATAACCTACCATAACCTTCATTGTGGTGGAGGTGGACAAAACTTCTACGCAACTGCTGGAGGTAAAAACCCAGGAGGATTGCCTAAAGTATTAGACAAAGCTAAAGAGTATGTAGTGTAACTACTCTTAAATAGAAACTTATATAAAACTTGTTACTTTTAAGTAGCGAGTTTTTTGTTTACCGAAAGTTTTCTCTCGTGATATTTAATTAAAAAAAATTAACTTCGCAATTGACTGATATTTTATCCCTAAAACTAAGAGGATCTTAATTGCTATATATCAAATAAATTAAAAAATGAAAATGAAAAAATTACTCCTGAGTATACTAACTGCTCTTATCCTAATAATTTCGATATTCCTATATGTTAATAGGGATAATTTTGTTTATGTAGGATCAGTAGATGTTATTGAAGTTGATTGTAGTAAAAAACATCAAATCTTGAGTGAAGTTTATAAAAGTGATCAAAAGATTAGAAAATCAAATCAACTTATTAAATACGCTAAAGAAGATCACAGAAATCAGGAGCTAATAATTAGCATTATTGAAAAATGCGGTATGCCAACATTAAATGAGGTATCTCAAAAACACATGGATGCAATATGGTTGGGGTTACAACATTCAAATGAGGATGTTAGAAAAAAATACTTTCCATTTGTTGAGAAAGCGGTAGAAAATGGAGATTTATCCAAGCAACAATATGCTTTAATGAAAGATCGTATATTAATGGATGCTGGCAAACCACAAATATATGGTTCGCAGATAGATAATGGAAAATTATATAAATTAGAAAATCCTGAATCTGTAAACGAAAGAAGAAAAGAAATGGGTTTGGAAACAATAGAGGATTATTTAAAGAGATTCGGGATTGAGTTTAATCCGAGTTAAAACCCAACACAAAGTACATAAATACTAGTTATAATTAATTACCAAAATTGAGTCTTGTATAGAAAGTATTAGCTAAAACTTTAAACAAGTAAAATTAGTTAAATTAAAGAGCAATAGCCAAAAACCGAGTAAATTGCTCGGTTTTTGGCTATCATTTATAATGCGTTTTTATAAGTACTAATAGCTCTTTCTCTTGCAAATTTATGCTCAACTATTGGTTGCGGATAGCTCAATTCTTCAAAGTCTTTTACCCAGGTTTTTACATACTGTAAGTCTTTATCAAACTTTTTAAGCTGTTCTGTAGGATTGAACACTCTAAAATAGGGTGCTGCATCACAGCCTGTACCAGCAGACCATTGCCAGTTTCCATTATTAGAAGCCAATTCATAGTCCAATAATTTCTCAGCAAAATAAGCCTCACCCCAACGCCAATCGATGAGTAAATGTTTACATAGAAATCCTGCGGTAATCATACGAACTCTGTTATGCATGTATCCTGTTTTATTTAATTCACGCATACCAGCGTCAACCATGGGATATCCTGTTTCTCCTCTACACCATTTTTCAAACTCCTCTTTGTTATTTCTCCATGGAACTGCATCGTACTTCGATTTAAAATTCTGGGTAACCACTTTAGGGAAATGATATAAAATCTGCATAAAAAATTCTCTCCAAATCAATTCGCTCAAAAACACCTGATTTAAGTCAAGTGCTTTTTTTACCATTTCTCGTACGCTAACTGTTCCAAAACGTAAATGAGGAGAAATGTATGAAGTGGTATTTTTTGCAGGAAAATCTCTTGTAGTATCATAAGAACTTATTTGAGAAAAGTCATAAGGCTTCACTTTGATTATACTTTCTTTAAAGCCTATAAAATCCAACATCGGAAAATTGATAGTCTTTTTTAAGAAACCTGAAAAATCAATCTCATATTCCTGCGTATCTTTTTCTTTTGAAAAAGCTTTCAACCATTTGTTTTTATATGGGGTATATACGGTATAAGGCGTTCCATCATTTTTGACTACCTCATTTTCTTCAAAAATCACTTGATCTTTACATAAATGAAATGCGATTTCCTTTGACGCTAAAAAAGATTGTACTTGCGTATCTCTTTGAATTGCATATGGCTCATAGTCTTTATTTGTATATACCTCCTTAATCTCATATTCCTCAGAAAGATCACTCCAAACTTTAAGTGGTTTCCCTTTTAAAACCAATAAAGACGAATCGTATTGTTTTAGTTTTTTATCTATCTCTTTTAAAGACTCATAAATAAAATTCACCCTTGCATCATCTTTTGGAAGTGCATCTAAAATCTCTTCGTCAAAAATGAATATCGGCAGTACTTTATAACCAGATTGTAAAGCTTTAGACAATCCTTTGTTATCATACAATCGTAGATCTCTACGATACCAAAAAATGGCAATTTTATCCTTCATTAAACAATTTCTCTAGTGTTTCATATCGATGTTCAAATATTCCCTTTAGCTGCTTCTTTATAAAAATACTTTGAGCAAGATGTCCTAAGAAACCAAATGGTATTTTATACGATATTTTATCTTTCATTAATGTATTCCCATTAGATAACTCCTCAAACCAGTGTTCATGATGCCACATGCTGTAAGGACCAAATCGTTGTTCATCTATAAAAAAATCTTGTTCTTTTACTTGCGTAATTTCAGTTACCCAGTTTGATTTTATTCCTGGTAATATTCCTACTTTATATGTAATAATTTGCCCAGCATACGCCTTACTTTCAACAGCAGAAGTTATTTGAAATCCCATATGCGAAGGAGTAATCTCTTGCAGGTTTTCTGGTGAACTAAAAAAATCCCATGCCTCTTTGATTGGCACTTCTAAAATTTGCTCTGTTGATAAGGTATAAATTCCTGAATGTTTTTTAAATGCAATCACTTTACAATCGTTTTGTTATTTTATTACTCATTGGCTTAGTCATTGAGTAAAATACATCTATCAATCTTCCTTCTTCATCTACAAGGTACTTTTGAAAGTTCCATTTCACAGAAGAACTCATTTTACCATTTTTATCTTTTTGCGTTAACCACTGATAAATTGGGTGCTGTTGTTCTCCTTTCACATCAATCTTTTCAGTCATTGGAAAATCAACTCCGTAATTCATTCTACAAAATGTTTTAATTTCTTCTGCTGTACCTGGTTCTTGCGCCCCAAATTGATTACAAGGCAGCCCGACAACAACTAGTTTATCTTTGTACTTGGTATATAAATCTTGTAAACCATCATATTGGTTTGTAAAACCGCATTTTGATGCCACATTCACAAATAATATTTTTTTCCCTTTATACGCTCCCAAACTCAATTCTTCTCCATTAATTGAATTTATTTTTAAATCAAATAACGACTCTTTGGGAGTTACCGTTTGTGCATTTCCTAAAAAACTAAATAAGGTCATAATTAGCATAATTTTTATTTTTTTCATCGAACTGATATTTTTTCCACTTGTAATTTAAATTTTTCATCTGTTTTATTCCCTATCAAAATGGCGATTTCTTCAATTCTATTTGAAGAAAAATTTTCTAAATTGAGTCTATAGCCTCGAAAAGATGGATAAAACCTTGATAACGGTAATACTACTTCTTGTTTTTCTCCTGTGGTTTGAAAATGTTGTATATACCAAAAACGATCTCTTCTATTGGCTTTCACCCTTAATTGATACTTTTTACCATCTCCTTTTATTTTTAACACGATATTCTCTTTCTCTGTATCTAAGACAACATTTACGCGCATTCTTGTCATGGCAAAACCTCCATTATTTTTTGTAGAAACCTCTCCAGAAAAAACAGCTACTCCATTTTCATCTAACATCATTTTAGATGTTGAAAGTCCTCCCATTACATCATCATTCGTAACCCTCCACTTAGATTGCTTTTCTTTGTCAAACATTATTATTTCATTATTTACATTTAGAAATAAAAATAGTACTACTAGCCATCTCATAACTATATCTTTAACGTTACTATACCTGCGTCTATTGGAATTACTTGCCCGGTAATTGCTGCAGCTTTATCAGACAATAAATAACACGCTAAATCAGCCACTTCTTTCGATTCTAAATATTTCTTAAGCGGATGACGCTGCTTCATGGATTCTTGTTGTTTTTCGTTTCTCAATAATCTTGAAGCTAAAGGGGTATTAGTCACCGTAGGAGCTATTGCATTGAATCTTATTTTGGTTGCATATTCTGCTGCTAACGATTTTGTTAATCCTTCAATTGCCGACTTACTAGCTGCAATACTTGCATGGAAAGGCATACCTAATGTAGTTGCAACAGAACTAAATAACACTACATTACCATTGCATGATACTAATTGGTTTTCATAAGCTTTTAAACTTTTAATTGCCCCTACAACATTGATATTAAAATCGTTTTGAAATTCATCAAGAGTTAAACGGGTAAACGATTTTAAATTTATGCTGCCGGGGCAGTAAACCAAACTATGAACTTCGCCTTCAATATTTGGCAAAACATCATTAACTACATCACATTCATAATTAACTACATTCTCATGACTCTCCGCTGGAGTTCTACTAATATTTATAATTTTAGTGGTCGCTTTCAAATTGTTTACAATAGCTTTTCCTATTCCTTTACTACCTCCTATTACTACTACTGTTTTCATAATCTACCTTTTAATCTTTTTTCTACTTTCTGCTTAATTAAGGTTAAGCGTTTCATGATATCCATTAGGTTTCCATCTTTAGTTTTCTTATATATTTCATTCATAGATAGAATTATTTCCTTTGCTCTTCTAGAAGCCAAAATTTTCTCGTTTCTTGTTCTAAAAGATTTATGATTTTTCTCAAAATCTAATGCCTCTTGAATTAAGTTTACTGTACTCATTTTAAATAATTTTGAAGTTCTACAATTTTTCTTGGAGACTGAAATTCTCCGCCATAAAAACATGTTACTGTTTCTGAAGTATCATCTTTTACTCCTCTTGAAGACACACACAAATGTTTTGCTTCAATAATAACAGCTACACTTTCTGTATCTAAAATATCTTGCAAATCTCTTCCTATTTGATTTGTTAACCGCTCTTGAACTTGAGGTCTTTTAGCATAGTATTGCACAATTCTATTGAGTTTTGAAAGTCCTATTACTTTCCCGGAAGAGATATAGGCAATATGTGCTTTTCCTATTATTGGAACAAAGTGATGTTCACAATTCGAATAAAAGCTAATATTCTTTTCAACCAACATTTGGTTGTATTGATATTTATTTTCAAACAGGGCTATTTTGGGTTTATTGGCCGGGTCTAATCCAGAAAAAATCTCTTCTATATACATCTTAGCCACCCTTTTTGGTGTTCCTTTTAAAGAATCGTCAGATAAATCTAATCCCATTGTTTCCATAATCTCTTGAAACAACCCTGCTATTTTCTGCTTTTTTTCTTCATTAGAAATTAAAAATGCATCAGGTACCATAGGAGTCTCAATTCCTGTATACAAATGATCATCTCCTATACTTTCAACACTCAAATCCGAAAGATTATTTTTCATAGGGGTACTCAACAAAGTTTCTTGGTGTTTCATAAAGTTTAATTTTAATTTCTAATGTGTTACAAATAACTTCTCTTAACTTATTGTAAATTACTCTTGCTATATTTTCTACCGTCGGATTTAAATCTTTAAACTCTACTACTTCTAAGTTTAAGTTTTTATGATCAAACGCTTCTAGTATCTCTCTTTTTATATGATCAGACAGCTCTTTAGTATCAATTACATATCCCGTTTCTTCATTTATTTCCCCAATAATGGTTACTTCCAATTCGTAATTATGTCCGTGATAATTAGGATTATTACATTTACCAAAAATTTCCTGGTTCTTTTTCAAACTCCAATGGTTGTTATGTAATCTATGTGCTGCATTAAAATGTTCTTTCCTTGTTATACCTGCTTTATGTTGTGATATCATGAGCGTTTCGAAATCTTGTTATTACTTATGCTTTTTTGTCTTGTGCATTTAAACCTTCCCTTCATAAAAGTTCTTTTTTGCTCGTGCTTCGTTTTTCTTCCCTGTACTCTTTTTCTCCAAAGTCGAAAACTAGAAGGTTTCAATTCCCTTCTCATCAAATTAATGACTTCTTGCTCTTTTATATCGAATTGATATTTAATCGCATCAAAAGTGGTTCTATCTTCCCAAGCCATTTCTATAATTCTATCTATTGCTCTTTCTGTCATAAAAAATAATTGATCGTTTTCATTGCTTTTAAGTCCATCATCTTATCTATGAATTTTTTATTTTCTCTAAATTTTAAATCTTTACGAAATCTGATAAAACTATTGTCTGAATGGATACTAAAAAAACCATCATTAAAAACAACTAATTTGTAATATGGAACCACCCAACAAAAACGCTCCATTTGCTTAGTTACATAAATCATTATTCCTTTTGGTCTTAACTCAATACTTCCATATTCTAAATCACTAACACTGGCAATTATCCTTTGAAAATTGGCACTTACACTGTCTATGATCATTCTTCCGGAGCCTACTCCTCTCAATTTTAATGCAGCAATAAAACCTATTGGATTTCCAACAAGAGCATTGATTTCTGCTACATCTTCTTTATCGGTATGTGTTATATTAAATAGCATATTACTTAACAATGTGTTTTTTCAAAATTCTATAGTTATCTTTCATTACATCAGGATCTTTTTTCATTCTCCATATGGCATCAGATGCTTTTTTTCTAGATTTATCTATATCAATAATTGGTTTTGGATAATCTTTTCCTAAAGTAAATCCATAAAGTCTTTGCTCTAACGCTGTCATTTTAAAAGGTTCATGTATAAAGGCTATTGGTAAATTAGCCAATTCGGGAACCCATTTGGTTATAAATTTCCCATCTGAATCGTGTTCCAATCCATTTTTTACAGGATTGTAAATTCTTATTGTATTAATCCCTGTTTCTCCTGCTTGCATTTGCAATTGTGGAAAATGGATTCCAGGTTCAAAATCTAAAAACAGTTTCGACAAATATTTAGAAGCTTCTTGCCATGGTTGCCATAAATTGTGTGTAAAAAAAGACACTAACATGGCTCTCATTCTAAAGTTCAAATACCCTGTTGTTATTAAGCAACGCATACATGCATCTACAAAAGGTACTCCAGTTTTTCCTTCTTTCCAAGCCTTCACATATCTTTTAGTAACGTCTTTCTTTAACTTTCGAAAACCTTTGTTTATACTTTCTTTTTCCATTATACATTCCATTTCAAACTTTTGAATGAAATGAGCTTGCCATCTTAGTCGAGAGGTAAATGCATATAAAGCTCTTTTGTTATTTGCTTGTACTTGTACCAATTTTGCTTGCTGATAAACTTCTCTTACTGAAAGATTTCCCCAAGCGATATATGGAGATAACCTACTACAACTTTCTCGTGCTTCATTAGGTTTAGATATATGCTTTGCATAATTTTCATAACGAATACTAAAAAAGCTTTTCATATATTTTAACCCCATTGTTCTGCCTCCTTGTTGAAAAGTTCCTTTTTCGGTATTGAGGGAAACTTCATTCAAGTTTTTCGCTAAAAAGTTAATTTCATCATTAGAAAAGAACATTGCTTCTTCTGGTTGAAAAGTACTTTTCTCAGTCTTCATGTATGCCTCCCAATCTTCCTTCCATTGCTCTCTATCTTTTCTGCCTCTAAACACCCCATTGTGAACATTTTCTAACCACGCAATCGAGTTGTTACTACAAAATCTTTTGAATGACTTATCTCTATTATAGGTTCTTAAAATTCCTGTTTCAATATGCGAGTATACCGCTGACAAATTCACTTGAGATTGAAAAAATCTAAAAAACCCAATAACTTCAGAATTCACAGTTAAAACACGCGTATTATACGCTACTAACTCTTTATTTATATCTCTTAAAGATTCTTTGATGAAGTTCCAATGCCTCTCAGAATAATGTTCATCTGCCAACAAACTGTTTTCGAAAAGATATAGAAATAGTACTTTTTTACCCGATTTAATTGCACTAGATACCGCCTCGTTATCATACAAACGAAGGTCTCTTTTAAACCAAACTACTACTATTTCTTCTTTTGAATGCATCATAAAATCTTAATTTTACACTGTTTAACAAAACACCGAATAGGTTAAACAAAAAATATATAATCAAAAAAAATATCTTCTCTATTTTGATAAATGATTAATCAATCCTTTAAAAATAATTCCATGAAAAGGTAATACTGAAAACCAATATATCCTTCCTAATATCCCTTTGGGTCTAAATACTGCTCGTTGGTATAATTTATTACGAACAATTTTAAATTCCAACCACGCTTCTCCAGGTAATTTCATTTCAGCAAATAACAATAACCTCTTGTTCTTTTGATCTGCCAATAATACTCTCCAAAAGTCTAACGCATCTCCAGGTTCTAATTCAGTTGGATGCCTTCTTCCTCTTCTTAAACCAACCCCACCAAAAACCTTATCTATATATCCTCTAATTTTCCAAAGTAAGTTAAATCGATACCATCCCGTCTTCCCTCCAATACTCCAAATTTTCTGTAACGTTTCTGATTCGTTTTCAATATTTCTACTTCTCACATCTTTAAAGCATCCAAAATGAGGTAACTCAATATAATCGGTGTATTCTTTTTTAAAGACTCCACTTATTTTTGCATCTTTCCAACTGGATACTATTGAGTTTTGTGCTATTTTAACAAATGCCTTTTGTACAGCTTTTTTATAAGAAATTGGTTGTACACCAATTATTTCATTAATATTACTAGGACTCCCTACTACTTCAACTTTCATACTATCTACCAATGATTTGGCCAAATTAAATGATGTCGACGTAACAAAATACAACCAATAGGAAGACAATTTTGGTGTTAAAACTGGTACGGTAAACACCAAACGTTTCAATCCTCTTACCTCAGCGAATTGCAATAACATTTCTTTATAGGTTAGTATTTCCGGACCAAAAATATCGAAAGACTTATTGTAGACTTTATCGTTTAATACTGCCTTGGTTAAATAGGTTAAAACATCTCGTATTGCTATAGGTTGTGTTTTTGTATGCAACCATTTCGGTGCTACCATCAATGGTAGTTTTTCCACTAAGTCTCTTATAATTTCAAAAGATGCACTTCCACTTCCTACTATAATACCTGCTCTAAAGGTAGTGGTATAATAACTATTACTATGTAACAAACGCTCCACCTTATATCTTGATTGAAGATGTTTTGACAAAGAGTTATCATTTACAATTCCACTTAAATAAATTACCTGCTTACATGTTGTTTGCTCTACTAGTTTCTTAAAATTAACTGCACATTTCTCTTCTAAACTTTCAAAATCGCTACTACTTGTTGACATTGAATGAATTAAATAATAAGCAACATCAATATCATTAGGAAGCACTACTGTTGGGTTTAAAAAATCAACTTCTAAAAAGGTAATTTTTAATTCTGATTTAAGCTCTAAAGGCACTCTATTAATATCTCTCACAGTACACAGCAAGTCATGTCCTTCTTTGAGAAGGATGGGAATAATTCTTTTCCCTATATAACCTGTTGTTCCAGTGATTAATATTTTCATTTACTTAGGTCTTTGATATTCCAATCTTTTATATTCCTTGGCTACCATATAGGTATCTAATCCATTAATGGCAGCTACATTTTCTTTCGACAAGTTTAAAAATCCGTCTTTTGACAACATCGATTCTTCTATATATAAATCGACAACTTCTCCTAGTACTAAAATGGTATCATTTGCTTTGATATGATACTCTTCTAAAAATCTCATTCCTATTTGTAATGGCGATTCATTTACAAAAGGAGCACAAAAACCGTCTTTATATTCTGGAGTTAAGTTTGTTTTATCAAACTCTGAAATTTCTGCAGCATACTTAGCTGATGTATGATGAGCGTCTTCAATAAAACTTTCGCTAATGGCGTTTATAGTATAATATCCTGTTTGTTTGATATTATTATATGTATTTCTGATAACCGTTGTTGGACGTAATACAAAACCTAAGATTGGTGGGTTTGAACCATAATGAACTACAGAACTAAAAACCGCAACATTAGCTACTCCACTAATAATAGATTTTGTTCCTATTAAATTAGCCGATTTGTACCCTGATATACTATTCATTAAGTTTATCTTATACAAATGCGAAAATGACTCTATTTCTTCTCTCGAAATATGCATTATAAACTTTTAAAATTGTTAATTTTTATATCTTTTGCCTTAAGGTCATGCATTAAATTATACAATCCAAAAAAGGTTCTATTTATATAAATAAAATGCTTCGACCCTCTATTTCCATTCATCTTCTTCAATTCTGTGCTTTGAGCATATTTTTGCCCTAAGTCCGCTATTTTACCAAAAAACTCACCGTCCGAAAAATCAAAACTTTCACTTTGAAAAGGTTGCGTGAATAGTGATAACATTTCATAAAACAACCCTTTAAAGAAAGTTATTTCTTCTTGCGAATCATCTTTTCTTAAAATTTCTAACTCGTATAGTTTACTTTCAAAGAAAACCGGATCTTCTATATTTTCTTTCTTTGCCAATTCAAAATAAGGAACATAAAAACTTTCCGGAACTTCTTTCATACAACCAAAATCAATGACAATAAGTTCTCCCTCTGGAGAAACTAGAAAATTCCCTGGATGTGGATCAGCATGCACTTTCTTTAACACATGCATTTGATACATGTAAAAATCCCATAACGCTTGTCCTAACTTATTGGCTTTTTCGCTGTCTTTATTCTCATTTGTAAATTCCGATAGATGTATTCCGTCCATCCAATCCATAGTAAGTATTCTTTCTGAAGAGTATTCTTTATAATACTTTGGGAATTTTAAGTTAGTAATATGACTACAAGCCTCTGCAACTTCGTTACTCTGTTTTAACTCTAAAGTATAATCTGTTTCTTCTAAAAGTTTCTCTTCTACTTCTTTAAAATATTCATCCGATCCTTCTCCTTGGATGTTAAACATTTTCATTGCCATTGGTTTCACCAAAGCCAAATCTGATGAGATACTATTTGCTATTCCAGGATACTGAATTTTTACGGCTAAATTTTTATTCTTCACACTAGCCTTGTGCACTTGCCCAATACTTGCGGCGTTTACAGATTCCTTTGAAAAAGTATCAAAAACATCTGTAGGTAGTTTATCAAAATATTTCTTAAATGTTTTAACTACTAAAGGGCCTGAAAGTGGAGGAACTGAAAATTGAGATAACGAGAATTTTTCTACATAAGCATTGGGTAAAAGATTTTTCTCCATGCTTAACATTTGAGCAACTTTTAACGCAGAACCTTTTAACTCTTTCAGTCCGTTGTATATGTCTGTTGCATTTTCTTCGTTTAATTTTGTTCTTGCTACTTCTTCCGATTGGGTTATTTTATTTCCATAATATTTCATGTAATTAACCCCAACTTTTACTCCTGTAGTAACAAGCTTTGTTGCCCTTTCTATTTTACTCGTAGGTATTTTATTTAGTGTTTTCATACCATCGTCATTTTTTCTTTCCACAAAAACTTTGCTAAATCAACCACACTTTTAACAGGGGCTATTTGCTGTATATCAAAACTAGCTTTGATTGTCTTTTCTATAAAAACATCTGTCTTTTCGAAATTTGGGGATTCATCTTCTAACCAAAATTTCAGAATCATTAATAATTGGAACCAATAACTCTCTACAATAGTTTTATCCTGAATTTTGTTAATTCTTTCATTTTTAAAATCTATTTTTTCAAGCGAAATGCCTCCAACAAATACTTTAAACTCTTCTCTTAAACCTTTTAATACAGAAAGCTTACTAAAGTCCATTTTGCTATTTTTCAATTGCGATAACACATATGATCTATTTGCTGTAAGCAGTTCAAAAAAGGTAAAATAAAAACTTAACAATCGTTCTTTTGAACTATAATCTTTGTAAGCTTCAGTTTTATGTAACATATGAATAGTTTCTTTAGCAAAGACTTGAAAAATTGCCTTCTCTAAACTCTCAAAACTTGAAAAGTTTTTATAAAACTCTCCTTCATCAAAATTGTTTTGTTGAGCAAACGCAAAGACAGATTGAGGTTTCCCCGAAATCAAAACAGTATTCATATACCATTCAATTAATTTTTCTTGAGTTATATTTTTCTTTTTTGCCATCTTATTAATTGTTTAAAACTATATATGCATTCAAACTTGTAGCTATGGTCATCCATATTAAATAAGGTAGTATAAATAATGTGTACCCTCTTACTTTTTTTAGGTGCTCAAAGGTGAAATACCCTATTAACAACCATAGACTTATAATAATTATCAAACCAAAAACAATCATATGTTGATTAAAAAAAACATAGTTCCATCCTACGTTTAAAATCCATTGTACTCCATAAAGTAGTAGTAACTTCTTAGCTAAATAAGCATAGGTAAAACTTACTCTTGTGATATAGATTGAAAACAGTAACATGATGGTTGTCCAGGCCGCACCAAACACCCAATTTGCTGGAGTCCATGGTGCTTTATTTAATGATAAATACCAATCTGTTCTTGGTCCGTCGTTCATTAACCAAACTCCAATAGCCAAGGCTAGAAAATTCGTTATTAAGAATATTAGAAATCGTATGTATTTATTATCTTTCAAATTGTTTCTTTTTTAAATGATTAAAGATTAATTGGATTGAAAACAATAAATTGAAGGCATAAAAAACATCTTCAAAAGGGATTGTAAACAATCTAAATCCTAAATTTTCATTGTTGTTATACCATACCACTGGATTCTCAATAAAGCTTCCCGTTAAAATTCCATTGACTAAAAAAAATGGAAGCAAAATGATTATAAAACTAGGCAGGTATTCTTGTAATGATTTTAAGTGATTTTTTAAACTGTATAATAACAATCCTAAGAAAAACACAAAATTTACAGTTGTGTACCACTTACCTAGATTGAATACAAGTAAGAAAAAAACAATTAATAATAACAATACACTTACCAGTACGGTTACTGATTTGGTTAGTTTAAAATTTGGTAAATAATATTTTAAAACTTCATGTGTAAATAAACACGCATAAGGTATACAGAAAAAAAACATCCATTCTTCTATTGGCATTTTAAAGATTTTTGTTCCTAAAAAATAATCGGAATTAAACCCCCAAATACCTTCTGCTGTAAATATTCCGTCCCATATTAAAAAAGGAATTGCAACTACAACAATACTTAAAAAAGCAATTTTAAAATATTGAATAAAATGAAATTTCTTTTCTAAAAAACTATATA
The DNA here is from genome assembly GCF_964048965.1 of Tenacibaculum sp. 190130A14a. Lineage (NCBI taxonomy): Bacteria > Pseudomonadati > Bacteroidota > Flavobacteriia > Flavobacteriales > Flavobacteriaceae > Tenacibaculum > Tenacibaculum polynesiense. The sequence continues at coordinate 702,147 of NZ_OZ040189.1, read as the reverse complement.
ACAATGGAATACTTAAGCTACCTAAGTTTAATATTAGATATACGTATTGATTCACTTTTTATACTGTTTAAAATATTTGAATGGTACGAACAACATACCAAAACATTCTCCTTCTTCTTTTCCTAAATGTTTATGATGTACTTTATGCGCTTTTCGCAATCCTCTAAGGTACCAATTGGTAGTTCTATCAAACCACCTGAAACGTCTATGGATTAACACATCATGTATTAAAAAGTACGCAATACCATACAGTAATATTCCCAACCCTATAAAAAACAAAAAATTAAGCTCTGGACGTATACCAAAGAAAAACAGCAACATACTCGGTATCGCAAAAACAACAAAAAAAGCGTCATTCTTTTCAAAAACATGTGGATACCCCGGTTGATGGTGGTCTTCATGTAAATACCAACCAAAACCGTGCATTACATATTTATGTGTACACCAAGTAACGCCTTCCATTACTATAAATGTTGCTATGGTAACTATTGCAAAAAACATTAATTAAATTAAGTTTAATTTATACTTGACATAACTTCTTGCCAATAAATTTATCTTCATCGGATTCGAAATACGCACCCTTGTTTCCATGATCTTTGAATGATGCACTGCCTTTAATTTCTTCAACAATCTTTTATAGTATCTAAAAGCCATATACACCCCAAACTTTGCCTCTACTGGAAGTTTCAAAATTCCATTTTTATAAGCATATTCAAAATCCCTTTCAATATCTTCAATAATATCTTGCTTAGATTTTTCGTTTAAATCACCGAAATTGACATTTGGAAAATAAGAACGATTTAGTTCTTGATAATCGTCTTTTAAATCTCTAAGAAAATTGACTTTCTGAAATGCAGATCCTAATCGTTGCGCAGCATCTTTTAACTCATCAAACTTCTCTTGATCTCCATTCACAAAAACTTTCAAACACATTAACCCAACAACATCTGCAGATCCGTAAATATACTCTTCGTATTCTTCTTTAGTTTGGTACTCGGTTTTGTATAAATCTGCCTTCATACTTTTCAAAAAAGCCTGTACAAGATGATCCGATATATTATAACTCACTACTGTATGAATAAATGAGTTCATAATAGGATTCAAACTAATCCCCATATGTTTCGATAAAAAGTACTCTTTCTCGAACTTTAACAGTAATGCTTCTTTATCGTAATCATGAAAAGAATCTACTATTTCATCTGCAAAACGAACAAAACCATAAATATTATAGATTGCTGCACGTATTTTTGGTGACAACATTCTTGTTGCCAACGAAAAGGATGTACTATATTTTTGTGTTACGAGCTTACTACTTGCATAAGAAACCTCATCAAAGAGTTGCTTTTTCATATTTAGTTGTGTTTTAATATTAAATCTGAAGCTATTTTCCCCGAAATCAATGCCGGAGGCACACCCGGTCCTGGAACCGTTAATTGTCCTGTAAAGAATAAATTCTTCACTTTACTACTTTTAATTTTTGGTCTTAAAAAGGCAGTTTGCAAAAGGGTGTTCGCTAACCCGTATGCATTCCCTTTATAAGAATTATAATCTTTAACAAAGTCATTCACACAAAAGCTCTCTTTAAAGATAATAAATTCTTTAACAGATTGTTGCGTTAATTCTTCTAATCTTTCAATAATTATATCAAAATATTTTTCTCTTATTTCAGGAGTATCCTCTACTCCTGGTGCTAATGGAATTAAAAAAGTTGCCGCCTCTTTGTCAGTTGGCGCAAAAGAACCATCGGTTACTGAGGGAAAACTCGCGTAAAACAATGGCTCTTTAGGCCAACATGGGGGACCATATATTGACTCAGCATGTTCATCAAACTCTGTATCAAAAAACAATGTATGATGTTTTATATTTTTGAGCTTTTTACTGAACCCCACGTAAAACAATAAAGAAGAGGGCGCAAATGTCTTTTTATTCCAATATTTTTCTGAGTATTGTTTATATTTTGAGGGTAATAGTGTTTCTGTATGATGATAATCTGCTCCACTCAATACGATGTTTGAAGGTAAAAACTCATCATTCACAACCAATCCCTTAACTTCTCCTATTGAATTAACCGTTATTTCTTGTACGTTAGAATTTGTTTTAAACTCAACCCCCATAGTACGGGCTAACTCAACCATCCCCTCCACTACTTTATACATACCTCCTACTGGATGCCAAGTTCCTAAGCCAAAATCGGCCCAATTCATAAAACTATATAAAGCGGGAGTGTCTTGTGGTTTCGCACCTAAAAACAATACAGGAAACTCAAGAATTTTGAGGAGTTTTTTGTTTTTAATTCTTTTGCTTACCTGATTTCTTATGTTACCAAATACAAAATGGAGTCTTTTGATGGTTTCTAGGTTTACAAGTTCTAATGGACTCTGTCCTGGCTTATAAACAAGATCTTTTACAGCTACATCATAATTACCCTTAGCTTGTTTTAGAAAACGCTTTAAATGAACAGAACTTCCTTGTTCCTCCTTTTCAAAAACGTCGTATATACTTTCTAAGTCTCCAGGTATTACTATTGAATCTTGTTTCCCAAAGTAAACTTCATAGGCTGGATGTAATTTTTCCAATTGATAATAATCTGAAGGTTTTTTACCAAAGTCTGCAAAAAACTTTTCAAAAACATCGGGCATCCAATACCAAGTTGGCCCCATATCAAAAGTAAAACCATCTTTTTTAAACTGTCTGGCTCTTCCTCCCAAATAATTATTTTTCTCTAAAACAACCACACTATAACCCGCCTTAGCCAAATAGCTAGCAGCTGCTAAAGAGGAAAAACCAGATCCTATGATATGTACTTTCTTACTCAAAATTTTTATTTATAAATTTAACCAATAACACCCTGAAAACAAGCCTTATACTCTACTTTTATTTTTCTATACTTTATGGCAATAACACATTACTTACTACATGAATTACACCATTTGTTCCTTGAACATCTGTCAATGCAATAACAACAGTTTGTCCTGAGCCCGTTTCTAATTTGGCTCCGCTACTTAAATCAACTGTAACTTTATTGCCATCAAACATCGTTATTTCCTGATTATCCATTAATTCGTCTGACTGCACATTTCCTCCTGAAAAAACATGATATTTTAATACTGCTTCCAATGTTCCAATTGGAATATCACTCAGTGAGTTCCATGAAGCATTACTATCCAATAAGGCCTGAAAAGCATCATTTGTTGGAGCAAAAATGGTATAGGGTCCATCCATACTTAGTAATGACACAAAATCTACCGTGTGCCTGCTATCTGTTAGGGCTGCTACTAACGTTGTAAAACCGCTGTTATTTAATGCTAATGTGACAACGTTTGGAGGTAACATTACTTTATCAATTATATGTACAACACCATTCGACGCCATTTTATCTACCATTACTGGTTTAGAATCACCATTAAACTCCACCCCTCCCGTAGTTTCTATTTGTAAAGAAAGAGCTTCACTATTTGGCCCTGTTGCCAGCGTTTTGAAATAGGTATCTGATAAATCTAACGCTTTTTTCTCTTCACTTAACACATGAAATAACAAGACATTCTTTAATGTTTCGGTAGGAATATCTGCTAAAGTATTCCACTCAGAACTACTATCAAGTAAATCTTGAAACGCTTTATTAGTAGGTGCAAAAACAGTAAAGGGACCATCTGCTTGCAACGCCGAAACTAAGTCCGCCTTTTGAAGCGCTTCTACTAAAATACTCAAGTCATCCGAAGCGATTGCTAAATCGGTAATATCTTTAGGTAATTCGATAGGCAAAAACACCTCTTCTACAATATGAATCACCCCATTGGCAGCTTCTAAATTTGCTTCAACCACCGATATTGATTGACCTGATACTGTTTCCAATTTTACCCCTCCTGATAAATCTACAACAACAGAAGCTCCATTTAATGTTGCTATTGATTGGTCATTAGATAAATCTGACGAGGTATTCTTTCCAGAAACAACATGATACAACAACACACTGCGAAGAACGTCTTCTGGAATATCGTCTAACGAATTCCATGCGGCTTTCGCATCTAACAATTTCTGAAATGCTTCGTTATTAGGTGCAAAAACAGTAAAGGGACCATCTGGCTGTAAAGCACTCACTAAATCTGCTTTTGTTAAAGCTTCTACAAGAATACTTAAATCAGGTCTTTCAATTGCCCTTTCTACGAGTGTTTGCGTAATCACTACTTTGTCATCATCTGAACAAGATGTAAGAGTACAAAAACTTAGTATAAATACTAAAACAAGGGGGAACTTAATGAAACTTCTTTTAGTTAACATAACTTTACTTATTTTAAATTACCCTACTCTGATTCTTTAAAGTCCGCTTTTCGGTTAACTCAGACTGTTTATTCTTTTTTCACAAACATTAAACAAACTAAATTCAGTTAAAAAAATAGGCCTTTTAAGGCTATTTACATTTCAAAAGTAAAAATTCTGTTTAACAAAAACAAAAAAATATTAAACAAAATTATTTTCTTTAAAAAAAATTACAAGGATTTAATCAACTCAATCACAGAAGAAAACACTTTTATATCTGAACTAAATTCAAGATCTGAAACATCCATTGCTTTCTTTCCAACAGCGATTAAACTATGATTTGTTCCTTTTAAAATATCTTCTATTTCGTAAAAATAATTCACTATTTTATCATCATAAGGTCGAACTGTCATCGATGTTACAAAACACACTTTTGAATCACTATCAAAAAAATAATCCAAATTATTCAGTGGTAAGCTTTGCCCTAAATAGATTGTTTGAAAACCTCTCAATACCAATTCATAATTCAAATACATCAAACCTAACTCATGAATTTCATTTTCAGGCAAAAACAACACATAAGTGATTTCAGTACTTGTAGTTGAGTAATCTAATTTCTCAATATTTATTTGAATTTTTTGTGCTATCAAGTTAGATATAAAATGTTCGTGTGCCGGTAAAAGTGTATCTGTCTGCCACAACAAACCTATATGATTCAAAAAGGGTACAAATACCTCTTTGAACACCTCTCTAAAAGTTTTTTTATGCAATAATTTATTGTAAGTACTATTAAATAACACTTTATCAAATTGAAACATCGCTAACTTAAATGAATTAATCGCTTCATCGTTAACCGCATATTTAAACGCCAACTCTCTCGCGTTCAACTTAATTTGATCTTCACTCATCATTGCAATCTTCGATATCTTAAAATTGTGTTTATTTAAAAGCGCAACATTTAATAACTTCGTTAGACTTTCTGTCGAGTAATAACGAATATTCGTATCCGTTCTATTAGGCTTGAAAAGATTATATCGCTTTTCCCATATTCTAATTGTATGTGCTTTAATCCCTGAGATATTTTCAAGGTCTTTGATTGTAAATATGGTCTTAATATTGTTCAACGTATTCAAGCTTTAATTAAACAAATATACAACTTTTTTAAACAAACAAGTAAAAACAACGTTTTTTAACTATATAAATGTTTAATTTTGAATAACAAATAGCTTTTTAATAATGATTTTATCTACACAAATTCCTTTAGAACAAGAAAAACATAACCTCATCGATTACCATTCAAACATTTTGTTAATAGGTTCTTGTTTTTCAGAAAATATTGGAAATAAATTAAATCATTTAAAATTTAAAACTTATCAAAACCCTTTTGGTATTTTATTTCACCCAAAAGCTATTGAAAACTTACTTCTGCAAAGTATTAATGAAAAAGAATACTCTGAAAAAGATATTTTTCTCCTCAACGAACGTTGGCATTGTTTTGACACACACTCTCACTTAAGTTCACAAAACAAAGAAGAACTTTTAAACAATTTAAATCAGGCTACTCATCAAACAATCACTTCTTTAAAAAATGCTTCTCACGTAATTATTACTTTAGGTACCGCATGGGTTTATAGAAAAATAGCAGAAGATTTCATTGTTGCTAATTGTCATAAAGTTCCTCAAAAAAACTTTTTAAAAGAGATTTTAACAATTGATGAAATTTCTGAAAGTTTAGGAGCAATTATTGCTCTTATCAAATCTATCAATTCAAAGACCAGTATTATTTTTACGGTTTCGCCTGTTAGACATATCAAAGATGGTTTTGTAGAAAACCAACGTAGCAAATCACACTTGCTTGCAGCTCTTCATACGATTGTGACTCCAAGAAAAGGTGTTTTTTACTTTCCTTCTTATGAAATTATGATGGATGAACTAAGAGACTATCGTTTCTATGCAGAAGATATGATTCACCCGAATCAAACAGCCATTGATTACATTTGGGAAAAGTTTACTTCAGTTTGGTTCAACAAAAATAGTTTTAACACCATGAGAGAAGTTGAATCTATTCAAAGAGGAATACAACACAGACCCTTCAACCCTAACTCCGAAGCTCATCAAATTTTCTTAAAAAAGCTACAACAAAAAAAAGAAACACTTGAAAAAGGTTTTCCGTCAATAAAATTCTAAAGAACGCACATACAAACAGATAAGATTTTCTCTTTTGAAACTTCTCAATTTCTCTATCGTGATTTAATTCTTAAAGAGAAACTTTCTTTTTCTCATAAAAAACTTTACTTTTAGAAAATAAACAACGAACTAAACCTAAAAAACACAACTACTACAACTACTACCAATGAAATTTAATTCAATTTTAATTGTCTCCAGTTGCTCTGAGCCCTGGGGAGGAAGTGAAGAATTATGGAATAATCTAGCCTATTTACTTAAATCTAAAAAACACAATGTTTCATTGTATAAAGATATCATTGACCATAGGCATGTTAAAATTCAAGCGTTAAAAGACAATGACGTCGCTATTTTCTCTATTTTAAACAGCCTAAACTTCATCTATAAATTAATCTATAAAATACTGATTAAACTAAGGGTTCCTTTTGTAGAGAGATACAAAATTCACTTTTTAGTCAATAAAATTTTTAGAACAAAAGGATTGATTAATCTACTAAAAAAACACCAGTTCGATAAAGTAATTATTTCTCAAGGAATCAATTATGATGGATTGGATTATGCTTGGGCGTGCAATCAATTGGGGGTTGAATATTATACTATTTCTCAAAAAGTTATTGAAACAAGTTTCATTCAAGGTGAAGAAGCTATCAAAAAAGCCAAAACATCTCTTCTAGAAGCCAAACATAATTTTTTTGTGTCTAAACACAATCAAACAATCACAGAAGAACAAATTGCTTCTAAAATTGAAAATGCTACAGTAGTATACAATCCGAATAAGTTTCAGAACTTAAAAGATTTCCCAGAAACTAATTATCATACTGAAACTTTTACCTTTTTATGTATTGGTAGATATTACTTATCTGAAAAAGGACAAGATATTTTGTTAAGAATATTAGCTGAAGAGAAGTGGAAACAAAGACCTTTAAAAGTAAAGCTCATAGGTAGCGGTATAGATCAACAAATTTTACAAAACAGAATAGATTATTATCAACTAAAAAATGTAGAAATAAGCAAATTCAAACTAGACCTTGAAAAAGAGTGGAAAAACGCTCATGGTTTAATTTTATCGTCAAGACATGAAGGTATGCCTCTAGTCATGTTGGAAGCAATGTCTTTAGGAAAAGTTTGTATTATGGGAGATGCAGGAGGAGCTAATGAAGTAATCGAGGATAGCTACAATGGATTTATCGGGGCACCTACAACTATTGATTTTGATAAAACCTTGGAGCGTGCTTGGCAAATGAAAAGTAAATGGGCGGTTATTGCGCAAAATGCCAAAAGCACGATGCTGGATATTGAAAGAAAAGAATATCCTTCTGAAGAAAAACTCTTAAATATTTTACTTAACTAACCTAACTTCTATATTTTGCAAAACCCGTTAATTTCCGTTATCATTCCAGTATACAACAGGGCTCACTCTATTGCAAAAAGTATTGAGTCTGTTCTGAACCAAACCTATCAAAATTTCGAAATCATTGTTGTTGATGATGGTTCATCCGACAACCTTCATAGTGTTTTAAAAACCTTCAACACAATAAAGCTTGTTACACTCCATAAAAATCAAGGACAGGCAAATGCACGAAAAGTTGGATACCTAAAATCTCAAGGTGATTTTATTTGTTCATTAGATTCTGATGATACTTGGGAACCTGTATTCATTGAAGAATCATTAAACTATATGCTGAAATACAATCTTGATCTTTTCTTCTCCAATTGGTCTAGAAGTACAAGATCTATTGCAGGAAACCTCAAACGCTTCTCTGACCTTACCATTTTTCAAAATGAAACTGAAAAAGAAGAAGATGTTTTTATATTTTCTAACGCTGCCATTAGAAAATATATACTGTCGCAATGTATTTTTCCTTCTTCATCAATGATGATTCGAAGAACATCTTTATCAGTGCTTTGGGACGAAAGTATTCGAATTTGTGATGATTGGGAACTGACTATTAACCTTATTTTAAATAACACTGTTAAAAAAGTTGGTGGTACTTACAAGATTTTCTGGACAAAACACGTATCTGATGACAATGTTTGTGACAACCGATCAGACATTGCCTTTATTGAACGTGTAATTGAAGATCGTATTTATATGCAACAGAAATTTGCACCTTTAATGACCCTTAAAGAGAAAAAAACCTTTAACACTTCAATTGTTGAATCAAGACTTAGAAAATTGATTATTGGAGTAAAAGCTAAATCTCTAAAAACAGTACTAGAAGTATTTTCTAGTGATTATTTCAATAGATACTTGGTGAGATCAATTATCAATGGCTCAAGAAGAAGATTAAAGAGAAAAATATATGCCTAGTATATTATCACACCGTCTTTTCAGAGTATATGATTGGTGGGAATATAAAATCCCACAAATTTTAATCCCCATATACCTGGTTATTTTAAACTCTGATGTAACCACTCCTATTTCCTTTAAAATTTTTATTCAAATAATATTGGGACTCGTTTTAGGTGCAATTACCGTGAGTATTATAGGCGAATATTTTGATCTCAAACAAGACACATCTGCTGGTAAGAAAAATGGTTTTAAAAATTTAAATAAAACAAAAACCTATGGTATTTTAACGACCACTTTAACAATCAACATCTTATTTTGTCTTTTTTTAAACACAGCCTCTTTATTCTTTTATATACTATCTATTCTTACATTTGTTTTATATTACATACCTTTTATAAGACTAAAAGAACAAGGTTTTTTAGGGGTCATAGCTGATTCTTTAGGCTCACATGTTTTTCCATGCTTATTTGTCTTTTTCTTATTAATTCCTGTTGATTTTTTTTTACAACTGGAATATATATTATTTATTTTTTGGGTTTTTATGTTTGGAGTTCGTGGTATTTTAAATCACCAATATGCCGATCTTAAAAACGATATCAAATCAAATACAAACACCTTTGTAAAAACCAGTTCAAAAAGAGGCAAACAAATATTACAAAAAGTATTACTCCCTATTGAAGTCTTTTCTTTTATTAGTTTACTTGTACTTACAGCTCCTTTCAGTGATGCTATAATAGCATTTACGATATACCTTCTACTTCTTTTTGGAAGAAAAATGCTATTCAGCAATGCTATTGTATATTTTAACATTAGAGAAGATAGAGCGTTTACCATATTTTTATTTGAATTTTACACCATATTTTTCCCGCTTCTTTTAATTATTCAGATATATCCAATACATACAAGTACTTTTTGGGGATTATTTCTATTTCATATACTTATAACTTTAAGAAAAAGTACTTCCATTCTAAAAATCTTTAAAGAATCATTAAATTACCTTTTGCAATGAATCAACAAAACACACTTTCTATTCATGCAATATTTAAATTGTTTTTATTCGACCTAAAATCGAATTACAAAAACAGCAGGTTCAAATATTTATGGGATTTTGCACCCAACATCGCCACTGCTTTGGTTTGGATACTCATCTTTGATATTGGCTTTTTAAAAATTGACAACACTATTGACAATTATGCTATTTATGTTTTGCAAGGCCTGTTTTTATGGCAATTTGTAATTGACATTATCAACAAACCCGCAATCAAAACAAGTCAATACATTACCGTATTAAAAAACAACCCTCGAAATGTTTTAACCACCTTTGGAATTGCTTTTTTTGAGTCGTTGTACTTGTTAGTTGGAAAACTTATAATTTTACTAGTTGTTTTAATTTTTTCTGGCTCTTTTTCTTTTGAGTCTTTTATTATGGCATGCATATTTTGCATTCCTTTAATCATATTTTCAACAATTCTATCTTATTTATTACTCCCTTTTTTACTGAGTAGTAAAGATATTTTTGGTGGTCAAAAAATGTTTTTCAATTTATTATTCTACCTCTCAGGAATTGTTTTCCCTATTCCAGCTAATTTCGAATCCTATATGGTTATAAATCCGTTTTATCAATTTATTAACCTATCTAAAACATATTTAAATACAAACATCAATACCAATTACAGTCTATGCTTTTTATATATAGCAAGCAGCGTATTTGCTTACATCATTTTAAAAAACAAATACATGTCTATTAATCAAAAAATTACAGAAATTTTATAATGGACAATCAAATTGCCATATCAATACAAAATGTATCAAAGTCTTTTAACAAAACTCTTTCTTTGAAGTCTTTGTTAAAAATTATAAGCGGAAACAACTTGAATAACGACTTAATTCTTTCAGATATATCCATTGATATATATAAGGGTGACTTCGTTGCAATTGTTGGAAATAATGGTGTAGGAAAAAGTACTTTGTTAAAACTAATAAGTGGCGTTCTTTCTCCTGATAGCGGTAGTATTTATACCAATGGAACTATAAATGCAATACATGAACTTACCTCGGGTTTTAACCAAGAACTCAATGGCTATGAAAATTTACAATTATTAGGCACACTGCATGGAATTCCAGAAAATGAATTTTCGCAAAAACTAAACGAAGTTGTTTCTTTTTCTGAGTTATCTGAGAGTTCTCTTAACAAACCAATAAAGTACTACAGTTCTGGAATGAAAACAAGACTCGCTTATGCTTTCAATATTACTTTTGTAAAAGACATTTTGTTACTGGATGAAGTACTTGCTGTTGGAGATTACAATTTCATTCAGAAATGCATAGCTCAATTAGAAATTTTAAAACAAAAAGGAGTCACTATTGTATTAGTTACTCATAATATTACAAGAGTTCAAAACCTTATCTCGAAAGTATTTGAAATAACGAATTCAAAAGTTCTTTTTACTTCGCTAGAAACCTATCTAGAAAAAAGGAATAAAAACAATGAAGATTCATTTTTTATACATCCAAACTTAAGCATTGATTCTTTCATTATTATTGAAAAAAAGAAAAAAACATCTTTGTTCGAAAAGGATACAAAAAGTACCTCTCCAAATAATTTCAAACTAGATGACAATCAGAATATCGAAATAAAATACAACATATTAAACAACACCAATCCTGTTAACGTAAAGTTTTATGGATTAATTTGTGCTGAAAATGATATTGTAAAATACGAATCTGAAAAATACAATCTTAAAAATGGTAAAAACGAAGTTTCTTTCAACATTACTTTACCAGGACTTATTAAAGGAATATACACACTACAATTTTATATTTTTGATATAAACTCAAAACAAATACTATTAAAAATCAACACAATTCAATTAAATGGAACATCTGAATTCACAATAAGCACAGCTCTATCTGTCGCTCAACAAAACCTTAAACTTAATATAACTAATTAGCAAAATTAAATTTTCACCCCAAACTATATATGGATCAAGGCAACTATTAAATGCTATAGAAGATTAAAAGTTATCTCTAAACTACATTTTACTTTATAGAATTTATAAATAAAGACATTAAAATATCAACAACAAAACTAATCACAACGTAATGAAAACATATTTTAAAGATCAAAAATTAAATCAAGAATTTCTAGAAAATGGATTTATAAAGATTAAACTTTTTAACAACGAAGAGGTACGAAGAATTGAAAAGTTTGGAAAAAAAATAAAAAATCAAAAGAAACCTCATCATGATAATGTAATGAGCTTTAACACCAATGGAGCTGATGATTTAGATTACAATTCTTTTTTTGAGTCGTTAATCAATCAGAAGATCAAAGATATGTTATATGGTTATGAATTCCTTAATGCTACAATTGCAAATAAACCTAAAAGATCTCAAAGCTTGCCTTGGCATTATGATTTAAGTATTTATGATGAAGAAAAGTTTGGAAGACCTATTTCCATTTGGGCTGGATTCAAATCTACAAACTCTAAAAACGGGAACCTCATATTAATTCCTAAGTCAAATAAATTAGCTCTCCCTCTTTACCCATACGCTCCAAACCGAAACATTCTTATTAGTCATTTATATGATTACAAAAAACTAATCCAAGAACGTGCATTAGCAATACCATTAAAAAAAGGAGAAGTAATTATTCATGATCAAGGAATCTTTCATTCATCTTCTCCAAATCGCTCTTTTTTTAGAGATAGGCTAGCATATAAACTATTATTAATACCTTCAAACGTTGATAAGTTCTCTTTTAGTTATTTTTATGAAGATGAACAAACAATAAACGTACATGAAATTCCAAAAGAAAAAATGAGAAACGAAGTGATAAAAACTTTAAGAGAATTTTATTCGGATCAAACAAAATTCCCAATATTCTCTAAGTTTAAGGTTTCATTCTCACCAGAAGCAAAGATTTCAAATGAAAAAATTAATGAAATATTAGAAACTCCTATCAATGATATAAAGCCTACAAAAATTATTTCTCATTATTTTTCTAAAATTCTAACCTCATAAAACCTCTTTTTATAATGAATTCAATAAAAGTATTTAAAGATGAGCTTCTTAACCAAAAAATAAAAGAAGAAGGGTATGTGAAAATTAAATTATTCTCAAATGATGATTGCAATACCATTAAAAAAATGGCTAAAAATTTAGTTACGGATAGGTTACACAACAAAGCCAATTTCTCTACTGTACCAAATCCTCAAACCCCTGATGAAAAATGTTTGAAAGTTCATAGTTTCTTTAGAAAAATCTATACTCAGAAAATATCTGAATTCATTTCCGAAGACTATCAATTTTTTTATTCCACTTTTCTAATAAAAAAAAATAGAGCCGACAAACTTCATTGGCATATTGACCCTTCTTTCTACAATCAAAAAGAACTAGAAGCTCCCATTAATATTTGGGGAGGAGTCAATAATTTAACACAAAAGAACGGTTGCTTAAAAATTATCCCCAAGTCCCACAAACTATGTTTTGATTATGAACCTATGCCCTTGAAAGAAATTGGTTCAACAGCAAGATGTACAAGTATAAAAGACACATACAATCAACTCATTGAAAAACACTCTGTTGATATACCTTTGGAAAAAGGAGAAGTTATCATACACAATCAATCTCTTTTACACGCTTCCCATCCTAATAACTCGTATCTAAAGAAAAGAATTGCTTTTAAAATTATTCTTATACCCAAAAAGGTAGATAAACTTGAATTGTCATACTTCAATAGAACAAACAATCATCTTGATATTTATCAAATAAACAAATCAGAAGTATCTCCAAATCTCTGTCGTTACTACAATCCTGAAACTAACTCATCAGTCGTCAATGAAAATGATTTTGTGAAAAACTCCGTTTTAAATTCAGATACTCTTCCCTATAAAACACTTGCTGAAATGGAGCGTATAATGGAGTTACCTCATGATTCTCTTAAAGCAAAATTTGAATTAAAATAAACTTAAAACCAAACCTAAATGACTAAAATGAAAATTTTTAAAGACGAAAAACTAAATAATGATTATTTAGAAAATGGTTATGTAATTCTTAAAATTTTTAATCGTAAACAACTCCGAGAAATTAAAAAGTATACAAAAAACATGCTTAAAGACAAAATGTTTAACTCTTTTGATTTCTCTACTTTACCTAACATACATACTCCTGACGAACAATGTGTTGATGTATATAATTTCTTTGATAAAAAAATGAAGGAAGGTTTAGACAAATACTTAACACAAGACTATGAATTTTTCAATTCAGTTTTATTAGTCAAAAAAACCAAATCAACTAATTTTCATTGGCATATTGATCCTTCCTTTTATGATCAAAAAAAATATGAAAAACCATTCGCTATTTGGGCTGGTATAGATAAAACAACTCCCTCTAACGGTTGCTTACAAGTAGTGCCAAAATCACATAAATTAGCTTTTAACCACGAACCTTTCTCCTTTTTAACTCTTGGTAACGGTAAAAAAGAAAATTTATCGAGTGTATATGATGAACTTATAAGAAAATACGCAATAGACGTTGTTTTAGAAAAAGGAGAAGTTATTATTCATGATCAAGCTTTAATACATGCATCAAGACCAAACAACTCTTGGCTTAAAAAAAGAATTGCTTTTAAACTTACTTATGCTCCAAAACATGTTAATGAGTTTGAAATGGCTTTATTTGACAACACAAATAATGAACTAAACAAATACAGGTTTAAAAGAGAAGATTTGTCTTATTATGGTGCAAGAACTTTTGGTAACTACATCAATAATTTCCAACAAATGAAAGACCAATTAATTTCTCAGAAACCTCAAAAGGAAATAAAACAACCTTTTCAATCTTTACCTGAAATGGAGGCTATCATGAATACCCCTTTACACACATTAAAAGCCAATTTTGAACTATAATGGAAGATGTAATCAATAATCTATATGATGCATATTATGCAGATAACTATGATGATAAGTTCATTCACAATGAAGCATACAAAACTTCTCCTGAATTCGAAATCAAAGTTTTAGACAAGTTACTATCAAAAAATTCCAAATGGCTAGATGTGGCTTGTGGTACAGGATACTTTTTAAGTAAATTTCCAAATCATCATCGAGCAGGGTTAGATTTATCTAATAGCATGCTTGCTAAAACAAAACATAACAACCCAAACATTAATGAGCTTCGCCTTGGTAATTTTAAGGATATATATCCTCAATGGAATAACTGTTGGGACATAACATCAAGTATGTGGGGCGCCTATTGTTATGTAGAAAACATGAATGAATTTAATCAGTTTGTTCAGAATATTTCATCCTGGACAAAACCAGGAGGATTATGCTTTTTACCTTTAATAGATTTTAATCTTTTACTTTACAGAAGTGGTAAAGTAGAACACTACGACTCTAATGTAGGTATTTTTGGTGGTCCTTTTTATATTGATGGTGTAACCTGGTCATATCTAGATAGTGAACATAATAAAATGCATAAACATTTACTATCCCCTCATGAAGATTATATAAAAAAGGAGTTTCAAAAATATTTCGAAGAGGTAATCACTATATACTATCCGCCTTTTGCCTATCCCAATCCAGGTCAAAGAACAGCTTTTTTAGCAATCAATAAAAAAGGAGAAAATTCTTCAATACCTTCTTTTACTAGAGCAAAAATTGATGAAATTATATCTTGGAGCAACACTAACAAAGAAAACGTAATTACCCGCGAGCAGTATATGAAAATCATGGGAGAAGATACACCAACCATAAAAACAGAAAAACTAAGAGGTCTTAAGCTCTTGTGGCATAAAACTCCAGAACCAATTCGAAAAATAGGCAGAAGAATACTGGGTATATAATTATATACCTATATTTTTTTTGCAACTTAACTAAAAACAAGAAACCTTATGCCCACATATATAAATCGTCTTTAGTATTAGACTTATTTCCAAAACCTAAAAAACCTCCAAAGGTAATTCTCTTCCTATTACCTCTTACTTCTTCAACACGATGCCAAATTTCACCTCCTGCGAAAATCAATAAATCACCCGCCTTTAAGTCTAATTTAACATTACCTCTTTTTGAATTCTTCTTATCTAAATCAAATTTTTCTCCTGTTAAAGTTATGATCGTACTTGTTCTAAAAACAGATTCTTCTGCTTCATTCCAACCAATATCATAAAGTGTAATACGTCCCCCTTCCTCAGGCTCTTGAATGACCATAAAATAACTCAGGTGATTATGTACCTCTACTTGAGTAGATAAAAAATTATAGTTTCTTGGAAACACATAATTAAATTGATTACCACAATGTAAAAACAAACTTGGCATCATTCTAAAATTTGCTGGAGAAATCAAATCCGTATTATCCTTAATAAGTTGCTTTGCATCCTTCCCTTCATTTAACCTTTTCAACAAATCACGGATTTTACCAATTAGATCTACTTCATATACTTTTTCAAACTTTGGAACAAAAGATTTGTAGGATTCTGTTATCAAATGATCTAATTCTGCAGATACAATAGATTTAGGTTCATTTATTATATCCCCTTTATTTCCTTTTTTGAACTTTTCTTTTTCCAATAAGATTTTCGCTATTTTTTCACACTCTTCTTTGTTTATTAACTCTCTACAAATTATAGCATCCACCTTTCTGTTTTGCACATCTTTTACTGTATAATCAAAGGATGCTTCAGAAAAAGAAGTATCATATATATTAAATTTTGCACTCTCTTTTTTTTTCTTTAAAAAACTGAATATCATAAGGTTTATTTTATAATTTAAGGATGACACTAAAATATCATTTTAAACCTTTAGAAAAAACTTATTGACATAAAAAAAAGTCTTATAAATCATTTTAAGAATGAAATATAAGACTTTCTTTATAATTTAAAATCAATTTATTGCTTGTTACATGTATTGATCAACATTTTGCCAAGGACCTCCATTGATAATATCTACTCCATGCTGTGCTAAAAAATCCGCAGCCTGACCACTTCTTCCTCCACTTTTACAAACAGCAATAACTGGCTTATCCCATGATTTTATTTCTTCAATATTCTCAGGAATTGTATTTAACACAATGTGTTTTGCTCCTTCTGTATGTCCGTCATTCCATTCAGGTAAAGTACGTACATCTAATATTATTGCTCCTTTTTCTAAATACGTTTGTATTTCGTTACTCATATCTTTTCTTCTAAATAAATTAAATAATCCCATTTTACATTGAATGTTGAGGCAACAAATGTAAACCGTTTTCTATTAAGTTCGTGTAACTTGAGTTACCTTTCAAGTTTTCTAAATACGTTTTTATCTTTTCTTTAATTGAAAAATCCTTTTCTATGGCTATTTCCAACAACTCTAATGGCAATAACCAATCTTTTGAAAACTCTTGGCTTACGCGTATAAATGTTGCTACAACCTTCTCTTCAG
The DNA here is from genome assembly GCF_964048965.1 of Tenacibaculum sp. 190130A14a. NCBI lineage: Bacteria > Pseudomonadati > Bacteroidota > Flavobacteriia > Flavobacteriales > Flavobacteriaceae > Tenacibaculum > Tenacibaculum polynesiense. Next base: position 684,993 of record NZ_OZ040189.1, on the reverse strand, counting down.
AAATATTCCCTTGTTCCCTCATCGTTCTCACCTCCAAATATAAATTGTACAATTCTTTCTCCTTAGCAGAATACACAATTTTATGTGTTTTTGTTTCTGATACTTTCCCAATATCTTCAAAAGAATTTATATCTGCTGGTCCAGAAAAGGCTGCTTTTATCTCTTTTCCAACCGCCATATCATAAATTCCCCAATCTGGGTGAAATAACACTTTATCTCCATGTGTTACCGTACAATTTTTAAAAGAAACCAATTGAATTCTTCCTCTTAAATCTCTTGTACCAGTAATCACTTCTCCTTCTACCTTAACGCCTCCTTCAAACTCTAATGTTACTTCATGCCCTTCATAAATTCCGTAAGCTTCCAAATCTCTCGGACTCATATTTTCGATTGGAATATTAATTCCTTTTAACTTTCCTATTGGACTTCCAAAACCTTCTGCATGATAATTGATTCCATGTCCTATTAGTTCCTTATCTCTATTTGCTAATGCAGTGGGCCCTGTTGTTTGAACATAAATTGGTCGATTTCTTTCATCGGCAATCACATTGGTAAATATTCCAGACACTTGTATTCCTGTGCTCAGTTCAATAGTTCCTAAATTTTTAGAATCGATCAATTTTTCAACTCCTTTTAAACCTCCTGTTCTTATACCCATAGTATTTGCATACTGCTCTAACACCAAACTCAAATGAGCAAAATTTGGAGTCACAAATAACTGTGGCTGTGGTTTCGTAATATCAAAACTTACATTTGCTGCATCCAGTGTGTATGGGATTTTTTTCACCTCATCTTTCATACACCATTTACTCTCTCCAATAGAAGATAGTAACCCTGCCCCATAAATTTTTGGATCATTAACACTTCCTATCAACCCATATTCAACGGTCCACCAATGCAGATTACGAATTTGAGCCATTTCTGAAAGCTCTCCCATATTGTTCTGCAACCACTCAACTTTCTCTTGAGCTTCATTAATTTCCTTTTTTGTTGAATTTGGATTCTCTTTTAAAATAGACAATAAACGAATGGCTTCATACATTTCATAGTCTTTAGCCGAAGAAATAGCTTTGCTTCCAATTTCTCCAAATCTGCGCAGATACTCAGCATATTCTGGATTTGCTATAATTGGAGCATGTCCGGCAGCCTCATGAATAATATCAGGAGCTGGTGTGTATTCTATATGATCAATGGTTCGCATATCAGAAGCGATCACCAAAACATTGTATGCCTGAAATTCCATAAATGCATTTGGTGGTATAAATCCATCAACTGACACTGCAGCCCAACCGATTTCTTTTAAAATTCGATTCATCCCTTCCATATGAGGAATGCTCTCTACTGAAATTCCTGTTTTCTCCAATCCATCTACATAAGACTCATGTGCCACTTTACTTAAATAGTCTACATTCATTCGCATCACATAACGCCATACTGCTTGATTTTGAGCAGTATATTCATCATAAGGCTGTTTTACAATAAACTTATGTAGGTGCTTTGGTAACTTTTTGGTTACTTCATTCAATTCAAAATGAGTCTTCATATAGTGTTGTTGTTTGCTCGGTAAATTTACATCTTTTAAAGAACACAAAAAACAGCTTGTTGTTAAATCTCTTTATTTTGTAACTTTACAGTAACAACAAAAAATCAAAAAATTTTAAAATAATGAGAAGAGGTAGTTTTAGAATCAGATTACTAATTGGTATCGCGATTGTTGCTTTTGCATATCTAAGAAAATGTAGCCAACAAGAAATCAATCCTTATACCGGAAAAAAGCAAGCCATTAGTTTATCTCCTCAGCAAGAAATAGCAATTGGCCTTCAGCAAGCCCCAAGGATGGCACAACAACATGGAGGTTTATTCCCGAATGATAATGCTCAAGCACTAGTAGATAAGGTAGGAGCAAAATTGGTCAATAACACTGTTGCAAAACAATCAGGATATCAATATGAATTTCATTTATTAAGAGATGATAGAGCAATCAATGCATTTGCATTACCTGGGGGACAAATTTTTATCACCTATGCACTATTTTCTAAGTTAAAAAATGAAGATCAGCTTGCGGGCGTATTAGGACATGAAATTGGACATGTATTAGGGAAACACTCAAATGAACGTATTACCGACGCAAACTTCTGGAAACTTTTAACTATGGGTGCTTCTGTAGGTGCAGATTTAGGTCAACTTGCCAATAGTATTGGACAGCAAACCTTATTAAAAAACGGTAGAGGTGACGAACTAGAAAGTGATGAACTAGGGGTTAAATTAATGATTGATGCTGGTTATAACCCTGAAAGTTTAATTGGCGTTATGGAAATATTAAAAGCTGCTGCAGGTCCGAACAGAGTTCCAGAATTTCAAAGCACACATCCGGACCCTGAAAATAGAATCGAAAAAATCAAAGAAGCAATTCGAAAACACAGAAAATAAAAGCTATGTTAGGAGGTTTTGGACCAGCATCTGAAATGCATAAAACGGTTAAAAACTTAAGAAGAAAACCTATAAGTTCTTTTGACAAAATAGGGAATTTAAAAGGTTCTTCTGGTAAAATCGAAAAGAAGCAGATTACACAAAAAGAATTAGCAATCATTAGAGAAAAAGTACTAAAAGAGAATAGAAAAAGATTTACAAGATTCGTTCTATTCTTCATAATTGCCCTAGCAATCATTACCTATTTTATAGGTTTTTACAAGTATTAAATACACTAGAAGTTGTATATCTAAATCGTCATTCCAATCTGTTTAATGACGATTTCCATTATACATTTGTAACATTTTCAAATATTTAGCTACTTATAGGTGTAACTTTAAATTATTTGCTATGGGATTTGGAGGTGCATCCGCTATGATTGCGAGTTTAAAACACAATAAAAGAACTCGAAAAACATCTTTTGAAAAATTAGAACGATTTCAAAAAGAAGACAACAGTAAACTCTATTTTGATAAAAAATCGAGTAAACTAGATTTAGAAAGAATTCGCAAACAAACTCGAAAAGAACAGCAAATTTCTTTCCTTAAAAATGCATTGTCATTTGTTTTGGTCGCTATTATTTTAATCTACGTAATCGGTTTCGTTATTTTTTAAGTACTCACTAAAAATCTTTCTTACTTTTGTGCTTCAAAACACGACAAATGAACAAGAAAGTTATTTTAATGATACTAGATGGTTGGGGAATTACTCAAGACCCAAAAGTATCTGCTATATACAATGCTAAAACACCTTTTATTAATTCTCTTTATGACAAGTTTCCTCATGCTGAATTGCGTACTGATGGTGAACATGTAGGCTTACCAGAAGGTCAAATGGGAAACTCAGAAGTAGGACATATGAACCTGGGTGCGGGTAGAATTGTATATCAAAATTTAGCAAAAATCAACAATGCTGTTAAAGACGGAGCTTTAGCTCAAGAACAAGAATTGTTGAATGCCTTTGAGTATGCTAAAGCAAATAATAAAAATGTTCATTTTTTAGGACTAGTTTCCAATGGTGGAATTCATTCTCACATTAATCATTTGAAAGGCCTTTTAGGAGCGGCAGATGATTATGGATTAAAAAATGTGTTTTTACACGCCTTTACTGATGGTCGTGATTGTGACCCTAAATCAGGAAAATACTTTATCAACGACATTCAAGAACACATGCAAGAAACTACCGGTGAATTAGCGTCAATCACGGGTCGTTATTATGCAATGGATAGAGACAAACGTTGGGAACGTGTTCAATTAGCTTACGACGCTTTAGTTCATGGAAAAGGATCCTACAGTACAAATGCAGATAAAAGTATTGAACAAAGTTACCATAATGGAGTAACAGACGAGTTTATCAAGCCAATAGTTATGGTTAATGAAAACAATCAACCAAAAGCAACTATTAAAAATGATGACGTTGTCATTTTCTTCAATTTTAGAACTGATAGAGGACGCCAATTAACAGAAGTTTTAAGTCAAAAGGACTTTGGTGATTTCAACATGAAAAAACTACCATTGTACTTTGTAACGTTAACGAACTACGATGATACATTTAACAATATCAATGTTGTTTATGACAATAAGAATATAGAAAACACTTTAGGAGAAGTATTAGAATCAGCTGGAAAAACTCAAATAAGAATTGCTGAAACTGAAAAGTACCCACATGTTACTTTCTTCTTTTCTGGCGGTAGAGAAAAAGAGTTTAATGGAGAAAAACGTTTGTTATGCCCTTCTCCAAAAGTAGCTACCTACGATTTAAAACCAGAAATGAGTGCTTTTGAAATTAGAGATGCGATTGTTCCTGAATTAAAAGCTGGAGACGTTAATTTTGTTTGTTTAAACTTTGCTAACGGAGATATGGTAGGACATACAGGTGTTTTTGAAGCCGCTGTAAAAGCATGTGAAGCTGTAGATAATTGTGTAAATGATGTGGTTACAACCGCATTAGAAAATGACTACACTACCATTCTAATTGCAGATCATGGAAATTGTGAAACAATGATTAACCCTGATGGGTCACCTCATACGGCACATACGACAAATCCTGTTCCTATGATTTTAATTGATAAAGATTTAAAATCAATTAAAAATGGTATCTTGGGTGACATCGCTCCAACAATTTTAAATTTAATGGGTGTGGAGCAACCAAAAGAAATGACAAGACATTCACTTGTTTAAAAAATTTTCAATGAAAAAAAACATATTATTATTTGCCGTTACCTTAATAGTTGCTTGTGCTGCACCTAAAAAAACAATGGCTGTAAAAGACACCGACGGAAACCTAGTTGGCTTTGTTAATAAAACCAGCTTTCAACAAGAACCTTATGGTAGCGAATGGTTCAACGATTTTTACAACTATTATGAAACAGATAAAGATGTTGTTGAAAAACTCAAACCTCTTCTAAAAGATGTAAAGATCAAAGGCTTTATGGGAACTTGGTGTGGAGATAGCCAAAGAGAGATTCCTAATCTTTATAAAATCTTAGATGAAGCAGAATTTAACTACAAAAACATGGAGTTAGTTGGAGTTAATCGTCAAAAAAAAGCCAATGGTTTAGAGGAAAACTTAAACATTATTCGTGTACCTACTTTTATCTTTTACAAAGATGGAAAAGAAATAGGTCGCTTTGTTGAACATGCTGTTGACGACAGTACTGTGGAAAAAGATTTTTTAAAAATCGTATCTGGTCAAGAATACAAACATCCATATCAAAAATAAACGTAAATTTGCGCTTCAAAATTTTCACCATGATAATACAAAAATCCAGAGAAGAAATCGAACTAATGCGCGAAAGTGCCTTGGTAGTATCTAAAACTTTAGGAATGCTTGCTAAAGAAGTAAAACCTGGAGTTTCTACTTTATATCTCGACAAGCTTGCTGAAGAGTTTATTAGAGAACAAGGAGCTATCCCTGGTTTTTTAGGTTTATATGATTTTCCGAATACACTTTGCATGAGTCCAAACACTCAAGTTGTACATGGTATTCCAAACAAGGCTCCATTACAAGAAGGAGATATTATCTCTATTGACTGCGGAGCTATTAAAAATGGGTTTTACGGTGATCATGCATATACTTTTGCTGTTGGTGAAATTGCTCCTGAAACACAAAAACTTTTACAAGTAACTAAAGAAAGTTTATACGAAGGTATTCGTCAATTAAAAGTTGGGAATCGTGTAGGAGATGTTGGATTTGCTATTCAAAATTATTGTGAAAAACATGGTTATGGAGTAGTACGTGAATTGGTAGGTCATGGATTAGGAAGAACGATGCACGAAGATCCAGAAATGCCTAATTATGGTAAAAGAGGTCGTGGTAAGAAATTTGTTGAAGGAATGGTTGTAGCAATCGAACCTATGATTAACATGGGAACCCATAAAATCCGTCAACATAGTGATGGGTGGACGATTACTACTTTAGATAATAAACCTTCTGCTCATTTCGAACATGATGTAGCTATTGTAGATGGCAAACCAGAACTATTATCTACTTTCCAGTACATCTATGAAGCTTTAGGCATTGAGAGCGATGAGGAAAACGAGTTTAGACAGCAACCTTTAGTCTTATAAGATGTCTTTATTTAAGGCAGTATTAAATACTATTCCAAGACCCATTTTAATCAAAGCGAGTTATTGGGTGCGCCCTTTGGTAGCTTGGTGGTTAAAAGGTGATAAATTTACGGATCCTATTGATGAAAAATCGTTCCGTAAATTTTTACCCTATGGATATGGTGCACAACGAGAAAATGCATTATCTCCGTCTACTTTATCTTTAGAAAGACACCGTTTACTTTGGTTGTTTTTAAAGGATGAAACTGATTTCTTTACTTCCAATGCGCAGCGAAAAGTATTACATATTGCTCCAGAACAATGTTTTTTAGATCGTTTTAAAAAACTAAAAAACATTTATTACACTACTTCAGATTTAGAATCACCTATTGCCGATGTTAAAGCAGACATATGCGATTTACCGTTTGAAGACAATTCTTATGATATCATTTTTTGCAATCATGTTTTAGAACATATTCCAGATGACACAAAAGCCATGCAAGAATTGTATCGCGTGTTAAAAAAAGGAGGCATGGGAATATTTCAAATCCCACAAGATTTATCTAGAGAAACCACTTTTGAAGACGATTCTATTACCGACCCAAAAGAACGTGCCGAGATATTCGGACAATATGATCATGTGCGTGTATATGGCCGTGATTATTTTGACAAATTACGCTCTATTGGATTTCAAGTTGATGAAATAGATTACACAAAAAAAATCGCTCCAGAACTACTAGAACGATATGCCTTAATGAAAGGTGAAATTTTACCCGTTTGTTATAAATAGTTCTCTAAAAAACTGCTTTCGAATTCGCATAGGCCTCTTTATAAAGATAATACAACATCCTATTCAAATCATTCTCAAGCAAAGAATTAAACAACTCTACATCTTCTGAATTCGCATCATGATAAAGAAGTTTCAAATCTCGATCTTCAATTAAATCATTCATCTCTTTTCTCAGCCCTTCCATATGTTCTCTTTTATCTTCAACACTTTTAAGATTCGCAACCTCTCCAATTACCTTCTCAATTACCACCATTCTTTGATAAAACTCCCCATACATTTTTGGCTGCTCCAAAGACTTATTCTTAAAATACTCTCGTAAACCATCAACCTCTTCTAGATAAATTGTATTAGACAATTTATTCAACTTAAAAACAATTTCTCTTTCGGTACATTCCTCTTTACAAGAGAAAAATGAAAGCAATATCATAAATAAAAAAACTTTTTTCATAACAACAATTTAAAGTTACTTTCTAATTTTTAAACTCTATAATCTCACCTTTCTCATTCGCATATAAAAGCACTGCTTTAATCTCAGGGTGCTTTTCTAAAAAGACTTTTGATTTTTCTAGTCCCATTGCCATAAAAGAGGTCGCATAAGCATCTACATCTGCACAATCAACCTTTCCATATACAGTAGCACTTAACAAATTACTTTCTGTAGCAAAACCTGTTTTAGGATTAATGGTATGCACCACTTTTCTTCCATCTTTCGTCATTCGATATTTTCTATAATTTCCCGAACCCGCCATAGACGCATTATCTAACTTCACAAGTCTAGAAACACTTCGAGTTCCATCAGTATTGGGATCATCAATAGCAACTGTCCATAATTTACCTCGCTTGTTTTTCCCTCTTGCTCTTATCTCCCCTCCTATTTCTACTAAATAATTCGCAACATTTTTACTTTCTAAAAAACGTCCAATCACATCAATTCCATATCCTTTTGCTATAGAATTAAAATCCAAACACATTTTAGAAGATTGTTTTACCACCTTTCTATTTTTTAGTTCAACTTTGTCAAACCCAACCAGCTTCATTAATTCTTTCACTTGCAACGAATCTAAATCTTTCTTCTCTTTTTTATATCCAAAACCCCAAGCATTTACTAATTCGCATACGGTAGGATCAAAATAACCATTGGTTTCTTTAAAAATTCGTTTCGATTTTTGAAAAACTTCTTCAAACATATCATCAACCACTACAAAAGCATACCCTTCATTAATCATAGAAATATCTGAAGTTGGAATATAAGTAGATAACGATTGATTCACAGCCTGAAACAAACTGTCTATTGAATTTTGATAATTATCACCACCTAGATATGTAATGTGATATACCGTTCCAAAAACACCTCCCTGCAATTTTACTTCTTTAATTGTCGTTTCTTTTTTACAAGAAAATATTACTAGCAATGCTAGTACATATACTATGTTTTTCATTTAAAATTAATTTTATCACAAAAATAACTTTATTGAATATATCATAAAAGATTGTTAACAGTCTTTTTTATGTCTTCATTTTTATAAATTTGTTTCTTATTAGATTTAATAACGCATCTAAAATTTTAGATTTAAAATGAGAAAAATATTTTTATTATTATCAGCAGTTGCTTTAATGGCTTCTTGTGCTTCTACGAAAGAACTTGATGCTTTAAAAGCAAAACACGATCAAACGAAAGAAGAATTATTAGCTGTAAAAGCAAATCTTACAAAGTGTTTAGTTGAAAAGGAAAAGTATCAAGATCAAGCTGTTTCTTTAGAATCAAGAGTACAAGAATTAAAGAAAGACAAGGAAAACACCTTACAGCAAGTTGAAAACTTAACTGTATTGACTAAAGGTGCTAACGATAACATTAAAGAAACTCTTACGCAGTTAAGCAAAAAAGACAAGTATATCAATAAGATTAGAGCAGCAGCTTCTAAAAAAGATTCATTAAACTTAGTAGTTGCTTTCCATTTAAAGAAAGAATTACAAGCAGGTATTGATGATGAAGACATCGAAGTAAATGTTGAAAAAACGGTTGTTTTCATTTCTATTTCTGACAAATTATTATTTAAGAGCGGTAGCTATACAATAACGGACAAAGCTTCTAAAGTATTAGAAAAAGTTGCTACTGTTGTAAATGGTCAACCAGAAATGGACGTTATGATTGAAGGACACACTGATGATACTCCAATAGCTGGAAATTCTAGTTTGAAAGATAACTGGGATTTAAGTGTAAAGCGTTCAACTGCAATTGTACGTGAATTACAAAACAAATACAACGTTGCTCCACAAAGATTAATCGCAGCTGGTAGAAGTAGCTTTATGCCTTTAGTAGCTAATGATTCTCCTGCAAACAAATCTAAAAACAGAAGAACCAAGATTATTATTTTACCTCGTTTAAATCAATTCTTTGATTTATTAGATCAAAAAGTAGAGTAATCACATAAACAACTTATAAAAAAACTCATCATTAAAAAATGATGAGTTTTTTTATGCTTAATCTTTTCAGTTTATCATTTACTTAACAAATCTATACGTTGCTTTAATTAAAAAAGTATTGTCTAAAGGTTGATTTAATATTCTATTATCTAAACTTCCAAACAATGATCTATTTGGATCTTCTGAACCACTGGTCCCTTGCGACCAAACCAAGAACAACTCTGAACCTGGAATATACTCCCAACGAACGACTAAATTAGAACGGAATTGCACAAATGAAAAATCAGGCTTTCCAAAAGTATAATCTGTTGTCCCATCTGTATTTTCATCTACCTCATATACATCATTTACTAAACTAATTTGATTTGGCTCAAACCAATCTACTCGCTCATTTAAATTCTCAGCTGTAGAATTTCTTACTAAGTTAAAATCCGAATATCTACCTCTAGATATAAATGGCTGACCATAAAATTGAACAGACAAGTTAGGATTGATACTATAGTTCAATCGTAACGTCATAGTTAAAGTCTTTTGATCAATATTTCCCAATATATATTTCATAGCCCCATTATGTTCTAATTGAGTTACATATTGTGTTTTGTTCGGATTCTCATTAAAAGTCGTCTCCAAAGACATATTAAAAGAATCAAATGGTTGGTAGTTCATTCCTAACACATAACGTCTAAAAGCAAAATTATTTTGTTTTGTAGCGCTTTGTACTACTCCTGCTCTAAAACTCACCTTTTTACTCCTATCTGAACCAAAGAAAAGTACTGCAAAATTCTCCTCAGAATATCGCCAACGTGGTCCACCTCTTAAAAAAGTATTGATAAAAATTCTAGGCTTATGACCAAACTCTACTTCAGTCCACCAATTATTAATCCAATTAATATTACCTCTTAATGTATATTCTATTCGATTATAATTCCCTTCAAAATCAAACGCAGAAGATACTCCCATTCTCACATTTGCATCTCTGTAAATCTTAGTAGGGTTTTGCCATAAATAACGAACATTAGCAAACTGTCTTATTTCGTCAGCCTGTCTTAAGAAACCGATATCATTTAACTCCAATTCTGGAGATCTCCAATTCAAACCTCCCCAGTAACGCCAATTTCCTCCTCCTCTTTTTCCACCAAATATTCTTCCCCCCGTTCCTGTTAATGAAGTTCTATTAGGATCTACTTCAACATGACTTGCATCTACTCTTTGAAATAGGTGAGTTAATGATCTCTGTGTAGCTTCAATGGCTTCTTTACTTCCGATAACATGACTGGCTACAAAATCACCTTGAATAAAATAATTTCTATCATCCCATTCATGTCTAAAATCTGCTCCCCCTGTATAGGCCGCTTTCCTTAAACTGGTAATATCACCTAAAGCTCTATTCGTTGCTGTAAATATTCCTCCGATATAAGAGTTTCTGTCATTAAAATCTTTTTGAACCCTAGCCACAAAGTAATTTGTTAAAGGCTCTACTTTTTCTTCTCGCCTCGTTCCATTAGCATCAATCTCGGCATATTCGCTAGAGGTGACACTTTCTAAAATACCAATAGACCATCCATCTCTTGTTTTTCCCGAAAATTTAGCTGCCCCTATTATTGAAGTATTTACTGGAACATCTACATACTCTCCAGAATTTGCATCTGGACTTAGCTGCGGACTTCTTCCAATTCTTCTACTATAAAAAAGATTATCTGGTCCGTTTGCAAATCGAAAATCGAAAATATTTTTGTTCTCTACAAAAAAGGGTCTTTGCTCATTAAAGAAAATTTGAAACCCATCTAAAGCAATAGCTCCAGGGTCTGCTTCTACTTGTCCAAAATCAGGATTGATTGTTAAATCTAAGGTCAAATCATTTGTTATTCCGATTTTAGCATCTAGTCCTCCATTCACTTTAAAATCGCTTCCATCTCTAAATGGATTATTCCCTTCCTTTTCATAAGAATCATATTGTAATACAGTAAACGGTTGTATTTCCAATTGTTTTTGAGACTTTAAGTTTTTCAAACCATGAAGTTCTCCTGCTTCAGAAACAAAACCAGCAACATCGTTTGGTATACGTTGCCATAAAGAGCGTTCTTGCTCTCTAAAGAATTGTCTGATAATATTTAATCCCCAAACTTGCTCTTTGGCCTTACCAAAACGCAGTTGGCTAAATGGAATTTTCATTTCGGCGGTCCAACCTTTATCATCAATAACTGCATCCGTGTACCAAATCGGGTTCCAACTTGCGTCCCAGTTATTTCCATTTCTAGTTACAATTTCTTCTCCTTTTACTCCAGCTGCTGTTGTTGTGAAAACAAATGCTGTTCTTTTATCGTGATAACTATCAATTAACACATTCACCCTATCTCCTGCAAAGCCATCTCTTCTCGACAATCTTCTTTCGATTTTATCCGGTTCTTCATCAAAAGCTCTAATTGCTATGTATAAATATTTATCATCATACCCTATTTTAAACTTGGTTTGATAGGTAGGAGCAACTCCTTCTGTTGGTGCTTTCTGCACAAAATCACCTCCCCATTCAAGTGCTTTCCAACTTTCATCATCTAAAACACCGTCGATTATAGGAGCTGAACTTAACTTATTTGTTGTATAAATTTTCTTGGGAATTAAATTGCTTTCTTGACCATATGATTTTAAAAACAATAATAATGACAATGCATATAAAATATGATGTTTCATTAGGGTAAGGATTGAGTCGTATATGCGAGCAAAGGTAAACGCTGTATTTCTTAATAATATGTTAATTATTCCCTAAAAAAATAAAGAAGAGTTACTATTTGTTAATCAAATAATTAGTTGTACATTTGCACACCTTTTTGAAGGACAAAATTTATTATTAATAAGACAAAAACTAATCGTGTAATTATGAACACATTAAGTTACAAAACAGTATCAGCTAACAAAAGCACTGTAAACAAAGAGTGGGTTGTTGTTGATGCGGACGGGCAAAACTTGGGTCGTTTAGCTTCTAAAGTTGCAAAACTTATTAGAGGTAAGTACAAGCCAAATTTCACTCCTCACGTAGATTGTGGAGACAACGTTGTAGTAATCAACGCTGAAAAAATCAATTTAACTGGTAAAAAGTGGACAGATAAATCTTACATCCGTCACACAGGTTACCCAGGAGGACAAAGATCACTTACTGCTACAGAAATGTTCGAGAAAGATCCTACGAGATTAATCGAAAAAGCAGTAAAAGGTATGTTACCAAAAAACAAATTAGGTAGTGCGTTATTCAGAAATTTATATGTTTACGCAGGAACTGAGCACGGTCAAGAGGCTCAAAAACCTAAAGCTATTAACCTTAACGATCTTAAATAATTATGGAAACTGTACACAAAATAGGTAGAAGAAAAACAGCTGTTGCTCGTGTTTATGTTTCTCAAGGAAGTGGAAACATTACTGTAAACAAAAGAGAGTTAAATAACTATTTTACAACTGCTACTTTACAATATAAAGTAAAGCAACCATTAATGTTAACTGAAAACTTAGAAGCTTTCGATATTAAAGTTAACGTATATGGAGGTGGTGTAACTGGACAAGCTGAAGCAATCCGTTTAGCTATTACTAGAGCTTTAGTTGCAATCAACGAAGAAAACAGAACTGTATTAAAGCCAGAAGGATTATTAACTCGTGACCCTAGAATGGTTGAACGTAAGAAATTCGGTCAGAAGAAAGCACGTAAGAAATTCCAGTTCTCTAAGCGTTAATCGTTTATTAGAGCTGTTATTTATAAGATTATATTATTTATTAACAGTTTAGTATCTAAATATTTCAGACTTAATAACTACTGAAATATTGAAAAAACAGAACGTAAACACATTTATTAAAATGGCAAACATTCAAGAATTATTAGAAAGTGGAGTACACTTCGGTCACTTAACTAGAAAGTGGAACCCAAACATGGCTCCATACATTTATACAGAGCGTAATGGTGTTCACATCATCGATTTGTATAAGACTTCAGCTAAAATTGACGAAGCTTCTGCTGCGTTACAAAAAATAGCTAACTCTGGACGTAAAATCTTATTCGTTGCTACTAAGAAGCAAGCGAAAGATATCGTTGCAGAGCAGGCGAAAGCTGTAAACATGCCTTACATCACTGAAAGATGGCCAGGTGGTATGTTAACTAACTTCGTTACTATCCGTAAAGCCGTAAAGAAAATGGCTTCTATTGATAGAATGAAGCAAGATGGTTCTTTTGACGCATTATCTAAAAGAGAAAAATTACAAATCAACCGTCAACGTGAAAAATTAGAAAAGAATTTAGGTTCTATCTCTGATATGACTCGTTTACCAGGTGCTTTATTTGTAATTGATGTAAAGAAAGAGCACATTGCTGTTGCTGAAGCACAAAAATTAAACATTCCAATCTTTGCAATGGTTGATACAAATTCTGATCCAAGACCGATCGATTTCGTTATCCCTGCAAATGATGACGCTTCTAAATCTATCGACAAAGTATTATCATATGTTACTGGTTCGATTGCTGAAGGTTTAGCTGAAAGAAAAGCTGATAAAGAAAAGGCTAAAGCGGCTAAAGAAACTGAAGCTACTAAAGAAGAAGCAAAATAATTTTAATTTAAAGGTTTCATTACACTGAAGCCTTTATTTTATTTTAATTTTAATCACAACTTAAAAACAAAAATAAAATGGCAATTAAAGCTGCTGACGTAAAAAAATTAAGAGAACTTACCGGAGCTGGTATGATGGATTGTAAGAATGCATTAGTGGAAGCAGAAGGTGATTTTGATAAAGCAATTGAAATTTTACGTAAAAAAGGACAAAAAATCGCTGCTAAAAGAGCAGACCGTGAGTCTACTGAAGGTGTAGCTATTACTAAAATAAGTGATGACAACACATACGGTGTTGCTATCGTTTTAGCTTGTGAAACTGATTTCGTTGCTAAGAATGATTCTTTCAAAGCATTAGCTCAAGAGTTTGTAGACGTAGCATTTACTACTAAAACAAAAGAAGAGTTTTTAGCTGCTAACATTGGTGGTGTATCTGTTGCTGAGAAATTAATCGAGCAAACTGGTGTAATCGGTGAAAAAATCGATATTACTTCTTTCGAAAGAATTGAAGCACCATACGTAGGAGCATATACTCACGTTGGTAAGATTGCTGCTATGGTAGGTTTAACTGCTGCTGTTGATAAAGCTGGAGATTTAACTAAAGATTTAGCTATGCAAGCTGCTTCTATGGGAGCTACTACTTTATCTTATAAAGATTTTGATCCTGCTTACGTTGCTTCTGAAACTGAAGCTAGAATTGCAGCTATCGTTAAAGATAATGAAGAGTTAGTTCGTTTAGGTAAAACTTTAAAGAACGTTCCTCAATTCGTATCTCGTTTACAATTAACTGACGAAGCTTTAGCTCAAGCTGAAGAAGCTGCTAAAGAACAGTTAAAAGCTGAAGGTAAGCCAGAACAAATTTGGGATAAGATCTTACCAGGTAAAATGGAAAGATTTATTTCTGATAACACTACCTTAGATCAAGAGCAGTGTTTATTAGACCAAAAATTCATCAAAGATGAGAAGAAAACTGTTGCTGAATACGTTTCTTCTTATGGTGAAGTAGAGGTTAAAAACTTCGTAAGAGTTACTTTAGGGTAATTTCTTCAAACATAAAATTTAAAAACCATCCTTTTATTGGATGGTTTTTTATGCTTAAAAAAAATTGAATCAAAAAAAATATGTAGTTTTGCACAACTTTCAATAAAATTATGCAATACAAAAGAATCCTTTTAAAATTAAGCGGAGAAGCTCTAATGGGAGACCGTCAGTACGGAATTGACCCAAAAAGATTAAAAGAATACGCCCAAGAAATTAAACAAGTAGTAGACAAAAAGGTAGAAGTTGCCATTGTTATTGGTGGTGGAAATATCTTTAGAGGAGTTGCAGGAGCCAGCAATGGAATGGATCGTGTACAAGGTGATCACATGGGAATGTTAGCCACTTGTATTAATGGGTTAGCTTTGCAAAGTGCTTTAGAAGATGAAGGTATTCATACTCGTTTACAAACTGCTATTGAAATCAAAGAAATTGCAGAACCATATATTAAAAGACGTGCAAACCGTCATTTAGAAAAAGGACGTGTTGTTATTTTTGGTGGAGGAACAGGAAATCCCTATTTTACAACAGATACAGCAGCTGTTTTACGTGCGATTGAGATAAATGCAGATGCCATTTTAAAAGGAACAAGAGTAGACGGTATTTATACGGCAGATCCTGAAAAAGATGAAAATGCTGTTAAATTTGAAAGCATTACATTTAAAGATGTATTAGAAAAAGGCTTAAAAGTAATGGATATGACAGCTTTTACTTTAAGTGAAGAAAATAAACTTCCAATTATTGTTTTCGATATGAATACAAAAGGGAACTTACTAAAGTTAATCTCTGGAGAACAAATTGGAACAATAGTTGATAATCAATAAAACGAAATTACCATTCACGGTTTAAAATATAGTTACAATGGAAGAAATAGATTTTATTTTAGATAGTGCAAAAGAAGCAATGAACAATGCAATCGCACATTTAGAAAAAGAATTACGTAGTATTAGAGCAGGAAAAGCAACACCAGCAATGTTAGCTAATGTAATGGTTGACTATTATGGTTCTCAAACACCTTTAAGTCAAGTTGCAAACGTTAACACCCCAGATGCACGTACTATTTCTATTCAACCTTGGGAGAAAAACATGTTACAAGAAATTGAAAAAGCAATTATGATTGCTAATCTTGGTTTTAACCCAATGAATAATGGAGAAAACATTATGATCAATGTTCCACCATTAACAGAAGAACGTCGTCGTGATTTAGCTAAACAAGCAAAAGCAGAAGCAGAACATGCTAAAGTAGGTGTTCGTAACGCTCGTAAAGATGCCAATAACGAGATTAAAAAAACAGATATTTCTGATGATATGAAAAAAAATGCTGAAGCAGATGTTCAAACATTAACAGACAATTTCGTTAAGGAAATAGATGAAAAATTTACGGTAAAAGAAAAGGAAATTATGACGGTGTAATTTCTTACTACATAACCTTATTGAAAAGAGTGTTTTAAACACTCTTTTTTTCTTTTAATAATAACTATTTATCTACCTTTGCTAAAATTTTTTTTGGATGACTTTTTGGACTAAGATTGCAGGATTTATACTTCGTAACCGTTATATAGTTTTAGCTTTAATTGCTTTAATTACTGCAGCTTTAGTTTCTCAGATAAAATATATGCGCTTCTCTTATACAGAAGCCAACTTACTTCCAAACAATCACGAAGCAAACATACGCTACAACAAGTTTTTAGAAATATTTGGAGAAGAAGGTAATCTTATTATTCTTGGAGTTAAGGATAGCACTATTTTTACTCCAGAAAAGTTTAATGCTTGGAATAAATTAGTCAAAACTTTTGATAGTGTTCCTGAAGTTGATTTTACTGTTTCAATTTCCGATGTAAAACAACTAAAAGCAGACAGAAAGCAACGAAAATTTATTGTTGAACCTCTATTTGATAAACTTCCAACCAACAATGAAGAAGTTGCCAAAATAAAGACGCAACTATTTGAAAAGCTTCCCTTCTATGAAAATCTTCTTTACAATGACAAAGGAACTTTACAAACTGCCATCTATTTAAATAAAGACATTGTAAACACACCGGCAAGAGCAGACTTTATCAACAAGGTGCTTATTTCTAAAATAAAAGCGTTTGAAGCTTCTAACAATATGGATGTTCGTGTATCTGGTATGCCTTACATACGAACTTTAAACTCGCAAAATATTACGAATGAAATGGGAATTTTTGTTGCTGGAGCTTTATTAATTACAGCAATTATTTTCTTTTTCTTTTTCCGCTCCTTCAGAGCTACGTTTATCACACTATTAGTTGTTGGTATTGGTGTGGTTTGGGCCTTTGGGTTTATAGGGTGGTTCCGTTATGAAATTACTGTATTATCTGCATTGATTCCTCCTTTGATTATTGTAATTGGGGTTCCAAATGCGGTCTTTTTAATAAATAAATATCAGCAAGAGGTAAAGAAACACGGAAACCAAGCAAAATCATTACAGCGCGTTATTTCTAAAATTGGAAATGCAACGCTTATGACAAATATTACCACTGCTTCTGGTTTTGCAACCTTTGTATTTGTTAAAAGCCAATTACTACGTGAATTCGGAATCTTAGCGTCAGTAAACATTATAAGTATTTTCATTCTTGCATTACTTATTATTCCAATTCTATACAGTTTCATGCCTCTTCCACAAAAGAAGCATTTAAATCACTTAGAAAAAAGATGGATGGAAGATGTGGTAAACTGGATGGAAAATACCGTTAGAAAACAACGTATAGCCATTTATATTACCACCGTTGTAATTATCATTTTGAGTATGGTAGGTTTATATCAAATTCGTGTTTCTGGTAGTTTAATTGAAGACATGCCGAAAGGAATGCAATTTTACAAGGACATTAAGTTCTTTGAAAGTGAATTTGGTGGAATTATGCCTCTAGAAATTTTAATTGATACCAAAAGAGAAAAAGGAGTAATGAAGCTTTCTACTTTAAAGAAAATGGAAAAGCTGAATGAAACGATTGAAACCTTTCCTGAGCTTTCAAAACCTATCTCGGTTACTAACTTAGTAAAATATTCTAAACAGGCCTATTATAAAGGAAATCCGAAATATTATCAATTACCAACTAGCCAAGAGAAAACATACATTTTTGCCTTTACTAAAAATTCCAATAGTGATTCAGGAATGTTGAAAAATTTTGTTGACTCCACTGGTCGTTATGCTCGTATTACTACCTTCATGAAAGATATTGGTACTGATAAAATGGATATCATCCAAGAACGTTTAAATGCTGTTATAAAAAAGCAGTTTCCAGACAACAAGTACGAAATCTCTATGACAGGTAAGGCTTTAGTTTTCTTAAAAGGAACTAATTATCTTATTAAAAACTTAGTTATTTCATTATCGCTAGCTATTGTATTAATTTCTATTTTCATGGCTTGGATGTTTAGATCTCCACAAATGATTTTGATTTCATTAATACCAAACATGCTTCCTTTATTAATGACCGCTGGATTAATGGGATTCTTTGACATCCCTATTAAACCATCTACAATTTTAGTGTTCAGTATTGCCTTTGGTATTTCTGTAGATGATACGATACACTTCTTAGCTAAATACCGTCAAGAACTCCTTGCCAATAATTGGAGAATCAAACCTGCTGTGTATGCTGCATTAAGAGAAACTGGAGTAAGTATGTTTTACACTTCCATTGTACTTTTCTTTGGATTCTTAGTGTTTACTGTTTCTAGTTTTGGTGGTACTATAGCCTTAGGGGGCTTAGTTTCTGTGACCCTTTTATTAGCAATGGTTTCAAACCTATTGTTATTACCTTCTCTCCTATTATCATTTGAGAAAAAAATAGCTAATAAAAAGGTATTAAAAGAAACTAACTTTAAAATTTTGCCTCCAAAAGAAGACAAATAAAAGTTTACGGCTTATTTATAACTCTTCATTGCTCAATTCTTTGTAATAAAGTATCTTTGCGTTTCAATTTTTTAAAAAGATGAAAAGAAGTAGCGTTAAAGAATTATTACATTCTGATAAGATTTTACAAGAAGTACATGTAAAAGGATGGGTTAGAACTTTTAGAAGCAATCGTTTTATTGCTCTAAATGATGGTTCTACAATTAATAATATTCAATGTGTTGTAGATTTCGAAAACACTGATGAAGCACTTCTAAAGAGAATAAATACTGGAGCTGCAGTAAGTATTACTGGTACTTTAGCTGAAAGTCAAGGTAAAGGACAATCAGTAGAAATCCAAGTAAGCAACTTAGAAATATTAGGAGATTCTAATCCAGAAGAATATCCAATACAACCAAAAAGACATAGTTTTGAATTTTTACGTGAAAATGCACACTTAAGAGTTCGTACTAATACATTTAGTGCTGTAATGCGTTTACGTTCGGCATTATCATTTGCGGTACATCAATATTTCCAGAAAAATGGTTTTTACTATGTAAACACCCCTATTATTACTGGATCTGATGCTGAAGGTGCTGGAGAAATGTTTAGTGTAACTTCTTTTGAAGCAAACAAAGCTCCTTTAAAAGAAGACGGCACTATTGATTATAGTCAAGACTTTTTTGGTAAAGAAACCAATTTGACTGTTTCTGGACAATTAGAAGCTGAAACATATGCAATGGCTTTAGGAAAGGTATATACTTTTGGACCTACATTTAGAGCAGAAAACTCTAACACTACACGCCATTTAGCTGAGTTTTGGATGATTGAACCTGAGGTTGCATTTAACGACTTAGATGCTAATATGGATTTATCGGAAGACTTTATTAAAGACGTTTTACAATATGTTTTAGATAACTGTCAAGATGATTTAGCGTTTTTAGACAATCGTTTAGCACAAGAAGAAAAAACGAAACCACAAGCACAACGTAGCGAAATGGGATTAATTGAACGTTTAAAGTTTGTTGTTGAAAACAACTTTAAACGAGTTTCTTATACAGAGGCAATAGATATTTTACGTAACTCTAAGCCAAACAAAAAGAAAAAATTCCAGTTTCCTGTAAACGAATGGGGAGTAGATTTACAATCTGAGCATGAGCGTTATTTAGTTGAAAAACATTTCAAATGTCCAGTAATTTTATTTGATTATCCAGCAAACATTAAAGCTTTTTACATGCGTCTAAATGAAGATGGTAAGACTGTGCGTGCTATGGATGTTTTATTCCCTGGTATTGGTGAAATGGTTGGAGGTTCTCAAAGAGAAGAACGTTTAGATGTTTTAAAAGAAAAAATGGCTGCTTTAGATATTCCTGAAGAAGAATTATGGTGGTATTTAGATACTCGTAAATTTGGAACAGCAGTACATTCTGGTTTCGGTTTAGGCTTTGAACGTTTGGTATTATTTACAACTGGTATGAGTAATATTAGAGATGTAATTCCATTCCCGAGAACACCACAAAACGCAGAGTTTTAAAAAAATCATAAAATATATAGATTACAATCGTCATTCCTTTAGAATGGCGATTTTTTTATAGGGCTATTTCCTATATTTGTATTTATGCTAAAACAAAGTTTACATCAAAAATTACTTCAGAAGTTATCACCGCAGCAAATTCAGCTAATGAAGCTGATTCAGTTGCCTACACAAGCTTTTGAAGAGCGTTTGAAACAAGAAATAGAAGAAAATCCAGCACTTGATACTGGTAAAGAAGAAGGAGATAATTTTGAAGATTCTTTAGTGAACGATACCGATTATGATGATGCAGGGAGTGAAAAGATAGATGCTGAAGACATTAATATAGATGAATATTTGAGTGATGATGAGTATCCTAGTTACAAAACTCAGGCTAACAATTATTCTTCAGATGATGATGAAAAACAAGTCCCTTATGCAGCTGGAACTACCTTTCATCAATCTTTAAAAAATCAATTAAACACCTTTAGAATTAATGACGAAGAGCGTTCTATTGCTGAATTTTTAGTTGGTAGTATTGATGATAGTGGTTACATTCGTCGCGAAGTAATTGATTTAGTAGATGATTTAGCTTTCACCCAAAACGTGTTTACTTCAGAAGAAAAAGTTGTAAAAATTCTTACTGAAGTTGTTCAAAAACTAGATCCTATTGGGGTTGGTGCAAGAGATTTAAAAGAATGTCTTATCATTCAATTAAACGCAAAAAAAAGTACGGTTAGTAGAGATTTAGCTATTCATATTTTAGAGGAAGCCTTTGACCATTTCGTCAAAAAACACTACAAGAAACTTTTAGATAAGTTTGCTATTAACGAAGAACAACTAAAAGAAGCAATTACTGAGATTAGCAAACTTAATCCGAAACCAGGGAGTTCTTATGCAGGAAACAATAAAATTGCAGAACAAATCGTTCCAGATTTTACTATTCGTATCCTTGAAGGACAATTAGAACTAACTTTAAATTCTCGCAACGCACCAGAGCTTCATGTATCTCGAGAGTATAATAATATGCTTAAAGGATATCAAGATTCCAAAGATAAAAGTAAGGCTCAAAAAGATGCTGTGCTCTTTATAAAACAAAAATTAGATGCAGCAAAATGGTTTATAGATGCTATTAAACAGCGACAACAAACATTATTGGTAACTATGAATGCTATTATGCATCATCAACAAGAATATTTCTTAACTGGTGATGAGCGTAAGTTAAAACCGATGATTTTAAAAGATATTGCAGATGAAATTGAAATGGATGTATCTACTGTTTCACGTGTAGCAAACAGCAAATATGTCTCTACTCCTTATGGTACTAAACTTATAAAAGAGTTTTTCTCTGAATCTATGAAAAATGATCAAGGGGAAGATGTTTCTACAAGGGAAATTAAGAAAATATTAGAAAATGTTATCTCTGAAGAGGACAAAAGAAAACCGCTTACAGATGAAAAACTATCGAAACTTTTAAAAGAAAAAGGATATCCGATTGCAAGGAGAACAGTTGCCAAATACCGTGAACAACTAGATATTCCAGTTGCAAGATTAAGAAAGGAAATTTAATGAACTGGCAAAAACTTATATCAACAGTTTTGCATCCTATAGTTATGCCTACTATAGGCTTATTGCTTTTTCTACTCATAAGTGATCTTAGACTTAATCAGGAGCAAAAATTGGTAATTTTTAGTATTGTATTTATAGCAACCTATATTATTCCATTATTACTACTCATTTTACTGAAAGGTTTTGGACTCATAAAATCCTATCAAGTAAGTACTATTAATGAACGAAAAATACCATTATTTTTAATGACGGTACTTTTCTTTTCTTTAGGAAAAATGTTAATGGGACTACCTATGATTCGTGATTTTGCACTCCTTTTTTATGGTACTATGATTAGCTTAATTATAGTGTACTTTTTGTTTCTCTTTAAAATTAAGTCAAGCTTACATCTCTTATCTATGGGAGCTAGTATAAGTTTTTTCCTACTTATAGACGCATTTAACCAACGTTCAATCATTTTTAGTATTGTGGTACTATTATTTGTTTTAAGTGGAATATTAGGTAGAGCAAGACTTGATTTAAAAGCTCATACAGTACCAGAAATTTACATTGGTTTTTTTCTAGGATTTATAGGACAAGTTATTGCCTTTTCCTTTTTATAGAAGATAAAAACTAAGCCCTAATTTCAATACTTTAGTATCAATTGTCTGGCCATTCAACGTTGCGTTCTTAAACAAAGGAGATATCCCGTAAGAAACATAAAAATTAAACGTTCCGTAACCGGCCGATAAAGTCAATGCTGTTTGCCAATTATTAAAATTAGCAACATTAGTAACTCTGCTGGTTACTCCGTTAGTAGTATTGGTAAATCCATTGTAAAAATTATAACGCACTACTAAACCAGCATAAACTCTCCAAAACGAGTAAGTCACTGCGTCTGAAGTTCTCCATCTCAACTGTATTGGTAACTCCAAATTATGTAATCTAAACACATTAGAAGTAGATTGCGCATCAACTTCAAAAGATATTGTACTATTATTTTGAACTAGCTTCAAACTGTGATTAAATGAATCATAGCTATAACCTAGCCCTATTCCAAATGCATAATTACCCTGTTTACTCAATGGAATATCTTTTATGTAGCCAGCTGAAACACCATATGAAAACCCACTGCTATTAACTCCGTTTGGTTGACCCGTTAATACATTGTAACTAACATTCATATACAATTGATCCTCTAAATAGCGATCTCCCAATTGTAAAGAATCTTTTTGAGCAACAACATTCATTCCCCAAAAAACACAAAATAAAATGATTATTTTTTTCATCATAACTATAACGTAAAAATAAGGTATTTTGTATAAAAAAAGAGCAATCTATTCGATTGCTCTTTTTTATATTTAAGTAATATATCCTTTACTTCTTAATTGCGCTACCCTTGTGAGTTGATAAACTTAATTTAAGAGCATTTACATCTCTTAATTTCTCACGGATATCTGCTAAAGTACCATAGCTAGATTCTTTATCTGCTTTGATAGAAGTAGTCATAAATGGAATTTCAGCTTCAGAAACATTCTCTCTTTCTCTAAAGATAAAAGCTGGAACCTCATCTGGTGTTCCTATTTTATCATTTAACTGAATTCTATTAAAACTTGTTCCATACTTAGCGTCTTTAGCTTTACCAACATATATTGTGCTTACTAAACTTTTACGCTCTAGTTTCTTAACTTCAGTAGCACTAGGTAAACGAGGAGCATCGATTTGTAAATCTGTTTCTCTCATTGTTGTAGTTACCATGAAGAAGAATAATAACATAAAAACAATATCTGGTAAAGATGCCGTCGATACCGCTGGTAATCCTTTTTTCTTCTTTTTAAACTTAGACATTCTTAAATTGTTTTATATTATTGAACACTTGTTGGATCTGTATCAGAAATAATTTGAGGGTAACTATTTTTAATATCCTCAACCTTTTTCTTTAAATCATCATCCTTTCTGTTAGATGCTTTAAAAGCTTCTTCTAACTCAATAAAACTCATTCCGTATTTCTCTTGACTTAAGCGGTTACGTAACTCAGCATTTGCTCTAAGAATTTCATTTCTTACAGCTACATAAATTCCGTACTCAGTACCTCTATCACTTTCAATAGAAATTACAGCTTTATTTGGGTGATCTGAAGACTCAGGGTCTTTATTTCCTTTACAGTAATCACATTCTTTACCTTTATCTTCTCCTGGAGCTGGATTTCCAAGACCTCCTCCGTTATCCATAAAACTAATGGCAGCATCTTTAAGATCCTTTAATTCCATTACTTGATTATCTACAAATAACTGATTATTACGGTTGATACTAATTTCAAAGATGTTTTTCTCTTTGATTTTAATATCTGGTGGAGTTTCAACTTTTTCAGGAAGTTTTACTGAAACTCCTGAATCAACATCCATTGTGGTTGTTACTAGGAAAAAGATAAGTAGCAAGAAGGCAATATCTGCCATAGAACCTGCATTAATTTCTGGGTTTTCTCTTCTTGCCATATTTTCTTATGATTTAACTAATCCTTTTAATAAATCCCAAACAAAGAATACCATTCCAATAGCTCCTAAAATCAAGCTATAAGTAATTCCTGTTCCTACCCATTTAGAAGTTGCACCTGCTTCACCATCTTTTACTAATGCTCCTTGTGCGTCATATACTGCTGCATCCGATGCTGTAAAATAAGCAACTAACAATACTACTCCTAATACTACTAATCCTAATAACGTCTTCTTTAAAGCCGCTGGATTTTTCATTAAACTAAATAACGACAATGCTACAGCTACAACAACTGTTGCTACTAATAATACATAAGCAACATTTACCATAAAGCCAGCTGCGCTATCCATTTCTGGTGTTTTTTCTTCAGCACCAGCTACCATCACGAAACCAACTATTCCAAGAATAGCAATAATCGCAACAACAACTTTTAATAACTTATTCATAAATGTTTCTTATTTTTTATACTTAGCTAATAAATCGATTAAAGAAATTGAAGCATCTTCCATGTTGTTTACGATACTATCAATTTTAGAGATAATGTAGTTATAAAAAATTTGTAAGATAATTGCTACAACTAAACCAAATACAGTAGTTAAAAGTGCTACTTTAATACCACCTGCTACTACCGCTGGAGAGATATCATTTGCTACTGCAATCGCGTCGAATGCTCCAATCATACCGATTACCGTACCCATGAATCCTAACATTGGTGCTAATGCGATAAATAAAGAAATCCAAGAAACGTTTTTCTCTAATAATCCCATTTGTACACCACCATATCCTACTACAGCTTTCTCAGCAGCTTCTAAACTTTCATCAGCTCTTTCTAATCCTTGATAAAAAATCGAAGCAACAGGACCTTTTGTATTTCTACATACTTCTTTAGCAGCCTCTACTCCACCTGAACTTAAAGCGTCGTCTACACTAGCAACTAATTTCTTAGTGTTAGTAGTAGCCATGTTTAAATAGATGATTCTTTCAATAACAATAGCTAAACCTAAAATTAAAGCTACTAATACAATCCCCATGAATACAGGACCTCCTTCAATAAAACGTTGCTTTAACTCTTGGCGAAAAGTTTTAGTCGACTCAGCTGCTTCTTGAGCTTGTACAGATTGAATAGCTCCTAAAAACATAAATCCTGTAATTGATAGGATATTTACTACTTTTTTCATTTTGTTATAATTAATTTTAAATAGTTAACGGGTTAAAAATACAAATTTTACTATGAAAAAACGGAAAAAAATAACTTTTAGCATAGTTTTTACACTCTCGTTAATTTTTTCGCAAATTTTCAGAGTGCCAAATAACAAAAAAATGTTGGGACATTAAAAAAAAACATAGAGTATTTAACGTATTCCTGCTTTTTTAGTAGAAAACCAGTCTTTTACCCCTGTTTTCATAACGTTAATTTTACATTAATTCGTTATTTCACCTCTTAACGATGTCTCAAAATAGCGTTTAAAATCTTCTTTTGACAATTTTTCTCCCAATAAATACATCATTTTTGCCACGGCTGTTTCTGTTGTGATGTCTTTTCCATCAATTACTCCAAGGCTTTTTAACGCTGAACTTGTTTCATAATGCCCTAAAATA
Source organism: Tenacibaculum sp. 190130A14a (assembly GCF_964048965.1). NCBI lineage: Bacteria > Pseudomonadati > Bacteroidota > Flavobacteriia > Flavobacteriales > Flavobacteriaceae > Tenacibaculum > Tenacibaculum polynesiense. The sequence continues at coordinate 659,135 of NZ_OZ040189.1, read as the reverse complement.
ACACTCCCTCCAGCACATTGTGTTACATTCACAATAAACACTCCTTGTGCAATACAGTCTTTTAGAAACATCAAAAACCATTCCTTTGTCGGTGCATTTCCTGCTCCATAAGTTTCAATTATCAAACCTTTTAACCCAGGGATACTCAAATAGGCACGAACTACCTTCTCTGTAATTCCCGGAAACAGTTTTAAAATGGCTATATTATTGTCTAAATTCTTTCTAAATATAAGCTTGTCACCATTTTTACTAGGATCCAATAATAAATGATGATTAAAGTTCAAATGCACTCCACTTTCAGCTATAGGAGGATAATTCATTGAAGTAAATGCTTCAAATTGTTCTGCATTTATTTTAGTAGTACGGTTTGCTCGATACAATTTATACTCAAAATACAATCCTACCTCCTTAACTATAGGTTCTTCTTCGTTATAAGCTGAAGCTATTTCGATAGAAGTAATTAAATTTTCTTTTGCATCTGTACGTAGATGACCTATAGGCAATTGAGATCCCGTAAAAATCACCGGTTTTTTTAGATTCTCAAACATAAAACTAATTGCCGATGAAGTATACGACATCGTATCTGAACCTGTTAGCACCACGAATCCGTCAAACTTCTCATAGTTATTAGCAATAATCTCTGCGATGTTTACATAATAATCAATATTCATATTTGAAGAATCGATGGGTTCTTCAAAAGAGATTGTAGATATATTACAGTTTAATAACTTTAATTCTGGAATTTTCTCTAATATCTGACTAAAATCAAACGCTTTCAATGCTCCTGTTTGATAATCTTTTACCATACCAATGGTTCCGCCAGTATATACTATAAGTATTTCAGGTTTTCTTGTCATTTTGACACTTATTTCTATTGTATTATTATTTGGAATAATTTATGTTGTAAATTTATCAAAGAAAAATAAGATTAAGAACTAAAAAACATAATTATGGCAATAGGTTTGGAATACTATATAATTATTGGTGCTATCTCTTTATTTAGCTGGATAGTTAGCAATACATTAAAAAGAAAATTTAAAAAATATTCTAAGGTTCGTTTAAGAAATCAAATGAGTGGTGCTGAGATTGCTGAAAAAATGCTAGCAGACCATGGAATTAGTGATGTACAAGTAATTTCTACACCTGGAATGTTAACAGATCATTACAACCCAAGAAACAAAACGGTTAATTTAAGTGAAGGAGTTTACAACCAAAGAAATGCAGCAGCTGCAGCGGTGGCTGCCCATGAGGTTGGACATGCAGTTCAACACGCTAGAGCTTATAAATGGTTAGAAATGCGTTCAAATCTTGTACCTATGGTAAGTGTTTCCTCTAAGTTTTCGCAATATTTAGTAATGGGAGGTTTAATCTTAGGAGCTACGTCTAGTTTAGGTTATTGGGTTTTAGCTGCTGGTGTTTTCTTAATGGGTATAGCAACACTATTTAGTTTTGTTACACTTCCTGTTGAATACGATGCAAGCAACAGAGCTTTAACTTGGTTAGAGAACAAACATATTGTTACCCGTGAAGAGTTAGCTGGTTCAAAAGATGCTTTAAAATGGGCTGCCAGAACCTATTTAGTTGCTGCGCTAGGTTCTTTAGCAATGCTATTATACTGGGTAATGAGATTACTCGCTGCCAATAGAGATTAACATACCTTATCAAATTAAAATTAAAAGCTTCAGAAAAATTTCTGAAGCTTTTTTGTTAGGTTCATTTTTTTAAAACGTCTAAAAGTCAAAATATTAACTTCCTATACATGAGAAAAATTTGTTTCAGTTTTGTAGTGCTTTGGCTGTGCATTGGAAGTCTGTATTCTCAAAACATGACTCCTACCAAATTAAATAATGTTTTAACAAGTGTTAGTGACAGTATAATACAACTGAACAATCAGTGGAAGTTTTCTATAAAAGGAGTCCCTTTTATTTGTATTGCCGATTCTACTCACAATAGAATGAGAATTATTTCTCCAATAGCTCATAGCAATAAATTAACGGAAGAGTTAAAAACTGCTTCTTTGATAGCTAATTTCCATACTGCTTTAGATGTTAAATATGCTATTACCGATGATATTTTATGGTCTGTATTCATTCATCCTTTAAAGGAACTTTCAGAAGCACAATTATTAGATGCCATGAGTCAAGTTTACTATGCCAACGTTACTTTTGGAACAACTTTCTCTAGCACTGCACTCGTTTTTCCTGGTAAAAAACCCAAACCCAAACCACCAATTCAAAAGAATAAAAACTTAATTAATAAAATATAACCCCATTCCCTTTCATTGTATTCAGGTAAAGTGTTTCTAAAAAATAGAAGCACTTTATTTTTTTAGGCAACCAATTCTTTTTAGAAAGCGTCTCACTTCATAGAAACAATATACAATCTAGTTCATCGGGATTTTATCCCGATTCAACAGATTATCGTTTCCTAGCTACTATTAATGAAGCACTTTTGAAGTGTTATTCGTAAAAAAAGAATTAATATGAAATCTACAATTACTACATTCTTAATTTTCCTTTGGGGTATTTCAATGTCTGCACAACACAATATTACAGGGAAAATCACTGATCAAAACAACGAGGCTATTCCTTATGCCAATGTCATTTTAAAAACTATTAACTCTAATAGTTCATTGAAAGGAGCAGTTACCAATGAAAATGGTCACTATACTTTTGAGAACTTAAAAACCAACACCTATCAAATAGAAGTTTCGGTTTTAGGGTTTCAAATTGAAAAAACCCAAGAATTTGATTTAAATGGTAATAAAACATTTAACTTCAAATTAAAAGAAGAAAACCAAACCTTAAACGAAGTAGTTATCAAATCTAAAAGACCTATTATTAAACAAACGGCTGAAAAACTTATTGTTGATTTAGAAAAAACAGAAATGGTAAATACCAGCCTACAAGACATTATGAGAAAAGTACCTGGTGTTTTAGTTACCAACAACGGAATTTCTATTGCAGGTAAAAGCGGTGTTAGAATTCTGATCAATGGAAAAACAACAGAATATATGGATGTCGATACGTTGTTACGAGATTTCCCTGCAGATAACATTGCTAAAGTAGAAGTGGTTGAGCAACCTGGTGCCGAATATGACGCTTCTGGATCTGGAGCTGTGATTAATATTATATTAAAGAAAAATGTTCGTTTAGGAACTCACGGAAGTCTTACAGGATGGATTGGTGAAGATGAAGGCTTCGAATATGGCACAAGAGCATCTATTGCTAGTTATAAAAACAAACTAAACTGGCAAACAAGTATTAGTCAATCCAAACCAACATGGAGAGATGATTTATTCTTGGTAAGAACAGTAGGTAATGAAACTTACGACCAAACCACAAGAGAACCTTACGACCCAAGTAGACTTACATTCAGCGGGAACTTAGATTATTATATAAATGATGATCACTCTATAGGTATTGGAGGTCGATGGAATAAAAGAGAATCTAACAGAACAACTACCAGTAAAACAATTATCTCTGACCCTACGAATACAGATGTATTGTTTTCTGAAAATGTTTTTGATCGAGATCGAGTTGACTTCAACATTAATCCTTACTATGAATATAAAACAGATACAGATAGGTTAATCATTGACTTTAATTATATCGATTATAAAAATGATAATACCAACACTTTATCAGATGTTATGGGAAGTACTGTTGATTTTACAGACAGAAGATATTTACAAGATGGAAAATATACCATTAAAACTTATAAAGCTGATTATAACAAAACTTTTTCTGATAATTTCAAGTTAAGTTTTGGAAGTAAATATTCTCAAGTAAACACAAATAATGATTTAAAGTCATATCTAGAAAACACTTCTGGAGGGTTTGAATTAGATCAAGATAACAGCAGTAAGTTTTTAGTCGATGAAACAATTCTGGCGATTTATTCTAAAATAAATGCAACTACTGGAAAATGGTCTTTTTCTGCTGGTTTACGTTATGAGGATAGCAAAACAAATGGAACATCTATTTTTATGAAAGACGGATCCTTAACAACAGAAGTTAAGAAGCGTCCAATTAGCAAACTTTTTCCAAGCGCCTCAATTAGCAGAAAGATTACCGATCAAATAGGTGCAAGTATCTCTTATAGCTATAGAATACAAAGACCTTCCTACAACAGTTTAAATTCTTTTCAAGAGTTTTTGGATCCTTTTTCGGCAGGAGAAGGAAACCCTAACCTTAAACCAGCATTTACCAATAATTATCAATTCAATTTGACCTACGATGGACAACCATTTTTTACCGTAGGTTACAGTAAGACAAACGATGTTATTTTCGATTTAATCAAACAAAACAATACCACTGCTCAAATTAGACAACAAGCAGTAAACGTAGAGAACTTCACCAACTGGAACTTTAGATTATTTGGACCTCTAAGCTTTATTAAAAATGTAGAAGGATATACTGGTTTTATAGTGAATAGAAATAGTTATAACTCTGCGATACATGGAGTAGACTTATCTAAATGGAATCTGTTTTGGTTTATTCAAGCCAATTATAAACTTCCTTGGGATGTAAACTTTGAGTTGAGCGGAAATTACGGAACTGGTGCCTTAGAAGGACAAATTGATGTTCAATGGTTAGCCGGATTAGATTTCTCTTTTGGAAAAAAGTTTTTAGACGATAAATTAAAAGTAAACTTAGGATTCAATAAAATGTTGAATCGAGGATTTAACGGAACTATCGACTATGGAAATGGTACTGCACAAGTTGAAAGTAATGGGTCACGACAAAATGTTCAACTAAGATTAACCTATAGTTTTGGCTCTAAATTCGGAAAGAAAAAATCGAGACGTAATTCTTCTAGAGATGAAGAAAACAGAATCGATGATACTAATTAATTTCTTTTACATTTGTTTTCATCACGACATCACATGCTATAACATGTGATGTCTATCTAAAATTATTATGAATACTAAGCTTGACAAATCAGATTGGATTACTATTATAATTGTTTACTCAGTAACAGTTATCATCAACTCTATTGATTATTATAGAGAAGAAAATATGTTAAAGGAATATTTAATAGATTTTTCTAGTTCAATCATTCTATCCTTACTTGCCGTAATGCTTTTTATGTATTGGTTAATTCCAAATTACCTTGTACATAGACAAAAGTATTTTCAATTTACCTTTTACGGACTTTCTATTCTTTTTATTACTGGATATATCGATAAAGTTACCAACTACTGGAGTGGTGAAGGTAATTGGGCTAAATTTCCTACAGGAATAGATCTTTTTATATCTTCAGTTTTTAGATTATTAGATAGTATTGGATTGTTATTAGGAGTACTCTTAACGAAAAAATTCTATGAAGGCCAATCTCAATTTTTAAAAATTGAAAAACAACAAAAAGAAAATGAATTAAAACTGTTGCGTTCACAAATAGACCCTCATTTTTTATTCAACAATCTAAATACTTTAGATAGTTTAATTGATACGGACTCAAAAAAAGCCAAAGAATATATTAACAGATTATCTTTAATATACCGCTACTTAATTCGAACTAAAGATGCAGAAGTTATGGAGCTATCTGAAGAACTTCAATTCGCTGAAAATTACATTTTCTTAATAGAAACTCGTTTTGGGAATGATTATAAATTCTCTATTGAAAAAGATGTAGATACAATCGATAAGTTCATACCAACTGGAGCCTTACAAGCGCTTTTAGAAAATGTGGTGAAACACAATAAAGCAAGTGAAAAATCTGTACAAACTAAAATTACAATTAACAACGATTGGCTTACGGTAAATAATACAAAATCAAACAACCCAAACACCGAAAGTTTAGGTACCGGATTGCAGAACTTACAAACACGCTATCAATTATTATCCGACAAAAAAGTAGATATTAAAAATGCGAATCAACGTTTTATTGTTTCTATTCCAATAATTAAATTAAGTCAAGAAAACTAGCTCTATGTACATCCTAATTTTAGAAGACGAAATACCTGCATATCAAAAGTTAATCAATTATTTGACAAGTTCATTTGGAGAAAACTTTTCTCACGACGTTGCTCGATCTAATGCAGAAGGAAAAACACTTTTACTAAAGAATAGTTACGATTTTATTTTATCTGACATTCAATTACTCGACGGAATTTCTTTTGATTTGTTTGACGAAGTTTCTATCGATGTTCCAATTATCTTCTGTTCTGCACATGACGAATATTTATTTAAAGCTTTTAACACCAACGGAATTGCCTATATCTTAAAACCTTATTCAAAATCTGATTTTAATAAAGCAATAGAAAAATATGAATCTTTATTTAAACAAGGAAACTATAAAAAACTCAACGCAAACACCCTATCCAATTTAAAGTCTGCATTGCAGGAAGAAAACACTTCTTATAAAAAACGTTTTGTTATCAAAAAAACTAAAGGAATCCAACTGCTAAATGTTGGAGACATTAGTTTAATCGAAGCAGCTGGTGATTTTTGTATTGCTACAGATGCAAAAGGTAAACGACACACTATTTCACAGACCTTAAGTAGTATTTTTAGTCAGTTAAATCCAGCACGTTTTTTCAAGATTAATAGAAGTGAAATAATAAGTATAGACTACATTGAAACTATTGAAAGTCATTTTAAAAACAGGCTTTTAATTACACTTAAAGGAGTTAACGAAAAACCTATGACAAGTTCATCTACAACAGCTGATTTTAGAAAATGGTTAGAACAATAACTACATTTAGATAGTCATGTAACAAATTGATTTCTAAAGCGTCTTAACCATAAATCTTCTAACTACTATGAAAGAATCTGGACTATTTAGAAAAGTACTAGCCTTTATACTAATTCTTGTACTTGTAACAGTAACAAAGCAAGTAACTATTACATATTTAATTGAACTTGACATTACATCTTACAAGACACTCCTTATTGTTAAAACGCTATTCAATATTCTGTTGACGTTTTTCTCTTATTTTATGATTATTTCTAATAGTCTTGAAAAAGAAGCTGGGTTATCAAAAATAAAGCCCCATAAGGTATATTTGGTTGTATTTGGCGCCGCCTATTTGATCGGATTAAACATTCTTTTCTCAGATGATATTCACACCAACTCTTTCGTAAACATTCTTGTGCTTCTTATCTATTGTATAAGCATTGGATATGCTGAAGAATTAAGTATTCGAGGATTTGTACAATCGAGTTTAGTAAAATATTTTAACAAACCTCATACTGCTATTATTATAGCTTCTTTAGTTTTCGGACTACTACATTTAATTCGATTTGACAAAGGTATATATGGTGAACTTTCTCAGGTAGTATTTGCAACTTTTATCGGCATCATGTTCGGAGCATTACTTTTAATAACCAAACGTATATATCCGTTAATAATAGCACATGCCTTGATAGACTTTTTTGCAAAAATTGACCATGTTGGCTTAGATTTTAGTATCCAGCAATCAACACAAAGTTCTCCTACCAATGCTTTACTAACTGTGCTATTGGTTGCTCCTTGTTTTATCTACGGAATGTACCTAATAAAAAAACAAATAAAACCCCCGTTAGTGAACTAACAGAGGTTTCCATTATATATTTTTCTAATCAATTAATCTCTACTTAAAAATATCTGTAAAACATACCAAAACAATAACATTAAAGAAGCAAATAATCCCAATGCTGCCGGTATGTAATCTTCTGTAGTAAATTTATGAATTAGGTTAGATGTTTGATATAATATTGAACCTCCAGCTAACACACACATTCCAACTGAAAACCAAAGCCCTAAATTAAACCCAAATAAAGTTCCAGCAACCAACAAACCTATCGCTATAAAAAAACCAATAGTTAACGCTGCTCTTAAAAAAGAAAAATCTTTTTTCGTTATTAAAACTACTGCCGACAAACCTGCAAATAAAGTTAATGTTACAATAGCTGCTTGTTGCAAGATATCAAAGCTTTGGGTATAAGCTATTGCTATATAAATTAAAGGAATAAATATAAAGGCTTCAGCAAAGATATACCCTGCATACGCCATATACTGTAAGTTTTTATCTGTTGTTTTTAAGGCGGTACTTTCTGCATAGTTTGTAACTAACATAAAACCTCCAAGTAATAACAGCCATTTATAGCCATCTATCATAGATAAAGCAAATTCTACAATTGCATTGCTTTGAAACAATAAGAATTCAAAAATGACAAACAATAATACACCTCCAGCAACATGTGCATATGTTTTCTTGTAAAAAGCTACTCTTTCTAGCTGCGAACTATCTGCTACTAGCACTTTCCCTTCATTAAAGGAGTTAAACGAATTTTATTCCATAATAATTTTTAATTAAGTTATTTTTTAGTTCGTAAAAATAAAAAATAATCTCAAAGAAAAAACCTCAACTAACAGGAGTTGAGGTTTTGTATTTTAATCATTCAGTTTTAAAACTGCCATGAACGCTTGCTGTGGAATTTCAACATTTCCAACTTGTCGCATACGTTTCTTACCTTTTTTCTGCTTTTCTAAAAGTTTACGCTTACGAGAAATATCCCCTCCATAACATTTTGCTGTTACATCTTTACGTAAAGCTTTTACTGTTTCACGAGCTATAATTTTAGCTCCGATAGCCGCCTGAATCGGAATATCAAATTGCTGACGCGGAATCAATTCTTTCAACTTCTCACAAATACGCTTTCCTATTGAATAAGCATTACTATCATGTAATAACGCAGAAAGAGCGTCTACTGATTGTCCGTTTAATAACATATCTACACGCACTAATTTTGATTTCTGCATTCCAATTGGATGATAATCAAAAGAGGCATATCCTTTTGAAACCGTTTTTAAACGATCATAAAAATCGAAAACTATTTCTGCCAATGGCATATCAAAAATCAACTCAACACGTTCTGGTGTTAAATACGTTTGATTTACTATTTGACCACGTTTCTCAATACATAATGACATTACTTGACCAACAAAATCAGCTTTTGTAATAATTGATGCTTTGATAAATGGTTCTTCTACTCTATCTAACTTAGATGGGTCTGGTAAATCTGATGGATTATTAACAATAATGATCTCATCTGGATTCTTCTTTGTAAATGCATGATAACTTACGTTAGGAACCGTAGTAATAACAGTCATGTTAAACTCACGCTCTAAACGCTCTTGAATAATTTCCATATGTAACATTCCTAAGAATCCACATCGGAAACCAAAACCTAGAGCAGCAGAACTTTCCGGTTGAAAAACTAAAGAAGCATCATTCAGTTGTAACTTCTCCATAGAAGCACGAAGTTCTTCATAATCTTCTGTATCTACCGGATAGATCCCAGCAAACACCATTGGTTTTACATCCTCAAATCCTTCAATTATATCTGTAGTAGGGTTTGCAAAATCAGTAATCGTATCTCCTACTTTTACTTCTTTTGCAGCTTTAATACCCGTAATTAAATATCCTACATCACCCGTCTTAATTTCCTTTTTAACTACTTGCTCTAATTTAAGTGTACCTACCTCGTCAGCTCCATACTGTTTTCCAGTAGCCATAAACTTAATTTGTTGATTCTTTTTAATAGAACCGTCAATTACTCTAAAGTAAGTTTCAATTCCTCTATAAGAGTTATAAACACTATCAAAAATCAAAGCTTTTAATGGAGCGTCTGGATTTCCTTTTGGAGCAGGCACTCTTTCAATGATTGCTTCTAAGATTTTATCTACTCCAAAACCTGTTTTTCCACTTGCAGGAATAACATCCTCAGGATCACAGCCTAACAAATCAACAATATCATCCGTTACTTCTTCTGGGTTTGCTGATGGTAAGTCTACTTTATTTAGTACTGGAATAATTTCCAAGTCATTTTCTAATGCCAAGTATAAATTAGAAATTGTTTGCGCTTGAATACTCTGTGCGGCATCTACAATTAATAGAGCACCTTCACAAGCAGCGATAGAACGAGAAACCTCATAAGAAAAATCTACGTGTCCAGGAGTATCAATTAAATTCAAAATATAATCTTCTCCGTTATATTTATAATCCATTTGAATAGCATGCGATTTAATGGTAATTCCACGCTCACGCTCCAAATCCATATTATCTAACAACTGATCTTGCTTCTCTCTTTCCGTTACAGCTCCAGTAAAATCTAACAACCTATCTGCTAAAGTACTTTTACCATGATCAATATGTGCAATAATGCAAAAATTTCTAATATTCTTCATTCGACGTATTTCTAACTTCTTATAACCAGCAAAGATAGGGTATTTAACCCCGTAAACAAATAAAATAAATATCTAAAAAACAATGCTCTCTGTAAGCATTCTTTAAAAATTCCTACTCAATTAGTAGGGAGAATTAGAGTTAGAATGTTTTATTTATACAAAAACTAAAATCCCACGAACATTTAGAAAACTAGTTATTAGAAACTTACCTGTTTTCTAGCTAATTATTACCAAGGAATATAAAACCCTGGAATATTACAAACCTTAAAACCTACACTTATGAGAACAAAATCATTACTTTTTCTAGCATTCAGTATTTGTATTTCTTTAACAAGTTGCTCATCAGATAGTGATGCTAGTCCATCAGGACCAGTAAACCCTACACCAACAGCTAAAACAACCTATGACAAAGATGTGAAAACTGTTATAAATAGCAGTTGTGCAACAGCAAGTTGCCATGATGCAGTAGCTCCAACTGGAGGACTCCCTTTAACCAATTTTACGCAAGTTAAAAATGCTGCTCAAAATGGAAATCTAATTGCGAGAATCAATAGTAGTTCCAATCCCATGCCTCCTACCGGAAGAGTTCAATCAATTATTAATTTGATAAATAATTGGAAAGACGACGGATATCTTGAAAACTAAAAACGCCCCTTATGAGAATCTTAATTCTATTCTTGCTTTGCACTCAAATTACTTTTAGTCAAAAGTTCTTCACCAGGACAGGGGTAACAGCATTCAAAGCATCTGTTGATGCCTTTGAACCTGTTGAAGCAAAAAACAATAGCTCTACAGTAATACTGGACGTTAATAGTGGCAAGATTGCCACACTTTTACTAATAAAAGCCTTCAGGTTTAGAGTTGCTTTAATGCAAGAACATTTCAACGAGAACTACATGGATTCTGATGAGTTTCCAAAAGCAACTTTTAAAGGAAGTATACATGATTTCAATTGGGAAAATATCAATTCTCAAAAAACATATAAAATCAGTGGTATCTTAACTATAAAAGGTATTGAAAAACCTATAGAAACAATTGGATCTATTCAAAAAAGCAACAATCAAATAGTATTAAAATCTACATTTTCTGTTTCACCAGCCGATTTCAATATTAAAATACCCAGTATTGTAAGAAAGAAAATAGCAAATCGTATAGATATTGATATCCATTATGAACTTTCCGAAAAAAAATAAAAGAAGGCTATTTTATAGTGTAATCCTATTCCTATTAGGATTTTACTTAGTGTTTAATTATGTGGTTTTTAAACCACACAAAACAACCGCTAAGGTAAAATCGGTATTTGTTGGTAAAGCTTCTAGCTTTATAGACACGATACAAAAAGAAGGGATTAAACCTTGGCTAAATAAAATGGTGACTTTAAAAGGAAAGGTAGATTCCAAAGACAATTTTGGACTGGTGCTTCGTAATGGCATTTATTGTCAATTTAAAAAACAATCAGATATAGGGTCTGTACAACTTAATCAAGAAGTATATATAAAAGGACAAATCATTGGCTACGATGATTTATTAGAAGAACTGAAACTTAACTACTGTATTATTAAAAATATTCAACATGATTAAACAACGACTATTAACTCTACTATTGCTTTTCTTAGTAAACTACTCTTTTTCTCAAGATGATTTACTAAATGAATTGCAACAAGAAGTCAACAAAGATTTGACTTATGAACTACCTGCTTTTAAAGCGATGCAAGTAGGAAATTTACAATCTACAAAAATAGCCAGCAAAGGTGATTTTTATCTAATTGTTGCTCATAGGTTTGGCCCTTTCTCACAAGGAATTGATGAATTTTTTGGATTAGATGGAGCTAATACAAAAATTCAACTTGTATATAGTTTTTGGGATGGAATCCAATTTGGATTAAGCAGGGATTCCTTTGAAAAAACCTATTCGGGTACCGCCAAAATTAGTATTAAAAAACAAGGTAAAGACTTTCCTTTAAACATTGTTGGTTACGGTGCTGTAGATATAGAAACCGCTTCAAAAACGGCTATTTTCCCAGCTATAGATTTTAAAGATCGTGTGAGTATTACCACACAAATTTTAGCTTCAAGGAGAGTGAGTAAAAATTTATCTCTTATAGTTGCTCCGACCTTTGTTCGTCAAAATAACCTTCAGCAATTTCAACAAACAGGCGACAATAATTTAAATCAGTTTCTTATTGGATTAGGTGGACGATTAAAAATTAGCAAAAGAATGAGTATTAATGCGGATTATGCTCTCAACTTAAATCGCCATAAAAACTCGATCTATAAAAATCCTTTTACTGTTGGACTGGATATTGAAACTGGCGGCCATGTGTTTCAATTAGTCTTTACCAATGCTGCTGGAAGCAACGATTCAGGCTTCTTAACAAGAACACAAGGAACTTGGTTTAATGATGTGGCATTTGGATTTAATATTGTTAGAGTATTCTAATTCCCCTTAAAATTTTTAGTAAGAGGTTCTTTTGCATTAAAAGAACCTCTTTTTTTCTATTAAAAATAAAACTAACTTTGCACCGAGTTTAAGAATTATGGTAAAGATTGATAATATAGAACTTCCTGATTTCCCGCTATTATTAGCGCCAATGGAAGATGTAAGTGACCCTCCGTTTAGAGCTTTATGTAAAGAGAATGGGGCAGATGTTGTATATACTGAATTTATTTCTTCTGAAGGTTTAATTCGAGATGCAGCTAAAAGTGTTATTAAATTAGATATTTACGAAAAAGAACGTCCTGTTGGAATTCAAATTTTTGGAGCCAATATAGACTCTATGTTACGTTCTGTAGAAATCGTAGAGAAAACAAATCCAGACATTATTGACATTAACTTTGGATGCCCTGTTAAAAAAGTGGTTTCAAAAGGAGCAGGTGCTGGAATCTTAAAAGATATTGATTTAATGGTGAAACTTACCGAAGCTATGGTAAAACACACCAAACTACCAATTACAGTAAAGACTCGTTTAGGTTGGGATCATGACTCTATTAGAATTGTTGAAGTAGCAGAACGCTTGCAAGATGTAGGATGTAAAGCTATTTCTATTCATGGTCGTACAAGAGCGCAAATGTATAAAGGCAGTGCTGATTGGGGACCAATTGCTGAAGTAAAGAACAATCCTCGTATGCATATTCCCGTTTTTGGAAATGGTGATGTAGACTCACCCGAAAAAGCCATGGAAATGCGAGACAAGTATGGATTAGATGGGGCTATGATTGGAAGAGCCTCTATTGGATACCCTTGGATCTTTAATGAAATAAAACACTTTTTCGAAACAGGTGAGTATTTAGAAAAACCGACTATTGCAGAACGTGTAAATGTAGCGCGTCGTCATTTAGAAATGTCTATTGACTGGAAAGGTGAGCATTTAGGTGTTGTTGAAACAAGAAGACATTATACCAATTATTTTAAAGGGATTCCGCATTTTAAAGAGTACAGAACAAAATTAGTTACCTCTGATGATCCTAAAGATGTTTTTGATACTTTAAACATGATTGAAGCTAAATTTGGAAATTCATTAATTCCAGAAATAAAATAAGACTTAAAACACTATTGATTCAATAGTGTTTTTTATTTTAAAAAAGACATATTAATTCTTGCACTGGCAATCTTTGCTGCAGAGTAACCCAATGTACTAATTGTAATTACCACAACCAATAAGTTCACCCATCTAAACTCAACAGGATAAGGCAGTGTTGCAGTAATTTTAAACCACCCATAGGTTTGTTGGAATAATACCGCTACAATTCCAATCAACAAACCAATTCCCATCCCTATAAGCGTTAGTAAAAAGCCTTGAAACACAAAAATTCGTTTTACTTCTTGTAGACTTGCTCCTAGATTCACAAGTGTTTTGAGGTTATGTTTTTTATCTATTATCATCATAATAATAGAACCAATTACATTGAAAAGAGCAATGATAATTACTAAGGTGAATATTAAATACGAAATGAAATTTTCTGTATTTACAACTTTATAATATAAAGCATTTAGTTCCGCTCGAGTTTTTACTAGAAAAGTGTCTCCTAATTCTTTCTGTAGTTTCGTTCTAAAAGCTTCACCCATTTCTGCATCTTTTAACTTTACTTCTACAGCAGAAACTTGAGAACTATTGTACTGCAGCAATTCTTGTGCTAAATTTAAATTGGTAAAAATGTATTTGTTTTGAAACTCCTCTGAGCCAGAATATACTCCTGTTAATTGTACAGTTTTAGATCTAAATGCACTTGCTGGATTTACAAATCCCTTTCCTGGTTTCGGAACAAACACTTGTAATCCTTCTCCAAAACTGTAAATACTAACCGAAAGTTTATAAGCAAGTCCATAACCAATAACCGCTGTGTTTACATAATCGGTATCTAACCAATTTCCTACAGTTAAAGACGAATCAATAGCTACAACTTCGTTATAATATGTATCTACTCCTTTTATTTGAGCAATCTCTTGCTTGTCTTTGTATCGAATAAAAACACGCTCCTCCACTACCCCTGAAGCGGCAGCGACTTCTTCTCCTTCTAAAATCTTTTTGATACGGTCGGTATACTCAAACTTTTTTCCTTCTTTCGTAAAAATTTTGATATCTGGATCGGAAGCTTCTAATAGAGAATCGCTTAATGTTCTTAGTCCTGAAAATCCCGACAAAATAACAAATAAGGCCAAGGTACCCACTACTACACCAAACATGGCTATGAAGGTGATTATATTGATAGCATTGGTACTGTTTTTTGTAAACAGGTATCTTTTGGCTATGTATAAAGGAAAGTTCAATCGACTAATGAATTAATGGTACCAATGTAACAATTTATTCATTATCGCTTTTGACGTTTTGGTAAAACTTCTGGATTTTTTATTGGATTTACATCTTCTCCTTTTAGAGATTTATCAATATCCTCAATATAATCTAGGCTATCGTCTCCAAAAAACAATAACTCAGGCATTCTTCTAAGCTGATTTCTTGTTCTTTGCGCTAGTTCATAACGAATTGTTGCAGTGTTAGATATAACTCCTTTTAAAATTTCTTCTCTTTTCTCAGATGGAAAAACACTCAAATATACTTTAGCAACTCCTAAATCTGCAGTTACAGATACCTTAGAAACTGATATTATCACACCTTTCATTCCATCTTGAGCAGCACGTTGAAGTACATCAACAATATCTTGTTGTAATACTCCTGCTATTTTTCTCTGTCTGTTTGTTTCTTCCATGCTGCAAATTTACAACTATTTTATTGTAAACTGCTATTGATTTTAAGGTGTATAAATTTTATTCTTTATTGCATACATTACGAGTCCTACTCTATTACGTACATTTAATTTTGTAAATAAACTATCTCTGTATCCATCAATAGTTTTAGGACTTAAAAACATTTTATCTGCAATTTCTTTATAGGTAAGTTCTGAGCAAGCCAATCTCATAAATTTGACTTCATTTTCCTTTAGTTGAATAGACATTTTATTGTTTTTCCCAGAAACAGAATCTAACAACAATGTAGTGACGTCTTTAGTATGATAAAACCCATTTTCCATCAGCTCTATCAACGCTTTTTCTAACACTCCTTTTTGAGTATCTTTTAATAAATACCCAACTGCTCCAGCTTTCAACATTTTTAAAATGGTTCCATCTGCATCTTCTACAGACAATGCCATAACATGTACATTTGGATGATTTTCAACAATCCATTCTGTTGTTTCTATACCATTCATAACTGGCATATTCACATCTACTAAAACAATGTCTGGAACATTTTTAGGAGAAGCAGCAAATTTTTCTTCTACTTCTTTACCATTTTTACAGGTGTACAATACTTTGAATTTGTCAAATGTATTTACCATCCCTTCTATTGCTTGAGACAATAAGGTGTGGTCGTCTACGACAACTACTGAATACTTCATCTTGAATTTCTTTACCGTTAATTATTAATTTATGGGGAAAAATGATTAGGGTAAATTACTTTTAAATATAGTAATTAATTATTAAAGTTGTTCCTTTTTCTGGAACAGAACGCAACTTTGCATCTGCATTGATAAGTTTGGCTCTTGTTTTTATATTTTTCAAACCAATTCCTTTCATCGTTACTTTCTTCATTTCAAAACCGACACCATTATCTTCTGCTTTTATCTCAATTTCTTTTTCTTTATAACTTAATGAGACTTCTAATTGTGTTGCTTTTGAATGCTTTATCGTATTAGAAAAAAACTCTTGTAAAATTCTAAAAATGATAATACTGTGCTTCTGATTAATAATGGTCTCTTCACCATGTACATACAGTTTTGCATCGATATATTTTAATCTATTAAAACGTTCTATTTCTAACTGTAGCGCTTCTTTTAATTCGATATTTTTAATATACTCTGGATTAATCAATTTAGACAGCGCTCTAATTTCAGTTAAACTTTTGGTAATCGTTTCTGAAATTTCTCCCATATTTTCGGGAGTAGCATGTTGCAATTGTATTTTGGCTAAAGTTAGGAGTTGCCCAATATTATCGTGCAACTCCCAACTAATATTTCTTAAGGTTTCTTCCCTAATTTCTATCTGTGTTTCTGCGATCTCTGTTTCAAATTGTTTTCTTGAAGCTGCACGCTCTAATAATAACTTATTCTTACGACGTTGAAATACCGTAAACAAAATTATTATAAACAAAACACCTATAACTACTAAAACAGTAGTTATGAACACTATTATCTGATTCTCTTCCAACTCCATAGTAATCCTAAAATAAAACAGCCGTGCATTATTATCGTTAAAACATACTGTATCTTATATAAAAAATAAAAACTACTTCCCGATTTCATTAAATTAAATATAGCTGTTAATGGCATCGTTCCAAGATAGTACAGTAATAAACCCGTTGTTATCCAAAAGAACACATTATTCTTATAATTTAAAATCTCTTCTGAAAGTAAAATTTCTCTCAGATAAAGTAAAAGAACAATAGCAATTAGTAATGCACCGAACAAAGGTGCAATGGTGTTATACTTAATAGAAAATACATCCATCCCGTAATACATAGAACTTACAATTAATATTAAATTGTAAACTACAATTGTGCTCTTTATTGTTTTTTTTGTTAGCTGATCCTGAGATATTTTTAAATAAAAAACAAATAAAACATTAAACTCCAGTAAACTTAACAAATTATACAAAGAGTTATTATAGCCAAAATCAAAAAAAAGCAATCCTAAAGCATCAAAAAAAAACATGCAAAACAGAAATAACACAAAATAATTTATGCTATCAACTTTCTTTTTTTTAAAATACAAAAGGTAAATCAAAAAAGAAAAGATTGCTAATAAAAAGCCTATGTAAAATAGGGTATCCATTTAGTTCTAATATGGTGGTTGTAAAACTCCTCTATTTCCAGCTCCACTTTCTCCTTTATCAAATGTTGGTGCAAAAAAACCTGCTTCGTTTTGTCTTCTTACAGGTAATGAATAATCGTAATTTGGATTCCTTCCCTCTTTAAATTCTTTCGCCGAATTGTAAATCCACTTATATCCATGCTTTGCCAACATATCTTTAAATGTCACCAATTTTCCTTGTCTTGCAGAATGCAAAGGATCAAAAGGTATTTGTTTCCCATTCACCGTAGTAGTTGGAATATAAATTAAATCTTGATACGTTCTTCCCGTTCCTTTGTAATCTTTCTTAGCTCCAGCAATAAAACTAATTCCGGTTATTTTTACTTTAGATTTTTTACTTAAATTTTCAATATGTCCTAAGTATTTCTTTAATTGCTCAAAGTCATAAGTATGCACACGGGCATCTTGATACCCTAATGCACTTTCTAATGGAGCTATTCTGGTACGGTCAAAGTTTTTCAACATATCTATTAGCTCATCATAATTTAGCATTTCCTTCGTTCTTCCTTCATCTGAATAACAAAATGTTCCTTCAGGAATTTGAGATTGCCAATCATCACAATCACATTTACATTTGTGCTCTTTACAAGAGAATAAAAAAGTAAAAGTGATGGCAAAAATTAATAGCAGGTTAGTTTTTTTCATTGTTTTAAATTTAAAGTTTTTCCATTTTAAATATAACAGGATATTTTTAAAATGAAAATTTTAAAAATTCAACACTATTGATTTACAATAGCTTAATTCATAAAAAAAAATCAAAAACAGGAAAAACACCCTTTAGCCAAAAGTGTATTCGCTACGCAAAACTCCTCTATATAACTCTTGATTCTATTTTCCCGCTAGCCTATATCTTAACATTTTTCTATTTTTACTGCATGAACAAAATTGAACACATTGGTATTGCCGTTAAAGATTTAGAAAAATCAAATCAACTTTTTGCTTCATTGTTTGGAGAGCCTCATTACAAAATTGAAGAGGTGGCAAGTGAAGGAGTGAAGACTTCTTTTTTTAAAACTGGCCCTAATAAAATTGAATTATTGGAAGCTACCAAACCAGATAGTCCGATAGCCAAATTCATCGAAAAAAAGGGAGAAGGCATACATCATATTGCTTTTGCTGTAGAAGATATTCACGGTGAAATTCAACGATTAAAAGACGAAGGTTTTACCATTTTAAATGAAACTCCTAAAGAAGGGGCCGACAATAAACTAGTTGCTTTTTTACATCCAAAAACTACCAACGGTGTACTCATAGAGCTGTGTCAAGAAAAGCCATAATTTTAACAAAAGTTGAAGATGCTAACACTAAGAACTTAATTTCAAAATTTAGTATCTTGCATCGCTAAATAACAACCTCATCATATGAACACTTCTTTTGATTCTTTTCAAAAAAGACGCTTACAATCTTCCTATGTATCTGTAGTAGTTAGTATTGCTCTCGTACTCTTTATGATTGGTGTTTTAGGGTTGGTTGTTTTAAAATCTACTTTAGTTGCGAACCACTTTAAAGAAAAAGTGGTCATGACCTTATTTTTAAAAGACAGTATTGATAAAAAAGAGCTTGTAAAACTTCAAAAAGAAGTAACCGCAAAGCCTTTTACTAATAAAATAGCATACATTACCAAAGAACAAGCTGCCAAAGCTTATAAAAAAGATTTGGGGGAGGATTTTTTACAATTTTTAGGAGACAATCCTTTAAAAGATGGAATTGACATCTATTTAAAAGCAGCCTTTGTAACTCCTGAAAAAATGCAGGAAATTGAGCAACAGTTTGAAAACAACACACTTATTGCTGAAGTAAATTACGATAAACCTTTGGTTGAATTATTGACCAAAAACATTCAACGTATTAGTTTTTGGTTATTAGTTTTAAGTGGATTTTTTGGCTTGGTTGCAATCATTTTAATTAATAGTTCAATTCGTTTATCTATTTATTCAAAACGATTCAACATAAAAACCATGCAAATGGTAGGAGCCACTAAAAGCTTTATTAGAAAACCTTTTATCTGGCAAAGCATTAAACTAGGAATGATTGGAGCATTTGTAGCAATTTTAACTATTGGTATTTTAATTTATTATGTAAACCAGTACGTACCAACCTTAGCCTTACTTAAAGATTATACTACTTTGGGATATGTTGCTGGAGGTATTATTGTAGTTGCTTTTTTAATTACATGGATTAGTACATTTTTTGCTACACAACGTTTTTTAAACCTTCAAACAAACGACTTATATTATTAATAAAGTATTTATGGGTAAAGAAAAAAAATCAGATAGTAACACATTTTTGTTCGGGAAGCGAAACTACATGTTTATGCTTATAGGTTTGGCCGTTATTGCTTTAGGTTTTATCCTTATGGCAGGAGGCGGAAGCGACAACCCAAATGTTTTCAACCCAGAAATTTACAGCTGGAGAAGAATTCGTTTAGCACCTACCTTAGTAATTATTGGTTTAGGTATTGAAATTTACGCTATTTTAGCCGATCCTAAAAAATAAGCATGGATATTATTGAAGCGATTATCCTTGGTATTATACAAGGACTTACTGAGTTTTTACCAGTTTCATCAAGTGGTCATTTAGAATTAGCAAAAGCTATTTTAGGGGACAATTCAGTACCACAAGAAAGCCTAACATTTACCGTAGTTCTACACTTTGCTACCGCTTTAAGTACGTTGGTTATTTTTAGAAAAGAAGTAGCCGAAATATTCAAAGGGTTATTTCAATTTCAATGGAATGAAGAGATGCAATTTTCTTTAAAAATCATCATTTCTATGATTCCTGCTGTTATTATCGGACTTCTGTTTGAAGAACAACTAGAAGCTCTTTTTGGAGGAAAAATTTTGTTTGTAGGATTTATGCTACTCATCACAGCGGTTTTACTTTTGTTAGCTGATAAAGCAAAGAATACAGATAAAAATGTATCATTTCGTAATGCCCTAATTATTGGGATTTCTCAAGCAATTGCCATGTTACCAGGTATTTCACGTTCGGGAGCAACCATTTCTACTTCTGTTTTATTAGGAGTGGATCGTACCAAAGCAGCACGTTTCTCATTTTTAATGGTTGTACCTTTAATTTTTGGTAAAATTGCAAAAGATTTAATGAGTGGAGATATTAGCTTTTCATCGCAAGAAGTAGTTCCAATGTCTGCTGGTTTTATAGCTGCATTTGTTGCTGGATTATTGGCTTGTAACTGGATGATTGCATTGGTTAAAAAGAGTAAACTTTCTTATTTTTCTATTTATTGTGCTATTGTAGGTATTATAGCAATCGGGTATTCTTTATTTTTTTAATTACTTTATATAAACATGACGGCGGAAGATTTTAAAGGAGGACAGGTTTTATTAATTGATAAACCCTTGGAATGGACTTCATTTCAAGTGGTAAATAAATTACGTTGGCATATTCGCAAGCGTTTCGATATAAAAAAAATAAAAGTAGGACATGCAGGAACTCTTGATCCTTTAGCTACAGGATTATTGATTATCTGTACTGGAAAACAAACCAAAAATATAGAAACCTATCAGGGGCAAGTAAAAGAATATACTGGTACAATAACTATTGGAGCGACCACTCCGAGTTATGACCTAGAAACAGAAATAGATCATACATTTCCTGTAGACCATATTACGGAAGAGCAAATTCACTTAACAACAAAACAGTTTGAAGGCGAAATAGATCAAAAACCACCAATTTTTTCTGCTATTAAGAAAGATGGAAAACGTTTATACGAATTAGCACGTCAAGGAAAAACTACAGAAATAAAAGCTAGAAAAATTACCATTTCTACCTTTGAAATAACCCAAATAGATGGAAATAATCTTGATTTTAGGGTAGTATGCAGTAAAGGAACCTATATTCGTTCCTTGGCTCATGATTTTGGTATTGCCCTAAACTCAGGAGCACATTTAACAAAACTTCGAAGAACTAAAATTGGAGAGTATTCTGTAGAAAAAGCGCAAAGTATTGAAGGTTTTATAAACTCCTTAGGAATGGAATAGTTTTTGTTTCACAAAGCAAAACTTATCTATTACTACTATGAAAAAAAGACTACTTGTATGCTTTGTGATTCTTGTTACTCAATTTTCTTTTTCACAAGAAAATTATAAAAAACCTTACTTCACAGGAAGCCTTAGCACAACCTTTGCTATCAATGAAGATTATACTTTAGACCCCGATGATGGAGAACCTTTTTTAATTCCAGGTGCTTTATTATTTCGATTAGGTGCAGGGTATCAATTCCACCGTCGATGGCAAGTTGGAATTAATGCTGGATTTGATCATCATTTTCGATTTGACATCAATGCAATTCCTTTTTACGGGAGCTTACGATATAATATCATCGAAAGAGATAACGATAATTTCTTTGCCGAATACAGCATGGGAAAAATGTGGAGACCTTCTTCTAAATACGAAAACGGAAATTACTATGGTTTTGGCTTAGGAATGCAAATAACAGGATTTAGCCGATGGAATACCATACTGCGTATTGATTATCATAGAAAAGCGATTCAAGGCTTTGACAATGGCCATCTCGATAGTGTTTCTATTGGAATTGGATTCTCTTTCTTTTAAAACAAAGCCTTGAGTAAAAACACTCAAGGCTCTTTTATATTATCTGATTTGTTTTACTACAGGCTTAGTAGTAGGTATACCGTTTTTATCTACCTTATATTTGATTACTAAAAGAGGGCAATTTTCAATTTTTATCATGATAGATACCCATCCTGTATTTGGATTAAAAAGCATGGTAGACTTTCCTTTTACTTTACCACATTTTCGTGTACTTACTGTACCTTCCTTTTTAATTACACGAACTCCTTCAGCTTCCAGAACTGCATTTAACCCTTTCTTGGCAATATCGTTCATTCTATTTCCCGCAAACTGATTTCCCATTAGCTTCGGAAAAATCTCTCCTCCCATTACATCCAATAAATTCTTTGCTATTTCATCTGTTATTTTTTCACCAGCAAAAACAGCATTCGCAATAGATTTCAATGCTCCAATTCCCAATCGAGTTGCTAATGAAGTGCCAGGGAACGCTTCCAAGGGTGCAAAGGCAACTCCAACTCCGATACCTCCAATTATTTTACTTGCCATTGAATAAGAGTTGTTTCCATAAGCTATTGCCTTTGTAATACAGTGACAAGGCCCTTTGTTAATATAATAATCGGTATACAACTCTCTAAACACATGGCTCTGTGCCCTAAACATTAACACCTTATCTGGTACCTCAATAGGCTCTTTCAAAATCTCTTTAGGTTTTGGGTTTCTTGTTCCAGAACCACTAGAACTTGTACTACTCGACTCTTCCCTTTTACGCGCTTCTTCTGCTTCCTTTTTCCTTCTCTCTCTTAGTTTTTCAGCTTCTTCTGTAGCTATCCGTTGCTTTTCCTCTAACTCTTTTTGACGTCTTTCTGCATTCTCCTTTTCTCTTCTAATACGATCTATTTCTCTTTGATTTTGATCTGCTTTCTCCTTAAATCCTTTTTCTTTTTGTTGTTTTAATTGCAGTAAATTTTCAAAATCTTTCCAAAAAACAGCGATTCCTTCTGGGTCTTTAGGACATTTATTTATAAGTGCATTCAACTTTCCTCTAAAAGTACATTTAGCTCCATTATCATCACACCATTTTTTTAATTGCATTAACAAGCTTTTTATTTGTCTGCATTTATCTTCTATTTCTAATTCTGTACCAACATATTGTTTTCCATTCTTGGCAGCCTCTTTTGCTTTTTCCAGGTCTTTTGAAAGCTTATCACATTCTTCTCCTGCTTCAACTATTTTTTGAGGTAGCTTTTTTAGTTTTTTAATACTTCTGTTATATGGTCCTTTTAACTTTTTAAGTCGGTTTTTTATAGCACGTGCTTCTGGTGTGATATTCGTATTTGCCCGTTCGTCTCCAACATACCCATACCAATACCTTCCGTCTGGATGATAACCATGTTTTCCAATCCAGTCATTATCTAAATGCAAATCGGTTAATTCTTGCAAGGCTTTATCCATTTTCTTCTTTAAATCATCTCTTTCTTTTTCTATTTGTTCTTGCTCATTTTTAAGCTTCTTTAATCGTTCTTTACAAGCATCATGTTTTGCTTGCGCATCTTTAACTGATTTATTTAGGGCGGCTGTATCTATTTTTACAGGAACAAAAGCCTTCAATTTTACCAAAGAATCTACCAATTTATTCAATGAATCTTTATAAACTTTTGGTACTTTATCTAACACCTCATCAATAGCAACTAATTCTTTATATAAAGTTCGATTTTCATTTCGTTCTTTATATTTATTTTTCAACTGCCTTCTCAATCTTCTTACTTGAGTACTAATTCCTGTTTTCTGATTTCTATACGAATTTGCTAAACGAAATTTTCGTTGAATATCTGCATTAGAAACAGAAAAAGACACTTCTCCTAATCCTGCTTCTAATTTTTCAGTAGGAATTACATTAATTTCCGAATAGCTTATCTGTTGATGTATTTTATCATTTTTATTAACTACTTGCGTTCTAAATTGATGTATCCCGTCGTTTCCTAATGGAGGGTTCCATGAAAGATTATAACCATCTGAACCGACTGAATCCTTTACAATAGTTTCCCATTCTTTATCTAACACATGTTTATGTGATACAATTACTGCTGCGATATCTTCTTCTGTTCCTATTTTTACATTTACTGGTGCATTCTCTTTTCCTATCTTTTCTGGAATTTCGACAACGACACTAGATTCAATTTGCTCGGGCTCCATGTCAATTTCTGATTCGGGCGAAGTATCCGTCTTTAACTCTTCACATGCAGAGGTTGATAGTAAAAAACTCTCATTGTTTAATTCACAATCACATAAAGCATCCTCTCCTACCTTATGTGTTGTAGTAGGTGGTTTTACATAAACTGATATTGTAAATCCTCCTGTACTAATTGCCCTTATTGATTTAGCTGTGCTGTAAGAACCTTCTGCATATTCTGCTGGATGTATAATAATTTCTTGATTATTTCCTCCGCCTAACCGAATGCTACGAGGGCTTAAATTAGTTATAGTTAAAGGAATTGGAGTTGTTAATCCTTTAAAACCAAAAACCCTAACTTTTAACGAAGTGCTTTCTCCTCTTTTTAAATGAAGTTTTCCTGCAGACAATTCTAAATCTAGTACATGTACCTTTGTTACAATTTTCTCTCCAGCATCACTAACAGTGAGTTCTTTAACTCCAGAAAAATTTATTGGAGCTTTAAAAAACATTTGCGAAGTAGATTCTGCCAATACTTTTAATCTTTTACCTGCAATCGATGCTATGGTATTAGACAGAGTTCCATCAAAACCGTGATTAATTTTAGAGGGATAATCGGTAACAATATATTCAGGGTTGTGAGCTGAAGGTTTATACTTATTTGAAAATACTTCTAGAGATACTTTATTTAAAATTCTGTTTTTAGCATTTTTAATAATCAGCTCAACTGAGTTCTCTTGGCTAAATTCCGTGCTAAAAATTCGATTCGCTAAAGAAAACTGTTGGTTTCCTATATTGAAAGAATACTTTTCTAGTAATTTTCTATTCTTATTTTTATGCTTTGATTTTTTTCCTCGAGGAGTAATTTCAATCGTTCCAGAAAACACATCGTTTTGAAATAGTTTGGGTAAAAATAATTTAACCGTACCTTCAGAAGTAGTAAATGTAATGGTGGTTAAGTCGTCTTTTGTTTTTTTATCTATTGAATTCTGGGCGTTCAATCCAACAAACAAAAACAATAATACAATTGTTAAGGTAACTTTTTTCAACATGTTAGCGTAGGTTATTGGTTACCATTACAAGATACAACCAAAAAAACCTAAACACCTAAGTGACAACCTCTTAAATAAAAGGTGTTTTTCCTATTTTACAAAAACCTGTTGTACCAACTTTCTGTAATGGGCACTTCCCAATAATGTTCTAATTCTTCTTTTGTTTGAATTAAGTTATCAAAAACAACCGTTTTTGTTGAAACCGATTTATTCTTAAGTAATTTCTTAAACTCCTTTAATTCCTTATACTGAACATGCTCTCCTTGCTTAAAGCATACATTCATTTTATCGAGCAACTCTATTTCGTATTCTTGTTGTAATTGCAATACAAAAGCCACTTGTTTATCAATATCTTGATTGGTAACAACCGTATTATCTTCAATCGAAAACACCACGAATCTATTGTATAACAGCGTATAAGAAGCTAACACTTCTTCAGTATCAGTATCAGATTTCCACTCAGCTACAAACTGATGTAACTTTTCTTTCAATCCTTCTATTTCTTGTGGATAAAATTTTCTGCTCGATGGGTACACCCAAACCTTTGCTTCAGGCGATAAGTTTTCAAAATCGGTAAACATTTGGCAAATATATACCTTGTGTTTGAAGTAGTTGCTAATTTATGCTACTTTTTAAGTATTTCAACAACATCTTCTTGCACATTCTCTCCTTTGTTTTTGTTATACCAAACTTGTAGGTCTTTTTTAAACTCGGCATCTAAACCTCCATGTTCTTTTTTGTAATCTAACACCATTTGAGTTGCAGTACTAGGTCTTGGTCCCCAAGTATCAATTACATTTTTAGATGCATCTAATACAATCATTTTAGGAATCGCTTTTCCTCCATTGGTTAAAAATGCATCCATTAATTCAGGATGTTCATCTCTTAATACCAATTGTAATGAAATGTTCTTATTTTCTTCTGCTATTTTATTTAAAACAGGAATATTCTGAGCTGCATCACCACACCATCCCTCTGTAAGTACCAACCAGGTTTGTGGTATCTCTAAAGAAGCTGCTATTTCTTTAGTTGATTCAGTAAGTTTAACGGTTTTATCTAAACGCTTCATTCGTTTATCGTTTAACTTACTATAATTTAACAAGGCTTCCGATTGATTTGGACCAGTAGATTTTCCTTCTTCTAAAAGATCACTTACTAGTTTTCTATAGTCTGAATAATTGATTGATTTTGCTAAAGCTTCTGTTATAATTTCTTTCATAACGCTACCTATAATTTATATTACAAATTTACACTCAAGTCTTGTATTATACAGTAACTAAGGTTACACATATTTTTGACTTCCGTGCATATGTAGTCGTAAAAAATTACAAAGCTTTCACATCCAACTCACCTCCCAATTTTACTTTCAAATTGGTTAGCATTTCATGGGTCATTGATGTTAAATCAAATTCATGTCTCCAATTCCAATCGTCTCTTGCATTCGTGTCATCTATTATCTGTGGCCAGCTATCTGCAATGGCTTGTCTAAAATCTGGATTATAGGTGATTTTGAAATCTGGTAGGTGTTTTTGAATTTCAGTAGTTATTTCAGCTGGTGTAAAACTAATTGCTGCAAGATTATAAGAAGTTCTTACTTTAATGCATTCTTCTGGTGCTTGCATTAATTGAATGGTAGCATTTACAGCATCATTCATATACATCATTGGCAAACGTGTATTAGCACTTAAAAAGCACTCATAAGTACCTTTTTTTAATGCATCTATATAAATATCTACAGCATAATCGGTAGTTCCTCCTCCAGGTAAGGTTTTCCAACTAATAATACCTGGATAACGTATACTACGAACATCTACACCATACTTTGCATGGTAATAATTACACCAATGCTCTCCTGCAATCTTACTTATTCCGTACACTGTAGAAGGTTCCATAACTGTTTGTTGTGGTGTATTTATTTTTGGAGATGTTGGTCCGAAAGCTGCCATAGAACTTGGCCAATAAATCTTTTCAATATGTTTTTCTCTTGCCAATTCTAAAACTGCAAGTAATGAAGTCATGTTTAAGTCCCAAGCTTTTTGCGGATACTTCTCAGCTGTTGCCGATAACATTGCCGCCATTAAATACACTTGGTTTACTTTATACTTTTGAACTACTTTTAAAATATCTTCTTGACTTGTTGCGTCTAATATTTCAAACGGACCTTCTTGCATCATTTCTTCATTCCCTTCCCTTATATCGGAAGCAATTACATTTGTTCCTCCATAAATAGTTCTTAACTTCTGGGTTAATTCCGTTCCTATTTGCCCGCAAGCACCAATAATTAATATCGTGTCACTCATTTTTAAAAATTCAAAAAATACAGAGTTCAAAGTTACTAAATTTCATTTTTCGCAAAAATGTTTTATTAAAATTTAACTTCAATCAAAAACAGCGAATTAACCCACTGAAAATAAAGGTTTAACTTTTTTATTTAAAAAATACGCAATTAAAAATGTAATTTTACCCCATAATTAAACGGGTATGTTTCATCGAATTGGTATTTTATTATTATTTGTAATCGGTATTAGTTGTACTGCTAAAAAACAAGAAGACAAGTCGAAAGTTGTTAACAAAACAAACATGACCTCAGTTAAAACCTATGCTGATTATACCGACTTAGATGATAGAGCGACTAAAAAACTTAAAGACTGGAATGAATATCACGAACTAAAAGAGTTTTTAGGGGAGTTTAAAAGTGTTTCTGCTACCGAAGCTTTAAACAATGCATTAGAATTAAAGCGACTTACAAAACAACTAAAAGACAGTTCAGATATTGACATTATGAAGATTCCTGCTTTTAGAGCACGTATCAATGTATTTGAAAATGAAGTTTTACGTTTAGCAGACATGACCTATATTTCTGCCATCAAAGCGAATGAAGTATCTGCTCAAATTGAGAAAACACTGACCTTGTTTGGAAGTGTGAATGCAAAGCTGAATAATATTTATTTGAAAAAGCAGTTTGATGCAGAAATAAATCTAGACAGCTTGTTTAAGCAATAACCTCATTTACTGCTTTAAACACCAACTCTGTTTCATAACCTCTATAGCGTAAAAAATCAATTACCTTTTTCTTTCTTTTAAAAAGGTTTTCCTCAGTAACTTGTTGGTTCTTTTTTTCAATTAACTCGTACAAAGAAGCTATATAATCTTCTTCTTCAATTTCTTTTAACGCTGTTTTAATGTTATAGGTAGAAATATCCCTTAACTTTAATTCTCTTGTAATACGTTGTTTTCCCCATTTTTTAATTCGAAACTTTCCTCTAGCAAAACTCTTGGCAAATCGTTCCTCGTTTAAAAAATCGTGTTCAAATAAATGTAGTAAAATAACCTCTTTGGTTTCTGGAATTAAGTGATATTCTGCTAATTTTTTTTCAACTTCTTTATGACATCGATCTTGATATACACAAAAGTGTTCTAGTTTCCTCTTTACTTCTTCAATCGATGTTACTTGCTTCTTCATAAAGCAAAAATACAATGCTACTTCCAGTTATTTAGAAAAGAAACTACCTTTTCTTTATAACTAGCTCCAATAGGAATTTCTGTAGAATCTACTTCAATATCGTTTACTGTAAAGGCTGATATTTTATCTATATTAATAATATACGAACGATGTACTCTTAGAAAGTTTTTCTCTTTTAATTCTTCTTCAATTTCGCTAATACGATACTTAGAAACAATTCTTTTATTATTCACCGTATGAATTTTAATATAATCTTTTAAGCTTTCAATAAATAAAATATCTTCCACCACTACTTTATGGAATTTATTTCCTGACTTAATCAACATAAAATCTTCAGTAGTATCTTTTTTAGAGCTTACCTCAACAGATTTATTGGTATCCTTTAAAAAACGGTCAACCGATTTAAAGAAACGCTCAAAAGTAATTGGCTTTAGTAAATAGTCAATCACCCCCAAATCGTAACTCTCAATAGCGTAATCTCTATAAGCTGTTGTAAAAATAGTTTTGGGTGGATTCTTCAATGTTTTTAAAAAATCAATCCCTGTTAAATTGGGCATTTTGATATCTAAAAACAATAAATCTACCTGCTGTGTATTTAGAATTTCAAAAGCTTTAATGGCATTATTGCAAGTCGCTACTACTTCTAAGCTTTCAATTTTTGCAATGTGTTTCTCTAGCAATTTAATTGCCAATGGTTCATCATCTACCAACAAACATTTTACTTTCTTATTCATACTTACTGATTCACCATTAATGTTACTTCAAATGTAC
Organism: Tenacibaculum sp. 190130A14a; assembly: GCF_964048965.1. Taxonomy (NCBI): domain Bacteria; kingdom Pseudomonadati; phylum Bacteroidota; class Flavobacteriia; order Flavobacteriales; family Flavobacteriaceae; genus Tenacibaculum; species Tenacibaculum polynesiense. The sequence goes on along the minus strand of NZ_OZ040189.1, from coordinate 629,587 downwards.
TTTCTGTTCCTCCAATAGTCAATTCATATGCATCATTATAAATCAAATCTAGTTGTTTTTTCACATTTAACAAGCCTAGATTTCCCTTATTATTTGATTGATAATCTTTAGAAATCGTATTGTTTATTTTAAAAACAAATTTAGCATCTTTATTGGATACATGAATATGGATTTCTGGAGAACCACTATCTTCTCCTGCTCCATGCTTAAAGGCGTTCTCTACTAAAGACAACAAAATCAATGGCGGTATCTCTGTATCATTTTCTATATCTTCTGTAAATGTAACTTTCAATCGCTCATCGTATCGTAACTTTTCTAGCTCTATAAAATTCTTTAACAACTCTATTTCACTTGATAACAATACATACTTCCCATTACATCGATATAAAACATGATCTAAAATCTCTGAAAGCTTACTAATAGATGTAGAAGTTTTAGGTGAATTAATAACAGAAAGTGAATAAATATTATTCAAGGTATTGAATAAAAAGTGTGGATTCAATTGTCCTTTTAATGTTTTTAATTCTATTTCTGACTTTTCTTTTGCTAGCGTTAGTTTTTTTGATTTTTCTCTTGAATCTTCAAAATAATACTTCACCGCAACAAACACTAAAACATTTAGTAAAATGGTAGGAATATATTTAGCTAGCAACCATCTATAATCGGAGAAAATTTCTTGAATAGATTCTTGTTCAAATGGAGGTATTCTCACCAAAGGCTCCGCCACATGAACTACCAAAACTCTACTCAATACTCCAAACAGATAGAACGCTCCTAAAAACACTATTATAGAAAGCAGATATTTTTTAGCTTTTATAAATTTTGGTATCCAAACATAAGCAACAAAATAGGCCGCTATTATTTGAGTTATAAAACTTATACCATTAAATATCAAGGCTTCAACAATAGTAAAATGTTGATTCTTATCATTAATAATAATATCTCTTAGCAGATCTAAACTAAAAAGTATAAACCAAAATAATACATGACGAGCATATTGGTTCTTTCTAATGTATTCAGAAAATTTTTGTAGTGCATCCATATCACCACAAAAATAAACGCTATTCCCTCAAAATCTACAATGAGTAGACGAAACTTAGCTTTTACCTCCTAAACATCTCTTTTTGACTCCTAAAACTAATCAACATCAAAAAACAACGTAGATCGTCGACTTTCTCTGGGTATTCATCTACTAATAGAATAGCGCTTGACAGAATGCTTCACATTTGTGGCATAACTCAAATTAAACGAAATGAAAAATTTAATCTGCATGCTCATTTTATTGAGCTCTGTAGTCTTAACAGCTCAAATAACCGTAAAAGGAAAGGTACTTGAACAAAATTCTAATCAACCCTTAGAATTTGCGACTGTTATTTTAACAAACCCAACAACCCAACAAATCATTGCTGGAGAAACCACTGATCAAAACGGACAATATACTATAAAAGTAAAAAAAGGAACCTATAATGTTAAAGTTGAATTCATTGGCTTTAAAAACAAGTCTATTCAAAATATCTCATTAGGTAAAAACCAAACAATTCCTACCTTCTTCTTAGAAGAAGATGCTGAAAAACTGGATGAAATCGAAATAACTGCAGAAAAATCTACCACAGAATACAAATTAGACAAACGTGTTTTTAATGTTGGAAAAGATCTCATTTCTAAAGGAGGATCTGTTAATGATATTTTAAACAATGTTCCTTCTGTAAATGTTGATATTGAAGGAGGAATTAGCTTGAGAGGGAATCCTAACGTGCGTATCTTAATTAATGGTAGACCTTCTGTTTTAACTGCGAACAACGGATTAGAATCTATTCCTTCAGAAAATATTGAAAAGGTCGAAGTAATTACTAATCCATCTGCAAAATACGATGCAGAAGGAACTGCTGGAATTATCAATATCATTCTTAAAAAGAATAAAAAAGGGCGCTTTGGTAGTTCTTTACAGTTAACGGCAGGTATTCCTGACAATCATAGTATTAACTATAACGTAAACTACAAAAAGGAAAAATTCAATTTATTTTCTAACCTTGGATATCGCTATATGAAATTTGATGGAAGTGGTTTTTTAAATAGAACAAACTTCGATAATACCAATACACCTATTTCTTTTTCAAACAGAACAACTGAAAGCACTCGTAGCAGAAGTACTTTTAATATTTATTTTGGAAGCGATTATTATATCAACGATCAAAACACCATTACCTTAAGTTATTATCATAGAAACAACTTAAGTAAGAACAGTGTTTCATATGAGTTTGATTTTTTAAACAGCGCACAACAAACCGATAGTAAACTTGCTACGCAAGAGTTTTATAGAGAACCTCAAAAAGCAAATCAAATTGAGTTTAACTATGTAAAAACCTTCGATAAAAAAGGCCAAAAGTTTACGCTAAATCTTCAATACGATTTCTGGAATGATGACGAAAATGAAATGGTAAAAGAGCAACAAGTATTTCCTGTAAACCCAACAACCAATACTTTAAAAAGTAGAGACATTGAAAGTAGTAAAGACTTCTTATTTCAATCAGACTTTAAACTCCCTATTAGTGAAAAATCTCATGTAGAAATGGGTATTAAAGGAGAAATCAGAAATATTGATAGCGATTATAAGGTTTGGGACAATACTGTTTTAGTGGACAGTTTAGATAACTTATTACGATATCAAGAACGTATTTACGGAGCCTATGTTCAATATGGAAATAGAAAAAACAAACTACAATATTTATTAGGATTACGTGCTGAACATGCCAACACTGGAAGTACTGATAGAAAGGATCAATTTAGAACTGACAAGAGCTATACCGATTTATTTCCAACAGCGCATTTGACGTATAATTTTAGTCAAGGTACTAACTTACAATTGAGTTATAGTAGAAGAATTCGTCGTCCGAGTTTCTGGCATTTGAATCCGTTTGGTGGAATTTCTGACCGTAGGAATATTCGAGTTGGGAATCCAGATTTAGACCCGATGTATACCAATTCTTTTGAACTAGGTTTTCTAAAAAGATGGAGTAAGTTTACGGTGAATCCTTCTGTGTACTTTCAACGAACTACCAATGTATTTGAAACCTTGGTTACAGCAAATTCTTTTGGTGCCCTAGTTTCAAAACCCATCAATTCAGGAACTGAAAAAAGATTCGGAGCTGAACTAGCAGTACGTTTCTCTCCGTACAAATGGTGGAGACTCTCAAGTGAATTTAACTATTTTTCATTTACACAGCGAGGCATATACATGGTAGATGATAACAATTGGTCAACTCGTGTAAACTCTCGAATGAGGTTTTCAAAACTAACCATTCAAACAAGTTTTAATTACCAGGGAGAAAGGGAAAGCGGACAAATATTTACAGATGCTCAATACCAAGCGAATATTGGTATTAGTAAGGATTTTTGGAATGATAAAGCAACTTTAACCTTAAACATGAACAACATCTTTGATTCTCGTGTACGTAAACAATTAATTACTGGAAGTGATTATACCGCCTATCGTTATGAAAGACCTATCGGACGCTTTTCATCATTGACATTTATTTATCGATTTAACAGAACCAAAAGAGATCGTGATCGTTTACCTGATTAATAAGAATCTCAAAAATTAACTAACTTTATTAAAATAAAAAGGGCTGAAAGCACGATGACTTTCAACCCTTTTTTTAGTTAACAAATATGTTTTTACATAACTCTGCGCAACCACATTTTAAAACGTGTTATTAGGTAGAATAATATTGGAACCACAATTAACGTTAAGAAGGTAGCTATGAATAATCCGTAAATTACTGTCCATGCTAATGGACCCCAGAAAATTACGTTATCACCTCCCATATAAATATGTGGATTAAATTCACTGAATAATGTATAGAAGTTAATATTGAATCCAGTTGCTAACGGAATTAATCCTAAGATGGTCGTAATTGCCGTTAATAATACCGGACGTAAACGAGCTTTACCTCCTCTAATGATTGCTTCTCCTAAGGTATTTACATCTACATAATCATCTTCAGCAATACCATTTTCAACTTTCTTTCTATCAATTAATAACTGGGTATAATCTAAGAGGACTACCCCATTGTTTACTACAATACCCGCCAACGAGATAATACCCATCATGGTCATCATAATTACGAATGGTTTTGCAGTTATAATCAATCCTCCAAACACTCCAATTAAACTTAAGAAAATCGCTAACATGATAATTCCAGGCTTCGAAACAGAGTTGAACTGGAAAATTAAGATTAAGAAAATCAAACCAAGTCCAGAAAAGAACGCTCCCATTAAGAATGCCATTTGCTTGTTTTGTTCTTCAATCTGTCCAGTATAATTAATCTTTACAGTATCTGGTTGCTCCGTAAACGTTTTCATTTCATTTTCAATCTGCGCTACAATTGCTGCTGCATCTGTATACCCAGGTGCCAATGCCGAATACACGGTTACCACACGCTTAACATCTTTATGTTTAATTGCGCTATATCCTGAGGTATTGGTTTGTTTCGCAATAGCCGATACTGGAATCTCCTTGATTTGACCAGAAGCCATATCTCTAAAGGTTATTTTCTGATTGAAAATAGCACTCTTATTATACCTGTTATCCTTGTTAAAACGCACATAGATATCATAATCTTCACCGTCTTCTTTATAAATACCTGCTTTCGATCCGAAAATCGCATTACGCAATTGACTTCCTACTTGAGAAGAATTTACGCCTAATTCTCCAGCCTTTTTACGGTCTACATTTACCAACATCGATGGTTTAGATTTGTTTACATCAATCTTTAACTCATCAATACCAGCTATACTTTTCGAATTGATAAAATCACGCATTTTTTCTGCCGTATTGATCAATTCTCCGTAGTCCTTTCCTTCTAACTCAATATTAATAGGATATCCTGCTGGTGGACCAACAGCTTCTTTTTCTACAGAAATTGCCAATCCTGGATAAATTCCTTTTAAGGCCTCTGTTACTTTCTTTTGTAACTCCTTACTATCTGCTCCTTCACGGTATTTATACTCACGCATAGAAGCGGTAATCTTTCCTCTGTGTGGCATTTCTGCAGTAGATCCACCATCTGTTTGTGGATTTCCAGATCCTGCTCCAACCTGAGAAACTGCACTTTCTACTAAGAAATTATGATCACCGTGCATATATTCAGGTGAATTCAACACGTTGTATACACGTTCTTCCAAATCTTTCATAATCAGATTTGTTTTCTCAATATCAGTTCCTTGCGGATATTCGATATAAACAATAATCTGATTTGGCGTATTATCTGGGAAGAATTCTACCTTTGTTCTCTGGCTTTGAACTGAAGCTCCAAACCCTCCAAAAGCAAAGAATAATAAAAGAAATGTTCCTAGAGTAATTACATACGGCCTCCATCCTTTTAAAGCAGCTCGTAACGCTCTTTCATAAAAACGTTCCCAACGTGGCAACACATTGTTTTGAAATGCATTTGCCCATGGTCTTAAAGCCATTCGATATACCCATAACATAATTGCTGTAAATACCATGATTGATCCTAAAGCTCTATACGCTCCACCAAAAATGATAATCAGTAACCCAATCACTCCCATGATAGCCGATAAGGTAATAATTCTCTTTAACGGCATGTTTTTATCTTCTACACTCATAAACTGAGATACCATTACAGAGTTAAAGAAAATAGCTACAAATAAAGACGATCCTAATACTACTGATAAGGTTACTGGGAAGTAAATCATAAACTGTCCCATTACTCCAGGCCACATTCCTAATGGAATAAATGCCGCTACCGTTGTTGCTGTAGAAATGATAATTGGAAATGCAATTTCTCCAATACCTTTTTTAGCCGCTTCAATTCTTGGCATTCCTTCATCCATTAAACGGTATACGTTTTCTACAACCACAATACCATTATCTACTAACATTCCAAGCCCCATAATTAATCCGAAAAGAATCATGGTGTTCATGGTATATCCTAACCAACTTAAAATCATTAAGGACATGAACATCGACATTGGAATTGCAAATCCTACGAACAATGCATTTTTAAATCCAAGGAAAAACATTAGTACTAATACTACTAAGATTACCCCGAAAATAATGTTGTTTACTAAGTCATCTACCTGACCAATTGTTTTTGATGATTGATCGTTTGCAATCGTAACTTTTAAGTTACTTGGAAAAACATTTTCTCTAGCATCCTTTACAATTACTTGAATCTTCTCTGCTGCTTCTACCATGTTTTTACCAGAACGCTTCTTTACATCAAGCATTACTACCGCTTCTCCGAACTCACGTGCATAGGTAGTTTTGTCTTTATCTTTAAAAGAAACACTTGCAATATCTTTTAAGTAAATAGAGTTTCCTTTTTCAGATTTTACTACAAAGTTTTGTAACTCTTGTGGATCTTCTATTTCTCCTAAGATTCGAATGGTTCTACGTTGTCCACTTGCAATTAAATTACCAGCAGACATGGTTAAGTTCCCTCCATTTACCGAGTTGATAATATCTTGGAAACTCACCTGAGCAGCCATCATTTTATAAATATCTACCGCAATCTCTACTTCCTTCTCCTCTGCTCCACGGATATCTACTTTCTTAATCTCTGGTAAATCTTCAATCTCATCTTCTAAATACTCCCCAAACTCTTTTAACTTATCTACCGGATAATCTCCAGAGATGTTGATATTTAAGATTGGCATTTCTTCAGACATACTCAATTCAAACACATTTGGTTCTACTTTAGCTCCGTTAAAGGTTGGCCAATCTTCACCAGATGTTTCTTGATCTATCTCGTCTTTTACCTTTTGCTTTGCTTGGTCTACGGTAATATTTTCATCAAACTCTACCACTACCATTGAGTAATCTTCTTGCGATGTAGAAGTAATCTCTACCACATTACTTACCGTTTTTAATTTGTCTTCTAACGGATCAGTAATTAATTTTTCTATGTCTTCGGCAGTGTTTCCTGGATATACAGAACTAATATAAATCTTAGTTTCTCTAATCTCTGGGAAGTTCTCTCTTGGCATACTTAAGAAGGCAGAAATACCCATAATAAGTATCATCACCATCATTACATAAATGGTAGTCTTATTATTAATTGCCCAAGAGGATAAACCGAACTCTTTATCGACTTGTTTTTTTTGTTTTTCAGTCATTTTAACGTGTAGTCTTTAGTTGATTATTTTGCTTGAGAAACTGCTAAGATCTTCACCTCTTGCCCATCTTTTACACTACGAGCTCCTTCTTCTACAATCTGAGCTCCGTTTTCTACTCCAGATAAAACCTCAATAACATCTCCTTGCGTTTTTCCAGTAGTAATAATTGCTTGCTTAGCAACTCCTTTTTGATCTTTTACATCTTTTACTACATAGATATACTGCTCTCCTTTTGCATTTTCAGAAATAATACTCTGTGGAATTAAAATTGCCTTTGGATTTGTATAATCATTGATTTTCAACTTCGCTGTTAAGTTTGGTTTGATTGTTCTATCTTTATTAGGAACTCCAATTTCTACTTTAAAAGTTCTGTTTGCTGGATTGATAAAGTTTCCTGCTTGACGCACTGTAGATTGTAATGATTTTCCTAAGATTGGAAACTCCACCTCTACACTTTTTCCTTTTTTAATAGACGTAATATAACTTTCAGGAACATCTGTTTCGATGTACATATCTCCTAAGTTTACAATTCTAAAAACTTCTGCTCCCATTCCTGGTGCTACTACCGTTCCTTGTTCTTTAATTACATCATCAATTACTCCAGTAAATGGTGCTCTAATTACAGACTTTCCTAATTGTCTTTTTAATTGATCTACCGCATTCTTTTGTGCTTCATACGATGTTTTTGCTTGTAAGTATTGAATCTCAGATCCAATTCTTTGCTCCCACAATCTCTTTTGACGCTCATAAGTAGTTTTTGCTAAAGCCGCTTGTGCTTCTACTTGTGCTAACTGGTTTCCTAAACCTCCATCATCAATCTTAGCTAAGGTTTGTCCTTTTACAACCTTTTGCCCTTCTTTTACATAGATGCTTACTAACTGCCCAGCCATTTCTGGGTAAATCAAAACATTTTGTTTTGTTTGTACATCTCCTTGTAATTCTAAGTAGTGTACAAAATCTGCTGTTTTAGCAGAAAATACGGTAATTAATGGAATCTTTTTATTAGTATCTAATTCAGAAATCTTATCGTTTAATTGTTTGATTTCTGCAGCTAATTCTTGCTGTTTTGTATCTAACTCTGCTTTCTTTGTTCTTATTTGAGCTAAATCATTGGTAGCAATTACTTCTTGTACAGACTGTTCTTTGTTACCTCCACATGAAGCTAAAAGTACAGATAGTAATACTATTGAATATATTTTTCTCATTATAGTTGATTTTATTTTATTGGTGTATTTAATGCGTTGTCTAATTTTGCCTTATTGGCTATGATGTTTAATATTGATTGTAAATAGCTGTTTTGTTGTCCGTACAACTGGTTACGAGCAGCTAATAAATCGATACTTGTAGTAACCCCTTCGTCGAACTTTACCTTTTGCTTACGTTCAATACGAGTTGCTAATGCCAAGTTTCTCTTAGCTGTTTCGTAATTTTCAATACTTAATTGGTAATTGCTTTTTGCTTGTTGTGCTTCTAAGTTTAAGCGTTGTTTAGTTTCAGATAAACGGATGTCTGCACTTTCTAAAGCAATTCTTGCTTGCGCTGTTTTTGCGCTTCTTCCTAAACTGCTAAAAATTGGTACATTTATTCCTACTCCGAACACAGAAGTTGAAATCCATTCTTGCGATGAGTTAAAGAAATCAAAACTATTTGCGTTGGCTAATCTTGAGTAGTTTACAAAAGCATTGATGCTTGGTAAAGCTTTACTTTTTTCTAACCTCATTAATAAACGCTTACTTTCTCTATCGTTTTGTGCAATTCTAAAATCAATATGATTGTCTAAATCAAATGACTCTCCTAATAAGTTTAAATCGGTATTATTCAATACTAAATCATCTAAACCATCTGTTAAGGTAAGCTTGGTATCAATTGGATTTCCTAAAGCTAAGTTTAACATTTGATACGCAATTTCTCTGTTTCTATCAGCATTTCTTTGCTGACTGATAATATTTCCTTGCGTAATCTCAAACTGCTCTACCGTTTCTTCTTCGGTTAATCCTTCTTTAAATCCTTCTACCGCACCTTTTAACTGACGGTCTACAGTTTTCTTGTTTTCTTTTAGTATTTCAATACGCTCTTCAGCAACCAATACATTTCCGTATGCATTGATAATAGCTTCTCTTGTTGCTAATTCGGTTTTCTCTTTTGCTTGTTCTGAAATTTTCAAATAGGTTCTTGCTGCTTGTAATCCTACTAAATAAGATCCATCAAACAATAACTGACTTAAAGTAACTGTACCTGTAATATTGTGCTTTGCTCCAAAATCAATGGTACCATCGTTGTTAAAGTCAACCCCTGGAAATTGTTGTTTTAAATTGTTTTGGTAATTTACAACTCCGTTAATTTGAGGTAACCCTGTTGCTGTAGTTTCCCATTTTCTTTTTTTCGCTGCTTCAATATCATTCAAAGCAACTTTATTATTGTAGTTATTTTTAATAGCAAAATCAATAGCCTCTTTCATTGATAAGCTCATTTCTTTTTGTTGTGCCACCCCAATTGTCACCACAAAGAGAAGGTTAAGAATTATAAATCCTCTTTTCATTAATTATTATAGTTAAATAGCGTTGTTTAATAATTCGTTTTCTAAAATTTCAAGACCTTTTTTAGTGGCAATAGCTCGTATATGATACTCTAACACCTCATATTCAACCTTCATGAGTTCATCCATTCGTTCACCATAATAATCGCTATCAAAAATTCCGAATATTAATGTGAAATAAAAGTTGGTTACCAACTCTCTTTTAATTTCTGGACGGTACAACCCTTGCTCAATTCCCTTTTCTAGGTTATCGGTATTACAGTCTCGAAACATACAAATCTCTCTATCGATTAAATTCGTATACGATTCTGGGTAATACTTTTTCAACTGAAACATTGGTGAAGTTTTAGCATTTTTAAACATCTCTTTAAAGATCTTCTTTACCGCAAATTCTTCTTCAATTGCATTGTAATCTTGTTCTTTAATAAACATAATTGCATCGTCAATTGCTTTCTGAACCGCTTCTATAGAAGCATCTACCAAATCGTTCTTGTTTGAAAAATACTTATAAAGTGTCTTTTTTGATATGGCCAACTCACTAGCTATATCATCCATCGTTACGCTTTTGAACCCATAGCTCAAAAACATTGCTCCTGCCTTTTCTAAAATTTTATCCTTCATAATCGAGGGCAAAGATATGGCAGGAAACTTTAGAAACAAAAAAAGTTTCCAAAGTTTTAAACATTTTTTAACATTTAAGTTTACACAGCATATTTCTTTACATTATTTTTACCAAAAATTTCAGATTTGGACTTATTACAATATCAAAACGATTTTTTAAATTATTTAGAATCTCAAAAAATAGTTAGAGAGCCTCAAAACTTATATCAACCTATAGACTATATTCTACAGTTAGGAGGTAAAAGAATTCGACCTATCTTAACGTTAATTGCTGCAGATATCTTTTCAGGTGACTATACCAAAGCCTTGCCAACAGCATTGGCGGTAGAAGTATTTCATAACTTTACCTTAGTACATGATGATATTATGGACGACGCTCCTTTACGAAGAGGTAAAGCAACTGTTCATGAAAAGTGGAATTTAAACACAGGGATTCTTTCTGGAGATGCGATGTTGATTTTAGCATATCAGTATTTTGAGAATTATCCACCTCATATCTTTCAAAAACTAGCAAAGCTATTTAGTAAAACCGCTTTAGAAGTTTGCGACGGACAACAATTGGATATTGATTTCGAAACAAGAAATGATGTTTCTATTGAGGAATACATTGAAATGATTCGTTTAAAAACATCGGTTTTAGTAGCAGCAGCTTTAAAAATGGGCGCTATTATTTCTGAAGCAGATGAAGAACAAGCCAATCATTTATACAACTACGGATTAAACTTAGGAATCGCTTTTCAATTACAAGACGATTATTTAGACACCTATGGAGATCCTAAAACTTTTGGAAAACAGGTAGGTGGAGATATTATTGAAAATAAGAAAACCTATTTGTATTTAAAGGCTTTAGAAGTTGCTTCTGAAGAAGACAAAAATACTTTAGTAAAACTTTATAATTCTGAAGAACAAGACAACGGTGCTAAAGTAGCAGCGGTAACGGCTATATTTAACAACAACAATATTACCCAACACACACAACAACTTATTGAGTACTACACCAATAAGTCTTTTGAGAGTTTAAGCATGCTAAACATCTCTGAGAAAGCCAAGCTTGGGTTGCGTATGTTTGGGGAAAATTTAATGAATAGAAAAGTGTAAAAAATTGTTTTTATTTCAATAAAAGTTTTTATTTTTGCACACCCAATAAAACGGGTCCTATAGCTCAGTTGGTTAGAGCACCTGACTCATAATCAGGGGGTCCATGGTTCGAGCCCATGTGGGACCACACTTAAAACCTGTAACACATTCATTACGAAATAGTTGCAGGTTTTTTGTTTTCAGCAGCGACAACATAAGAGACAACTTTTAAGGTTAAAATTTTTATTTACCCTATATAATACCCCCTTTGACTACCGTCAAAACACTTTCTACAAGCTACATTTTCCTAAATAATATTATTTTTTATTGATAAGAAAATATTTTATCGCTAACTTTTACGTATTGCAATTATTACATAGGGGTACGCTAAAAAAAAATAAAATGAAGGGGTACATTTATTGTAGGTACTATCTCGGTCTTTTTACAAACTCTAATTTCATAATAATTTACGTTTTGTATATAATAGTTTAATTATTCGAAGATGTTATATTTGAAGTAAAAAATAAGAAATGAAAGAAAAAGATTTTTTACAAGGTAGTTTTAATGAGACTAAGAGTGAAATAGATAATATTTTTAAAAGTTTAAATAAAGAAATAGACGAGATATATACTAATCACACTAAAGACGAAAACATTGAAAGTGAAGGAATAAGTTTAAATTACTTTAATTACATAGCACAAAATATAAAAGACAACAATAGCAGAATGGTTAAAAATTCATTTGGGATGCTTATATGTTTTGTAATCTATTTTTTAATTGACAACAAGAAAGTTGACTCAGAAATAGAAGTATTATTTATAAAAATTAGTGACACTAACATTTTACTTAGCTTTATTCCTGTCTGCTTTACATTTCTTTTTCTAAAGAATGTCACTATTTACACAAACAATAAGTTTTTAATCTCGTTGTTTGAAAAAGTGTCGAAGAATCTTTTTAAGTTAGGCAAATACTCCTATACAAGGAAAATTATTAATCCTTATTTCTTTTTTGACAACATTGTCTTACATCAATTTAAAGATTATGAAATTAAAAGTTGGACTAAATTCCCACTAAAATTTATAACTGTAATTTGCTTAGTCTTTTTCCCTTTGATTTTTTTAGGTTATTCAATTTATAGGATATGTGTAGATAATTATTTTGAGTTTACTCCTGTTACTTCAGTCCTTTTAATATGTATATTATTTTTTGGAGCATTAATACATTTTGGAGCAGGAAGTAATAGACTCAAAGAGTATGGTAAAAAGCTAAACGAAGAGGAAAAATAATTTACGTTTTACTTATAATGTTTTACTTAAGGAATTAAGCCTCGTTCTTTTACATCTTATTTATACACTTATGAGCCTCTCCTGATAGAGACTTCTCTCTTGGCTTATACTTTGTTTTTTATCATAAAAGGTTGATTATTAATTTAGACTTTTTAATATCAGGTTTATTGCTATTAAAGAATTATGTATTTTATATTAAATAGCTTAGTTTTATAGTCTATAATAATATTTTTGTAGGATAAAAGATTAAAACACTATGAATGGAATAGAGGTTATTGAACAAAAGGTTCATTTTAAAGGTCTAATAAGCAGTATAGATATTAGACCTGAGGAATATTTACTTCCTTTACAGGAAGTAGTTGTAAACTCTATACAAAGTATTATAGATAATGACAATATCAATGATGGAAAAATAGTAATATCAATAAAGAGATTAAATGAATCTAAACTAAATTTTGGAGAAGAAGATATTGAAGAAAAACACAACCCTATCATAGGGTTTTCTGTTAGAGACAATGGAATAGGTTTTATTAACAATAGATTTGATGCTTTTAGAACTCCTTATACAGATTATGGAGCGACTAAACATGGATGCAAAGGAATAGGAAGATATACGGTATTGGCTTGTTTCGGTAGTATGGATATTGATAGTTATTATTTAGAAAACAAAACAACATTAAGGCGAGTATTACGATTTGACAACTCAAAAGGGTTACAAAAGGTAAATATAGATTCAAACTCTAAAGTACCTTCAGAAATTTACACACAAATAGAGCTAAATAATTACAAGGAACAATATGCTAAATACATAAACACTAATAAAGTATCTAAAAAAGATATAGCGGAAGGTATAATACAACATTGCTTATTGTATTTTTTAAATAAAACAGTTCCGACTATTTACTTATTAGATGATGGAGAGAGTATCGAAGAGGCTTTAGTATTAAATGATATTTATAGAACAGTTATTGATATAGCTGATACACAAAAAAACGTACAGTTATCTGATTTAGATAGAGAATTTACACTTAATTATATAAAAAATTATAACGGAGTACAATCTCATTCAATACACTTATGTGCTAATAATAGACAAGTAGGAGATAAAAAAACCTTAACTAAGTACATTCCATCTTTTAAAGAACTTCATGATGATGAAAATAAAAAATTTCATATTTCTCTATATGTAACAAGTGAGTTCTTAGATGAAAAAGCTCTACCTCAGAGAAATAGATTTAGTTTCCCTGATAAAGATGATAAATTGCAAGAACATGATGGGATTTCGTTAGAGGGGCTGTGCAAAGGTTTAGCAAACAAGGTAAAAGACACGTATTCAGATTTTATTAAGGAAGCTGAAAAAGAGAAAAACGTTAGAATCAAAAGTTATATCCTTGATGAAAAGAAACCAAGGCTAAGATATAAGCATTTACTCTCGATAGAGAATGCTTTCAACGATATTCCTATAAATGCAAGTGATGACCTGTTAGAAGCAAGACTTCATGAAGTTTCTTTTAAATTAGAACAGAAAAGAGAAAAAGCTTTTAATAAATTATTCAAAAAAAGAAAGTACGACAAAGATGAGTTTGGCAAAATTGTCCACAATGTCTTAAGAGAAGAAGCTTCTTTTTCTAAAGATAAATTAGCTGACTTAATGATAAAGCGTAAATCTATCATTAAGCTATTTAAAAAATATTTAGAATGGAGAGATGAAGGAAACTATATGTTAGAAGAGGATTTGCATAATATAATTTTCACCATGGGAGCTGACACCAATAGTATGCCTGATGATTATCATAATTTGTGGTTATTAGACGAAAGATTAACTTTTCATTCCTTTACTGCATCTGACAAACAATTAAGGTCTAACACTGAATTAGAATCTTCAAGTCAGAGAGAACCTGATTTATTTATATACGATGTTCCTATGGCTTATTCTGATAACCCAAATAACATAAATTCAATGGTGTTATTTGAGTTTAAAAGACCAGGAAGGGACATGAATACAACAAATGATAAACGATTAGATTATCAATTGGATATGTATTTTGAAAAATTAGGAGAATCTAAAGCAAAAAATTCAAAAGGTAATTATATCAATTTAGAAGATGAGACTCCTAAATTTGGTTATATTGTTTGTGATTTACATAAAGACTTAATCAATTACAACATTAAAAGAAATGGCTTTAAGAAGACTCCACATGGGACTTTGTATAAAGTTAATCCTGAGCTTAATTTATACTTTGAAGTTATAGACTATAATCATTTGGTAGATTTTGCCGAAAAAAGGCATGATGTGTTTTTTAAGGCTTTAGGAATTAACAATCTATAAATATTAAAAGTTAAAAAACTCCTCTACAGGAATTGATAAAACTTTAGAAACTTCTTTTAACTTAATTACAGTAGTGTTGGTTAAACCCCTTTCAATTCTACTTATATGGGAAACATCCGAATCAATATCTATGGCTAATTTTGCTTGGGAGTAATTTTTGGATTTACGGATTTTGCGGAAGTTTTTTCCGAATAAAATTAGAAACTCTTTTTTTTCTGACTCTTCCACATTCAAAATTGTGGAATTCCTGAATAATTAATATAGGCGTATAATCC
The DNA here is from genome assembly GCF_964048965.1 of Tenacibaculum sp. 190130A14a. Lineage (NCBI taxonomy): Bacteria > Pseudomonadati > Bacteroidota > Flavobacteriia > Flavobacteriales > Flavobacteriaceae > Tenacibaculum > Tenacibaculum polynesiense. The sequence continues at coordinate 614,323 of NZ_OZ040189.1, read as the reverse complement.
TATATTTGAAATTTTTATTAGATTTGTTATTCTTTTAAAGTATTTCTATGAAAAGACTATTTACATCTGTTTTACTTATTGTTCTATGTAGCTGTAACAAAGGTTTTAATAAAAGTGATGCTGAGCTTTTGCTTAAAAACTTCTTATATGAGTTAAAACTTCAAAATCACAAAGAAGCTATTAAAACGTACCCGAATCTTAAAAAGTTGGATAGTCACATTACTATAGAGAATTTTAATATTGAAAACATTGTAGAAGAACCAAATAGATTTAAAGCTTATGTAAACATAGGAGATAAAGGAAAAGAGAGGATGGTTTTATTTAATATTATTAGAAATAAAGGTCATTTATACATAGAATCAACAAAAGGTCTTTCTCCTTTATTCGATAGTAAAATATTTGATTTTGCTAAAAAAACAGGTTGCCTTAATATCAATGATGTAAATGACGTGCTGATAGAAGAAAAGTGTAATGATGCTAAAAAAGTCTTTAAGTTCAATAAATTAGTATTGAGAAAGCATATTCTCGATAATATTAAGATTCAAAATAATCTCACAAAAAACTCTTATGGGGGAGTCGGTGGTTCTATACTGCTTGGAAACAAATCTAAATACAATGTTCCTTATGGAGCTTACGAAATAACTATAGATTTGTTGAATGAAAACAATGAAATTGTTAAAACAGAACAAATAGATTATTTATTCAAGGATATTAAATCTGATAGCAAGTTTTCACAAGAAATATTTTCTAATGGGCATTCAGAAATGGAATCGAGTAGTGTAAATTTTAAATTCATCAATGATACATTTGTAGATGATTTGATTTATAGAATGAGTTTTAAAGGAGATGAATGTGATAAGTTTTTTAAAGAACTAAAGAAGAGAAATTTAATTGATTAAAGACTACCAATGATAGCTTTTGTTTTTGGAATATTATTTTATGCAGCAATATATTTCTACATGAGATATGATGACTTAAAAAAATCTGAAAAGCAAAGAGTCAAAGACATAGAAAAGATTATTTCTGAAAGAAAATATTTAGAAACGAAAATACGAGAAATTCAGGGCAAAAAATGATTTTACACATTCCGCACTCTTCAATTAAGTTCCCAAATAAAGATGGATTTATTATTTCTAAAGATGAGTTAAGTCAAGAAGTTTTAAAATTAACAGATTGGTACACCGATGAGTTATTTGAATCTAAGAATTGGGAATCTGTAAAAGCAGATTTTTCAAGAATATTCTGTGATACTGAAAGATTTTCAGATAATTCTAAGGAAGTAATGTTCAAGTATGGAATGGGTGTATTATATGAGAAAAGTGATGATGGAAGACCAATCCGAAACGTTACTGAGGAGTTGAGAGAAAATATTCTTACAAGCTATTATTGGAAACATCATTCAGACCTAAATAAAGCTGTTTTAAGAGAGTTAAAAGAATTCGGACAGTCATTAATTATTGATTGTCATTCTTTTCCTGATACACCTTTAAAAAGAGATTTAAACAAAATCTTAAATCGTCCTGATTTTAACATTGGAACAGATAGTTTTCATACTCCTAAAAAACTCATAGATGCTTCAATTGACTTTTTTAAGTCAAAAGGCTTTAGTCTTGGTGTTGACGAACCTTATAGTGGGTCTATTGTTCCAATGAATTTTTATCAAAAAGACAAAAGAGTTAGTTCAATTATGTTAGAGATTAATAGGAAGCTGTATTTAGAAGATAAAACCAACACTAAATCTAAAGATTTTGAGGAAATAAAATCAGTAACACAAGAATTTATTAGTCTTATGAACGCTGTTTATTATGAAGATAACTACAATAAAATCTTTTAAGGCAATTGTAAATATTGGTTTGGAGTATGGGTATTCTCAAAAGCCAATACAAAAGAATGAAATATTGGAGTCTATTTCTGAATATCAAAAGAAACTCATGTTAGAAGAAGAATTTTATTTGAGTTGTTCAGTAATAGATTCGTTAATAGTTTTAAACAATCAAAGAGAAAAACATTTAAAATTAGAGTTCATTAACTATCCAAAATTTCCAACAAAGGAAAATACTCTAAAGAATTATATTGAAAAACTGACCGTTTTTCTGATGAAGAAATTCCATCAAAACAGGGTAGTAATAGAATATTTAAATGAAACTAAAATGATAGAATTCAGCAATGATGTTGATGAAAGGATAAATAAAAAGACCTAAGCTTTATATCTTAGGTCTCTTATATTAAAAACTCTACTCTTGAATTCATTTTACTACTTTTCATGTTATTACAATAGTTGATTTTTCCCACCTCTATGCAATTAATTGATTTTCAAAGTAATTATTACTACAAAACATTAACTCTTCAAATTTAGATTTAAACTTTTCTAACACATAATTTCTTTTTTTACTTAAATGATATTTATCTACTAACTTTAAAAATCTTTTTTTGTGTAAGTTTTTTACATTTTTAGAATAGTTTTTTCTTAAATCAATCCAATAATTTGGATTCGTGCATTTGATAAAGAAATCTTTTTCCTTAGCATCCATTTTTAAGCTCCCTTTATAATCATCAACAATAATAATTTTTTCTATCTTATTCATAAAATCATTATATACATTATTGAGTACAGATTTATTGTATAAATCTTTAATGTTATATATCCCCATTTTTTGAATTAATCTTCTTGATTTATACTTTACTTCTACCCTAAGAATATTAGCATCATCTTCCTTTAGCCCATACTGTAAAGATTTATTGTAAATTTTTATCTCATATTCTCTCAATGAGAATTTTATAATCTTCTCTCTTCTCTTGTACTTTGGGTCATAACAAGGTGCATTGTAATTATACATTAACACATTATCTTCGATAAAATCTGTAGGGTCAAAATCCAACTTGATATTAAATCCAAATTCAAACCTTGTTAAATAAGTACCTTCAAAAGACAACCCTAACTTAGCCTCTAAATCTTTACAAGCCTGAATAAAATCGCAATAACTAAAATCATTATAATTTTGAACGCCCTTACCAAAAACACTATTAAAATATTTATGTATTGAATTCTCTATACTTGCACTTTTATCAGTAACATTCAGTTTAAGATTATCAAGTTCCGCTCTTATAGGATAAGTTAATGTATCGGTATTATAAAAATATTTAGAATGCAGCCCTCTAAATTTCCTTGATTTAACACAATCCTCCATCTCTTCCTTATTTTCAAAGTATATTTTAATTAAATCTATCATAACTTTCATTTTTAGAATTAATAAAACTTTGAACAGAACTCATTTTATAACGAGGACTCCTTCCTACTTTAGTATCAGGTTTAAAATAACCTAACTTTCGCCAATTATTAAGAGTACCTCTCGTAACTCCAAAAATTTGACAAACATCTTGAACCGAAAGAAGTTTATCCTCCTCTTCTTCTTTTTCTCTACACGAAACTTCAATCGTTTGTAAAGCATGATTTCTTCCTTCTAACCTATCAATTAGTTTATCAACCAATAAATCACTGTAAAAATCCCATATTTGAGATAAAACATCCCCTGTTTTTCTTTTTAATAAAACTTTTGTCATAAAAAAATAATTTAAAATTTCTACTACAAATCTAAGGTGAGCAAAAACTTAAAAATCAGTTCTTTTTAAATAACAAGGGGAAAAGCGAGGGGGAAGTATTATCTAAACACAGGAGAAACAGTAGAAGTCTAAAATTAAAATAAAACCCCTTAAAAATTAAAATTATGTAGAAGTCGTATGATTATCGAGCATCTTCTCAAAACTATTGTAATAATTCTTTGAATCTTCTTTTTTAGGAGGTGTCAATGTAGTTATCTTTTCATCCTTAATTAAAAAAGTTTTTTTTGCAATAAGGAAGGGTTGACCATCAGTAATTATTTTTTTATCCTTAAGTAACTTAATAAACAAACCTAATTTATTTTTACTACCAATCCAATTAATTTGTTTTTGCTTACCATCATGATAATCATCGAACACATTTTCCAATGTAACTGCTTTAATGGACTTTTCAAGACATCCTCTTGTTATTAATGAATTTCTTAAATCTACAAACGAAATCTTTATACCGTCATTTAGCGTAAAAAAAGAATTATTAGCAGATTTAGTGCTTTTAATTAAAATAGTGTCTTTTTCTGAAGTAATGTCTTTTTCCGAAGCAGCGTTCATTTCTGAAATACGTGAAATCAAAATATTCACCTCACTTATCACAACATCTATATAAGTTTGAGAAAAAGTAATATCGCCTTTAAATTGATTACTCATAATTTCATTTTTAAAAGAATTAAACTCTTTTATGAATCTATTAATTTCTACTTCATCAAAGTTTATTGATTGATAATATTGAAATAACCCTTCTATATAAAATTCTTTAAGTTTATTGGTAAATTTAGTCACAAACTCCCCTTCTTTTAATTCAGAATACAATTCAGGGTTCGATTCCTCAAGAGTTGTATATTTAGAATTCGCACTCCTATCAGCATTATAATTAATAAACACAAAATACGAAAGACCTAAATCAGACTTTATCGAAAAAACATTTGTTAGGTACCCTTCAGGGTTTTCTTCTATAACACTTTCACTAAATAACATTAACTAACTTTTAAGGATGATTTTCTAAAAGCTTCGGTATTTGTAATCATTGAAACTCTTTCTTCTTTTGGGTTTCTAATATACTTCATAAATTCTTTAATTGAACTATGACCACTCAATTCCATAATATCATTTATAGGAACACCTCCCATATACTTCAAAGTACAAAATGTTCTACGAGCAGTATGCCCCATTATTAAATCGAATTTAGACATTTTCTTCACTACTCCAATCCCTCCTTGGGTACGTTCAAAATTAACTTCACTATTGACTTCTGCTAATTCACCAACCTCTTTAATTCTACTATTTAATAATGGATGAGATATTTTAGGAGGAAGACTTCCATTATATCTCTTATTCATTATATCCTCTATTACTTCAGTAATTCTACACAATACTTGTTTATCAGTCTTCTCCTGTTTTATTTTAATATACTTTTCTTTTTTATGATTTACTATCTCATGTTTTTGCATATCAGAATAATCACTAATTCTTTGACCAATTTCACATCCTATAATAAAAATATCTCTTGCTAATTCAAGTTTAGGTTTTTTAGATAAATCAAGGTCTAACATTTTCTGCAATTCTTCTTCAGTTAAATAAATTGCTGTTGTCTCCTCTACTAATACCTTAAATTTTTTAAACTTAAAGTTCGTATGTAACTCTTGTTCTAATGAGGAATTCATAAAAGTTTTTATTGTTTTTATATGCTTTCCGATACTGTTTGTTGCATAACCTGTATCTCTTGAATGCTCTTTAGTATTCAAAAAATCCACAAATTCAGAATAAAACTCGTTATCAATATTTTTAAAACTTAATTTGTAACCTAAATCCTTTTGGAAATCTTCAAGTAACCTTAAGGTCTGTTTATACTTTTTAACTCCCCCACTATTACCCAACTCTTTTTCTTTCAAGTCAACATACTTTCTACCATAGGTCAACAAATCGTATTCTTTCTCCTCTTTAAGCTCAACTTTTTTTAAAAAAACATCTAAACACTCTTTCAACAACTCTTTATTAATTTGTATTTGCTGAGAATCACACTTTGCTATAAATCCAAATAATTCAGATTCTATATCCGAAATCCTATCATTAATCTCATTAGAGTTGCTTACCATCACAGCATTTTTTACCCTTTCTTTTTGTTCATTCCAATACTTTGGATTTACAGAATATCCAATTGAATACCTAAACCTCTTTCCTCTTCCTAAGGACAAATCCAAATATATAGGCTTCAACTCTTTTTGAGATGACTTTAACCTGAAACGTATATTTTGCCCTTTTGTTCTCTGAGAATTTGACATAATTTCAATTTTATCAAATATAAGGATTTATTAAAAAAGTGACAACAAAAGATACAACTTAAGCCATACAATTATAAATATCAATAATTATTATTATACTTGTAAAATCTATAAAGTCAACAAAAACAACAGGTATAATAACGAATTAAGAGCAACAATGTTCAATCAAGATTAAAAACACTTAGTCCATGTGGGACCACCTTTAAAGCTTCACTTTTTGTGAGGCTTTTTTGTTTTTATATATCTCTTAACAAAACACTTACCCTAAATCTCATTCCTTAAAACATAAAAAAACCAGCACAAATATGCTGGTTTTTAAATTTATAAATGTTATTGTTTCTTAAGACAATCCAGAAATAACTCCTTTGTTATCAATGGTCATGTTTTCAGAAGCAGGTTTTGCTGGTAACCCCGGCATACGCATCATTT